>JANMGH010000144.1:0-221815 GCA_031374515.1 Pirellula sp. | reverse complement strand
CTGCTTCTGGGGTCGAGCCTCGTTTGCCAGCCACCGTGTTGCGGGCCAACCAATCGAGGATCGTTAAATAGTCCGCTTCGGACATCGCCAGGAAACCTTTGTCACTGCAACGACTGCGGCTTCGGCTCGGTTGCGGACCCAAAGGATCGCTCTGTTCATCGATCGCGATGGGACTCAGAAAATCATCGGGTCGTTGAATGACGTCTGTATTTGGCGTAGAAGTCTCCACATTCGTTGGGAGCGAATCGATTCGTCGCTGAACCGAAGTGTAGTCACTGGTTTCAAGCGTCTCTGCCAACGCAGCGCGGATCGGATTCAAATCGACGTAAGCCGCGCACGCAAGCAGCGTCTCTTCGTCAAGGATCCGGACGGCTTTGTAACGGCTCTGCCAAAACTTGCCGAGCCCCTCGCCTTCTTCGCCGTTGGCTCGCATTGCGATGTACTGACATAACAGTCGCATCCACCAAGAGATATCGCTCAATCGCCGCCGAATGTCCGCCAATTTCACAGGATCGTTTCGAATGGCATTGAGGTCATATTCGTTTGGATCGACGGGTATCCAGAGCTTCTGGCCGTCCACTTCGCGTTGGATTTTTCGTTTGGGGCAAAGCGTCCACCATCGTAGCGCTACCTCGGTGTCATCCCAAGTTTCGACGACATCGGGTCTTGAGCGCAGGACCAAATGAAAGTGATTCGACAAGCACGCGAATGCAAGCAAATCGATACCGAAGTTGGCGGCCAGGAGCTGCAGTTTCTCTTCGATCCATCGCTTGCGATGATCGAAGTTTTTGCCGGAATAGGGATCGTCCCCCATTAAGAAGCAACGCCGAATTGTCCTGGCCATTGTATGCACAGCAACGATTTCGTTAGGATCGAAGATCTCCGCTCTAGACAATCTCATCTTGATTCACTTCGTTGAAAGAACCGATGAAAGGGATTCACGACAGCAAGATAAGAAATCTAAATTCCGAATGCAACTACCCACCCGTACAAAAGCAGTGTCCCTTTGATTCCCTCCGCTATTGCAAAATGGTCGCTTGAAACTCCGATTTGCATGCGGACAGCACATTTTGCATCACCGTGTCCGCTTGCTCGCTGGTCAATGTTTCGGTAGAGCTCCTTAAGTGCATACTCAATAGAACTCGCTTCTTGCCATCGCCGTCCTTCTTCGTGTCGCGATAAATTTCACGAAACAGAACATGGATGCAGAGTGGTCCCGCAGCTTTTTGAATCACCGTCGAAATGGATTGCCATTGCGTCGCCTCATCCAAAATCAAATTCAGATCTCGCTCGACCGTTGGGAAAAGAATAATCGGTTGCAACTGCGGAACTAACAGCGCATGTTCCAGCAACATGTCGAGGTTCATTTCGCCCACGGCGGCAGCGCAGTCCAATTTTGTCGCATCGACAAGCGATCGGTTCAATTGGCCGATCCATGCGATCATCTCGCCTCCGACCATCCAAGCGATTCCGCTGTGGGGCGCCAAAAAGTTCCACGTCAAAAGGCATTTCGTCACCTTGCACTGCACGAAGTCTGGTCCGCATGCTCGATGGAGGATCTCTTCAAACGTTCCCGCAACATTGCGAATATCAGTCGATCCGATGACCCCCAAATTGAATTGCTGACCCGGCAACCCGCTGGTTCTTGGCAAATACACATTCGCCGTTTCGAATAGGCGCGCATCACGATTCGATTGCGATTGATTGTACAACCTTGCAGAGATCAAGCTTGGGATGAGAGAACGTCGAAGCTGGTTCGCACCCTCGAGTAAAGGAATCATCGTGGTCATCGGATCTTCCGTTGTCCATGGCGAGATGGACGACATCGACGATTTGCCGATTAAGCTAGGAGTCATCGTTTCGTCAAAACCGGATGCGCAAACAACCCGTCGAACCGTCTCCATCAAGATATCCTTGGGGCGCTTGGTCGAGGAAACCAAGGGCACCGCTGCATCCTCAGGGATCTGTTCGTATCCGAAAATGCGTGCAATCTCTTCAATCAAGTCGATTTCGCGAGTCAGATCCGATCGATAACTCGGCGCCACAACACGGGCGTCCGCGTCATTGCAATTGCCAGTCACTTGACAACCGAGGTGCACCAAAATTGCAAGCGAACGCTCCCAAGGAACTTCGATTCCAAGTACGTTCGCAATTTTACTCTCGCGCAAAAGGATGGGGGGCCGTTCCGGCAATCGTTCTCCCGTGTCCACGGAACCCGACATCAGCCGACCACCCGCAGTGTCCAAAATGAGTTCGCAACAACGCCTCGATGCCCAGTCCAGGTTCGCTTGATCGATACGTCGCTCAAAGCGATAGGAGCCCGGCGAATGCAGTTTGAGCTTGCGAGCTGTACGTCGAATAGAAAGGGGCACGAACTCGGCAGACTCGAGCAAGATGTCAACCGTGCTATCGGAGACTTCGCTTTCCGCGCCACCCATCACTCCACCTAACGCGACCGCTCGTTCCGCGTCTGCAATGACGACCATTTGCGGGTCGAGTTCATAAGTCCGGTGATCGATGGCCAAGAATTTCTCTTTGTCGATGGCTGGCCGCACGATGATGCGCCCGCCCCGAATATTGGCGAAATCGAACGCATGCAATGGCTGACCGCATTCGAACATGACGTAGTTCGTGGCATCCACTACGTTATTGATCGGTTTGACGCCAACTGCCATCAGTCGTTTCTGCATCCAAAGCGGACTGGGGCCAATCTTCACGCCGCGAATCAACCGCCCAATGTATCGCGGACAAGACTCCTCGAATTGATTTTCGATCACCAACCATTTCGATATGGGCTCGTCGGATGTCTTAAGCTCTGGGGATGGAAACCTCAATTCGCTTTGCAGCAATACCGACGCTTCTCTGGCAATACCGATGTGACCCAAACAGTCTCCACGATTGCTGGTAATTTCTAAGTCGATCACTGGCACACCATCAACGATAACAGTGCTTTCGTGATTCAGGCCGGTCAACGCCCAACGCGTTGCCATTTCTTCATGGCTGATTCCGATGTCAACGTAATCTGACAACCATTCCCAAGAGACTAACATGCAACTCTACTCACTATCGGTTTTCGCTATTCAGAGCCGCGGGCGCTAACCGCAGTTCTATTGCTTGATGATTCTCTCGCGGCTAGCGCACGCGGCTCTGGAGCTCTTCGCTAAGAGGCAAACTGGCGCAAAAATCGCACATCGCTTCGATACAACTCGCGGATATCGACAATCCCAAATCGTCGCATGCAGAGTCGCTCGACACCGAGCCCAAAAGCAAATCCACTCCACTTTTCGGCATCGATTCCCAGTGCTTCAAAGACGTTTGGGTCAACCATTCCCGCCCCACCAAACTCGACCCAATTGCCGTTCCACCAATAGTCGACTTCAACACTCGGTTCAGTGAATGGAAAGAACGACGGGCGGAAGCGAACTTTAACTTCGCTCCCCAAATAGCTGGTTGCAAACAATCGCAACACGCTTTTGAGTTGAGCCATGGTCACATTCCTGTCGACCCACAGCCCCTCCATTTGATGGAACATCGGAAAGTGCGTCGCATCCGGAGCGTCAGGGCGATACACTCGACCCAACGAAATAATTCGCAAGGGCAACGGCTGTGTCTCCATGACACGGATTTGCACGGTGCTGGTTTGGCTTCGAAGTAACATCGCATCGCGATCCGTTGGGCTATGCATCTGTTTGCTCGCGGTCGCTAAATAGAAGTTGTCTAGCGGGTCGCGGGCAGGATGATCCTCTGGAATGTTGAGGGCCATGAAGTTGTGCCATGTGTCCTCAATCTCAGGTCCTTCGGTTGTGTTGAAACCCAATCGCCCCATGATATCCTTGAGATGCTCAATCGTCTGAGTGACTGGATGAAGCTGGCCCAAAATAGGTCGTAGACCAGGCAGCGTTGGGTCAACAAGTTGCTCATTGGATAGTTTTCGAGATCCTCCCCCGAGCCGTTCCGTTGCGGTGTCGAGAGCAGTTTGAATGGCATCGCGGACTTCATTGAAGCGTTTCCCGGCAGCAGGTCGATGCTCCGATTCGATTGCGCCCATCAATTTCTGAACAGCTTTGATGGCACCATTTTTGGCACCCACAAACTTGACCCGCAATGCTTCTAAATGCTCAGACGAAGCTACTTCATCGAGTGATTTCTTGGCATCATCGAGCAGACTATCGAGCGAGTCGACAAAATTCTGAAGGGACATAGATAGGTTCTCAGACTCGGTTGTCACACTATGCAAAGAGCCCGCGACTAAAGAAGTCGCAGGCTCACATTATTGAGCCGCGGGCGGTTGCCGCGTGAATCCATAGTTGAGTTTGATTACGCGGAAAGCACCCGCCGCTCATATCTAGACTGAGACTAAGCTGCGGCCTTGGCTGCCAAGGCTTTCTTTACCGCAGCAACGATGACTCCGAAACCTGCGGAATCGTTCACCGCCATCTCCGCAAGTTGCTTTCGATCGACTTCTATTTTGGCCAATAGCAGACCGTGAATGAACTCGCTGTAACGAAGGCCGTGCATCCTCGATGCTGCATTGACTCGTATGATCCAAAGTCGTCTAAAATCGCGTCGCTTACGACGTCGATCGCGATAAGCGAATCGTCCAGCACGGACGAGATTCTCTTTTGCCGTTCGGTAGAGTCTACGGCGACCGCCGACGTAACCCTCAGCTCTTTGAAATAGTTTCCTCTTGGCCTGCCTACGAGCCGAACCTTTTCTAGTTCTCATGTATCTGCAATCTTGCTTGCTAGGGGCGTTTCAGGTCATCGCAAAGGGCCGCTTCTCAGCAGCAACAGCCCGTACTTACATAGACTTTGCGACAGTTGTCACCCAAACGCCTGGTGATAAAAATGGGCCAGGTGTCTTGTTTTGCTTTAGTAGCTATAGCCACGCAAAGCGTCTTGAACAGCGCGTTGGAAGTTTGGCTCCAACACTTTTGTGCCACGCAATTGCCGAATCTTTTTCGCGGACTTACTAATGGCTAAGTGGCTCGTCCCCGCCTTGCGGTGCTTGACTTTGCCGCTCGCTGTGAGCCGGAATCGCTTTTTTGTGGACTTGTGAGTCTTTAATTTGGACATTTGAACACTACGGCATTCTAAAAAGTCGTTGTATAAGCAGCGTTAATAGCGAAACGTTTGATCGCCATTTTCGGTACAGTTCCAAAATCAGGGGGGGCCAAGTTTAACGGTCGCAACTGATTCGTCCAAGCCTAAATCGGATGTTAATTGCCCAAATCCTTAAGTCGAAAGGAGATTGTCGAGCAGAGTTTTCCGCACCCGAGCGGTGTAGCGGCGCGGGTTCAGCCGTGCTGGTCTAGATTTTGTTCCTGTTTTTTCCTAAAAGCGAAGGATGCAGGAATACACAATCCAACGAAGCACGAGGAAATGCCATCAAGGAGACCGGCCGTTCGAACCTGGCGAGCGGTACTATTCTGTCGTGCTTCAACGAGGAGCCGAATTGGTCCGGCAGGATTTCAGCAAAGAACATTGGCACGGAGCACCCAACCATGCGGTGGGCTGGTGGATGAGCCAAATGCCGGCCAAGCGAGCTGGAAAACTGACGCTTGCCCCAACTTCGATATTGCTCGACGCACTCGAAAAGCTATCTGAACAAACCGTAGACAGCGATCTAGCATATCTGCTGGCTGTTCTTTTGATACGCCGACGACTCTTGGTAGAAGTACCTAGAGAATCCTACGAGGACGATCCAGTCCATTTGCATCTGACGCATTCTTCCGATGGACGCGAATTTGTTGTTCCGGTTCACACCCCATCACATGACCGTGCCGATTATCTGCACCAAAAACTAGTCGATTTGCTTTACTGTGAAACATAAACCGCTGAACATCTCCTCCGGACCGGAGAATTCAAAAGTCTGCAGGGCATTGCAGTGCATTGTGATTATTCTGTGCACCATAGTAGCCGGAGGGGCAACGTGCATGCCCAGGCGAACGATACCTGATTTTCAACCTGTCCCATTGTTTAACACCCCGCCGAATTTAGAGCAACTCGCGGATGCAATCAATCGATCGCGGAATGTTCAATCGCTCCAATCCAATTCCGTCACGGTTAAGGTCAACAATCAAAACTCAATCAACACCAATGTTACTTGGAGCCGACCAAAACGGTTTCGATTGACCGCAAGCGTATTGGGCTTTGCAGGGGTCGATATCGGTAGCAACGATGAGGCGTTTTGGATGGCTGTCCGAGACGGTGGCCAACCAACAATGTTTTTTGCTCGTCATAGCGAATTCGATCTCCAAGTCGACCGGCCTGTCCTGCCAGTCTCGCCGGAATGGCTCATTCAAGCGATGGGCGTTTGCGAGTTAGACTTAATGCGAGTGGACGCACGACGACCACCTAGGACCCGGCCAGATGGGATGATGGAAATTACGACTTGGGAGCCTTCCCCAATCGGCAACAATTATCGCACGCTCATTATCGATCCGAAATACGGCTATTGTCGCGAAGTACTCTTGTATGATCCCTCCCTTCGTTTGGTCGCGCATGCGAAACAATCCAAGCATGAATACTATGCGTCCGTGCAAACATCTTTGCCGCACCAGGCTAAAGTACAACTGTTACCTTCGGGTAGTGATCCACTCGAGTTGGATATTTCCATCGCGTCTTACGTTGTGAATGGGCTTTCCCCGGACAATATGAAGCAGTTTGAAATGCCCAGCATGAGTGGCTACAAGCCCATGGATCTAGGCCGGATTGGACCGCAAGCGGTGGTTCCACAACAGGTCGCACCCGCACAACCCAACTATCCCCAGAACGCCTTTCGAGGCGTCCCATGGGATGGCCCAATCATGCGCTGAAAAATGGCGAACTCGCAAGGAGCATAGTGTGGGAATACCGTGGATTTCAACCTCAACCATTCGAAAGAAACTGCTTGTTTCCATGGTGGTGCTTGGCATCGTTGTGGCCGTGCTAGGTTATAGCAGTTTTCGGGGAGTATATGCCTATCGCGACCTAGCAACCACTCTGAGCAGTCGCGCCTCGGAAATGCCATTCACCGCCGATTTGACTCGATCTATTGACGAACTACGGTTGGAGTTTCAGCAACTCGATACTACCGACGAATTGCGATTGGTCTTTCAACGACTTGATATCCAGGAATCGCTTACCTTCTCGATGTCCGATCGACTCGGCTATGAGTCGAATCTCAACAACTCAACGGGCGTACGAAACAGCCAACGCCTTTTCAATGAAAAGCTGCACCACGTCCGGGTCGTCCTCGCACGATACAAGTCGCATTTAGAGCGATCTAATATCGACGACACATTCCTCTCGAACCTAACCGACGAGTTCGAAAAGTCGGCCGAACTAACCGAGATTCTCAACGCGATCGCGCTTCGCCAACAGGACTTGCTCGAATCCGGGAGTTTTCCGCATTTTATGAAACAATTGCACGACCTCGAGCAACTTTCAAAAATCGCACACAAGCTACCCACCTTTTTTGGAGACCGCATGGCCAGCTTCAAAGAAGAAGTGCGATCGCGATACCGAACTTGGATTGTGCTCGCGTGGAGCAGTGCGACTTTGGCTGCATTCCTTCTCATCGGTCTTATCCTTTATGCGAGAATCGCTGTTATCAAGCCGTTCAAAGAACTGTTGGCGGGCTCGCGTCGTGTTGCCGCAGGGGACTTTGCACATCGCATTCTAATTGACAGCAACGATGAATTGTCGGAACTTGCCGACGCGATTAATTTGGGCGCCGCGAGCTTTTTGAGCATTCAACGGGACCTCAATGATCAAGTGCGAGAACGATCTCAAGAGGTGATTCGCAACGAGCAGTTAGCCAGCGTAGGCTTCCTTGCGGCAGGTGTAGCTCATGAAATAAACAACCCGCTGGCTTCGATCGCATGGAGCGCCGAGGCGCTCGAGTCCCGGTTGCACCGCATCCTCCATCCTACCGAGAATCCCGAAGAAGCTGCAGAGGGCTCTCCGGCTTCTGGGTTTGACCTCGATACACTCCGAACCTATTTGCGCCGCATTCAGGACGAGGCTTTTCGATGCAAAGGGATCACGGAAAAGCTGCTCGATTTTTCCCGCCTGGGAACCGAACAACGCAAGCACTCGATCGACATGAATGAGATTGTGGGCGACGTAGTCGATATGGTACGACATCTTGGACAATACCGTGCACAGAAAATAGAGTTCCAGCCGCGATCGATGCCGATGATCGTGTGGGCCTGCCCACAGGAAATGAAACAAGTGGTCTTGAACTTACTAACCAACGCGCTCGAATCATTGGATCCAAACCGAAACGATGGCTGCGTTGCCATTTCCCTCGAGGCGTTGAGCGACTCCGTTCGCTTGGTGGTTGACGACAACGGTTGCGGCATGACCGATGAAGTCTTGCAGCACCTTTTTGAACCATTTTTTACGCGCCGTCGCGATGGCCGTGGAACAGGACTTGGACTGCCAATCACCAGTCGAATCATCGCTGACCATGGTGGTCGCATAACACCCAAGAGCAAGGGAAATAACTTTGGAACACGATTCGAAGTGATCTTACCAAACCAACCAGCTACCATCCAATCCTATGACGCAAATCATGAAAAAATCGCAGCCTAGTCCGCTCTCCATTCTGTTCGCCGATGATGAGCCTTCGCTACAAGAATTGATGAGGATGGAGCTACCTCATTTGGGCCACCGTGTCACGGTGTGTCCAGACGGGTACACTGCCGTGGCTGCGCTAGAACGAGAAACATTTGATTGCTTAATCGTTGATTTGGATATGCCTGGGATGAATGGCATTCAAGTGATCGAGAGGGCAGCCACTCTTTCCCCCATGACCGAATCGATCGTTTTGACGGGCAAACAGTCTCTGGAATCGGCAGTCGCTGCACTGAGGTTTGGCGTCATCGATTACTTGAGTAAACCATGTCGCCTATCGGAATTGCAGTCCTTGCTGCAGCGAGTAGCGGCAAGGCGCGAACTCAAGCGGCGTTCAGCGGCTATCGACAAGGATTCCAATACCCCTCACTCCAAAACACCCAACCTCATCGGCACGTCGAAAGCGATGCAGGAAGTGCTGACGCTCATTCGCAAAGTGGCTCCCACACCGAGCACCGTACTCATTCGAGGCGAAACAGGTTGTGGAAAAGAGCTGGTTGCCAGAGCGTTGCACGACCAGAGCCCACGCAAAGACAAACCATTTGTAGCTGTCAATTGTGGTGCCTTGCCTGAAAACTTAATCGAAAGCGAACTTTTTGGTCATAAAAAGGGGGCATTCACCGGCGCCGATATGCAGCGTGATGGACTCTTTGAAGTTGCAAGCGGCGGATCGATTTTCTTAGACGAAATTGGAGAGTTGCCATTGCCGATGCAAGCGAAATTATTGCGCGTGCTGGAAAGTGGTGACATTCGGCGAGTCGGTGACAACCAAACGTTTCATGTCGACGTTCGCGTAGTCTGTGCAACCCATCGAGATGTGGAGAACATGGTGGAATCGGGAGCTTTTCGCGAAGATTTGATGTTTCGAATCAACGCCTTTGAGATTCATGTTCCTGCCTTGCGCGAACGCATGGAAGACGTCATGCCCTTGGCCCGTCACCTCTATCTGAGACATAGGCCAGAGCATGCAGCGATTGAGCAAATATTCTCAGACGAAACAATGAGCGTCTTCAAGCAACATCCTTGGCCAGGAAATGTTCGTGAATTAGCCAACGTGGTCGAGCATGCTACCATCCTATGCGATGCACCACCGATTCTACCGGAGCACTTACCACGTCATTTTATCGACAAACGAATCAAGCGGGAGGCCAAGTCGGTACATTCGGCCGTGGCCAATCCGATGAGCCTACGCGAAATGGAGCTCTTGGCAGTTCAAGACGCTATTCAACGTCATCAAGGCAATAAGCCCGCGGCCGCAGAAGAACTCGGGATTAGTCTTAAGACACTCTACAACAAATTGAACCAGAGTGATCTAGCCAATAAGAAAGCCGCATGACGATATCCCTCTTACAATTGAGTGATGGTTCGGTTTCGCCGCGCAGCCTACGCACTCGCGGATGGTTCGTTGTTTCTCTATTTCTGTTGGCAGTATTTGTGTGTGTCTTCGCTCGCACACTTCTGCAGTCGCCTACTCGGACTCCGTTGCTAATTGTCTCCACAAGCTACGCACCACCGTGGGACCTGAACCCCTGTAGCAATGAGAATGTTGCAGCGCTGAAATCGCTTGATCGCCACAATTTGACGGTCCGGAAATTGGAGGAAGCAAGCGCGATGGCGAAAGGACAATGGGGCGAGTTCGAAGACGTGATCGCTCAGCTTGACCATGCCGCAGCCAGCGATAAACCGTTGTTGTTGTATATCAACCTCCATGGTGCTGTCGATCAAGGTCTTCGCCCATGCTTTCTATTCCAAGATTCTGAAGCATTGGATACAAAATCGTGGTTGCCTCTTCAATCGCTGATTGACCACATCGCGAATGTCGTCAAGAAAGACCGTTCGGTTGTCTTGTTTCTCGAAAGCGGTCGACAGTCTGGACCGCTGCCAAGCGAACTTCCCGATAATCTTTTTGCGCACGCCGTTCGCAAGTTAGTGGACTCACATTTCACTCCGATGAAACTGAATCGATTGACCGTGATTGTTTCTGCCACCACCAATATCGGTTCCGCAGATCCAAGGGATGGCCTAGCGGACCCATTCACTCGCTTTCTCTCGGAAGCTCTAGCCGGTCTTTGCGATCAACGTATCTACGGAGGAAACGGGAATCAATACGTCGAACTCGGCGAACTAAATCGATACGTCCAAGAAAAAACGAAAACGTTTGCCCTCCAAAATCGTGGGGCGTCTCAGTCCACTATGCTTTGCTCGTCAAGCGATACCAGTCTACAAATAACGTGGGCTGGCTCCTCCTCAAGACGAATCGAATCCCATCCCCTTCCAACCGCCACAACACAAACGCTTAGCGATATTGAAAACGCCTGGCGGGTTGTCGACGCATTGCAAAAAAAACACCCTTGGCGCAATCAACCCGCTGAATGGTCTGAGTTGATCCAGGTTGCAGTTGGCATGGAAGAAGTTGGTTTCGCAGGACGGGATCGCATCCTGCGAATGCCTGAGTTCAAACAGCGTTTTCAACAATTGGAAAGGGGAATGGAGGTCACTACGCATGCCTCGGAAAACTCAATGGATGACTTGGATTATAGAATCGCTCAGAATGACGGTGAACTGTGGAAGGCCCTTTCTGAAAGTCCAAGCCTACAAAACGCGATCCAGCTCTGCGAGTCAAATAACGAACCAAAAGAGGACCGTGCCATTGCGACGCTCCCCTTCCTTCACCAAGCTTGCAAGCACCCAGAACTCGCCATGTGGCGCGCACCCGACACACTTAAGGCATTCGCTGCGGCTTCAAGGAAACTCGAACTAGTACGACAGCAATGGTGCCAACTGCCCGAGTTAAAGGCAATTGCCGAGAAAGCGTCACAACTGGAGCATTTCCAACGAAGCATTGAAGACCGAATGCTCGCCAACCTGCTGGACGAGAGCATCAAAGCCGATATCTACAAGTTTGATACTTCAATCGATCCACTTCAACGTTGGACAACTTGGTTCCTAATCGCGATTCGCGCACACGAACGAGCGATTCACGACATTGCTACTCTGTATCGCGCTTGCGATGTCGTCGACTCCATTGCAAGTGATTCTGCACCCACTCTGCTTTCGTCCCGTATCGAAAAAATCACCGAAGGACTGTTGCTCAACTCGCAGGTCCTAAGAAATGCATCGCAATTTGAGGCTATTCCACAAACGTTTGTGGATATAACCCCTGAACTCACACTCCTAAAACGCGAACTGACAATTCGTTGGCAAGACCTACTGCAGGCAAAGGGCGAAATCACTCCAAGCAATGCTTTTGCGATCCAGGAGCTACTTCGTTCTGGATTTCTACCCAACCACGGCGAGTCACTAGAAAACGCGATTCAGATGCGACTCGCAACTCGCAAGCTTCTAGCGAAACCGTCCAACGATCGTTCCACATTGCACATGCAAACTACGAGTCAGCCCACCACGCTCGACCTGTCGCATCGGAGCCAAATTGCAATCGCGAGACTCATCACCGAAACGTCACTGCAACTGACGTCTGGAAATACCAATCATTCCGGGGACCGATCGGCGCAGACCAATGAGAAGCTCATCGCGATCGCATGTGACGCCGTTGCGAGGGACGCCGTATCTGGTTCCTCAGAAGACCATGCCGTCGCGTCTTCCATTGCACGGATTTTCGCAAGCCTTTGCCTAGACAGCGATTGCAGTCGACTTGTTCGCGGGTGGAATGCACTCCAATCGAAACGACGCTTGGTGCGGTCAAGCTATCGCGTCATGCAGGATTTCTGGAAGGAGCCGATGATTCGCTCGCAACCGTATTTTGTCACGATTGCGAACGCACTCCTGGATGAAGCGACCAGAGATGGGAGCGATGACTTGTCGCTCGAGTTTGGTGAAGCCCTTCAATCGCTTGCTTCTCGAAAAGAAGCAGTCTTGAATGGGTTGCTCTTGCAAGCCGTGGGTGCCCCAACCTGGCTTCCAGACTCTGAAACCGTCATCGCGTGCGCAGTGAAGCCTGGCGCGGGCATCGCTTCGATCCCGTCCGGAACCGCATCGCTTCGATTGATCAATAAAGATAGCTTTGCCGAAATTGGGGGGATCGAAAGCATTGCTATCGGACCGGGAATGCAACCGCGAACGGTTCCATTGCATGCTCCGAAGTTGCCCGATAAACGATCAGAAAATGCAGCGAAGTTCGTCGCTCGCCTTCTTTTTCGCGGTCATGTATTTGAGTCGAATCACGAGATTGTCGCCGATTTCAGGAACGTATCTGTCTCTCAGGTTGCTGAACCAGGATTGGCTAGTGTTGTGATTCACGACCAACGGGATAAGCGCCGTGCCAGAACGCTCATTCTCGACTGCTCGGCTTCGATGATTGAACCACAGCAGGTCGAAGGAACCGCTTCCATAACTCCCCCGAATGCAGTCGATACCTCGAAGCTTTCAGCGGCACGCAGGGCGATGTCGGACATCCTGAATCGATGGCGTGACTCCACCGATCTGATCGGTGTCACTCTCTTTGGACATCGCGTCGCCATGGGCAATGCTACACAAGGTACGCTTTTTCAAAATCGATACTATTCGACCTTTCCGTTTCCGCAATCGCTTCGTGCATTCGAAGATGTTGAGTCCATCTTGCCTGTGGGACGATTTGCAGACGCGGAGTTCGCGGCAGTCATGAATCGCTTGGATCTGTTGCTCCCTTGGGGACAAACGCCATTGTACTTGGCTCTCATGCATGCCATGGAGCAGACGCCCAACTTTGGAAACGGTGTGACACATGACGTGATTGTTATCTCAGACGGCCGAAACTATCAGTTTAATCCAACTCCGGACAAGAACATCTCCATCGACGAGGTCATTGATCAAGCGAAGCGACTTGGCGTCCGAATTCACATCATAGGATTTGGTGTCCCCGCTTCTGAGCTTGCTGAAGCCACACAACAATATCGTCGCCTTGCGGACGAGTCCGGTGGGACCGCGACGATGCAAGTTGCCAATGCGATAGAACTTGTCGAAAAGATCGACACCTTGGTACAACCAGAGACCTTTGTTGTCCGACTTGCAACGGGTGAGAGTTGGCAAGCTCCTTGCAACCAACCCATTACCATTCCAACCGCCATCTCAAACAATACTCCCGTCTGGATCGACTATGGCAATCATCGACGATTGGTACCTGTTAGCCCCCGTTCGGCAATTCGCATGACGATCGGTGCAGACGAGCGGCTCATTTGTGCGGATTTCACAACGGAAGGGTTGGCTCGACGAACATCGATTCTGAACGTGAACAACGCACCCAGCCTGTTTCAGCTTGGAAGTTATCAACCTCGCCTTCAAGAATCGAGTGTTGTGTGGCACCTATCGCTTTTGCGTTCTGACGAAGAAGTAGCGCAACGGCCCAAGTACCTTTGGGCGGAGGTCGACCCCGTCTTGCAAGAAGAGCCAATCTTGAACAGCCCCTTGGACGACTGTTATTTTTTTGCCGATTCTGCTTGGACTGCCGACGCACCGATACCTGTCCTAAGATTTGAAACCAAGGATTGGCCAATGGAGGCGAAGTCGGGTCGAGTCCAATTCTGGTTTACGGACGTCGCACCCAGATCTTTCGGTGAAATCGAATTAGCTGGAGCACCATCCACGAAGGTCTCCATGAAAACGGCGTCGCAAGACGGTACGCTGGCGGGGACTGATATTCGATATGAGGTACACATGGACAGGGAAAGCGTCCTATTGGTTTTTTTTCACGCAACGGACGCCATTCAAGTGCATTCACTAGCGCCTTTTCTTGAAGTCAATGGAGCGTCGGTCCGTGTGGAACGCCAATATCGAACGTCGCAACGGATGAGCATTCATCGTTTTGCTATTGCATCCGGAGGCAAAACAAATTCTGCCGGGAAGCCATCGGATTTAGTTCGCTTCCAAATCTTAGACGTGAATGACATCAAGAGGAATGGACTGAGGTTGGCCGCCCCAGTTGAAATCTCATTGCCGCCTTTGGTCGTAGCGTTACCGAGCTCCGCACCACCTGTACTGCGTCGGTAGCAATTGTCTCTGCGAGTGCATTGTCCGACCAAAAAAGTGCGTAGTCATCTCGAGCAACCTGGCTGCCAATCAGAACGCGTGCGAAATTCGAGACTGGAAGCGGGACTATTTCTAGACGCTCGTGCCATGCCGTTGGTAAAATACCGGACATCCCACCGCCCGTTGGCACTCCACATATGAGCATTCCCTTGTCGACAAATCATGCGCCCGCGCTCTGTGTATTTTTCGTGTTCGCTTTCTCATTTGGACTGGATATCCAGATTCGACTTGAGGCTGACGATTTCCAACGCGTTTCCCAGTTGAGTGAGCCACCATCATTGACCGCGTCGATCGTAAGACAAGTTCGTACGCTGGTCGAACAGTCGCATGTCCTCGCCCCGGAATTCAACGATGAAATCTCAGCTCGGGGATTCGATTCTTTTCTAAAGAAAATCGATCCGAAGAAGTCGATCTTCCTCGCCCTCGACATCCATGAATTCCAGCCATACCAATTCAAACTTGATGACCAACTCCGGGATGAAAGTATTGCATTTGCCTACATCGCGTACAAGCGGTTTCTTAAGCGGCTTGATCAGATTATGCCAATAGTCCATGAACAGATTGATGTTCCCCATGATTTCAATGTGGATGAAACCATCCCTGCCGATGCAAAAATGCTTGACCACGCCAAGGACCTAAGCGAACTGACCGACCGTTGGCGCAAATGGATTAAGCTAGATTTTCTGTCCCTACGTTTGGCACGTTCGGCAGAAAAAAACAACGAAGTGATACGTGGTATTCTGCACCAAAGATATCGCGACTACTATCGCGAGGTTTCTCAATGGAGCGCTGACGACCTACTTGAGGTCTACTTATCTTCGCTGACCTCCGCAATCGATCCACACACGAACTACAAAGCGCCCTTGACGCAAGAGAGGTTTGAGAATGAACTCAAACTAGAAATGAGTGGGATCGGCGCAGTGTTGAAGCAAGTAGACGGTGCAACGTTTATCGACGCGTTCGTACCGGGTGGTGCAGCAGAAATCGACGGCAGACTCAGAATAGGCGATCAACTGATTGCCATTGCGCAGGACGACGGATCGCCACCAACGGAGATTCAAAACCTGCGACTCATTGATGTGGTCAAGTTGATTCGTGGCAGAACAGGCACGAAGATCAAAATGCATGTTAGAACCATGGGCTCTGAAAATGGTCAAGTTTACGAAATAGAGCGGGCTTTGATCAAGCTCGATGATGCGACCGCAAAATCAGAATTGATTGTTAACGAAATCCCCACGACCGAGGCACCGCTTCAATTCGGGTACATCAAGCTCGATAGTTTCTATCAGCGTTCCGATGGTGCCTTGAACGAAAAAATGGATAATCGCAGCGCAACACACGATCTAAAATCTATTTTGCATCGGTTCCGCGAGCGTCGGGTCGATGCAGTCATCCTGGACTTGAGTCAGAATGATCGAGGCGCTCTATCCGAAGCAATCTCGGCGACAGGTCTCTTTATTGATCGCGGGCCAGTGGTTCAAGTAAAGTCGCGGGATGGAAAAATCGAAGTCATGGAGGATCAAGACCAAGGCGTTGCATGGGAGGGTCCTCTCGTGGTAATGATCAGCCATATGAGTACGAGCGCCAGCGAAGTGCTTGCAGGAGCGATTTAGGACTATGCGCGAGGACTGTTGGTTGGGGATCCAAAGACGCACGGAAAAGGAACGGTGCAAAGAATTGTCGATATAGCAACGGACAAATCTGAAAAAGAGCCATCCCAACCGTATGGCGCATTGAAACTAACTGCCATGCAGTTTTACCGGCCCGATGGACAGTCTACTCAGCTTGTGGGTGTCGCGTCGGACATACAACTGCCTTCGCTATCTGCGAAATTGGATATCTCCGAAAGCGATCTAGACTATGCGTTGCTGAGCGACAACTTCTCGGCAACACAACATCGAAACTACCGAATGGTAGATGACTTGATTACGTCGCGACTACAACAATCGTCGGACGAGAGGGTTGCAAACGAAAAGGATTTCAGTCGCCTTCGATTGGAAATAGATGCTTACATGAAACAAAAAGGGGACGAGTCCATTTCCTTGAACGAAACGAAGTACCGGGCGCGTCGTAGCGAACTCACCAAAGAGAAGATACGGGAATCGTATCTTGGGGCAAATAAAGAAGGCAGTTGGGGTTTCCAGGACCATTTTTACCATCGCGAGGTTCTGCGCATTGCTCGCGATTACGTCGATCTACTACGCTCCGCCGGTCGCTAGTAGCGTACGCTCCAAATTTGCGAATTTCGCATGAAAAACTGGCTGACAGAAGGCCTCGATTATTCACACGACAATTAAGGATTAGCCGTCGGGCGCTAGAGCACGACTATAGCTGCCACGACAACCGTGGGCTAGCGGCCTCATCATTGCCCACAAGTTTACTCAATGCAAACGTTTGCCGAGTTCGATTCCAACATTTGTTTGGTGTAGCTTTAGGTAGCTACCATGGTCACTCGGTCGAACGCTCAAGCCATAGTTTTGCTTTCAAGGTTGCTGAACTATACTCTATGGTATCGCGAGATGACCGCTTTTGGTTGTCAGCACTGTGGAGTTTGCAAAGTCATGATTCAAAAAATGTCGCTTAGAAGCCTTCTCTTTGTTTTGGGCTGTATTTTCGGCTTGGAAACCGCCTTCGGCCGCGAAGTTCCTTCGGCACCCGTGCAATTCAATAGGGACATACGCCCCATTCTGGCCAGTGCGTGCTATCGCTGCCATGGATTCGATGCAAAAACAAGAGAAGCGGAACTTCGGCTGGATGTCCCTGACGAAGCCTTTGCTACCCGCGCCTCAGGAGAGCACGCAATTGTCCCTGGTAAACTCGACGAGAGTCTCATTTGGGCACGAATCAATTCACCCGATCCGGAGTCAGTCATGCCTCCGCCGACCTCCAATCGGCAACTTACCCCGACCGAGAAGCAATCGATTTCGAAGTGGATCGAACAAGGGGCGAAATACGAGAAGCACTGGTCGTTCGAACCAATTGCAAAACCCAAAGAGGACTCGTTTCGAATCGATGAGTATTTGGAGCAAGAGAGGATGCGAAATGGATTGGTGGCTCAAGGCCCAACCGATCCGATCACCCAAGTGAGACGACTCGCTCTGACGTTGACAGGCTTGCCACCGAGTTTGTCGGATGTCGAATCGTATTGCGCGAGTCCCACGGATGCGAGCTATAACAAACTGGTCGAGCAGTACCTGGCTTCACCGCACTATGGCGAAGAGATGGCCAAGCACTGGCTAGATGTCGCGCGATATGGCGATACGCACGGTATGCATTTGGACAACGAGAGACAAGCATGGGCGTATCGCGATTGGGTCGTCGATGCCTTCAATGCTAACTTGCCTTTTTCCCAATTTACCATCGAACAATTGGCCGGGGACTTGCTTCCCAACCCAACGTTGTCGCAGCAGGTCGCAACCGGATACAACCGTTGCAACGTCACCACTGGCGAAGGGGGTGCAATCGATGATGAATTCCTTTTTCGCTATGCAGTCGACCGTACCAGCACGACCATTCAAACTTGGTTGGGGCTAACCGGCGGATGTGCAGTTTGCCACGACCATAAATACGACCCGATCAGCACACGCGAGTTTTACTCGATGTACGCATTCTTCTATAGCGCCGCCGACCCCGCGATGGACGGCAATAGTGAGTCGACTCGGCCGTTTCTTCAAGTGCCGACGGACGACCAGAAAAAGCAGTTAGAATCGGCCAAAGAGAAAGAGTCTCTTTCGCTGGCCAAACTTCGGCAATTAGCGTCCGACAAAGAGCAGATTGCTTACGAATCGCAGCAAACGCTTCCGCGCGCGGGGGCTGTTACAGCCGTTTGGTTGGACGACGAATTTCCGATTGGAGCATCCGTTCGAAACACCTCTCGCAACGATGCGCGATGGTCTTATGATGTGGGTGCGCCGATGGGGCGTCGAGCTTTGCGACAGGAGTTCGGGCACAAGTTCGAACAGACCATTACCGGTGGCCTTGCCCCGATGTGGATCATGGACCAAGGAAGCTTGAGGGTTTGGGTTTTAACCGATTTGCACGAACCACCCAAGGCGATTTTTCTCGAGGTTCGGACAGATGCGGGATCGAAAAAATGGGGATGGAGCAACGAACCAAACGACGCCAAATTGGTCGGCGTCGAAACAGATCGCATCCAAGGCAAACTTCCGCAGCCAGGACGTTGGACCGAATTGAGTATTCCATTGGCAGATCTAAAAGTTGGCTCAAGCGTAAAGGAGATCAAGCTGGGGCTGTTCGGAGGAATCTGCCATTGGGATGGACTTGCTTGCACAGGCAATCAACGGGAGGAAGATCAACTGACATCGGACGTGAACCGTTGGTGGACATCAGTCAAAGGCACGACCGTACCTTTGGCTTCCGACGATGTGGCCAAGGCGATCAAGGAGGGATCCGAAAGTGAAATCGGTAAAGCAAACGCGACGCCGGTTGCCGAGTTCTTTCGGATGCACATATCGGAGAATGTTTCGCCCGTATTGCAAGCGGCGCGGCGCCATTGGCTTTCCACTCGCATCGACCGTGCCATCCTCGAGAGCCAGATTCCAGGTACGTTTATTTTCAATGATCGCCCCAAGCCTCGGGAAGCGTTTGTGATGACGCGCGGTCAATACGATCAAAAAGGGGAGGCCGTAACACCCGGAACACCTGCTGTCTTGCCATCGTTGAAGAAGGGAGCAGAGCAAGAACGCCTCAATCGGTTGGATCTCGCCCGGTGGATGGTTTCGGATGAGAACCCATTGACAGCGAGGGTCACGGTGAACCGTTTTTGGCAACAGGTTTTTGGAATCGGGTTGGTGAAGACCAGTGACGACTTTGGAACACAAGGATCTCCGCCGACGCATCCGGAGTTGCTGGACGCGGTGTCGGATCGGTTTCGCAAGAGCGGATGGGATGTGAAGCGATTGATGCAAGAGCTCGTTAGTTCGGCTGCGTTTCGTCAGTCCGCTGTGATCACACCCGAAACACTCAGGATCGATCCGGAGAATCGGTATTTAGCGAGAGGGCCGCGAATTCGCCTCGATGCGGAACAGATACGAGATACGCTGCTGGCTGTAAGCGGATTGCTGAATCGACAAAAGGGTGGTCAGGCGTTTAAAGGGTATCAGCCCAATAACATTTGGGAGCCGGTGGGATACGGCGATTCGAATACCCGCTACTACATTCAAGATCATGGAGATCGACTCTACCGGCGGAGCCTATATAGCTTCATAAAGCGTACTGCACCGCCACCGTTCATGAGCAACTTCGATGCACCGAATAGGGAGTTGTTTTGCACGCGACGCGAACGAAGTAACACTCCGTTGCAAGCGCTCCAACTGATGAACGATGTGCAGTATGTCGAAGCAGCCCGAGTGCTGGCAGAACGCATTCTGGCCGACTCTGCAATTAAGTCTGAGGATCGTGTTACGGCAATTTTCCAACGATGTCTCTCTAGAAAACCGACTCAATCGGAGCTTAAGACGATCGAGCTCGCTTCGACCAAGTTTCGATTGCGATTGCAAGATAACGAGGTCGACGCCAAACGGCTCATAGCGACTGGCGAAAAACCATTCGACACAACCGTTCCACCTATAGAGCTCGCAGTCCTGACTTTAGTATCCAATCTCGTCCTGAACTTGGACGAACTTGTAAATCGCAACTAGGAGATTTCCCCCCGTTCGGCACCGCCCTTTCGAAACCTTCGATTTTAGTCTGAGACGAAGGCCGAATGTTAGATTCGATGGGAACGAAGCATAGAAATCGTCGTCTATCTGGCAAAGAAACAGAACAATCCAGCAGGTCCAGCCTGCGGCATTTCGGAAGGATACTGTCTTGGGCGCTAGCCGCGATACAAAACAAGGGAAATCCAATTAAGCGACATTGGCGCAGAAACTTGCTATGCTCAGTCGGTACGTTAGCAAAAGAGTAAGGAGCCAATCATGCGAAGAAGACAGTTCTTAACCAATTCCGCGTTGGTATTTGGTGGTGCCGTTGCAACACGAAACGCTCTGCTGAAGCCTGCTTCTTCCGAGTTCACGACCTGTCAAGTAGGCCCCGCCTGGAGCTTCGAACCGGTCGTCGGTGATGGCAAGTGGATTTGGCGTGAACCACCGAAAACCGAACGCGGCTATTTGGAGCCACGTACCTACGACGTAAGCATAGGTGTCGAGCTTAAAGGGGTAGAAGGCCAATGCGAAGCGATGGCGTCAACTCCGGTACCAGTAACGCACCCAGAGCAACGCATCGACGACGTCAAGATCGAAAAGATCGGTTGTGATGCCGCTATCCGCGAACTTGCACCGGGCGCTGGTCAGCTGATACTTCACGCCCCAGAGATCGCACCTGGTCAAAGCGTAAAAGCAATTGCCCACTTCAAGATCACCTTATTCAAGCAATATCATGGCTTTAACAAGGAACAGTTTTCACCCGAACAAGTGGTGCCCCTGGTGATCCGATCAGCTGCGATGGGTGACAGTCCAGGCATTCAAACGAACGCATCCGTAGTTCGAAAACTCGCATCACAAATCTCAAATGGGTACGAGCACCCATGGGAAAAAGCTGAAGCCTTTGTGAAGTGGATCCGAACGAGCATTCGTCCGCAGCTCGGTGAGTACACAAGTGTCGTGACCGCGATCCAACGCAAAGTTGGAGATTGCGAAGAGATGTCCGCGTTGTTCGTCGCGTTCTGTCGTGCATCAGGTATCCCTGCTCGATTGGTCTGGGTGCCGAATCACAATTGGGCCGAGTTCTATCTCACGGATCACGATCAAAAGGGGCATTGGATTCCTGTCCACCCTGCTTGTTACAATTGGTTCGGTTGGACGGGCGCCCATGAACTGGTGATTCAAAAAGGGGACCGAGTCCGAGTCCCAGAGACTTCCAATCCATGCCGGCTCTTGGTGGACTGGATGCGTTCCAATGGCCGTCCTAAGGCTAGTTACGTCGCTTCTTTGACGCCGCTACCGCATGCCGAATATGGTGATGCAGGTCCGGGCAAACGAACTAAAGATACAAAAACAGGTGAGTGGAAACTCACAGGCAAGCACGAGTTCGATCGCATGGCTCGCAGGTAGGTTGCTTGAAGACCAACCACGCCGAACTTATAAAGACGGACGAATGGATATTGGGGGCAAACAAACGAAACTCACGACATGAAAACCTTCGACCAGTAGTACGGCTTTCTACCAACGAAGCTGTGGAGGAAAATACTCTGCAATCAGTTCTTCGTAAAAGGGCTTCAGCGCTGCGACATCCATACGCTCATCCCGCTTGGTGTATAGATCGTATTGATTGAAATCATTTACCCAGGCAAACATCTGGCGATCTTGATCGTTTAAGAGTGACTGATAGGCCTTTTCGCGATGGATAGGATAGCAGGAGTGATAACGAATCATGTACAACCCTGGAAGAGGCAAGTAGTCTTTTACGACATGGTACAGATACTCGTCGTGTCCCCAGGACAGCATGACGTTATCGAGGCCGCAGCCCGCTTCGTAAATGCCCAATTCGGATTGGTAGAGATCGCTATGAATGTCTTCGTTTGCCTGGAAGGCATCGTAGAAAACAATCTTCTCGGAGTACTTGCAGCCTACTGGGAATGTATCGCCAACAACGGCCCATTGCGGTTCATCCCAAAGGCACAGGATCTTGCCCAAGTCATGAATGAGCCCAGTCAAGATATACCATCGCGGTCGCCCCGCTTTGCGAATCGCTTCGGCTGTTTGCAGCAAGTGCTCGATTTGAGGTAAGTCGATGTCGGGATCGCTGTCGTCAATCAAAGTGTTGAGGTACTCCATCGCGTCCCAAATACTCATGCGGCGTTTGTTGCGTGAGAGATATTGCTCCCTTTTTCTCCTGACGAAATCGACCGTTTGATATTCGTGGTTCAACCGATAGAACTCTTTAACGCTTGACCTAGCCTCTTTGGCATAGTCGCGAAATGCTGCTGCATTGACAGTGCTTGGCTCTGGGTACCTTCGGAGGAGATCGTCTTCCCATTCGTCCAAGCTGACCAAGGGATGACTGTTTGCGGCGTTATTGGATTGCATGGGTGAGACCCTTTTTTATCGTGTTAGGGGCTAGTCTTGTTTGCGACTTCGGAATTGATCAATGGAAACGGCTGCGATGATGATGACTCCGATCATGATGTCTTGCGTCGCGTTGGCAACCCCAAGTTGATCGCAGCCACTCGAAATGACCCCCATGATTGTGGCTCCGGCCAAGGTTCCCAAGACGGAACCGCGGCCGCCGCTCAAACTGCCTCCACCGATCACTACCGCAGCAATGAATTTTAGTTCTTTGCCGATGCCTTCGCCTGGGTTTGCCATTCGCAAAAGGGAAAAAGAGTAGAGTCCTGCAATCCCAAAAAGCATACCGGCTAGCGCGTAGACCACTAACTTGGTCTGAAACACATTCACGCCGCATAGCCGTGCCGTCGATTCGTTGGATCCAACGGCAAGTACATGCCTTCCGAATACGGTCAACGACAATAGGATCGCAACCAAAACAGCAATCAACAACGCAAACCAAACCCCGCTGGGGATGTTAGGAAACCAACCAATCCAGTGGGGAGGTGCGGTGGACGTGAACTTCGACAGCCAGTCTGGAATTCGTTGACGATCCACGAAGACCGTGGAGCTATTAGCCAAGTGCTTTGCAATTCCCAGATAAATAGTCATCGACCCGAGAGTGACTATGAATGGTGGGATGCGAAGCACGCCAATGAACAGCCCATTGAGGGCACCGCAAACAGCACCTGTCCCTATCGACGCGAGCACGGCGAGGGTCACCGGGAAGTCCGCGTTGAGGGTACATGCAAGCACCGTTGCGCAAAGCATGCTAGCTGTGCCCGCGGACAAATCGATGCCGCCAGTCATGATAATGAGCGTCATACCTAGGGCCGCGACAGCAACGGGCGCCGTGAAGACCAAGATGACTCGCGCGTTGCGAATCTCAATGAAGCGACCTTGCCCCCACATTTGGTCGGCGAGAGCGAAGCCTATCGTGACGAGCATTAAAGCGAGCAACGGTCCGAGTCGTTCCAACCAGATTCGCAAACTCGATTGGAAACCAGTGGTCCTTTCTTTGGCCTCATTAGTCGTTGCACTCACGCCGAATCCTTATCTTTCAATGGATCACCGCTGTTATCGGAAACAACTGCAACCGATAGAACTTCGCTCTCGGTCCAATCGCTCGCTCGACGCACTTCGCGAAGCTTGCCTCGCGACATGACTCCGACGGTATCGCAAACGGCGAGCAGCTCTGGTAGGTAGGAACTAACGAAGATAATACTCTTGCCTTCGCCTGCAAGCTCACCCATCAATCGGTAAATCTCAGCCTTGGTCCCAACATCGATCCCGCGCGTTGGTTCGTCCAAAAGCAAGACTGCTGCATTCTGATGCAACACGCGCGCGATCGCAACCTTTTGCTGGTTACCACCGGAGAGCTGGCCGATAGTCTGATCGGGACTTCGGGCCTTGATCGACAATCGTTTCATCCATTTTGCCACTTCCGCACGCCGCATCTTGAGCCTGAGCAGGCCGCCGAAACTGTACCGTTTGATTGAGGAAAGGGTCAGGTTGTCAGCGATCGAAAGTTTTTGAGCCAAACCTTCCCCTTTCCTATCCTCCGAGACAAGTCCGAATCCAGCCGCTATACGTGCATTCGGATCTGCCTTTGGAAAACGGCAATTCAATTCGACACTTCCTCGTTTTGAGCGATCAAGTCCAAACAGACACCGGAGCGTCTCGGTTCGCCCAGCGCCGATCAAACCGAACAGTCCGAGAATTTCACCATGTCGCAGCTCGAAGCTAACGTCGCTGGGCATCGTTATGCCATGCAACCGGCCGATTTTCATGGCTGGCTCCCCCATCGAGTGATGCGCAGTTGGGAATAGATTCTCGACGCTTCGGCCTATCATCAGGGAAACAATTTGTTCGTCCGTCACCCCGGCCAACGTGCCGGTGCCTGCCGTTTGACCATCTCGCAACACCACATACCGAGTCGCAATCTCCCGGATCTCTTCTAGGAAATGGCTGATGTAGATGATGGCCATCCCTTGTTTTTGCAATCGATGGATGATTGAAAAAAGGTGTTGGACATCGTGCCGAGATAACGAACTGGTCGGCTCATCGAAGATCATTACACGAGCGTCGGAGACGAGCGCTCTCGCGATTTCAACGACCTGTTGAACGCCGATGGACAGTGAGGCAACTCGGCGTTGGGGGCTCAAATCGGCGTGCCCCAAGAGTGCCAATGCACTGCGTACCTTCTCACGTTGCTCCCGGCTGCGCACCATCCCGAAACGGCTTCGTTCACAACCGAGCATGATGTTGTCTTCAATGGACAAGTCGCGAGCAAGGTTTAGTTCTTGATAAATCATCGCAACCCCCGCGCGTCTGGCATCCAGTGGGCCGGTTGGCTGGAACAGACGGCCGTTGAGCCGGAGCGTTCCAGAATCGGGCGCGTGCGCACCCGAGAGAACCTTCATTAACGTGCTTTTGCCTGCTCCATTTTCGCCAATCAGGGCAAGTGTTTCTCCACCGAATGCCTCCAACGTCACATCGCGAAGCGCTTGAGTTGCCCCAAAGCGTTTCGCGATCCGATCCATAACCAGCAAAGGAGACCGCTCTTGGTTACTGTCCATGCTGTTCAGGTCGCAATAACCGATCGTAAGGAGGCGTAGACTGATTCACAGGCGTCGCCACGTATTCACCTGTCGAGATTATCGGCTCAACGGCTTCTTTGCGCAGGTGTTTGGAAAGTGCCAGTACCGATTGCCTACCCATTTCGAAAGGATCTTGCAACATGATGCCAGCAACCGTGTTTTCGCTCATACCGCGGATTAAGGTGTCGCTCGGATCAAATGCAACAAATTTGACTTTGCGGGCGAGCCCCGTTTGTGAGAGAGCTTCGAGGACGCCGTTGCAATTGGGTTCGCATACGGCAAAGATGCCGGTGACTTGATCGCGATACTTGTTCAACAACTGCGTTGCTTTGGCAAGCGCTTCTTCTGTTTTGGTGCCAGCATACTGGTCCGAAGAAAGGACTTCGATATCTTTCTCCTCTGCCATCGCCTCCAAGAATCCGACTTCACGCTGTTCCGTACTTTCGCTCCCCGGATTGTATCTCAGCATGATCACTTTGCCTTTGTGTCCGATCGCATCTGCAAGGCACTTCCCTGCCAAGACTCCGCCTCGACGATTGTCGGTCGCCACGTAGCTAACGATCTTTGGGCCTTTGCCTAGCCCGCTGTCAAAGATGACGACAGGGATGTTTTCGGAATTCGCTTCTGAAACCACATCCATCAACGACTGCGAGTGATTGGGAGCTAAGACGATTCCGTCGACTCGGTTAGTGATGAAGCTCTTGACAACCGCTATTTGGCCAGAAGTATCGGCTTCTGTTTCCGGCCCTTTCCAGAGAACTTCCACGTTGCCGAGTTCCTTTGCAGCTGCCTCAGCGCCCGCATGTACCGACCGCCAAAACTGATGGCTCGTACCTTTTGGAATGACCGCAATCCGAAGCTTACCTGCTTTGGCATTCGATTGGGAAGTTGCCGAACGGGAAGAGGAAGATCCGCATCCCACGATGAAGCTCAGCAATAAACATCCAAGAAGTGAACTTGTTCGAGCAGCACGAGAGGAATGCAGCATGAAAAACACCTTTGAGGTTAAACGTTGGATTGCGCCGATAGCGGCAGGGACTATGCAGCGATTACGAGTGGGCTCGTCAAAGTATAATTGAAAATATTCCTTCTATGTTTGACGAGGCCTCAATCGCGGGCTTTATGGCGAGCGGCAGCATTGTTTATACCGGTGGCGAGAGGTGCCTGCCGAACCAATGCTGAGCTCGGCAGGAGCCTCTCGCTCCCATTGCAACCCATGGCGGGTAGTGTTCCTCCTGCCGCTCGCCTCGAACTGTGCGGAGACTGCCGTCGCTGCGCAAGTTGGACACGGACTATTTGAAGTCGCCTGCCCGAATGACAACCAGTTTTTTGGGATCGATGTACTTCTGGAACGCCTCTCGAACATCTTCCGATTTGAGATTGGCAATGCGTTTCTCCTGTTCGGCGCTGAACGCAAAGGTTCTGCCTAAGTTTAGATTGGAAGCTAGTTGACCCGCTATCGCTTGATCGGCCGACCGCGATATCTTGAGGGACTCAAGGAACGCTTTCTTGGAGTCGGACATTTCCTGTTCGCTAGGTCCGTCCTTGATAAATCGAGTGAGTTCTTCCATCGCTGCTACCTCGACCGCATCGATGTTGGCTGGGTTTGTAATTGCATTAATCGTGAACCTAGCGTCGGAGCCTTTGGAGGGGATGCTGATCGAACTAGTCACGCCGTATGAGAGCCCTTCTTTTTGGCGGATTCGATCACCAAGACGTGACGATAGCGTTCCACCACCGAGAATGAAGTTTCCGATCTGCAACGGGATATTTGATGGGGATTCATCGGTCATGTTGAACGACAATCCAGCCAAGAAAACTGCGTTCGCTTTATCCGGTGTGACGATGTTATCTTTAGAGCCACTCACATCCGTTTTGGCGGCTCTCTCGATCTGTTTGATACTCGTTCCAGACTTCCAGTTGTTCAGGACCTTTTGAATCGCAGGAACTACTGTTTCGGGTTCAAAATCTCCAACGATTCCGACCTCGACGGTTGCCGCGGATAGTTGCTTCATGTAGATGTCGACAACTTGGTCCAAGCTGACACTCTTGACATCCTCGATGCTTTCTTTCGTGGTTGGAACGTAGCGAACGTCTCCTTTGGGGTACATCGATAAAGATCGAGACAATTTGTTTCCCGCAAGGGCAGCGGGATCGTTTAGCATTTCGGTCATGGCAGAGGCAGCTCGCAGCTTCATCTGTTCAAATTCATCGCTCACAAATGCTGGATCTCTCAAAATCTCTCCGAGCAATTCGATGCCAGGCACAAGCGATTCGCGTTTGGCAGTTACGGACAGATTGAGTTGACCTGCCGCTCCACCGCCTCCACCGCCTCCACGTCCACCTCTTCCGCGGCCACCGCCGCCACCGCCCGCGGAGATTTGCACACCCAATGCATCCATCTTCTCTCGCAATGCCTGTCGGTCCATCGTTTTTGTTCCGGCCATCATCAACGTTGGTAACATTCCAGCAGCCGTGTTCAGTCCTTTCAACGAGTCTTCGTTGCCATAGTGAAGAGTCATCGAAAACGATACTGTTTCGCCTCGGTTCTTTTTAGGAATCATGGCAACTTGGATTCCGTCGACTTCCTTCTTAAAAGTTCTCGCATCCAAATTCTCGGGAGTGGGATCGAAGGACTCGCCAGCCAAACCGGCGGTTCCCCCTTTGTAGTCTTTGACCATGTCTGCCAGCGTTGTTACTGCAGGTACAGTAAGTCGCTGGGGTGCGTCGGCGGGGATGAACATACCCACGGTTCGGTTGTGTTTCTTGAAGTAGATCTTCGCTACTCGATTCACATCATCGGGAGTAACCGCTGCGATTCGATCTCGCTGCAAGAAGAACAGTCTCCAATCTCCAATCGCGCTTGCAGAGCTTAGAGTCTGAGCCATTGCAGCCGCATTGGAGAGTGTCTGCTCGGTTCGTCGTTTCGCTCGTACTTTGGCTCTTTCGACCTCCTCTAATTTGAAGGTTACATTTTCAATTTCATCGATTGTCTTTAAGAGCAGATCGTTTACTTTGTCTAGCTTCCCGTCAGCTGGCTCCGTCGAAAAGGAAAAGAGTCCTGGATCGTGGGAGTTATCGGCGAAAGCAGCTGCGCTGGTTGCTAGTCGCGTTTCAACGAGTACTTGATCGAGAAGACCGACCTTGTCTTCCGAGAGAACGCTTGCGAGGATTGAGAGCGGAGCCCAGTCCGGGTGAGCGGCAGCTGGAATATGAAAAACAACGTTGATTGCACCTTGGCTTCCAACACGTCGGAGTACCACTGATCGTTCGCCGTCCTGGGGTGGCTCTTCGGTATAGGTAGGGTCTAGTCGTCGCTTTGGCTTGGGAATAGATCCGAGATACTTGGTCGTGTATTCTAGGGCCTTCGTCTCGTCAAACTTGCCTGTTACGACAAATACGACGTTGTCAGGCTGATAGAATTTTCGATAAAAGTCCTGCAAGTTGTTGATAGGCACGCGTTCGATATCAGACCGATTGCCGATGGTGCTTTTGCCATAGTTGTGCCATTCATAAGCGACCGCCTGGACCCGTTGCGACAGCACGCTCTGCGGGCTGTTTTCACCCCGTTCGAATTCGTTTCGTACGACCGTGAACTCGGACATCAAGTCTTCGCGCTTGATAAAACTATTGACTAGCCGATCCGACTCCATGTGGATGGCAAACTGTAAGTTTTCATCGGTAGCGGGGAGAGTCTCGAAGTAATTCGTTCTATCGACATTGGTTGTGCCGTTGAAGCTGGCGCCATGGTCACGAAGAGCCTTGGGTACTTCTGGGAAGGTGGGCGTCCCTTTAAAAACCAAATGCTCTAGCAAATGCGCCATGCCTGCCTCACCGTAGCCTTCGTGGCGAGAACCGACAAGCACGGTCATGTTGACGGTGATTGTCGGCCGCGATGCGTCAGGAAGCAACAGGACTCTCGCGCCGTTTGGATATCGATACTCCGTTACCCCCTCGACCGTTGCTATTTTTTCGAACGCGTCAGAAGCGAACAAGCTGTTCGCTAAAACAAGAACTAAAGCCAGGCTTAAGCTTTTACGCACGGGTGGACTCCGCAAAAAATGAATGGAAAGATGTTACCGGCTAACAGCAATATTACAGAATGCATCTACACAGAGAGAGGCACACAACTGGGAGGCCAACCAGTCTAACAATGCGCACGAAACCATGTAACTGAAAATGATAGAATGCCAAAATTTTGGCTAACGCACAGTTAGACTTCTTGAATCAAAGAGGTCGTCGAGCATTTCAAACCCGTCGGCTAGAATTCGATTGAGATGCCACTGACCGACGATTTACAACCTAAGAAGATGTCTTTCAAGCCGGGATCACTTCTGCCCCGAAACGGGCTTTGGTGCTTCGGCCGCGAATTCCGCTGCAGTTATCTTAGAGATTTTGGCATCCTCGCGAAGAACCCAACCCCCGTCCGTTGGGACTTTGGACTCGTAGGCGATAATCTGTGGAGGGGCAATGATACCTTCGGAAATTCGCTTGCCCCAAACAACGATTACTGTGCCCTCCTTGATCGCAGCAGCGCCGGCGGGAAACTGACTCTCCAGCTGCTTGACGTCCGCTAGCTTTTCAAATTTTATTCCGCCCACGCTTGCTTCGATGATTAAATCTCTAGCTTTGACAATGGCTTCACTTGCTTCCTTGGAGGTTGCAGGTGGACCACCTGGATTGGTGCCGCCGCATCCAAGTCCTAGCATGAGGAACGACGTCACGATTGCTATTCTGTGCATATTGTACTTCGACTAATCTTGAAAAAAATGAAGTCTATTGTTCACAGCGAGCAACAGACTTCAATCAGGTATTCATTCGAATTGCTACTCAGGCGTTTGAACGACTTCACCACCAGCTTTGCTACCGATCGCTTGCCAAACTGTAAAATCGGTCGAGTCCGAGACGAACTTCACGGAACCGTCAGCGTTGCAAACCGTTACCCCACCGGTGTGATTCGACGTTGCTGCAATATGGGCAGCAGCGAAGCTACTATTTCCGCAGCTATAGTTTTGCTTGGAAACGTCTTGATTCTTTCTGCTCCAGTTGATCGGCAACGTATGCGTATACATGAACGTAAACGGAAGTGCGCGGTAGTACTGGTGCCCCGAGTAACGAATCCAAGATGACGTGGTTGTGTTTCCACTGGGCAAGCATTGAGGGACGGTTCGGCCGTCAGTTGTTTGAATTCCAGAGTATGCGGTAGCGCCAATAAACGCTGTTGTGTGATCAAACATACCCGTAGCGTTCGAAGCAAACGTGCCCCGCTTTACTTCCGCAAACAAAGCAGTGTTGCTTGTTCCGTCGGTGATCGAGCCGTGGGTTGACCCCTTGAGCAATTGTCCTGCCGCTGGATTTGGTGCTGCGAAAATGCCATCGATGGTTGTTCCACCACGGAAATCACCACCACCAACGCATGCCATGTAATTCAATCGGCCTGCTGCAGGTGTGCCGAAGAATGCATCGGATGGGTCAGATGGACACAAGTAAGAGGGTACGTCACCCTGCCTGCCGGGTAGGTTGATGTTTACCACGACCGCACCCGTTTGAATATGAGTGTCGCTGTTCACGCCGTAATCCAAGTTAAAAGCGCCAAGCTTGCTGTTTTGCTCAATGTACGGGAGGATAATCGCTTGTACGCAGGCATCCGAGCTATACGTTGTTGCAACACCCGCAGTGTTGGGCATGACCTTGGTATGACGGCGCGGCGGAAAGTACTTAAACGCACTCTCGAAATTGTGGGACGCCAACCCCACCTGCTTCATATTGTTCGAGCACTGCATGCGCCGTGCGGCTTCTCGCGCGGCTTGTACGGCTGGCAACAAGAGCCCCACCAAAATTCCAATGATCGCAATTACGACCAATAACTCAACTAACGTAAACGCTGATTTTTTCCGGCACATAAATACACCTTTGATAAATGGCTTGCGCGAACTAAATCGTTCGCTGCGATAATAGAATAACTAATAAACAATACCAGGGAGTTCGCAAAAAGCCTACTGATATTGAAGAAAAGTTCTTGATTTGCTTTTAAAGCGAACGTGTTTTCAGATCTCAATAACGTGTTTTCAGATCTCAATATTGTCGAATTCGCCTGGAAGGGCGCTGCATCAAAAGTCATTTGCCGCAGAGGGTGAACTGATTTGCATAATTTACACGATTAGCGCTAGAACTTGACGTTGCCTTGGTTTCGAACGACCACTCCAATGGGAGGGGTACTGAACCGGACAATTTCCAGGCGGGGGATTGCGCTCACGCTACGCGGGGGTGTCTATTGAGAAAACCAACATTTGCGGATTACTTGGAGGCGGCCTTTTTGGGGCTTCGCGGAGTTAGCATCTTTTCAAGTTGACCGTCTTCGATTTGGCAGCTTGCGCCGACTGATGGAATATCGAGTCCTGCAGACCAAAGCACGCCGTTAACAACCAGCTGACGCATTCCCGGCAGGGACCAGGCGGAATGCGCGTCTAGGCCTGTGAAGGCGAAAGAACGCCCGCCATTGGGCCGTTCGTAAGCCCATGCGACAATGTCTTTATCTAAACCGGAACGACTGCCGGCATACTGTTTGCCGGACCAAACGAGCGGTGTAACACCCTTCATCCCATCCGCGAATTGGATAGCGTTTAACCATCCATCGTTAATTTTCCACGGTGTTACCCCACGAGTGATCGGATGCTTTGGGAAGTCGACATGGTTGCTGTCCCAATGCCCACGGGCAGAAGAACTCTTGGTATAGACCCCTCCAAGCCACCCTTTGGCTTGTGCTTCAGTGGAATCGGGAAAGTCGACTGCTTGATGGATCATGACAATGCCAACACCTTGATCCACAAGTGTTTGAAGTTTTGCAATTCGGTTGGGTGAGGTTAGGAAAGCTTGGCTGCCACCACCATCGGTGTAAAAGACGACTGATTTTGCTTTGGAAAAGACACTTTCGTCGTCTGGCCAACCGTTCTTGACTTGGACAGGTTCAATGTGTTTTGTCTGCCTGAGGAGGGTATCCAGGCAAGCACATCCGGCGAGATAATCATGGTGGCCTGCAACATCAATCAGCGCAGTTTCACCTGCAATTAGAACGATCCTTTGCGTTGGCCCATCGGACTCGGCTTGGCCATAAACGAACGATACCGTTGCGATCGTTGAAGTCAGCAAAAGCATGGAACGAATGAGCCAACAGTGATGCATAGAAACCGGAGCGTTCATCATAGTTCTGCTTTCAAATACCAATGTTTGGTTTACTTTTTCGCAAACTCGTGCAATAAACGACCTGGGCTACCCATGATATTGTAGCCAGCATCGACGTGCAGAATCTCGCCAGTGATGCCTCCGCTATAGGGGCTCATGAGATAGGCCCCGGAGCGGCCTACTTCCTCGTGCGTTACGCATCGTCCTAACGGAGCTACATAACCATAATACTCTTGCATTTCACCGACACCAGCCGCCACACCGGCAAGTGTTTTGAGCGGACCGGCGCTTACGGCATTAACGCGGATGCTCTTTGGGCCCATGTCGTATGCTAGATAACGAACTGTCGCATCCAAGGCTGCTTTGCAGATCCCCATTACGTTGTATCCGGGCACGCATTTCTCTCCGCCGAAATACGTCATCGCGAGAACGGATGCTTCTGGATTGAGTATTGGCCGAGCGGCGTTGGTGACTGAGATAAGGCTGTAAACGCTAACATCCATCGCTAGTTTGAATCCAGATCGACTTGTCTCAACGGTGTCTCGGGACAAATCATCGCGATCCGCAAACGCTATGGAATGCAGTAGGAAATCGATGTTCCCCATTCTTTCACCCGCCATTTTCATGAACGCATCTACTTGCCCGTCATCTTGGACGTCAAGCGGTTCGAGAAACGCGGTTTGGCTAGGATACCCAGCAGTGCACTTAGAAACCCGCATTCGATTCTTCTTCTTCTCGTCCTCGGGTTTGTCGGGCAGATGGGAAAAGCCGCATACGCCACCATGTTCCATGACCTCGCGAGCAATTGCCCAAGCGATAGAACGATCGTTTGCCACGCCGAGAATCAAGCCCTTCTTGCCTTCGAATAACTTCATTTCGCCAAACCTTAGCCGTACGGAAGATGTGTGAGAACTTTTCTTATTGGCGTAGCCTACCCGCCAATGGTGACCATCGACAAGCCCCGCTCGACAAGTCCCCCTACCTGGGAAAATCAACAGAACTTTATGCTGGTATTGCTTCAAAGGAGAAGGAACGCGGCCATTGATGTGTGATTCTCGGCATGATTTCGGGCAAAAAGTTGCTTCGCGAGCTAGGTTTAACAGGTGTCATGGACTCAAACGAGGGCCCCTGCTCGTGGGTATCTCGTTTTCAGGTTATTATTGGAAACAGAATTGGGAGGCATTCTCCTTCGTCATACACTTCCGTCGAAAAGCCAAGCCAAATATGCCAGAGGATTCTGCTGAAAAACAACGTCCACAGTACCGTCGCGTGATTTTGAAGTTGAGCGGCGAAAGTCTGGCTCACTCCGGCGAACGCGGAATCAGCATGGACGAAGTGACCGCAATCGCCAAACAAATCAAGCAAGCTCACGAATTAGGGTGTCAGCTTGCCGTAGTCGTCGGAGGAGGAAACATCCTTCGCGGTGCTCAATTCAAAGGTTCGAGCGGAGAGATGATTCAGGAGGCAACCGCGCATTATATGGGGATGTTGGCCACCGTTATCAACGCGTTGGCAATGCAAGACGCACTGGAAAATATCGGTTGCACCACTCGCGTGATGTCTGCGATCAAAATGGATGGAGTCGCCGAACCATTTATTCGTCGCCGAGCTATCCGGCATTTGGAAAAGGGGCGCATCGTCATTCTCGCTGCCGGAACGGGTGCGCCGTTTGTGACAACCGATACCGCTGCCGCGAATCGAGGACTAGAAATTGATGCCGATATTGTTCTCAAGGCAACCAGGGTCGATGGGGTATACAGCGAAGATCCAGAAAAGAATCCGCATGCGACCCTCTATCGCGAACTAGACTATGACACGGTCATTGAACGCAATCTCAAAGTGATGGACTCCACTGCCATTGCACAGTGCAGAACCCATGAATTGCCGATTCTGATCTTCAACTTCAAGAAAGAAGGCAATATCGTCAAGGCTGTTAGCGGCCAAAAAGTCGGGACCCGAATCAGTCCACGTACCGCGTCGGGTGAACAAATCCTGATCAATGCGACCTAGTCACCATTTTCTGAATACTGCAAACCTATCCGCCTCTTTCCCATTTAGGAGTTAAGCAATATGAGCGTCGAAGACATCTTGATGGACACCGAAGACCGCATGGACAAAGCGCTCGGCGTTCTCAAAAATAATCTCGCTGGAATCCGAACAGGACGAGCAACACCTGGGCTTCTCGACTCGGTAAAGGTAACCATTTACGGGTCTCAGACGCCTCTAAAGCAACTCGCCAGCGTGGGTGCCCCCGAACCACAACAATTGGTGATTCGTCCTTTCGACTCCACGACTATCAAAGAAATCGAAAAGGCAATTGTTGCCAGCGAACTTGGGCTAAATCCACAAAGCGACGGACGCATTATTCGCATCAATATTCCGCCGTTGAGCACCGACGTTCGCAAGAAACTCGTTGCTCGTATCAAAGACTTATCCGAGGAGAGCCGCGTCTCGATTCGAAACGTTCGACGCGATTCCAACAAGGCAGTGGACACGGCTGAAAAAGATAAAATCATCAGCGAAGACGATCGCGACAAAGCAAAAGAATCGATTCAGGAACTGACTAAGAAGTTTGAGAACTCGGTCACAGACCTAGCTCGAAGCCGCGAAGCCGATGTTATGGATGAGTAGTTGATGAGTCGTTTCTGAGTATCGTGGCAGATCCCAACGCGATTCAGGATTATGCAGTTTTGCATAATCCTGAATTGCGTTGGGAGTTTCGGAGTGCATTCGCGAACCCTACACCCGCGTCCCCTTCAACTTGTTGAGCGTTCGACATTTGTCGGAATCATCTATGTCGAAAAGCTGTAATTCCGTGTAATAAAACAGGTATGATTCGCATCGGAATTTGCCTTTTTCGTTCCCTTTCCAATAACCATGCTATGTCACGCTTCTTGATTTCAATGCATATCGCTCCGCGCTTGCTTGCCCTCGCATCGATTGCCATCCTTGTTTGCGTGGAGTTCGAATACCCGGTCCAAGCACAGGACCAGGACGTCCCTGGCAGAGAGATACTCAAAAAGGGGCCGCGAGTCAAACGAACGGAACTGATGCCAGCTACGTTCCCACTGAGTGTTTTCAACGGCGAGCGTATCGGGTTGGTCGGGAATTCTACCGCGGAAAAGATGAATCTGTATGGCAACTTTGAATCTCGCTTGCATCTGCGATTCCCCGAAAAAAAACTAGTCGTTCGCAATTTTGCGAGACCAGCAGACGAAGTCGGCAACCGTCAACGGCCCGGAAACTACGATCTGCTCGATGACCCGCTTTATAGTTTTTCGCCAGACACGGTCCTGTGTTTCTTTGGTTTCAACGAGTCGTATGCGGGGCCAAATGGCGTTGATGCATTCAAGCGAGGCTACGTTTCTTTTCTGCAGCAGTTCTCTGAACGCTATACGCGCGATGATTCTGGGAGCAAGGTTCGTTTTGTACTCGTTACGCCAGCAGCTTTTGAAAACACAAACGACCCATTACTCCCTAATTCCGACGCGATAAACAAGAATCTTGCACTTTACGCTGACGCGGTGAAGCAGGTGGGCAAGGAAACGAACTGGCCCGTGGTAGATCTCTTTGATGGAACGAAAAAGCAATACGACTCCGAACCCAAATGCCAGTTCACGCTTGCCGGATTTGCCATGAACGAACAAGGGGATGCATTGATCGGTCAGTTGTTGGATGAAGGGCTGTTTGGTAAAGCCAGTTCGCCGCCGTCCACCAAGGAGCTTTTCGCAAAAGTGAGAGCTGCCGTTGTCGACAAGAGCTGGGTTCATTCACAAGATTACCGCATGCTCAATGGATGGTATGTCTACGGTGGCCGCCGTACTTGGGATCATGCAACGTTTCCTAACGAATACATCAAGATCCGACAAATGGCCGCATTGCGAGACGCGTATATTTGGGATCTTGCAGCCGGAAAAACCCCGACACCGATCAACGATGACGCGACAAATCCGGTGGTGATCCCGGAAACCCGATTTGGTGACCCGCGACAAAAATACTCGGAACCGGCAGAACTCAAATACATGAGTCCGTCAGAGTTTATCGCCGCAACGACCGTAGCGGACGGGCTTGAGATCAAACTGTTCGCGGATGAAACAAGATTTCCTGAGTTAGCAAAACCAGTCCAGTTGAATTTTGATAGCAAGGGGCGATTGTGGGTCTCCTGTATGCCAACTTACCCACAATGGCGACCTGGGGATAAGCACCCGAATGATCGCCTCTTGATTTTCGAAGATACAGACGGCGATGGTACCGCGGACAAATGCAAGACCTTTTATGACAAGCTGCATTGCCCGACTGGATTCGAGTTCTTTAACGGTGGTGTGCTCGTCACCGACCAGCCTAGGCTTATTTGGCTCAAGGATACAGACGGTGACGACAAGGCCGATCAAGTCGTTGAAATCCTAGACGGTTGGGGAACAGACGATACTCACCATACGATTGGAGCATACGAATTCTCGCATGGTGGCTTACTGCATTTGCTCGAAGGGGTAGCGATGAGCACGACCCTAGAGACTCCATGGGGACCAAAGCGATGGTCCGGCGCCGCTGGCTCTTTCGTATTCGATCCAAAGACATTCGAGATCCAACGCTTCACCACGCCAGGCTATGGCAATCCATGGTGCATGACTTTTGATGCATGGGGGCAAGGGATCGTGGGGGATGGAACCAATGCGCAACAACACTGGGCTACAGCGTTGTCAGGCAATCAGATCGGACCACGGCGCGGCCTGGATGCAATCTTTGACAATCAAGGAATGCGGCCCGCGCTTGGAAACGAGTTCATTTATTCCAAGCACTTGCCCGATTCTCTTCAAGGGCAATTCACCTACGCTTGCGTGATCAACATGAACGGCATGCCTCGTTTTCGCATTCGAGACGATGGAGCAGGCTTCGCTGGCGAACGCATTATGTCCGATGATGGCAAACCCAACGATCTTATCAGCAGCAAGGACAAGAATTTCCGTCCCGCGGATCCGCAAATCGGTCCCGATGGCGCCCTTTGGTTTGGCGACTGGTGCAATGCACTGATCGGTCATATGCAATACTCACAACGGGATCCCAATCGAGACCACGTTCGCGGACGAGTCTACCGATTGGTGGCCAAAGATCGTCCATTGGTAAAACCAGTGACGCAATTTGCTAAAAGCGAATACGAACTGCTCGAACAACTGCGAGCCTATGAGCCTAGAACACGGTACCGAGTCCGACGTGAATTAGAGAGTAGACCGACCGACAAAGTTGTCGCGGCCGTCAAGGATTGGGTAGCAAAGTTGCCAGCCAACGAACCGGAACGCGATCGATTGCTGACAGAAGCTCTCTGGATCAACCAAACGCACCACAGTGTTGACAATGGATTGATCGCATCCGTGCTCGCTTGCAAAGATCCTCGGGCTCGGGCTGCTGCCGTGCATACTGTTTCGGACTTGATGCGACTGATTCCCAACGCCAGCGACATTTTTATCAAGGCCGCGACGGATCCTCACCCTCGCGTGCGGGCTGAGGCAGCCAGAGCCTTGAGCTTCGTCCCAACCGAAGCGTCCGTCGACGCGCTGCTCAAAATCGCATCTACCGAGCAAGATAAATGGCTCAACTATGTCGAGGAACATTCCATCGGTGCACTTCAACAAACATGGGAACCGATGTACAAGGCCGGAGCTATGGCTGGCAAGAATGCTGCCGGCCTCGCCGCCATCGAAAAGTACTTGTCAACCTCGGGACCAGGTATTGCCGCCGAACGCCAACTCAAAGTGCTTCTTGCCGCACCTGAAGTACGCCTACAAGTCGCGAGAAACAATGCGTATGCTGCTTTGGGAAACTTGAGGGGTAAGGTTGAGAACGGTAAAGCTGTCTTTGCACGTGTCTGCGCCAATTGCCACCAAATCGATGGCAAGGGCTATGCCTTTGGACCGGAGTTGACCAAAATTGCGACACGATTGAACCGACACGACCTGATCGAATCGATCGTTGAACCCAGCGCCAAAATGGACCCTAAGTATTTGACCGAGATTATTCGTACCACGGACGACGAGATCATTACGGGCTTTGTGTCTGCAGAGACCAAGACCGAGTTGACGCTCGCTCTCCCCGAAGGCAAGACGCGAACGCTGAAGGTCGCAGAAATCGAGGAACGGAAAGTGGCTAAACAGAGCAGTATGCCGGAGAGCCTCGGTGGCACAGTGGCTCCAACCGAGTTCTTGGACTTAATCGAATACATGACCACGCTCAAATGACATAAGCAGTATTCGTGACTCCATTCGCCGTGAAACGGCGTCAATACATTGCAGCGGGGCTTGCCCCGCTGACAGAATCCTATCAAAGAGCCGTAATATAGCGGTAACGATCCAGTAAAGCGTGTCGCCGTTTCACGGTTCCTGCAAGGCGACCTGCGCAGGAACCGTGGGACAAGCCCGTCGCAAGCCCGCGTAACGGATCGTTATCTATACAACAAATACCCTTCTCGTTTGCGCATGAATTCGCTCACCCCCTCTAATATTGCTGGTTCGATGGCGTCCCCAGCGTGTCCGTCCAGTAACATTGCCAAGGCTGCTTGATTGCTGAGCAAACGATTGAGGCTCTTGGTCTCCCATGCTGTTGGGTAAAGTCGACGAAGTGTTGCTGCCAACGTTAGCCCAACACGTACCGGTTCGATGGCTTTGCGATCGGTGATGATGATGTTGACCCCTTTGCACATTTCGTTGGGGAATTTGGTGGAAGTCGGCGTGAACTCAATCGGCACAAACTTCACTCCAGCCATTTGTTTTTCGTTCAATTGCCTTGCCAACTCTCGGCCATCCATCCAAGGCGCCCCGACAACTTCAAAAGGCGTATCAGTGCCCCGTCCAACCGATACGTTCGTCGTCTCGATGAGACCGATGCCAGGATAGAGCAACGCTTGCGTCAAGCTGCGCATGTTTGGCGAAGGATTGACCCATGTCAGGCCAGTCGCATCCCAATAGTCTCCACGCTCCCAACCCTCGCATGCAATCACTTGCAAATCAAGATCCAATTTCAACTCCGCCTTAAACATTCTCGCAAGCTCGCCAATGGTCATGCCGTGACGCACAGGCAATCGATAGAAACCTACGAAGGATTCCGACTTTGGGTCCAACATGGGTCCAACAACATCGACCCCATTGATCGGATTTGGCCGATCGAGAACGATAAACTTCCGTTTGTGCTCGGCGGCAGCGATCATGGCTTCACCCATGGTCGAAATGTACGTGTAAAAACGGGTACCAATGTCTTGGATATCGAAGACGACCGAGTCGAGTTGACTCAACATCTCGGCAGTAGGACGGCGAGTTTCACCGTAAAGGCTATAGATCTTTAGACCTGTGTTTTGGTCCTTGCTATCCGAGACCTTTGCGATATCGAGTTTGCCCTCAAAGCCATGCTCCGGGCTGAACAGAACATTTAACTTCACATTTGGCGCGTTCTGAAAAAGGAGTACTGCGCTTTTGCCTGATTGATTGCGACCGGTATGGTTGGTTATAAGTCCAACTCGCTGACCCGCAAGCTCGCGAAATCCATTCCGTTCGAGGACGTCGAGGCCAGTTAGCACGGATGGACGCGAGGGATGGATGGTCGATTCATTTTTGTTGACCGACGCCGCAACCACGTTTGCAATCTTACCCGCAAGTGGATTGACAAGTCCCTTTCCATTAGGGTGTACGCGATTGCTTAAAAAGATAATGAACAAATCCAATTCCGGATCGATCCAGAGAACGTTACCCGTAAATCCTCCATGACCAAACGCAGAGGGACTTAAGAGATCGCCTCGATTGATTGAAAAACTAGAACGCTTGTCCCAACCTAAACCGCGTAAGCCGCCGGGGACAGCAAACGCGCTAGTCATTGTAGTAACAGTGCTTGGCGAAAGAATGGCTCCACCATGTTTGAGCATCGTCTTGGCATAAATTGCGATGTCCTCCGCAGTGGAGAACAGGCCAGCATGCCCAGCGATGCCGCCCAATAGAAATGCTCGTGGATCGTGTACTTCCCCTTGCATCCAATGGCCATCGCGTTGCTCGGTAGGCGCGCACTTGACACGCAGTTCGGCAGAAGGCAAATATCCAGTCTGGTTCATACCCAAGGGTCGAAAGATCGAATCTTGCGTGTATTGGTGAAGCGTTTTGCCACTAAAATGCTCCACCAATTTACCGAGGATAATAAAGTTAACGTCAGAATACTTAAAGGCAGTCCCAACCGGTGCCACGAGTTTCAATTGGCAAATACGCTCCCACGCTTTCTCTGGTCCCTCTTGATAGTCAGCCAGCGCGTTGTCAGGGATCAGACCGCTGCGGTGCAACAACAAGTCTTGGATGGTGATCGTGTCTTTGTCATTACTAGCAAAGGCAGGAAACACCGCGGAAACTTTGTCGGACAAACTCAGATTCCCACGCTCGATGAGTTGCATGATGCTGGTTGCAGTGGCAACGGGTTTCGTGATGGAGGCCATGTCAAACACCGTGTCGGTAGTCATCGGCTGAATCGATGGCTCGAGTCGTTTGTTGCCATAGGCTTTTAACCAAAGTGTTTCATTGGCTGTTCCAACGCAGATTACGCAGCCAGGCATCTTCCCTTCGGAAATTCCGGTTTGCACAATTGCATCGATCGATGCGAGACGTTCGATAGTCCGTTTGCGAATATCGCTCTCGTTGGAAGCGACTTGGGACTTTTCCTGCGCGGTCGAACGCATCGCATCGAATGAAAACCCGAGGAGGATCAACAAGAACAGTGCGATGCGCATAGTGGAGTGGGAACCTCGATATGAATTTGCATAGTGGATCATGAAGCAGATCTTTCAAACGGTGGAGCAATCATTACCGACAGGCCTAGTCCGGACAAAAAAGTCGAGGCAGACCCGAATACGGCGAGCCACGGCACGGCTAGTTTGAAACCCCATTGAGGTAACGCGAACTGGAAAATAAGCATGACCGTTAAGCCAATTGCAGCCCCACCCAATGCAGCCGACTGACTGGTTCGCTTTGTCAATACGCCGAGCGCAAAGAGTCCAAGTAGTATACCGGATGAGAAGCCCGCAATTGTCAATGCATTGTCGATCACACTTTTATTGAAGGTGCTGGCCCAGACACCGATCGCGATTTGCAGTACTCCAAAGAAGACCGTCAGCATTCGGGTAGTCCATACTTGTTTTCTTTCCGAAGGCACGACTTTGCAACTTGGCAACCATAGGTCACTGACGACCGAGGAAGCCGAAGCGCTGAGCGAACTGGAAAGAGTTGACATGACGGCCGCTAAGATCGCAGCCAACATGAGACCGATAAGGCCCGTGTTGGCTGGAAAAGAGTGAATCATAAAGTGCGAGAAGATGGCATCGTTCTTGATCCCCTCCGGCAACTTCTCCTGCGTTGAGTAAAAGCATGCCAACAGCATTCCGATCAGCAAGAACAAAGCGAATTGAGCAAAGACTACCACGCCGCTCCAAAGAATTGCTCGGCCGGCATCGCGCTGACTTCTGGAGCTTAGATACCGTTGCACCATCATTTGGTCGGTTCCATGCGACCCTAAAGAAAGCGCACCGCCGCCGATCAAACCCGCCCAAAGAGTGTAGGGTTCGGTTAAAGAAAACCGCCAGTCGACTATGTCAAATTTGTTGTTTGCTTTGGCAAATTCGAAGAAACTTTTCCAGCCTTCGGGTAAGTAACTGACGATTACAAACAACGCGGCAACGCTCCCGACAATGTAAATAAGGAATTGAACGCAATCGTTCCAAACAACCGATCGCATGCCACCGAAGTATGTGTAGAGCATGGTGATGCAACCGATAGTGATCGCGCTCCATAGCAATGGCCACCCAACCAATTCCTTAAGTACCATCGCGGCAAGAAAGAGTCTCAACCCGTCGCCCAGGTTTCGAGTAACCAGGAAAAGGACTGAGGCAACGCGCTTGGTCTGAATCCCAAACCGAACGCCCAGAATCTCGTAGGCGCTCATCAACCTACCTTCAAAGTAGCCGGGCAACAAAAAATAGACGACCAGGACGCGACCCAGAATAAAGCCGAGGGCCAATTGAAGAAATTTAAAGCCTGTATCGCCAAAGCCATGACCCGGAACGCTCAGCACTGTTGCCGTACTGGTCTCTGTGGCTACGATCGATCCCAGGATTGCCCACCATGGCAGATTGCGATCACCAAGTAGATAGGATTCGATCGAACTGTTTTTGCCACGAAATCGAAGACCAATGGCGATCGAAGAGAGTACCGCGGCAAGCAGGATTGCAATATCGATGATTCCAAGAGGTATACTCATCCTGGGCCTTTCGTTAGGGTATGATCAGGTATCGGATCGACGCGTTTTTTGGGCAGATCTCAAAGCGACTTATGATAGTCGATCGGGAATGTTATTTCTTAAGTCTAAAAGCAATATGCACCAACTTGTAACCGAACAGGCGAACGCGACTTCTGCCGCCATCGACTCTTTATCCACTTTGGAAATGGTCCGGTTGATGAACGCAGAGGACGGCAGAGTGGCAGCTGCGGTGGGTCAAGAAGCGGAGTCGATCGCGAAGGGGGTCGAGGTCATCGTATCCAGGATCGCGTCGGGCGGAAGACTCGTCTATTTAGGAGCTGGCACTTCGGGGCGATTGGGGGTGTTAGATGCATCGGAATGCCCACCGACGTTCAATACTCCACCGGAATTGGTTGTCGGAATCATTGCTGGTGGAGTAAGAGCATTGACCTCTGCGATCGAAGGCGCTGAGGATGATTCGCTGTCTGCTGTCGTCGACTTGAAAGTTCGTGATTTTTCGAATCGCGACGTTCTCGTTGGGATTGCGACCAGCGGACGCACACCTTATGTCATCAGCGGACTCCGCTACGCACGAGAAATCGGCGCGTTTGCGATCGGCTTAACATGCAACCCAGACTCCGAACTCAATCATTGTTCTGACATCGTCATTGCCCCCGTCGTCGGCCCGGAAGTGATCAGCGGTTCGACTCGGCTCAAGGCCGGGACCGCGACCAAAATGGTCCTCAATATCTTGACGACAGCCACTATGGTTCGACTAGGCAAAACATACGGGAATTGGATGGTCGATTTGCGAGCGTCGAACATCAAACTCAAGGCGCGAAGTGTTCGCATTGTCGCTGCAATCACGGGATTAAGCGAACAACAATCGGCGGAACAATTGAGTCGCTGCGATGGCGAAGTCAAAACGGCTATCGTAGCCGCCAATCGATCTGTGGAGGCGAACGAAGCTCGCTCATTGCTGCTGCGGGCTTCTGGGCGACTCCGGCTTGCACTCGAAATGCCAAGATGAATACTGTCCACCCACACAAACGGGTCCTCGGGGTAGACGGCGGGGGCTCGAAAACGATCGCCTGTATCGCGAACGTCTTCGCATCCATCGGAGACGGGCAGGTCGAGCTGGAGGTGATCGGCCGGGGAGAATCCGGACCAAGTAATCCACGTTCTGTTGGTTTTGAACTTGCATTGTTAAATCTATCGAAAGCAATCGGAAGGGCAATGAACCAGTCCTCTGTAGATCCATCTTCTATCGACGCGGGTTGCCTAAGTCTAGCGGGAGCGGGACGGCCGGAAGAACAAATCCCGGTGCGGCAATGGGCTGACGAGCACGCCATCGCGAAGCGGACGATCGTGATCGATGATGTCGAACCCTTGCGATTCGCGGCGAAGTACGAACAATCAAAGGTCCATTCGGATCCACAGGTATCTTGGGATCGAACCGTAACCTTGGTCGTTGGGACGGGGGCCATTGCCTGTGGTAACGTCGGCAATGGCCCGTCTTATCGGTGCGGCGGTTGGGGGTATTTGCTTGGAGACGAGGGAAGTGGCTTCTCCATGGGGTTGGCTGGATTGCGATCCGTTTGTCATTCGCACGATCTTGGCCACGAATTAACCGATTTTCAACGAGAGTTGCTTGCGCACTTGGAGCTAACTAGGCCGACCGATCTCATTGGTTTTGTCTACCAGTCATTGTTGCCTCGAGCCGTCATAGCGCAACTAAGTGAAGTTGTCGTCAATCATGCAGATCGCGATCCCAATGCATCTCGAATTGTGAAGATTGCAATCGATGCAATGGTTCAGCTGGTGGAGACGACAGCAAGACGTATTGAACTATGCCAGGGGGCGTTCGCACTAGCGTTGAGTGGTGGTATCCTTTGCAATCATCCGTCCGTTGTTTCGCAACTTTTGAGTGAGCTGCATGAGCAGAAAATTGCACCGCAGATTACTCACTTGGTCCGTGAACCGATCTACGGTCCGTTACTGATTGCTGCACAATAAGCCCCTTTGGAAATGCGATGTGTTGAATGCGATGCGAAATGTTCTTTGGTGATTTTCTTCAATCTGAATGCGACTGCATCGTATTGGGTGTTGATGAAGCATGGGATTCATCGGAGGCCTTCGCAAAGGTGGACAAGGCCACCAACGGCCTTTTGCGGCGGCTTGTCGTTTCGGAAGAGATTTCCAGTAAGCCGCTGAAGTTAACGCAGATCATCGCTCCAACCGGATTGCCCACGAAGCTGCTTGTAACCGTGGGATTGGGACCGAAAGATTCGGCTCACCCCAGCGTGTTCTCACGCGCATCGGCGGCTGCACTCAAGTCCGTTGCTGTGAAAAAGCGAGGAAAAGTTCGAGTGGTCGGATTTAGTGGGAAGCCGCTTTCTCTCCGAGGTGCGGTCGCTGGCGCGATGGTCGGTTGCGTTGGGCAAGATTTGTTTAGACGCGAAAAGGCTCTGCTTCCGCCAGACTGCATCGAATGGGTCGGAATCGATGAAGCCACAATTGCTTCAGGAACAATCCTTGGCGAAGCGATCAACTTTACGCGTCGATTAGTCAATCTGCCCCCAAACTACCTTTATCCCGAATTGTTGGCGGATGAAGCAACCAAGCTGGGAACACAGCATGAAATCGAAGTGGAAGTTTGGGATCGCAAAAAATTGGAACTAGAAGGGTGCGGCGCGCTACTGGGTGTCTCGCGGGGATCAGTACGTGATCCGAGACTGGTCATCTTGCGTCACAGCAACGGTCCCAAAGGAGGTTCGCCGACTGTCCTTGTCGGCAAAGGGGTCACTTTTGATAGCGGCGGATACTCCATCAAGCCCACCGATGGAATGTTGACAATGAAGTGCGACATGGCAGGTGCCGCCACGGTGTTAGGAATCATGAAGGCCGCAGCCCAATTCAAAGTCAAGAAAAACTTAGTCGGGATCATAGGCTTAGTTGAAAACTTGATCTCAGGAGACGCATTCAAACTTGGCGATGTGTTGACCGCACGTAGCGGAAAGACAATTGAGATTCACAATACCGACGCAGAAGGTCGCCTGGTATTGGCGGATTGCCTCAATATTGCTTTGGACGAAAAACCATCGCGAATCGTAGATTTTGCAACTCTAACGGGCGCTTGTGTTGTTGGGTTGGGACTCGAGATATCCGGATTGATGACCAATAACGAAGCTTGGCAGAATGAGATCCAGCGAATGGCAGACTCATGCGGCGAATACACGTGGCCGTTGCCGATGCATCCGTTCTTTGCAGAACAGATCGCCGGCAAAATTGCAGATATCAAGAATGTTGGTGAGGGAAGGTACGGTGGTGCTATCACCGCTGCCAAGTTCCTAGAAGAATTTGTCGGTAACGTTCCTTGGACCCACATCGACATCGCTGGCCCGGCATTCCTCGATGCACCCAAGCCATGGTGCGATGGTGGTGGAACAGGTACGTTGGTCCGTACCTTTACCGAGCTGCTTTCAGTCGACGAGAGTACCTAACCGTATTTCCTCAGCTGTTCACGAAAAAACAGTCGTCAAGTCGACGGTCTGTGAAAATGGTCCGAGACACCATTGTGCCAAAAGTAGGTGGTTATGTCACACGAATGTATATCGCGTCGGTCCGTTGTTGGAAAGTTTGCGATGGCCGTAGCAACTCCATCCATCTTGTTTGCACACAAAGCAGACAGACAAGATGCAAAGGAGGTCAAGGTGCCTGAGTGGCTAAAGCCCAAAGGACTTCGGAAAGGGGATACGATCGCCTTAGTTGCCCCGGCCGGTCCAGCCGATCGAACCCTAGTGCTCGCGTACAAGAAACAATTGGAAGAGTCCGGATTCGGTGTGCTTATCGACGAACGCATGCTTGATCGCAAGACAGGCTACTTGGCAGGTGAAGACAGCCAACGTGTAGATGAATTGAATCGAGCGATTCGGGATCCAAGCGTGCGTGGTATTTTTCCGGTCCGAGGCGGTTTTGGTTTGACTCGCATTGTAGATCAAGTTGACTATGCTGGTCTTCGTGATGACCCCAAGGTGATCATCGGATACTCCGACCTTACTGCACTTCATTTGGCAATTGCGAGAAAGTCGAAGGTCATATCGTTCCATTCCCCGATGCCGATGAGCAATTTGGTTCAAGTGAGCTCGAAGGAGTACACTTATTCGAATTCTTCCTTTGAACGTATGCTTTTTTGTGACCAGTACCCTCGGACGATGAAGGGAGTGGCCATCGACGTTCCCGCTGGAGAGCCTGTGAAAACAATCAAGAAAGGGAAGTCGCAAGGTCGTTTGCTCGGTGGAAATTTATCGCTATTGTGTGCGACTTTAGGAACGCCCTATGCGATTGAACCGACGGGTGCGATTCTGTTTATGGAGGACGTTAATGAAGCGCCCTATCGGGTCGACCGACTCCTATCACAGCTTCGACTGGGAGGGGTGTTAGATTCCGTCGCCGGGATCGCAGTGGGGCAATTTACGAACAAGGATCCTGGAGATGCTCAGCAGATCGATGGAATTGTTACGGAATATGCCAAACAAGTACGATGTCCGGTGATCGCTAATTTTCCTGTTGGGCACGTTCCGAACAATGCCACGCTGCCGCACGGAGCTATGGTGGAACTCGATGCCGAGCGAGGTACCGTCGTCCTGTTGGAGGATCCCTGCCTACGCTGAATTGCACCAAAGGTATTCTAAAACAACCGGTTATATCCATTGAGTGCCGCAACTCGGTAGGCTTCTGCCATCGTCGGATAGTTGAAGGTCGTATTGATGAAGTACTCAAGCGTATTGTGTGGAGGTGGTTGCTTCATAATCGCTTGCCCAATGTGCACGATTTCCGATGCATTCGGCCCAAAACAATGCACCCCGAGTATTTCCAGAGTCTCGCGGTGAAAGAGTAACTTGAGCATTCCAATCGCGCGTCCAGTGATCTGTGCTCTTGCCAAGCTCTTGAATTGGGAATGACCGACTTCGTACGGCACCTTGGCCTCGGTCAACTCGCGTTCACACTTTCCAATCGAGCTGATTTCAGGACTCGTATAGATTCCATTGGGGACATCTAGTAGCTTGAGAGCATCGTTCAATCCATCAATGTGCTGGGCTGCTGCTCTACCCTGCATATAAGCAGCGCTGGCCAATGATGGGAATCCAATAACGTCCCCCACAGCGTAGACGTTGGGGCAAGATGTCTGGAATTGATCGTTGACCCTGAGCAATCCTCGCGAGTTTGGTTCGACTCCGATGCAACTTAGATTCAGGTTGTCGGTATTGCCAGAGCGTCCGTTCGCCCAAAGCAAAATATCTGTTTTCACTTGCTTCCCGCTCTCCAAAAACAAGACAACGCCGTCGTCATGCGCCTCTATCTTTGCAAAGGTTTCGTTATGCCGCAGCACGACACCGGAGTCTCGCATGTGATAACTCAGTGCATCGATAATCTCGTCGTCCAGAAACTCGAGCAACTTCGCTCGCGTGTTCACAAGATTTACCTTGATGCCTAGATTTCGAAACATCGAGGCATACTCGCAACCGATAACGCCAGCACCATAAATAGCGATCGATTGCGGTTTGAAGGACAATTCGAGAATCGTGTCGCTATCAAATATGCGGGGGTGCGAAAAGTCGACCTCAACAGGACGAAAAGGACGTGAGCCAGTTGCCAAAACAATATGGTCACCTGTAACGTGAGCTTCCTCATCTATTTGAACCGTGTTGGCATCTAGCAAACTCGCATTGCCGTGTATTACCGGCACATTGTTGCGTTCGTAAAAGGTTTGTCTCATCGACACCTGTTTCGAAATAATCGCCTTGCTGCTTGATCGTAATTGAGCAAGTGTAGGATTGAGGTGAATGCCAAGCTCCCGAACAATCGGGTTATTCATTGCTTCCATTACACTGTAGATCGAAAAGCGAAGTGCTTTGCTCGGAATGGTCCCCCAATGCGTGCAACCGCCTCCGATTTTGTTATACGCTTCGATGACTGCTACTCGCTTGCCACCCTTGGCCGATTGCATTGCAGCCCCTTCGCCCCCAGGTCCTGTTCCAATCACTACGACATCGTAACGTTGTTCAGCCATTGAATTGCAACTCGTTCGTTAAAGATCTCTCTAGTCATTCGCGATCCGCATCGAAACATCTGGTTCCGCAGATCACACCACTTTTCTAACGAGAGGAATTGGCTCGATGCCTCGGCATATGGTAAACCAGTTCCCAGAACTCTGCAGCAAGAAAAGTCAAATGCGATCGTGAGTTCTAGCTTACCATGGCCTTGATGTAATTAGGCCTTCTTCTGGGCTGCTTGCAGTAGCGTATAGCTTTCGTGGAATTCGTCCCGCCTTGAACGCTAGGCGACCCGCTATCGCTGCATGCTTCATCGCAGCTGCCATCGCCCTCGGATTGCGAGCATGAGCGATCGCAGTATTGAGCAACACACCATCCGCCCCCAATTCGAATGCGACCGAAACATCGCTGGCTGTCCCTACACCCGCATCGACAATGACAGGATAGCTAGGATCATCCGATTTGAGGTACTCAAGGATGATACGGAGGTTGTTTGGATTCAGGATTCCCTGTCCACTTCCAATTGGCGAACCCGCTGGCATTACGCTTGCCGCACCTGCGGCCTTAAGTCGAACGGCCATGATCGGATCATCACTGGTGTAACACAAAACCTGGAACCCGTCATCAACGAGCCTTTTGCAGGCTTCTAAGGACGAAATGGGGTCGGGTAACATTGTCTTTGAATCACCCAAGACCTCCAGCTTCACCCAATCCGCTCCGGGATTCTCCAAAGACTTGAGAATCTCTCTGCCCAATCTGGCAACTCGAACCGCATCCTCCGCGTTGTAACAGCCCGCAGTGTTGGGGAGCAACGTAAACTTATTGAGGTCGATGCAGGCGAGTAGATTCTTACCCTCTCGATCATAAAGTCTTTCTCGGCGAATGGCGACAGTGATGCAATCTGCTCCACTTGCATCCAAGGAGTCGTTCATTAGTTGAAGCGTATCGTATTTGCCCGTCCCAACGATCAAGCGGCTACTCAGTACATGACTACCGATCTTGAATGGCTCGTCTGGAACCTCCTCAACAGCGGGAGAATTAGAAGCCATCAGCCGCCACCTACAAGCGTAACTACCTCAATTTTATCACCTTGAACCAGTTTTTTCGACGGATACTGTTCCCTTGGGACGATCTCTAAATTTACCTCAACGGCACAAAACCTGCTTTCGACATTCGCTAATCGCAACAACAATTCAACGGTTGACTGGTTGTCAATCTCTTTGGATTGACCGTTAAACTCAATAGTGATCATGCGTATCTACTTGCTGGTTGGCACTTCCATTGCTGCCGGTTGCGACTCATCAAGAGTCGGCTTCATGATTAGGTTTTCTCGGTAGCCTTGCGCGTCCATCATAGTGAAGCCTAGAAACAGTGCCACAAACACCAAGCTGCTCAAAATGATAATTGCGTTCAAGGGTTTGTCCCAAAGCAAGTGCATAAAAAAGGCGATTACCAAACCAGCTTTAATCGTTGCGATAGTTAGCGACAACCAGACTTCGATGTTTCCCAAATTAAATGTAGATTGGTAAACCGTCAGTACGGTCAAAGCCAGCAACGCCACAAAAACGGTCAGCAGCATCCAAATTGGCATTGGGTGCGAAAACTCGCCATCATGTCCATGGCCGTGCGCATCGTGAGAATGATCTGCTGTTGGTGATGACATTTTTTGATTTAGAAAGAGGTGGTGAGATGGTCTGCCGAGTTACGGATCGAAACGTCACTGACTAGGTGATCAGATAAAGTAGTGGGAACAGGTAGATCCAAATAAAGTCAACCAAGTGCCAGTAGAGACCAACGTTGTCAACAGGTCCGTAATACTTCGAATGGAATTCCAAATTGGCCGCTTTGACGATCAACCATGTGATCACTAACATCCCGCCAAGGATGTGAATCGCGTGAACACCCGTCATGCAGTAATAAATGCTGAAAAAGAGTCCAGCCATTCCCTTTTGATTGACATTGGAATCTGGCGTAATTGTTTCTGCGGGCGTAATCGCCACGTCATTGAGCGGGCCCTCAGTTGTACCCAAAAAATCAACAGTCTGCTTCTTTGTATCGTGCTCCGCGGAATGGTCATGGCCGTCAATCCCAGGAGAGGCATGATCCTGCCCTGCGTGAGCCGTATCGTGTCCTTCCCCAGATTCAAGGAAGACACCGAGGCCAACGCCAGCGAAGTAGCACGCCGCTGCGACTACCAAAGGTCCGGCGACTCGAAGATGGAACTTGCTAGCAGCAACGACTCCGTAGACATAATAGAGAACAAAGCCGACCAACAAAACCAAAGGAGGGATGCACAAATACCATAGGTACGGAACTTCAGAATGGGGCGCGCCCTCGATCTGTGACCGGTACAGATTTCCAGGTAGTAGGCCCAGACCCCATTTATGACTGTATTCAACCGCCTTGACCCCCAAAAAAATCGCAGCACAGCCAAGCGTTGCCGCAAGCATTCCGATCAAGGTCTTTGTCTCTTTCAACTGCGATGCACGCACTGCCCATGCCATGGTCAAAGAACTAAAGAGCAAAACACCCGTGTTGATGGCGCCTAGCTTTTCATTCAAAAACGTAGAACAAAACTCGAAAACCTCGGGGTTTCTATTTCGATAGAGCGCATACGCGCAAAACATACCGCTGAAAAAAAGCACTTCTGTCACCAGAAATAGCCACATCCCCATCTTTCCGGCATCAAATTGCTGCTCAGCGTCATCGAAATGGTGAGCTAACCAAGCTGGATGCTCATGATGTTCCTCTGCGTGTGCATCGGCCGAGGGTTGTGCCACCGCTGTAGTCATGTTTTATTCGTGGAGTTAATGGTTTATTTGTACAAACGGAAATAGGTCATTCGAATTCCGAATGACCCATATCGCTCAAATATTCTCACCGCTACTTTTTCTTGATGTAGCCGCCGGTTTTGGCATCGTACTCGATGTTGCCGAATTCGTAAGGGTCGCCAACAGTAGGTGCCGAACTAAAATTGTCGTGCGGTGGTGGAGAGGAGCATTCCCACTCGAGCGTCGCGCCACCCCATGGGTTCCTGGTTGCCTTCTTCCCAAACATCAACGAATGGATCAATGTCAAAAGGGCAACAAGCAAACCGATCCCCAACATCAATGCACCGATCGTCGACAAGCGATGCAGATCCTGGAACTCAATCTGGTACGATGCATATCGACGCGGCATACCGCGAGTCCCGAGAACGAATTGCGGCAAAAAGGTCAGATTGAAACCGACAAAGACGATGGCTGCTGACACGATACCTGCAAAGTCATTGAACATCTTGCCGGTCATTTTCGGCCACCAGTGGAACAAACCACCTAAAAAGGCGACCAATGTTCCACCCATCATCACATAGTGAAAGTGAGCGACCACGTAATACGTATCATGCAAATGCATGTCCGTCGAAAGAGCACCTAGCGAAAGACCAGTCAATCCGCCTATCGTGAACAAGAAAATAAACGCCAGCGCGTAGAGCATCGGTGTGTTCAAGGACACTGTCCCCTTATACATCGTTCCGACCCAGTTAAACACCTTGATGGCCGACGGGATGGACACTGTAAATGTCAACGCACTGAACACAATCGTAGTAACGTCGGCCATTCCGCTAGTAAACATATGGTGACCCCAAACGAGGAAACCGAACAACGCAATTGCAACCGAACTGTACGCGATCATTCGATAACCGAATATGCCCTTGTGACTATGAACGCTCATCAATTCGCTGATGATTCCCATGGCGGGCAAAATCATGATGTAAACCGCTGGGTGCGAATAGAACCAGAAAAAGTGCTGGAAGGCCACTGGGTCTCCGTTTAGCTTGGCATCAAAAATGCCGATTCCAAGGATTCGTTCCGCGGCCAGCAACAACATGGTGATTCCTAACACTGGTGTTGCGAGCACTTGAATGATCGACGTGGAGTAGACGGCCCAAAGAAACAACGGCATGCGGAACCAAGTCATCCCGGGCGGTCGCATGGTATTGATAGTGACAATAAAGTTCAGGCCTGTGAATATAGAACTGAAACCAAGCACAAATACACCCATGGTTGCAGCCACCACCGGACCTTGCGATTCAATGCTGTAGGGCGTGTAGAAAGTCCAACCGGTGTCCAGACCGGTTGCAAAGATCGAGAATAAGAAAAATATCGAACCCGCAATCCAGAGATAGAAACTACCCAAGTTGAGTCGGGGAAAGGCAACGTCTTTGCTACCAAGCATGATCGGTAGCAGGAAATTGCCGAGAGCTGCCGGAATGCTTGGGATGATGAACAAAAACACCATCACCGCGCCGTGAAGCGTAAACACTTGATTGTATTGCTTGTTGGTCAGCCAGGCTTGAGATGGGTCTAGATTTGGATTCCATAGATGAAGCCGAATCATCAATGCCAAAGTGCCACCAAGTGCGAATGCGGACATGATGCAAACCAAGTACATCACACCAATGCGTTTATGATCGAGCGTCAACGCCCAACTCAAAAAGCCAGACGAATGCGTCAGGTAGTTGTCTTCCTTGCCCGCCTCCGCGTTAGGGGCTGGCATTGTCACTGGTTTAGTAACAACACTCATGTTAATTCCTGTCCGTAAATTGAAGTTTAATGCTGTATTTTGTTGTTATTTTTTCGCCGGGGTGGATTCCAGCGACTTGATAAATGCGGCCAATGCTTCGATCTGTTCTTCCTTGAGTTGCCCTTTGTAGGAAGGCATGGCAGAAGCCGCCTCGTAACCTTTTCTTTTCTTTGCAATGGGATTCAAGATCGATTCGCTTACATAGTTCTCATCGAAGTTTACGGATTCTCCGGACGCCAACGGAACAGGTTTACCCCACGAACCATTGTACGAGGGCCCAGGACCTTGAGCACCGTCGGTTCCAGCGTAATGGCAACCTTTGCAAGCCTTGCGTTCGTATAGCCATTTGCCCCGCTCGACGATATCTTCTGGCTCCTTTACCGCTTCGGCGATGAACTTATCGTACGAATCTTGACTTTCTACGATGACTTTCGTGATCATCGTACTGTGGTTGTCTCCACAGTATTCCGTACAAAAAAGGTCAAAGGTTCCGGCGACAGTTGGTTGGAACCACAGATAGTTGTACCTGCCAGGTACCACATCTCTTTTCACGCGAAAGGCTGGAATGAAAAAACTGTGCAGAACATCTTCAGAACGCATGATCATCTTGAAGTCTCGACCCAGTACAACATGAAGTTTGTCGCTCTCTGCACCATTTGGGTATTTGAAACTCCAGGCCCACTTCTTTGCCGTCACCTTGATATCGACGGTGTCTTTGGGCAGTCGCTGCATGTTCAGGTAGCCAACGGTTCCTTCCCAGAAGATCCAAACCACAATGAACGTCGGCACAACCGACCATGTAATTTCCAACGTTGTATTGTGCAACGCTTCGGTTGAGCCTCGATAGCCGGGCCGTTCCCGGTACTTCACCATGAAATAAATCATGGCAACAACGATGGGCACAAAGAAAATAATACTTATCCAAAGGATGGCGTCGTACAGAAAGTCGATCTGCGGTGCAAACGTAGATGCTTTTTCTGGAAACCAAAAGGACTTATTTACGTCTGCGAAAAAGGCTGGCATGGTTGCTTAATTGAGCTGTGAAATGGATGATTTGATTGTATTCGGGAGTTTGACTTTAGTCGCGTGACGAATTGACTCGCCCCTTCGTCTCCAGGAAATCCAAAATGGGAGGGAGGCGGCGAACCCTACAGATAGGAACACACCCGCCGCAACAGACAAAATCGTTTGGGCGTTCGCCGAATAACGATTCTCGTTGGCGTCGTAGTGATAGCAGCGAAGCACGAAGGCGTCCAAAACAGATCCAATTTTTCCCTCACCCGCTTCGATCAAAGCCATCTTTAAGGTTTCTGGAGTGAATCCGACTTCATACAGGTAACGGGTAATCCGCCCCTTGGGGGAAATCATAATTGCAGCCGCTGCATGGTTGTACCGATTATTCTTGGCATCGTACGTGTAATTGAAGCCTACGGATTTAGTCACCTGTTGAATGCTTGACTCTGTCCCTACCAAAAAACTCCATCCATCGCTTCGATGGTGATTTGCTAAGCTATCTGTGTACCGTTTTTTCGTTGCCAACGCTCGATCAACCCCCTCGCGTGGATTGATACTAAGTGAGACCATTTTAAAATCTTTGCCGAGAACCAAAGATCCAACTTCATTGATTCCTTTCGACAAACCGTTGAGTTGGGCCACACATAAGCCAGGACAGTCGCTGTAGTTCAAGGTAAGGACAATTGGAATTCCGTCCTTCAGGAGATTCCGCAAGTTCGTTTGGACTCCGCGTTCGTCCATGAAAGAACTATCCAAAAAAACATCTTCACCAAGTTTTTCCTCGATCGAAACTCCGTCCAGTCGCTCGGGTACCTTATCGTCCGACCCCAACGCAAACGAAACTAGCGAAGCGAAGAAAAACGCCCCTAGGCTTTCGTGGAATGCTTTTGAGTTAAAAAGTTTCATAAAGATCGGGACTCGCCCATGGGACTAAGTCTTGTTTCAATACTAAGCGCCTGGTGCCTTCGACTTTGCGACCCCGAGTTCTCTGATGATAATCTTCTGGGCTTCATCGATCGAAATTCGAATGGCTTCTCGAGTCTGGGCCTCTTCTCCCTTTTTGGGTGGAGGAGCCGCCTCATCGATAACTCGTACAGTGGATACCCCGTCAAGCGATGACAATTGTTCACGCTTTACTTCTCGGGCGTAGTCCGATTTTTTCATGTCCTTGCGAGCGTCTTCGCTGTTGACCATGTAGTAGCAAAGGGCCTGCGTGCCTTGCAGGATCACAACCAAGATGACAACGCTCAGCACTGCTGCGTAGGCGATTCCCTTGGTATTTAAGTCGTCATATCGTGCCATAATATTGATTTGGTAAACCAGTAGCGAAGTTACAGGATAGGGTTGGCGTACGACATCGCTTCGGGAAGCCGAGGGTCACGCATCGCCACCAATGGTACTCCGGACGCTCGAATGATGAAGAATGCCGCAAAAATACACAGCATTCCAACTCCACCGAGCAAATGTCCAAACAAGGGTAGGAACTGAGCAGGCCGTTCAAGATTAGGAAGTACTAAAAAAGTCATATCCAACCAATGAGCGGCAAGAACCCAAACCGCTCCGATGGTCAACATGGTCCTATTTCGGCGAATATGTCGACTCATCAGAAACAAGAACGGAATCACAAAGTGCACGAAAATCAACCCGTACGAAAGATATTGCCAATTGTTTTCCAATCGCACCTTATACCAATAGGTTTCCTCGGGGATGTTCGCGTACCAGTAAAGTACAAGCTGTGAAAAGGCTATGTACGACCAAAACATCACAAACCCAAAAAGGAACTTGCCCATGTCATGATAGTGCTCAACCGTGATCAGTTTTTGAACTTTCCCTGCATTTTGGAGCAGCATGCTGATAACGATCATCATGGCAAAGAAGCCCATCATGCTCGCCGAGAATAAATACACTCCAAAAATGGTACTAAACCAGTCCGCATCAATACTCATCACCCAATCAAATGCGGCGAAGCTAATTGACAGCGAGAATAGCATGATCAATGGACCCGACCATTTCTGTCGAATCAGTGACAATTCTGCGTCCCCGGATTCGTCTTGCTTCCGACTGAGATTGAAAAACCAACTTGCAGTCAGAATCCAAAATGCGAAATAAACAATAGACCGAACAGTGAAGAACTCTTTCGACAAATAAAACTCAGCCTTGGCAGCAATCACGCTATTCTCCAGCTCCTTTGCATTCCAGCCGTACAATGCCGAACTGCCAGCGGTTGGTACATAAAGTAAAGCGAGAATCGGTAAAAAGAGTAACGCGAGCAATGGAATCATCGTCATCAGGATTTCAGCCAGCCGACGGACGGAAGTGCTCCACCCAGCTCGCGTCAGAAACTGAACCAGAATAAAAAACAAAGCACCGAGGGTGAACGACAATACGTAAATAAAATTGGTCAAGTACGAGTGCGCAAAAAATTTGAATCCGATTGAGTTGTCACCTTCGGACGTGGGCCCAAAAATGCAACAGCAAGCACCAACGGCTAAACAAATCAAGCCGGCCGAAACAAGGATAGGTGCCTTGGCTCGCCATGAGTCAGGTAGTTCGATCGAGGCTTTGTCGTAGTTCAGATTCATTTCACTTCGTCGCGGCTGTAGGTACCGTTGGTCTATTTTCAAAGGTTTTCTAGCAGGGATCGATGAGATTCCTACTAGGCTGTTAACTGCCTGTGCACAAACTATTTAGGTGTTGCGTTCAGCTTGGAAATCATTTCTTCCGGAACATCGCTGATCTTCGCATCGCGAGATCGCTGCAATGCTCGTACGTAAAGCACGATCGACCACCGTTCTTTGGGGGAAAGAGAAGAAGCATACGAAGCCATCTTGCCTTGTCCCTTGGTGATGGTATTGAATATCTGCCCTACCGGTTGTGCACGAACTCGATCGATGTGAAACGACGTAGGTGGAAGCCAGTAGCCTTGCGCGAGCGAATCGGCACGTTTGTGGACCAGTCCATCCCCGTTGCCAGCATAACCATGGCAGGCAGCACAGTAGGTTTCGAACTTGAGTCGACCGAGTTTCATGTTTTCTTCATTCGCCTCTATTGGCAATGAATCAATCCATGGAAGCTTGGGTGCTTCTGGAGCAACTGGAACTGCAGGTTTCGCTTGACCGTCTTGAGCGGCAGGGGTCTGTACCGAGACCAATAGGACATTGGTCACAGGCTCCGTCATCGTCAACTTTGACGGATCGTAACCCAGATAAAATGGATCTTGCTCGTCGAGTTGGCCGCGAGCAATGGTCCCTTTGACCTGAGGACGCATGATCCGGCTGTCTGCGAAAATGGTGGTCGGTTGTTGCGTCTTCTTTTTGGGCTGAAAGTCCATATCGAAAAAGACGTGCAATCGCGGGGCGGTACTGTAACCAGCCCGCATATTCAATATGATCATCCCAGGAATTAAACCCGCGACGACAACCACTAACGCGGTCAAAAGGATTGGTCTAGGTAATGAGCTCGGAGTTGTGTCCTCGAGAACTTCATCCAAAGAATCGGGGTGTGTTCCAGCCAACAACTCACGGACGGATTCTCGGTTGTAGTACTTGTCGGTTGCTTCAACATACAAAAAGAATCTGTCGTTGGTTGCGCGATCAAACCGAGGATTAGTAAACACAGGGTTACTAAATTTAGGCAACTGATTCAGACCAATCATCCCTAGAAAGGAGGTGAAGGCAGAAAACAGAACCGTCAATTCAAATGCAACAGGGATCGAAGCTGGAGAAATCCCCATCGGCTTCCCTGAGATGATGTACGGATAGTCAACCCCGTTCATCCACCACTGCATCAACAACGCTGTCGCCAAACCAGTCAAGCCTGCACATAGCACCATAAACGGCAAAATGGTCGGCTTGATCCCTAAAGCCTCATCTATGCCGTGAACAGGAAACGGAGTAAACGCATCCGTTTTGGTATAGCCGGAATCTCGAACTTTTCGAGCCGCAACCAAAAGGTTGTTCTCATCTTGGTATTCCGCCATCCAGCCGAAGGCCTTGGGCATTTTCTTCTCAGGGGATTTGCGTGGCTTGTGCTCACTCATGGTTGATATCGGTTTGCGATAACTAATTTATGTGTTTGGGGAGGCTGCTAGCGCAACCGTTGAAATATTCAGGATTGGCTCAATGTCCGTGACCATGATCATCATGCCCGTGGCCTACATGGGCAGCAGCGGACATGATTCCCTTGACCTCGGACATCGCGATCGTAGGCAAGAATCGACAGAACAGTAAAAACAAAGTCATAAAGACTCCGAAACTTCCAAAGAACATCAATCCGTCGTACATCGTCGGATTGAAATATCCCCAAGAGCTAGGCAAGAAATCGCGGCTAAGAGATGTGACCGTAATCACGAATCGTTCGAACCACATCCCGATGTTGACGAAAATGGAAATGACAACCATTGCAAGCGGTGAGGTTCGGAGTTTCCTAAACCAAAACAATTGCGGCGAGATTACGTTGCATGTCACCATGGTCCAATACGCCCACCAATAAGGCCCGAAAGCTCGGTTGAAGAACGTGAAGCCTTCGTACTGATTGCGACTGTACCAAGCCATAAAAAACTCGGTTGCATACGCCAAACCTACCAAAGATCCAGTCGCCAAAATAATTTTGTTCATATTGTCCAAGTGGCGCAACGTAATCAAATTCTCCAGTTTGTAGATCGAACGAAGAGGCACCAACAATGTCACCACCATCGCAAAACCACTAAAGATCGCCCCCGCAACGAAGTACGGCGGGAAAATCGTTGTATGCCAACCGGCGACTTGAGATACCGCGAAGTCGAAACTAACGACGGTGTGAACCGAGAGAACTAGAGGTGCGGCCAAAGCGGCTAGAAGCGTGTAGGCTTTTTCGTAACGCAGCCAATGCCGCGACGAGCCTGTCCAACCTAAACAAAGCAGACCGTAGATCATTCTTCTCAGTGGAGACTTGCTGCGATCACGATAGGTTGCCAGATCGGGAATCATGCCCATGTACCAAAAGACCAGTGAAACCGAGGCGTAAGTTCCGACCGCAAACACGTCCCATAACAGTGGACTTCGGAATTGAGGCCACATCCACAGATTGAGACTAGGGTAAGGTAAAAGCCAGAAAGCCAGCCAAGCTCGCCCGACGTGGATGCCTGGGAAAATACCAGCGCAAATAACTGCGAAAATCGTCATCGCCTCAGCGGCACGATTGATGCTGGTCCGCCAGTTTTGACGGAACAGGAACAAGATCGCCGAAATCAGTGTCCCCGCGTGACCGATACCGACCCAGAACACGAAGTTTACGATCGGCCATGCCCAAAACACCGGGTTCATATTCCCCCAGATGCCGACACCCGTCAAAATCAGGTAACCGATCAGCGAGAGAAACATGACCGCCGTTAGGGAGGAGAAACCAAACATGATGTACCACAACATCGGCTGCGGGTCTTCCGCAACGCGACAAACCATGTCCGTTACCGATGCATAGGTCTGATTTCCCGTGATCAGCGGCGCACGCCTGCCGGGAATGTCATCCGTGTTATCGATTTCGCGAGGATTAAAAGTACTAGCTATGGTGGCCATGGTCACCTGATTCATGTGAGTGCTCATCCCCGTGTCCGGGGCGAATGGGTGTCTTCTGAATAGCGGTCGCAAGTCGCTTCGGTACATTGCGAATTCGCGACAAGTATAGAGTCCGCGGCTTGATGTTGAGTTCGTCTAAAACCGCATAAGCTCTCGGTTCATTTTGCGATTGATAAACGCGGCTGGTCTTGTCGTTCAAGTCACCAAAAATGATTGCCTGACTGGAACATGCTTCTTGGCAGGCCGAACGGATATCTCCATCATGAACACGACCATCCCCCTTGTTTCGAGATTCGATCTTGCCATTTTGCACTCGCTGGATGCAATAAGTGCACTTTTCCATCACTCCGCGTCCGCGAACCGTTACTTCCGGATTGAGTACCAACGACTGCAGTTTCTGTGATGCTTGCTCGCGATTGTCCTGCCAGCCGTAGAAATAGCCGTACTCAGTGTTGTAATTGAAATAATTGAATCGACGTACTTTGTAGGGGCAATTGTTGCCGCAATAACGGGTGCCGATGCAACGGTTGTAAGCCATTGCGTTAATGCCTTCTTCCGTGTGCACCGTCGCTGCCACAGGACACACCTCCTCGCAAGGCGCCGTCTCACAGTGAGCACAAGCCATCGGTTGAGTCACGATAGTCGCGTCAATCGGATCCTTGAATGATTCATTGGCCTTGGACATTGCCACTTGATCGCAATGAAAATATCGATCGATTCGCAGCCAATGCATTTCACGGCCGCGAATAACCTGCTCTTTGCCAACGATTGGAACGTTGTTCTCGGCCTGGCAAGCAACCACACAAGCGTTGCATCCTGTGCATTTATTTAAATCGATCGTCATGCCCCACTTGTGGTTTTGATCCACGGTGGGTTCGGTCCATAACGATTCATTGCGAAAGTGAGACTCTACTGTTTTTCGTGTGAAACTCGCATCTTTCTTGTATTCCTCCAGGGTCCCTTCACGCACCAACTGGGGTGAACGTTTCGCTTGTTCGGCCATCCCCATCTCATCGAGAGCGAAGTGATCTTGTGTCGTAGCAAGCCGGTAGGGTTCACTCGTTCCGATTGCTTCTATCCCCGTATAGATCGACGCTTGATTCCATCGACGGAAAGTTGAAAGGTTGGTTCCGACTGTGCCTGCAACCACACCACCCTTCGCTTTGCTTCTACCGTAACCAAGGTTCACAGTAAAAGATCCCTCAGCATGGCCTGGCACAACAAAGACGGGCAGTTTGACCGCCGAATCACCCATCTTCAACGCGACTAACTCCCCCTGTTTGAGTTTGAGGGCGTTGGCCGTTCCTATGCTGCATATGGCTGCATTATCCCAAGTCAACTTGGTAATCGGCTGTGGAAGCTCTTGCAACCAACCATTATTCCCTAGTCGGCCATCGTAGATCGCATCACTCGGATGCAGAACCACTTCGAGTTTCGCCTCATCAAAGCCAAGGGAGATATCTCCTTGAGGCAGTTCGTAAGTGCTAGTCACCAACCCCGCACCGCTTATCGATTTCCCATCGGCCTTCAGTTCGCCCGAAAACTTTTTTCCACCTGTGCCTGCAACGAAACCTACATGCAAGGACTCTTTCCAGGCTCGCTCGCTTATTGGACTGCCAAGCAACGAACTCGCTGTTTCCATGACAATCTTCTGCCCGTCGGTTTCGGGCATGTCCAACATGATCGCTAGGAATTCAATAATCGATTTACTTCCCACCAAGAGTGGGGAAATCATGGGCTGCCCTACACTGAGCACACCGTCCATCGCCTGAACATCGCCCCAAGCTTCCAGCGGGTGCGTTGACGGCACCGTCCATGTACAACAATCGGCTGTTTCGTCGTCGTAATTGGAGAGATAAACCACGTCCGCGATGCCCTTGATTGCATCGGCGAGCCTAACATCGCCAGATACCGTAAAGACAGGATTTGGTGGAAGAATCCAAAGGGACTTAAACTCCTTAGCCCGGCTGACAAACTCATCAAGCTTGATGGATGAAACTCCAGCGAGCTCGTTGGACATTTCAAAGAGATTGACGGTTTTTCCAATATTGCCAAGCTTGGCATTGATTCGGATCGCCGCCAATTGCACTGCCATCGGATGGTGGCTGCCTACCGCCAACACACTTGAACCCTTGTTGGATAGCAAGTCGCTCGCGATGCACTCAATCACGCGAGCAGCACGCTTTGAAACCTCGAGACTGTTGTAGGGGATTTCTTCCTCTTTGTCCTCAGCAATCGTGCCGTTGTCGATCGCCTCTTCGATCTTGCGAAGAAGCAAAGCGATCTGGGAAGACTGCAAAGCCAACCGGAAATCTGCGGCCGAACCCGTCACAGAATACTGAGATTCTACACAATACAAGCGGTTCATTCGTCGATCACCCGCTTCGACTGGAGACCGATGGTTTGCAAATTGACGTGAGTAGTGAACGGCATTGGGATCGGCGCCTAGCAAGTCCGCATCCAATGCAACCATTACTTTGGCCTGATCTAGGTCATAGACCATCGATGCTTTTCCTGCGCCAGCCGCTTCGATGGCTTTGGACACATTGCCAGAAAATACCGATTCATAACGGACCAGGGTCGCTTTCGGATATTTCTTAAGAACCTCGGCAAGCATTCGTCGAATCGATGGACTGCGCGATGGCTCGAAAATGACCGCTAGCCCTTCTCCATTGGAGGCGGCCAACTTTGTCCGTTGTGCCGCGACGTATTCGCCAAAAACTTCCCAGCTCTTCAACGAGTTCTTGCGATCATCCGGATCCTTCTTGTCGACAGGGAGATACCTTTCTGGACGCTTTCCCGCAGCGGTGCGGTTGAGGACACCGGCGATTCGATCTTGATCGTAAAGCGAAAGAATCGAAGCCTGTGTGAACGCATCCGACCCTGCCGAACGAAGTTTCTTATTTTCGGCGTAATCCGTGGGCTGGCTCTTTGCATAGGCTGGATGATCGGCGTTTCCATCGACCTTGAGCGGCCGACCTTCGCGACAGGTCACCAGGGCATGCACTGCACGGCCGGCCCACTCGAAGTTGGTTGCAAATTGCTGAGCAACTCCTTCTACCCGACCTTCCGGACGAATCACGAAGGAAGCGATCTCTTCGCGATTGTACCGGCAGCCCGCAACTCCGCCCAAGGCCAGGGATGCGCCCATGACCTGAAGCCAACGACGCCGCGAGACTCCTTCAGGGAATTCCGAGGCCGCTTGTGGAAACTCTCGCGACAAAAATTGCTCAAACTCAGGAGTTTGTTGCAATTCGTCTAAGCTTCGGAAATAACGCTTTTGGTGATCGATACCAGTTTGACTCATCGGTGGCAGACCGCACAATTGGCTTGAGGATGGATGTTTTTCTCAGCTTTTAGTTCCGTGCCCAACTGGAGCAATTGAGCTTCGGAATAGTTTTCGTATTTTGTGCCGATTGGCCAGGCTAAGTTCGTCACATCTTCAACCGGCCGTAAATGAGGCTCTGGGTGACGGTGGCAATCGATACACCAGGTCATTGACTGATCTTTGGCTTGATAAACGATCTCCATTTGATCGACCCGCCCGTGGCACGTAACGCAGGAAACACCGCGATTTACGTGCGCCGAGTGGTTGAAATAGACATAATCGGGCAAGCGGTGGATTCGAACCCAATCCACGGACTCACCGGAACGCCAACTGTCGTGCACTGGCTTGAGTTTTTTGCTGTCTGAGTGCACAGCCGATAATGCCGGAGCACCTGCCGCTGTCTTCGGACTATGGCAGTTTATGCACGTTTGAGTGGGTGGAATGGTAGAATGGGCGGACTTGTCTACCGAGTTATGGCAGTATTTACAGTCCATCTTCAGTTCGCCGGCATGCAATGCATGGCTGAACGGCACCGGTTGCTCAGGTCTGTACCCGGTGTTTAAGGTGACTGGACTAGTAGCACCCAGGAAAAGTGCGCCGGCATAAGCGCCACCGGCAGCAGCCAAAACTCCTAGCAAAGCCAAGAATTTGTTCGTCCAGCGAGGGAACAAAAATCGTTGCATGATGGATTAAAGAGTTGCTTCTTTCTGGCAATCACCGCGCCACACGGCACGCATTAAGGGATTTCGCGAAAGTTTACAAGCTACCCGGCCTTGGCGGAAGGTAGCATTCGAAAAGATACTTCGCACGAGACGGGATCTTTCGACATTCCACCAACCGATATCTTGGCATTTTTGTTATCAGCCATACAAAGAGGCAAATAGTCGCACTTACATCGGGTGCCAAGCTGACAATCGGTAAGTGTGCTTCAAGACAAGACGTAGGGCGCCATACCTGGCATCCTCCTACTAAGGTTGATTTGGCAACAGCGTCGACGCGAGCGCGCCAATTGCAAGACCGATTGCGAAAAGCGTCCCGACGACAAACATAAACCATCGAGGCCAAATTTTGTTGTAACCAAGCCAACGAACATAGGTTTCAACTGAAGGGCCCGCGAAATAAGCGATATTGGCGACAAAAGCACCAACAACGATCAAAGGCAGGAGTTGCCAATTTCGAAAGGCGTTTGCGCCCGACATGCCAGTCAAAAGCAGCGTAACCACCGCCAAAATCAGGATGTAGGCAATGCGTAGTTTCTCCCATGCAAGAAACACAGACCTTGCAATCGTCATCAACGACCCGTCCGAACTTTTTCTCGGAGTCGTCTCCTCGATTGTTGCCGATGAGGAGTAGGGGTTTTCACTCATTTGCTGAACCGGGTTGCTTCATCGATTTACCCTTTAACCAATACGAACAATCAATTTCTCGGAAAAGCGGATCACGTCAAGCGAGTCTCGAGCAAAATTACGAGGTAGTCCACTTTTTTGACGCCAACGAGTCTTTGGCGATCCAATTCGCTGCTCGTTCACTCAGCAGCGTCTGACTTATGGTCCCTTTGCATTGGATTGCGCTAAAGTGCTTGCATTGATTTTTCTATGGCATCGAGGGTGCAATCCCCCTAAACTTCAACGATGACCGAGCCGACTCCCAATCCTGAATTCGAAAGACTTGCCGAAGTCCAAACTGCTGTAATCCAATCCAGCAAACATTGGATCCGTAATTTCTTTCCGAATCTTCGCGATGCTGGGATCCGTTGGAGCGAAGACGATGCTAGTTCGTTGGCTGCCTCCGTTGCCTATTATCTTGCGCTTTCGTTGTTTCCGATGATGCTCTTACTCACATCGGCTTTCGGAATTTTCTTGCAGTTTTCGAAGACCGGCAAGAGAGCCGAGGAACAGATTCTGAGCATGGTTGAAACGCATGCGTCACCGATCATCAAAAAACAGATCGAGCAAGTGCTTACTCAACTACAGAATCATTCGGTTGTCAGTGGGCCCTTCGGTTTTCTGGCGGCAACGCTGGCCGCAATCGGCATCTTCGCCCAAATCGATAGAGGCTTCGACCGCATCTTTCGCATACCAGTCGAAAAAAATGCGGATGTACGGCGTACGATCTATCGCGTAATGAAAAGCCGTTTTCTTGCTTTCCTCATGTTGGCTAGCCTTGGAGGTTGTATCCTGGTGATGTTCGTGGTTGGGATGGTGATGGCGCAAGTCCGATCGTTGACGACTTCGACAGTCCCTAGCATGAACTATCTTTTTGGGTTCGTCGAACTCGGCACAACGGTGGTTGGCAACGGACTATTGTTTTCGCTGGTCTATCGATGGCTTCCAAAACGCTACGTGTGCTGGAAAGATGCAATCCGAGGTGGATTACTGGCCGCTTGTATTTGGGAGCTGGGCCGCGTGGTGCTGGGAGTATTTTTGATCGGTATGCGCTATTCGTCAGCCTACGGCGCCGTAGGTTCATTTATCGCCATCCTTCTTTGGTGCTACTATGGCATATCGATTTTGTTCTTTGGAGCGGAATACGTTCAAGTACTACAATTGCGTCGGCACGGCGACCCAACAACCGGCTCTGCAACGCTGGAGCCAGTCGATGAGAAGCCAATAACATCCTCGGAAACAAGCCCGTCGGACACGGCAATCATCGTGATAACGGATCTGAAAGTGCCCTCGTCGAGACCCTCTTTCAAATTGCCAAAGGATGCGACCAGGCAGCGACCAAGACGATCTCCGGAACATTCAAACTCCGACTTCATCGGTTGAAACGTATACGCTCGAACTGCCACTTCAAGTCATTGGTTCGCGACGGCAAATGTGGCCAACCTTCTTTCATGGCCGAGTGGCCAATTGCATCTCGCTCGCTTCCAGAACACATTGCTGAACCAACAGGTCATGCTGCGACGAGTATGGGTACGAACTTTCACCGCGTATGGCGGCCGCTAACGCTAGGAAATCGCCATCGTACCGGCCATTCATTTTCGGGAGAGGGACGACTTGAGTCCCCTTACTGAAATCACCTTGAGGTCGATCGAGAGTGAGAGTCAACTGAGGTGGTTCCAATGGATTGATTTCAATCGTACCCTGTGTGCCGCATACGCTAAACTGCCGTCGACGGTTGCCATCAACCTCAACAAAACTGCTTCGAACGGTTGCTGTCGCTTTAGGATATTGAAACAGGACCAAGCAGTTGTCTCGCAAAGTATCGACTTCGGGGTGCGTCATTCGATTTGTGGCAACGATACTTTGTGGTCTGCCCAGTAGCTTGACTACCACATCGATCAAATGACAACCCAGTTCAAACATCGAACCTCCACGATACCGAGCGACATCTGCTCGCTCAGCTAATGCCAGTTTCTTGCTCATTACCCCATGCACTTCAAAGATCTCACCAAGCCACCCCTGATTCACGGCCTCGAACAAGAACTGGAATGCTGAGTTGCTCCGAAACATATACCCCATTTGAAGGATCCGCTTTTGGTCCGAAGCCATTTTGGCCACTCTTCGGAAATGATCCAGCGAGGTTCCGGCCGGCTTGTCCAAGTGGACATGCATTCGCGCCGATAGACATTGCTCCGCAGTGCTAAGCAAGTGATCGATATCGGTCTCGACAAGTACCAACTCAAGACCAGGCTGGCCGAGAAGCTGGTCGGTAGTCATCCAGGTACAACCAGAGAACGAACTGGCCGATTGAGCCCGTTCTCTGAGGGTCTGATCCTCTTCAACGACCCCGACCAATTCGAAGTCTTCGCTTAACTTCTTTATCGCTTCGCATTTCCCACCGGCGTGACCATGTTTGGTGCCAATCTGACCGACGCGAATGCGCCTTTTCGATTGCCCAAATGCCGCTTGATCCCATGGAGAAGCGACGATTGCCGCAGTCACTAGCGGAGCCAAGACCGCTAGTGAACGTTTTGAAAAATCGCGTCGCGATACGTGCTGACTTTCGAGTCTTAATTGTCTTTGTATAATTGTCTTCCCTCACTTTTGGCTGCACGCTTTTCGTCGGCAGCTCGTTTCTCATCGATTAGAAATTGTTCCGCTTGCTCTTCGCTAATGGCATCCTCCGGAGCCATTGGGTCTCGCAGCAAGGCGATCGTTTGAGGCGGATATTCTTTGCCATCGACGACGAGAATTGCCCTGTACGAGCCGTTTGGAGAACGTTGTCCGCCCCGACCGCCACCAAATCCGCCTCCGCCGGGACCACCAGCTCCCGGACCACCACCGCCTGGACCAGCACCGCCTGGACCAGCACCGCCTGGACCACCACCGCCTGGACCTCTGCCTCGACCGGTACCTTCCGCAGCGCTAGCGCTAGGTCCACCACCGCTCCCTGGGGCTGGGCGTCTTGGTGTTGCGGTTTCAGTTGTTGGGTTCGACGGAGGAGTTGCCGCGGCAGGAGTGACTTGCGGCGATGCGTTGGGATCCTCCAGCTTTGGAGGTTTAGCAGGGTCCTGCGTTGGTTCTGCAGTGTTTGGCGTGGTTGTTGGTTGTGTCTGAGGTTGCTCGCTGGGCGCATTCTCGCCTGTGCTTCTCCTACCGCGTCCTTGCCCTCTTCCACCGCCTCCTGGCCCACCCCCCGTTCCTGGTCCACCAGTCCCCTGTGCGCCGGCAACGCTGCCATCAGGTCTTCGTTCAGCAAAGCCTCCCGCTCCCGGTGCAGCCCCACGTTGAGCGACGGCGGCTTGTTGACTGAGATCCCAATTGATTCGATGTAGTCCCGCAGCTGTTTCGCCTCGTAACTCGCGTACAATTTTTCCTTCGATATCTTCGATGCGTAACGAAACACGTTCTGCTTTGACAGGCAATGAGTACCAAAGTTGCGCGCCGCTAGTGGGGTTCTCCCCAGCAAAGCGACGATTGGTCACGCCTCGGCTCGGCTCGCTACGCCAGCGTATGACTTCTTCCGGTTTAAAGAGAGCGACTTGGGTTGTTAGGTTTTCCGGTTTTAGTTGTCGTAAAGCAGATACATCACACGCCCAAAGGCTGCGACCGTGAGTTGCCGCAACGATTTCGCCATTCGTTGGGTGCTGCGCAATTTCATGAATGGCGACGGTCGGCAAGTTCGTATTCATTTTCGTCCAATTGGCACCGCGGTCCATGGACAACCACAACGAAAATTCTGTTCCTACGTAGAGCATATTTGCATTGGAAATATCCTCTCGCAAACAACGCGTAGATCCCCAAGGTATGTTCGAACGAATGGATCGCCAAGTATCGCCAAAGTCATTCGACTCAAACAAGTAGGGTTCATCATCGTCGGATCGGTGTCCATCTAGCGAGACAAAGACTCGACCATCTTCGAATCGAGATGCTTCAATGGTTGAAACCCATCGCGGCGAGGGAATGCCCAAGTTGGATGTGATATTCTTCCATTCAAATCCACCATTGAGTGTGACCCACAACGCGCCATCGTCCGTACCCGCGTAGAGGACATTCGAGTTGCGTGGTGATTCAGAAATCGCCGTGCCTGAACCTCGCGGTGTCAATGTGATTTCCGGAGAGATCGGTACCAAATTGTTGCCGCGATCCAGCGATCGGAACACATGATTCCCCACGGTGTAGAATATCTTGGAATTTTGGCTCGAGAGAATAAACGGCGTATTCCAATTGAATCGATAGGAAGCGCTTGCAGCTGATCTCGCAGGTCGAATGGACGCACGTTCGCCAGTCTTAAGGTGGCGACGGCTGATGGTACCATTCTGGCTCTCCGAATAGATTAGGTCGGGATCCTGTTGGTCCACTTGGCAAACAAATCCATCGCCGCTGCCGATCGACAACCAGTCTTCGTTGAGCGTACCGCCATTCTTGCTAATCGCGGGTCCCCCCCAGGATCCATTGTCCTGAAGGCCACCAACAACCCAATACGGTTGCTTTGGACTGATAGCAACGTGATAGAACTGACCAACCGCTGCCGTATTGATATGGTCCCAGTTGATCCCTCGGTCGTAGGACACATAGAAACCACCATCACCACCAATCACCATATGCCGACCATCGTTAGGATCGATCCAAAGGTCGTGGCAGTCTGCATGTACCCCACGCCCGAAATTGCCGTCGAATGTTAGACCACCGTCCTCCGACTTAAACTGCGAAACGCCCAATACATAAACTCTGTTCGCGTCGCTCGGGTCGACTTTGACCACGCTGAAGTACATGGGTCGCGTATTGAGCGAATTCACACGTTCCCAAGTCTCGCCGCCATCGTTCGATCGATAGACTCCACCGTATTGATATCCGCTGGCGCCTTGCATATCCTGGATGTTTGGTGTTTGACCGAAATACGAATACGTGTTTGGCCTTGTGTTGGCCAGAGCCCCATCTCGTGCCGCAAACGTGACCTCCATCTCCTTCGTTTCGGCTCCTCGCAGTACCGATATCTTTGCTTTGTCACCAACCTTGAATTCTCGAATTGCTGCAACAAACGTTTCGTAGTTGGCAACCGGTTTTCCGCCCAACGACTTCACGATATCGTTCGGTTCCAAGCCTGCTTTTTGAGCGGGCCCATCGGCGGTGATTTCAGTGAGGATCGCACCACCTTGGTCTGAGTTTTCACCTTGAATTCCCATGTAGACGGCGCTCGGGCCCGGAGGACTACCTTGGCCGCCAAATCCCCCTTGGCCCGCAGGCCGGTTTTCTAATGTGACGGTGAGTTCTAGCGTTTCAGTTCCTCGCATCACTTGCAGTTTCACTTTGTCGCCGGCAGCGCGTGTTCGCACTTGAGCCACCATTTCGTTGTAAACACCCGCGGCTTTCGTCTCGTACAGGACGATCACGTCCGCTTCTTTAAGTCCTGCCTTTTCGGATGGTCCGTCTGCCGTAACGCGTGTGACAACGATCTTGCCATCACGATCTTCTGCGGTGACGCCCAACCAGACACCAGCCAGAGCCGTTTGGGCTTGGCCTGTACCGGGACGCCCGGAGAGCACGGGTTCGAATTTGAGTGTTTCCTCGCCTCGCTTGAGCTGAATCGAGACCTTTTCTCCCACTTTCTTGACACGAAGAACTTCAATCGTTTGATCGAAATCAGTGATCGCTTTTTCTTCGATGGAAACCAACTGGTCCCCCACTTTGAAGCCAGCTTTCTCTGCTGGACTCTTGGACATCACTTGAGTTACCAATGCCTTTCCATCCCGATTGACGCCAACAAGTCCTAGGAACGCGACAAACGGAGCCGGTCCCTTTCCGATCTCTTCGCAGTCAACGATCGCATAGATGGCATGGTTTGATTTGGTTTGCCAGTCGATGCCGATACGGCCCATATTGGATGTTGGAAGACCTTTGGTTAATTTTCGCCAAGTTTTCCCAGCGTCGGTTGATTTATAGAGACCACTGCCTGGCCCCCATTTGCGAATGGGGTCGTAGCCATCGATGCCGTCTGGCTTTGCAACAGATCCTGGCCAGCTATCGAAGCCATCTCGTTGGCGGTCCCAAAATGCAGCAATAACAGTGTCTGGATTCGTGGGGTCCATAATCATGTCGATCACGCCGGTTTTATTGTCCACGAACAAAACCTTCTCCCACGTTTCGCCGCCGTCGGTACTCTTGAAAACACCGCGGTCTTCATTAGGCCCGTAAAGCCGTCCTGCCGCACCCACATAAACCGTTTTTGAATCCTTTGAGGAAACAAGAATGCGGCTGATCTGGTAGGTCTTCTTGAGACCCATATTCTTCCAAGTCGCACCGCCATCGGTCGACTTGTAAACACCGTCACCGTACGAAACAGAGTTGCGTGGATTCGCTTCACCGGTTCCAGCCCAAACAACACTCGTATCGTTTGGATCGACTGCAATAGCGCCGAGGGAAACCGTATCTTGTTTGTCAAATTGATGGGCTACTGTTGTACCTTGATTAACTGTCTTCAAGATCCCACCGGAAGCTGTTGCAATAAACCAAAGCGATGGGTCCTTGTCGTGGATGGCAATGTCCGTAATTCGTCCTGCCATGTTGGCCGGCCCGATCGACCGCCATTTCACGTTTTTGACCAGTTCTGAGTCCATCTTCATCGCGGGCGGGAAAGTAGTCGCTTTAGCCGGCGCTACTTCGTTTGGTTTTTTTGGCGGATCCGCAGGTTTGGATTCCGCAGGTTTGGTTTGCTTGATCGATTGAAGTTCTTGTACGATCTTTCCAAGGACTCCTTCGATGGCTTCCAATCGATCCGATGTCTTGTCGATTGCTGGGGGCTTTGGCTCTTGCGCCCTCGATGGTTCCAAAACGCATATTGGGGATAAAAAAGCAGAGATTAAAAAAACGCGTGTCGGAGACCAATAACCAGTTCGACCCAATGGCAATCTCATCTAAAACTCCCTCAGAGAAAAAATCGGCAGGAATGCAATGTGGCTAGCTCGGTGGTGAGATAAAAACCGATCGGAATAGTCTAATCGCTTTGTGGCACAGGTTGCAATTCGCGGCCAAGTCGTTCAGGGTATTCTGAGAGGTTTTTTCAGTTCCCGTTGGAAACTGGAATTCGCAGGGATCCTTACCGCGATGACTCAACTCCCTTTTTCTTGCTTTCGTTTGCCGAACTGCGACGATCCAGAATGGAAGCATGCCATGAGACGCCATCGCAGCTGAGCCGAGCTCTGGGTGGATTGATTTCTTGCACTGTAATACGCTCAAAAGTGTCGCCAGCTTTGAGCACTTGCGTGCGTCCATCAATGGCTAACATCACGCTCGGAACGTCGACCTCCACGAATCCAATGACATAGATTTCCCTTTTTCCGCCTGACTCTTGGCTTGGAATGTCTGCCTGAAATTCCCCTGCCAACTCAAAGGCGTTGATTCTACCTGGACTGGGCATTTCCGTTTTCGCGATGAGTAGGCCTGTAGGGGCAGCTCCATCGGCCGAGTCCGATTCCAAGACTTCCAATTCCGACTTGGTCTCCGAAACTGCAGTCGAGACCTCGTGGCTTAACGGGAATGCGGTGCCATTGGCTTTGCTGGACGAACAACCCGTGCAATTGCACAATGCAAAAATGCAAACGAACAAACCGGTTAAGGGGCAGCCGATGCGGGCTGCAATGCGATGGTTTGGTGGGTAGGTTGTTTGCATTGCTTGATGCACAAAGAAGTGTTTGGAATAGGCACTCGATCCTTCGAAAGAACTAGAAAACCTACGTCATAGACTGTGGAATGTGCTGTCTGAACTCAAGTCCTTTGTTTTTTGATGAATCGCCTGACGATCAAAACGATTGGTCCGGTTAAGTGATATTTGACGATGCGAAATAGGGAGTTTATCTGTCGGTGCGTAGTTGCTTTTTCGGGGATGCAGTGTTTTGGGACCTAAGGTTGCGCATTGATGTGTCCCAACAAAGTCCCTCAATGGGGGGCCTACCGTCTGAAGATCAGCTTATGCAAATACTATTAGTCACCGAAGAAGAACTGCTTGCAGAGCTCATTGCATTTCGGCTTGAGCTGTTGGGGCATTCTGTTGAAATCAAAGCCGATTCGGAACAGATGTTACGGTCGTTGCAAGACTCGACTTACTCGCTCCTCATCCTTGATACTCAGTTGCCTGATACGAACACACGCGACTCCTTAAGCAAGGTAAGAAGTAGATGGTCCAAGGATATTTTGCCGATCTTGATGATTTCGATGGATCAGTCGCTTGAGCTAGTCGAACTGGCGTTCCGATGCGGAGCAGATGACTATTTACTAGCGCCCTTCGATCCGCAAGCAATGCAAAACAAACTGGAAAAACTTCTAAACGGTCGACGTCTTGTTTCCAAACTTAACTAGCACAACCACTTCGGTTCAACCAGGCAAATCACATGACTACTATGCGACTGGGCGACATCCTCGTCTCGAATGGTTTCCTTTCAGCGGAAACGCTGAACGCGTCGATGAAATCCAAAGCGCAGGGTGTCATGCTTGGCGATTGGCTCGTTCAGCAATCGGTCATCACTCGCAAGCAGCTGGGCCAAGCGCTTGAGCGGCAGTTTGAGGTTCCCTATGCGGAAATCGAAGCTGCTACACAAAACCCGCAAATCGTTCGCTTGATCCCAGAGCCTTTTGCTCGCAGCCGTGTTGTTGTCGCGATTCGAGTTGAACGGAGAACGCTGCATCTAGCAATGGTTGCACCGGACGACATTGAGACGATTGCAGAAATCGAATTGATGACTGGCTACCATGTGGAACCTTACATTGCGCAAGAATGCAACGTTCTTCATGCCATCGATCGGGGCTACGACGATCGAAGTATTGCCAGACAAACCGTTGTCGACATGAAGTTTGAAGAATTGACACGTATCGGAGTGCTCGCCGACGACGAAGAGTTTGCACCCCTAGAACAGGAAGAAGAAGATGCTCCGGTCGTTAGGCTCGTGAAAGCGATTCTAACGGGCGCGATCGATGCTTGCGCAAGTGATATCCACCTAGAACCTCACCAACCAGAAATGCGTGTTCGGTATCGTGTCGACGGCGAACTCCAGCAAGTTATGACGATCCCAACACACATCGAGCAATCGGTCGTTTCCCGTATCAAAGTCATGGCTGACATGAATACGACCGAAACTCGTCGCGCGCAAGATGGACACCTTTCACTCAACGAGAAGGGAAAAAAAGTTAACTACCGAGTTAGCGGTATCCCAACGGTTAACGGTGAAAAGATGGTATTGCGATTGCTTGATGAAGGGAGCAAGATCTTCGACCTCAAAAAGCTAGGCATCGAACCGCAAGATCTCAAGCTACTGCAGGCTGTCGTCGAGAAGCCACACGGCATGTTTATCGTCACTGGCCCAACGGGTTCTGGCAAGAGCACAACACTTTACGCACTCTTGAGCAAAATGAACGAGATCAGTCGCAATATTGTGACGGTCGAAGATCCTGTCGAATACAAAATTCCAGGGATTAACCAAGTACAAAGCAACAACGAACACGGACTTGGCTTTACGAACGCCCTCAAGTACATCATGCGTCAGGATCCAGACGTCATCATGATCGGTGAAATTCGCGATCATGAAACAGCGGGATTGGCAGTTCAAGCGGCCCTTACAGGTCACTTGATGATCAGCACGTTGCACACGAACGATGCACCCGGAACCATAGCGAGACTTAACGACTTAGGCATCGACCATTTCAAAATTGCAGGTGCACTCATTGGAAGTATCGCGCAGCGACTATTGCGACGCATCTGCGATGATTGCAAGGAACCGGTAGCACCCAAACGCGAACTGCTCGAACGCATGGGGATTGATCCTGCAAGGCTAGAAGGCAACTCGCTTTTCCGTGGTCGCGGTTGCCCAAAGTGCCTAGGTAGCGGCTACGCAGGGCGTTTGCCCATTTTTGAAATCATGATGGTACAAGATGCCATTCTGCATGCGATTGAAAGGGGAGCACCTGTTTCTGAAATTCGCGAAATTGCGATTCAAAATGGAATGCGCGATCTCAAGGAAGCGGGATTGTCCCAAGCAATAGCCGGAAACACCACCTTAGATGAAGTCTATTTTAAATCCGTCAGCTAGCGATGTCAGGCAAAACTATGAATTTCAATGAGACCTCGTCGGCTGGTCGCAAAGCCAGCGTCGCTGCCAATTCCTGGCTCAATTTTCTGACAAAGGGTCGTGAGTGGACTCCTGCGAGTTGCCGTGCCTCGAAACGGAGTGTCGTCGGGCTGCTGACAATGCTGACCATGCTGTTGGAGAACGGCCTCTCATTGCAAAAATCGCTAGAGACCCTTGTACATGATCGAGCTTGCCGAAAACAGCGTCGGATGCTCTCGATCCTTTTTGCGCGCGTATCGGCAGGCGAAGCTTTTTCGCGGGCGATTGCTGCATTTCCGTTGGTCTTCACACCTACCATGTCGCATCATATTGCCATCGCCGAAGCCTCCGGGACTCTGATCGATAGCCTGCATCGAATCACCAAAAATCTAGAAGAAACGCTGGAACTTCGACGCAAGCTTGTTCAGAAACTGAGCTATCCCGCGCTGGTAGTCACTGCCGGCTCAGGGCTTGTCGCATTTATGCTAACATCCGTGGTGCCTCAGTTCGAAAAAATCTATAGTGAGTCAAACGTCTCGCTCCCGTGGGTCACTTCATTTATTACAGGGCTTAGCCGCACAGCCACGAGTTACCTTTGGGTTTTGCCTATCGTTGTCGTCGCGCTCATTGCGGTTTGGCGAGGCATACGAAGGAATGCTAAGACTTCAATCCGGCTCGATTCCCTATTGCTCAAGCTGCCGATCATCGGAAGTTTTTTGATGGACCTATCGGCACTCGAATACCTGCGATCGGCGCTGGTATTGACAGAAGCCGGATTCGTCCCACTGGATGCGTTGACACAGGCGGCTAAGAGTGTCCCAAATCGATATGCCAAACAATTGTTGACCAAGGTCGCAACCGATGTCCAGCGCGGACAAAAGATCAGCAAGGCCCTTCGCCCATGCGAGTTTCTATTCCCGAGTGCGGTAATGCAACTCATCGCGATAGGCGAACAGACCGGTGGGCTTGCTCAAGCTTGCCAGGGTGCATGCCACTTGGTTAAAGCCCGTTTCGAAGCGCGGATGAATGCGGCACTTGGTGTTATTGAACCAGTTATGACAATTTCATTAGCAGCGTGCATTGGATGGATTGTATTGGCAATTTACATGCCGATGTTCCACATGTTCGACGTACTGGATTTTTAAAACGAGTACCTCACGAGGTGGATGCGAATCGCGGCGTCCGCGTGGGTTGCAATTCTACCAACGGGTCGTCGTAAGAATGCCCCATGCCCTCGTTAACGTCTGTGCTGCGCTCGTCTGCTCGCTTCCGGATCGGGGGCAAACCCGCTACAAAAAAAGTCGAAAGTTTTTTTGCCTCTGGCCAATTGCTGACCTACGTTTTGGTAAGCAAGTGAAAGAAGAACATCTTTCCTGTGCTCAACTAGAACCTATATTGCGATTCGCAAATGACCATGAGTTGTTCCGATTCGTAGAGTACTATTCCCCATGAGGCCCCGTTACATGATCAAGTCAACTCGCGTAAACTCCCGTCGACGAGGCGGATTCTCCCTGATCGAAATCATTTCAGCCGTTGTCATCTTGGCGGTCGTTGCGACCGCGACAGTCTCGACGATTGCTCCCATGCGTGAGAAGTCCCGCACGAAGATCGACGACCAGGCTATGGCGAGACTCACAGGTATCGTACAAGCCTATTACATGGAGAAGGGAACATATCCCGATGCCGCCATGAATCGATTGGTCACTGAAAAGTACTTGGCGGACGCAACGCCATTGACCACACAATATGGCGGTCGCTATCGATTTGATGCGACGACTCAAAAAGTCACCAACCCTCAGCGGCCCGCAAACTAGTCGTTACTGATAGTCTGAGTCCAAATCCTTCGAGACACGGCCAGCGATGGACCGTGTCTCTTTATTGACTGGGTACCACCTGAATTCCCATGCAACAGAAAAACGGTTTTACACTCCTCGAACTGACGCTCAGTATGGTCGTCTTGGCAGTCGCTGCGGTTTCCATGCAGAAGCTGATGCCAAAGCGAGAGTCGCAAGCGTTACAAGCGGTTGCGGAATCCCGGAAGCTGACAACGGCCCTGAGGATGACGCGTCAAATCGCTGTAGCCAAACAAACGCAAGCAAGACTTCGTTTCCTTGGCAGCCCTCGTCAAACCACAGGCTTCGTCGTTGAGAATCTGGTCAACGGTTCCTACGTTCCGGTGTTGCAAGAAAGCATTGTTGCGTCATCGAGCGGCTCAGCAATCGTGTTTTCGCCTACCGGGTCGGCTGATACCGCACTTCGAGTCAGTGTCGGAACGGGCGATCAGATTCGTCGAATGGATGTCATTGCTGGAAGTGGGATGGTGAGGCGAGATGAACCGTAGGCAATTTTCGAAGTGTAAGAATTCTTCGCGCGCTGGTTCGTCCCTTTTGGAAGTCATGGCCGCGACAGTCCTCGGATCGATGTTATTGATACCGATGGTGAAGACGCTGGTTGAGTGTTCGAAGTGGTCCAATCGTATGGAGCTGCAATCAGAGTTACTAACGCTTGCCGAAAGCTGTGCGGATGAAACCAAATTCAGGCTCGCAAATACGTTCGTACCGGGTCCATCGGTTGGCTCGTTTGCAGCGCAAGGATATTCCAATGTTCGCTATCAAGTCGATTGCCTCGTTCCTGGCGAAGCGGATATCCGAGGCAAGTATTTAGACATCCGGATTCTGGCCTGGGTCGATCTCGATTCCGATGGAGTCTACGATACAGGGCAGGAGCCAAAACAGGACTTGGTGACCGGATTTGCCAAGCCCTAGTTTCCAACCAATCATCTCGATTCCATAGAGATCAAATGAAACTGCCTCACCCCGAGAGATCTAGGTTCATGAAAATGCCCTACAACCAACGACGTGGAGCCTCATTGATTGAGGTGATGGCTGGCTTGGTATTGGTTTCAATCCTATTTGTTCCAATGCTTGGAATACTCTCGGCATGCGGCCGAATTTGGAACCAATTTGAAAGTGGGCATGGTGCTTCCGCAAACCGCCAGATGGCGATGCAGGAGATCGACCGGCGATTGCGAACGGCCAAGCAAGTAGATAGTTTTGCCGCGGACGCGATCGTCTACTTGGATGGCTTGGGTGTGAAGAATCGAATCGCGAGAAAACAGCGTCTAAAGCCAAATGGGCTGTTGGTCTATGACCTTGTTCGGGAACCGTTAACTGGCAACGGACCAATCGAAATACTAGCCGAAGACGTCGGACTATTGAAAGTAGCGCTTGTGGGTCAGACTCCAGTTGCCGGCCAACTAATAGAGATTCGAATCGAAAACGTCGTAGATCCCAGGATTGTCACGCCGCGGCAACACTCCTCTCGTTACGTATGGAAGCCCGCCTAATCCAGCTTTCACGCATCCAATGGTAATGCATGAAAGGTTGGATTGTAGCGATTGTTGCGATTGGGCAATTGGGGGAGTAGCGAAGTGTAAGTGTTTCGAGCCGGGTTTCACGGTTGCATTGAATTGAGACGTACTATTCTTCGTCTATCCTCCAACTTCAGAGACCAGTTCATGATTCGAAGTAACAACCGTTCCTGCAAAAGACAACGAAAGCGACACAGCGGGTACGCGCTGCTTTTCGTGGTCTTGATAGCAGCCATAGGTGGAATTGCGGTCATTGGAATTGCGCATACGGTGCGCTTCGAAACACTCGAGGTCGAGGCGAAAAGGAAAGAGATGTCCGATCGCCACAACGTAATTCTAAATGCGGAAAAAGCAAAAGCGCGAGCAACCGTAAATTAGCAGGAACTGGAAAATTAACGTGCCATGAAATCGGCAATACGAAGCACAAGCACAGAAAAGAAAGCCGCCTTGTGGCTTGATAGCCAAGAGCTTTTTCTCGGCTTGCCAATCGCTGGACGTTTTACGGTTCATAGAGAAACCTGGAATCCAGAGCGATTGAGTGTGCAATCGCCAGAAGCAGCCGAACGTTTGACGTCCTCGCTCATCGCGATCTCAAAACAATTCCAATTACATCGATTCGATGTGCGCCTGTGTATTGATGACGCGTTGTGCGTCACACGCGTCGTTACAGGAGATTGCGATGCAGTCCAACGCGAGCTAGAAGCGATCCAAGTTCGTAGCCAACTCTACATTTCGTTAGGTCTGGGCGAAAAACTGACAGGGAATCTGCGAGAAACGACCGCTGGACAACTCGAGTACGCACTGACATCAATCGTCAATCTCCAGACCATGCAAGTGCTCTTCAACGCAATCACTGCGGCGAGAGTAAGACTTGACTCAATCGAACCAGTGACACTGTCAACTACGCGTGGTGTTGGCCTTCTCGGAGCGGACAAGGACCGGCCCGTTCTGCTTGTTTCTGTCGACAAGAATCGGTGCGATCTTGCGATTACCCGTTCCGGTAGATTGATGTTGTCCTACCGAATTAGCGGCGCCGTGTTACCGCAGGCGATAGCGGATCAAATCCTGTCGCACATGACCCGATTGAGAAGATTTTGTCAACGCGTTCGATCGCAACAAGGTTCTTCGCTCGAACAGATCTATATTCTTGGTGATCGCAGCATCGCCGATCCGCTTGCCGAAATCCTAGGGAATGCTAAGGATCGTATCCAAGTTGCGAAACTCGAGGTCCCGGATTCGATTCACTCCCCTAACATGAGTGGCGTTCCAAGTGAAGTTAGTATGGCATTATGGGCTGCTTTGCAATGGAACGAAGAGAGGAAAGACCTTCTGCCTTCTCCCGATTTGTTGCAAGAGTTGCAAAAACTCCAACATGAGCCTTTGGTGCAACGCCTAATCAAGAATTTCTATCCTGTCGCAATTTCTGCCGGACTGATTTTGATCGTTTCACTCATGTATTGGAACGATTGGCGTCGATTGGCAGCCATGAAATCGAAACTAGATAGTGTTTCAGCGGAAGTTTCCATCGCTGAAGAGGAACTCTCTGATTGGGAAGCAAAACAGAGACTCATAACGAACTACCAATATTTGCGAGAGCAAACGGTCATCACAAGACTCGACGAGCTGATTCAATCGGTCGCTCCATGCCTGCCACCCAACACGAGACTAGAGAGTCTCACGCTAAACGATGACAAGTCTCTCTCCCTACGTGGCACGATGATTGCGGGTGATCAAACCTATGAAATGCTGCTCGCACTCAAACTGCTGCCAGAAATCAAGCAAGTATCGCTGGAATCTGTGAATGCCGTCGGCGATGCCCGCGAGAATCAAATTCAATTTGATATTCGATGCAAACTTGCTCAGCCTGCTCGCGGCGCACCAGACCAAAAGCATTTGATCAAGGCACCGATAGGGGTTGCTAATAGTCCAGCGCCAGCCGCACAGCCATGAACTTAGTAAATCAAAAAAATCATGACCATAGATACCAATACCAAAAACCGCCGCAAAGACTTCGGGACAACTCCAACGGACCCACTGCGAAGCCTAGGTAAGGTCGTTTCAATCGCTTCTTTCGGATTATTCGTCATTATCCTCCTGAAATATGTCGATGGACGATATCACTGCGAGTTGGAGTCAAGCGAACAAGAATCACTTGTCGCCCAAAGCACCGATCAGCACCAGCGGCTGGAAAGATTCCAGTCGGAATCGAATCGAATGCAATCTGAACTGAAGCGACTGGATGAACAGACCATTACGTTCGCTGAATTGACGCAAATTCAAGACCGGTTGCTAGCATTGGCAAGGCAACAAGGTTGCACACTCAAGAAAGCGTCTCCTCGTTCCAAAAGTGCAGTCGATTTCAAATCCAAGGCGAAAACACAAGATAATCAAACAAATTCGGAAGGGCAGGACGAACCCAAAGCAGAATACGAATTACTCCAAGCAGGCCTGGCGCTCAATGTATCAGGAGATCTCGCTCACATTCTGTCGTTCATGAAAGCGGTACGAGAGCAACCTTGGATCGCTTCGACAGATCAGTTGACTTTACGACGTGAGGCGAGTTCTGGGGGAAGCATGTCCCTGGAACTAGAGTTGAATTTTTTGAGTCTACAGCAAAAAAAATCAGGGGAGTTTGGCGAAACGCTGGCACCGAGAACTTAGAAGCAGTTCGAGACTAACTACATATAAGATTCGTCAACGGTTCGATTTCCATGGATGGATAATGATTGCCCCAAATCAAAACACACAACCTCGAAAGTGCGGCGTTCACTCTGCACAGTCGGCTGCAGCCAATGCTAGGCTTCCGTTGTCCACCAGCGGCGGTGGCATGCTATTTGGAATTCTGTTTTTGTTAATATCGCCTCAGTTGGCAGCACAAATTCCGTCAACTTCACAGCTCAAGGCTGAGTCCATCGCGCCGCAGGCTCAAACCATTCGAACAATGGATCAGGTGCTTCAACGTCGTGGCAGCGTAACATTTCGGGACACGCCGTTGGCCGAAGTGATATTGACTCTTGGCCAACAGTGGAACGTGAATATCGTTTCAGGCGCGGACGTTTCCGGCACTGTGAGCGGGACGTTCCGCGAAGCACCGCTACGAGAGATCCTCGATTCGTTGTTGAATGTAAATGGATACGGTTACCGACAAAACGGTGGTAGCTTATTGGTTCTCAAGCAAGAAGAGATCGGTCCAAACAATCCAAACTTTCGGGTTGAAACGCTAAACCTACCACCTTATTTGAGTGGCCGAGCGCTGGAGGAAGTCCTGGGTGCACTGAAAGTGTTCTCGACCACTTCGGGGCAATTGCATGCAGTCCCATCCAACAATACGATCGTGGCGCACGACATGCCAGAGAGAATTGAACAGATGCGGGCCATGCTCAAGAACCTGACTGCATCGCCAGCGAGCAATCATCCTCTCGGGAACGGCCAGAACCCGCAGGGGATGAGTCCAGTCGGACTCGCTAGCCTCCCTGAATTTGAGATCATTACTCTACGTCCCCAATTTGTGTCGGCATCCGAATTGGCCAAAGGGGTCGAGATGGTCATCGGATCGCAAGGCTCCTTTGTTACGATCGAAGGTGAGGAAGCGTTAATGGTTTCCGGAAATCCAGAAACCATTCGACGGGCATCCCATGTAATGGCTCAATTGGACAGGGCCCGACCGCAAGTTCGCATCACCGCATATATCTATGACGTGTCGATAGGCGAATCCGAGCAGTCGGGGATCGATTGGTCGAGTCGCTTTATGAGCCAATCGCTGGATGCCAACGGCATTCCCCGCGACGTCATGCGAAACGACAGTGGTCTTCTAACTCGCAATGTAACGGCATCGCAGATACCCAATGCTGTTCCGCTTGGTTCGACAACGACCACAGCAGCGGCTGCGGCGGGGGCGACCGGCCCGCAATGGGTATTTCGAACGCTTTCAAGCAACTTCGAACTCAATACTGTTATTCAAGCCCTGGACGAAACCAAGGGAGCGAAACTACTTGCAGACCCGCACGTAACCGTCTTGGATCGGCACAAGGCCACGATCGACATCATCACCAAGGTCCCCATCCAGCAGTTAACGCAAACGCAGCAGGGGGGCAGCATCGGAACTACAGCATTCGAAGAAGCAGGCGTGAAACTAGCGGTTACTCCGCGGATTTCAAACGACAATACCATTCAAATGGTTGTCACTCCAGAAGTAAGCGTACTAACCGGCTTTAGCAATGGGAATCCCATCATCGACGCCCGTCGTTCAACGACCACCGTGAGGGTGGGCAATCAACAAACGCTTGTTATTGGTGGTTTGCGTCAAAAAACGGCGGTCGAAACCGTTCGCGGTATTCCAGGTTTGATGAAAATGAAATACATCGGAAAACTCTTTCGTGTGCACAATACCGAAATGAAGGAAAGCGAATTGATCGTTTTCCTACAACCTGAGATCATCTATTGCAATACGACAGGCTTGCCACGCGAAGAAATTGCCTTGGAACAACAGAAGTCTGTTCTGAGCAAGATTCAGGTTTCTTGCCCAGGTCCACATACACCCGATTGCTACGACAAGAACTGCCCGCATCACTATCCAAGAGCTCGAGCAAATCGAGGCATGATTGATGACGGATTTGTCAACCCGGTAGGACATGATGTGTCCAATTTCCAGATTGTCTCGCCGCAGGAGTTAAGCACGAATCCACCTGTTGCGGCTGACCATGAAGGCATGCAGCAACGCAATTTGATTCAACCCAGTGAAGTTCTAGGGCGTTCCCCACGCTGAACCAATGGCTCTCAGGTTGGGCGTGGACCTTCCACTGGTCTATCGGCCACCTGCCCAAAGAATTCCGTTGACTAAGGTATTCAAAAAAACCTTATCTGAGAAGGTATCCGTCGAGTGGCCGTAGGTTGTGCCGAAGACTCGTGCCTTTCCGTATTGGTTTGTCCAGAAAACGGCGTGCTCGTCGCTGGTTTTTTCGCTTTTCGAGGTCGCCAAAACCGTCGTGTTCGGCCACACCTTCTCGATGATATAGAGTTCGTCCATCGCAGACTTGTAATTGGTAGGAAAGCCCTTCATGATGGGATGGTCTGCTTTGACCACCGTTACTGGATAACGGCTCGGGTGGTCGTGCTTTCGGCTAGTGACCCCTAAAAATTCTCGCCAATCATCGATTTTTGCGCTACGGTACGTATGCATCGCGCAATGAATCACTACAGCATTCACACCTTCGAAATGAGGTTTGGTGATACTTCGAATGTATGCTTCGTCGTCGGTATCGGCGAAACACTCGTTGTGAATGACGACGTCAAAGCCCTCGAACCACTTTGGATTCTTATAGAGCTCGATCATGGCCTTGGTTCCCTTGCCCCCTTGATTGACGATCGTCCAATCGATGGGGATCCCTTTTTCCTGGGCTGCCAACTGCATTGCTTTGCTTTGGAAGTCATAGTCATGGCAGCATCCACCTGTGATCAACAGAACCGAGAGGTTTTTTTTGATGGACTTTGGGCCGGCGTCCGCGGAGGGCTGTTGGGCAAAAGAAGGAATGACTGCAAAAAGCGACAGGGCGGCAGCGCACCAAACCAAACGGACAGAGGAATAAATCGATGTCATGGGTCAAATCACCAGGTTAGTTGAGAGGAAAAACGTCGGGAGTTGCCTTACTAGCATTGTTGGCTTTGCTACAAGCGAGTTTGCATCGCCACATTGTACTTCAGAGCGAACAAACAGTGCGAATTCGACTAACCCTTTATGGTTCGAATCTGTTACAAATAGAGGAATGCAGAGAGCGATGAATCCCCAATCGAAACCGGTATATTCCATTCCAATCACGATCGGCCACAAATTGGCTGACCTTCGTGGGCTCATTTCACGATTCGTGGTGAGCCAATCATTGATCCTATTGGCTATGTGGATCCTCGTAGCATTTTGGACGTTTGGGCTACTGGATTATTTGCCGGCCAAACTGGGTGCTGCGGAATCACCGCAGTCCGTGCGCGCGGTGATGCTAGTTCTTTTGCTGACGGTCTCTTTTTATTTGATTTATCGGTTCCTTTGGCAACGCTGGAAAGTGCGTTGGAGCGACTCGTCGCTCGCTCTCTTGATTGAGAACAAACACCCCGAGTTTCAAAGCTCACTCGTCACGACCGTTCAAGCGGCGAGGCCCTCAGCAATGTTGGACTCGTCGATGGAGGAACATCCGTCGCGATCGGGCTTGCTCGATATGGCAAGAGACAGAGCGTCCAAGCTGATCGAATCTGTCGATGTGAATCAGCTGGTTCGGTTTCGTCCCCTTCAGTTGCAGCTGATTGCACTCGGTATTTTGCTGGGGTCGAGTTGCGTCGTGGCGCTGGTGCAGCCAGCTTGGACATTCCATTGGGCTAGCCGATTCTTTGCCTTGTCCAACGTTCCATGGCCTCGCTCGACAGAGTTGGGGGTCGACGGAATCGAGATGGACGTGCCGACATTCACCGGGCGCAATACCCGTCAACGGTATTTGGTCCCATTTCGCGATAACGTTGCATCCGTACCAAAGGGGCAAGCTTGCCAGCTCAGAACATATGCAAAATTGTCAGGCAAAATAGTTCCAGAGGTGTGTACGGTTTACTACCGAGATACTGCTGGTAATCGTGGTAGAGCGAATATGCGTCGTTTGACTTCGGACAAGAAGCAGCAGTCGTTCGCACTCGACGGGCCACCTTTCGAATCCATCAATGAGACGCTTTGGATCAGTGTCATGGGAGGCGATGCGCGGATCTCCGATCTCCAATTAAACAGTGTTGAGTCGCCACTCGTAACACAAATGCAAATCAACGTGACATACCCAGAGTACTTACAGCGTTCCACTAAAACGACTTGGGGCAACGAGATCGTTCCCTATCGAACAGGCATGAGACTTCCTCAACGCAGCGAGTTGGAGCTACTGATACAAGCCAATACCTCCGTCCAAAAATGCGACTTTGTCCTAGTGCGTTCCGGGGAAACTGCGGATAAATCGTCGCTCCCTGAACAGACAATGGTTATCGCGGACAACCAGTCTTCGTTCAAAATTCCCCTCGGAACTTTGGACACAAACATGCTGATCGAGATGCGCCTTTGGGGAACGGATGGCATATGTTCGAGTCGGGTGCAACAATTTGTTATTTCGGCGATTATTGATCAATCTCCACAAGTTGACTTGGTCCTACAGGGTATCGGCACATCGATTACCGAAGACGCCATCCTGCCGGTTTCTGGCAAAATTAAAGATGATTACGACATCAAAGGCGCTTGGATCGAAACAGCACTCGATGCGAACCCATTGCTCAAAACCCCTATTGGCGTGGCAGCCGATGGTAAGTCTTCGATTCGATTTGATCTCAAACAAATGCGAGACGAAGGAAAGTTGGTGGCCAAGATCGGATCGACTATGGCGATCACGATTGCGGCTGAGGACTACCTAGATCTTCACAGCGAACCCCATGTCGGTCGCGCAAGCCCGATTCAGCTAAGTGTGGTTCCCGCAGACAAATTGCTCATCATTCTCGATAAAAGAGAAATGGCGATGAAAGCTAGGCTAAAGCAAATCATCGAGGAGCTAACGCAGATGCAAGACCTTTTGGTAAACATGCAGCGAGCCTCATCAAATTCTCTTCTCTCAGACGGAACCAGTGAAGGCAACGACCAAGAGGAGAATACACCGGAAAGGCAAGCGCGAATCCAGTTGCTTCGGGCACAACAGGCCGAGACGCAACTCGGGAAATCCGAAGCGGAGCTTCGAGGGGTCGAGCGAGAAATCAATCAAATCAATCAGGAACTAATCAACAATCGGATCGACAGCATCGATCGGCGAACAAGGCTTGAGGATAAAATCCGCAATCCGTTGCTTAAGTTGCTCGATCAATCCTGGCCGCCCATGGCCAACGATATAAGGTCGATCGAAAAGAGCTTGTCCCGCCAGCCCAAGATGGAAGTCAATTTGTCTAACTTGCTCACAAGTTCTATCGAAAAAAGCAAACAAACCATCGTCGCTCTCAATGCTATTCTCCATGACATGATCAAGATTTTAGAGTTCAATGAACTCAAAGAGGCAATTAACGGAATGCTGGAAGATCAAGGAAAGATTTTGGAAAAGACCAAGCGGGAACAGAACAAGCAAGTGCTGGATTTGCTCAAATGAATAATCAAAACACCTTCCTACTTTTTGTTTTCCGTTCGCGACTCCTTTTGCTTTTAATCGCGATGTTTTGCTCCGCCAACGTAAACGTTTTTTCTATTTGGGCCCAGGAAAAAAAATCGACTCCAGAAAGCGTTAAAGATTTAGAGCTGCAACAAAAACAACTCGCTCAGCGATTTGGAAATCTAGAAGAGCTCTTTATTCGTATGAGCGAATTAGAAGCGGCAAATAATCCAACACGGGCCGGGTTGCTCTTGCAAGCTGCCAAGATGAGCAAGCAACTCGCTACGCTACAACGATTGAGCGTTGCGGGCGATCTGCTTTCGCAAGGGCAGTTCACACGCGCCATTCAAGAGCAAGTGAGCAGTCAAGAAAACCTGAGAAAACTCTTGGAATTGCTTCAAAGTGAAAATCGTTCGACACGACTCAAGGACGAACGCACTCGCTTGCTAGAGATACAGCAAGAGATTCGCCGACTGGAACAGATCCAACGCGGGCAAACAGCTCGAACTGAATCCGGTCAAGACATGAAGCAAGCTGCGACTGACCAGAAGGACATTAAGGAACAATTAGAAAAGGTCGCGTCGGATCTCAAGAGTCAAGATGAGGACAAGGACAAACAAAAGAATAAGAATGAATCGCCCAACGGAAATTCTAACGAGGCATCTAAGGACAGCCTGAAGAACGCGAGCGAAAAGAAGAACGAAGACCCTAACATTAATGAGCCCAAGAATACGGAGGACGGTCAACCCAAAGACGGTCAACCCAAAGACGGTCAACCCAAGGACGGTCAACCCAAGGACGGTCAACCCAAGGACGGTCAACCCAAAGACGGTCAACCTAAGGACGGTCAACCTAAGGACGGTCAACCTAAGGACGGGCAACCTAAGGACGGGCAACCTAAGGACGGGCAACCCAAAGACGGGCAACCCAAAGACGGGCAACCCAAAGACGGGCAACCCAAGGACGAAGACAGTCAGTCCAAGGAATCCGACACCGGAGAGTCCCAAAAGCCTAACCAATCCTCAAAAAAGAAAGAGCAACAGAAACCGGAAAGCAAAGAAGACAAAGCCAAAAAGCGAGTCGAATCGGCCCGAAAGAGAATGCAGAATGCACAAGAAAAGCTTGAGGAAAAGAACCGAGATGAGGCGGTCGAGGAGCAACGCGAGGCAGAGCGGGAATTGCGTGAAGCGATTGACGAGCTCGAACGCATTCTCAGACAACTTCGCGAGGAGGAAATAGAACGTTCGCTCGTCGATGTAGAGACGAGGCTTCGGAAGATGCTAGATCTACAACGAGTGGTACGAGAACAAACGGAAAAACTTGGCAACCTAACCGGCGACGCCAAAGACCTAACGTTAGAAATTCAGGCCAACAAGCTTTCGATCGAGCAGTCTAAGATTGTGATGGAAGGGCAACGCGCATTGTTGCTGCTGCAGGACGAGGGTTCGAGTACCGCTTTTCCGGAGGCTCTCGAACAAGTCAATGCGGACGCTCAATCGGTTAGTAAAAAGCTTACCGAAGCCAATGTATCATCGCTGACACTGTCGATCGAAGACGAAATCATCGGTGCCCTTGAGGAGATGCTCGATTCACTCAAGCAAGTGCAAAAGAAACGTGAAGACAAAAAGAAGCAACAGCTGGATCAGCAGCAACAGCAGTCGAATAACCCCGAAGACGAACCACTGGTGGACTCAATCGCCGAGCTAAAGCTTCTCAAGACACTGCAATTGAGAATCAATCGGCGAACACAAGCATTGGCAAAGCAAACGAACAACCAAGAGGATGTCATTGGTCAAGTTGGTGACCCAGGGCTACTGGGAGAACTCGAAGATCTCGCAGAACGACAGCAAAAGATTCACGAAGTGACGCGTGATATCCTGCTAAAAGCGGCGAAGGACTAAGGGGGCCCGTTAGGGCTTACGAAAGAGTTCTTGGTCGAATTCAAGATTGGTTTCAATCGTTTGCACTTGGCGTGTCCAAGTCATGTTGGGTACCGCGAAGCGAATTTGTGTTGGTTGCATAACGCCGCCAAATTCCTTGTAATCTTGGTAGTCGACTCGATATTCAAACGGACCCATTATAGTTTGCACCGATGCGATCCGCCGAACGAGCAATCCGTTCTGCGTGTCGAAGTACAATCGTTCAGGCTGCAGGTTTTTATTTCCTGCATCAACGACATGGACATCGCGGTCCAAAATGCGATCCAGTCTTTGGTATTCTAGTTCGGAGTATTTGGAAAGGGGATCGGATCCGAAGGCAAGTAGGACTTCTTTTCGAATCTGCTCGGACTCGTCTGATTTCAATTCGATCACACGATCGTTAGCTCGTTTCCATGCTTGGGTTCCATCAAAGCCTTCGACGACGGCGATGTCGCCGTACTGCGTTAGCATGCGAGATCGGTTCGATGCGGTTTGCCAGAGTTCCTCCGGTTCGCTTTTTCCATTGGGTTCTATTCTTTTTGCGATAACGTGTCGCGATTTCAAAGCATCTACTCGAGCTTTGCCACCCAACGCTTCTACGTATCGTGACCAGATTTCTTCGGTGTTTGGTTTTGTTAAGGGTTGACTCAGTTGGGGGATGGGATTGAGTCGCTCTAGGGACAATGCAGACGACGGACGAGCTTGCCCTCGATGGCATGTATTGCAAGTGATTTCGGGTTCTCCGTCAAAGTACTTTTGGTTCAGTTCTAGGGTCATCGAAAGCATCCGTCTGCCCGTTTCTTTTTTGCCAACAGAGTCCTTTGCAAAGTCTGTGCCTTCGTGGCAGTACCCACAGTTCACACCTAGTGATGCCGACAGGATGTTCATCACTTTCCCCATCTGTTCTGCAGGCATCTCAGTGAGTACTTTTACGTTCTTGAATGTTTCGCCAGCTTTTTTTCCAGTTTTGGGTTGCCCGAGGGCTGACGGACCGAAAACAGCCAGAGACGTGAGAAGGGCGAGGAACGAGAGTAGACGGCTTTGGAGAAATGCGTTAGAGCGACTATTGAGCATTGGATGCGACCAGTGGATGCGGAGTTAGAGGTGGCACTCTGCCACAATTGACAAGCCCTCTCGGCGCTGCCAAACTGAAGCGCAGTGACGATGGCGATCAATTTTTCAGTATTCTAAGATGAGTTTAGCATGAATTCTCCCGACAATCCCGCAACCACAAAACAACGCCGTTCCACTTCTTTCTCCCTGATATTTGGAGCATTGCTCGCCGGTTTCGCAGCGTATTATTTTGATGCGGGACCAAAGTTGATGACCTACGTGATGTACCTACAAGAGCAGGCGAAAGTCAAGTCGGAGATCAAGGTTGCTGGTCAGGAAAAACTGGAGGGGAAAGATCCGAATGCACCTTCAGATGTCGGCGGTTTTGCTCCGTTTAAAGACCCTCCAGGCTATGACAACAGCAAAGAGCCAGGGGCCAACCCAGAACCCAGCGAAGATCCGCCCAAGTAACTATCGCGAGGATCATGGATTAAAGCGGCTGGGTCTTGATAGCCTGGCGAAAGGATTTGAGTGTTTGTTCGGCAGCACAAAGGGCGTCAGGTTTGGAAAAAACTTCTGCGCTCAGATAACCATCATATCCAATCTCGAGCAACGCTTGGACAATCGGTTCGACTTCGAGATGCCCGAATCCCATCGCCATGCGATTGGAATCCGCATAGTGAACATGCCCAATGAACTTGCCCGCTCCTCGCATTGCGTCGGCAATGCTCACTTCTTCTATGTTCATGTGGAACAAATCTGCGAGCAAGCGAACGTTGGGAATGCCTTCAATCAACCTCAAGGCCTCATCTAAGGTGTTAGCTTGATCCGTCTCATACCGATTGAGAGGTTCAAATAGAATTGTTTTCCCGTATTGATTTGCGTGGTGACTCAGGATTTCGAGTCCTTCTCGTAGGTATGCATTGGCCGTAGCTCGTTTCACTGCTTGACTAGATCTGCCCTGCATCGAACCGATGATTGCGGGCGCATCGAACTCTGCAGCGCAGTCGATGATTGACTTGATGAAGTGGATCGCGCGTTGCCGAACGATTTGGTCCTCGTCAGCCAAATGAAGCCTGTGCTTGACCCATCCAGCGCCGGTTCCAACGGCTGCGACTGAGAGTCCATTGTCTGAAAGCGTTTTGGCCAAAAACAAGTGCCGCAACGTATCTGCATCGGGCGGGAAGATTTCAATAGCATCAAAGCCCAGTTCGCCTGCTTGAACAATCGCAGCCCTTGCATCACCCCAGAAAACGAATGGTCCGCCGCGTGCTTCTTCGACCAGAGATAGGGTAATTGCTGACTTCATCCGGACATTTCTTTCGCAGGTTTGGAGGCAGATTATAAGGGATTTTTGCGTACGAACCAAAGATTGGAACGCAGGACATTTACCATACACTACTGCTTATGTAGCTTATGGCTAACTAGAATAACCTCGAGGAGACTTATTTGGCTTATTTTTGGATGTTGGTTGGCTCAATTTTCTTTGCAATTATGGCTTTGCTGGCCGAATCGCTTAAGGAACAGTTTAGTTATCCGTGGATCACAATGGTTCGGTCGGGCGTCGCCACCGTACTTGCATTGGCATTGGCACTCGGTGCAGGCGCAAAGCTCGTTTTTCTCAAACCGATGTCGCTATGGATCCGGTCGCTATCGGGTTGGGCGAGCATGATTTGCGGTTTCTATGCGCTCACCCATTACGATGTAGAGATCGTGCTTGCGTTGACCAACATGTACCCGCTCTGGGTTGCGGTTCTTTCTTGGCCTTTGTTGGGCGTATTGCCTTCATCCAAGACATGGATAGCTTTGGCGATCAGTTGTATTGGAATGTGGATGGTTTACGCTAGCAGCTTGGTTGCGGTCGTTGCCCCGAGCCGATTTTCCGACCCGCAAACGGCGATTCCGATGGCCATCATGGCAGGTATGTTAAGCGGAGTGGCGTTGATCAATTTACATCGCGTCAAAGACGTGGATACACGTTCGGTCGTCGCTCATTTTTCCGCTGTCGCGACTGCGTGTAGCTTAGTCGTCTGGTTGCTAGTGCCTGTTTCTGCACCTACGAGAACCGTGGATTCGGCAAGCATCATTCGCATTATTGGGATCGGAATAGCTGCCACGGTCGGCCAGTTGTGTTTGACAAAAGCTTTTTCGACAGGTTCGCCGTCGCGAGTCAGCGTCGTTGGGCTCTCGCAAGTAGTCGTAGCGGCACTAGTAAAGTGGTTTATGGAGCAACGAGTGCCAACCGTGGGCTGCATCATCGGCATGCTGCTAGTTGTGCTTGCAACCGTCTGGGTCATTTTATCTCAGCCGACGAAACAAGAAATCGATGAGTTAACCTAGCTAGTGCGTCGAAATGACAACTTGCTCTGTACCAGGTCGCACACTGCGCGCTCTTGGCACACTTTCCGTCACTGTTTTGGGTTGAATTAGTTCATCCTGTCGACTTGGTGCGTTCGTTTCTCGAATGGCATGCTTTTCGCTCTATGTCAGTCTTAAGGTCCTATTTCGGGTAGTGTGTTTCACATAGAAAAATTAAGGCGACGAAATGATTCGAGAAGTTTCTGGAGATATTTTGCTTTCAAGTGCGCAAGCGATCGCACATGGAATCGCGCCCAATGAGCACTTTGATTCGGGGTTGGCGCTTGCACTGCGCGAGCAGTGGCCCGCTATGGCAAAAGACTTTAGGCACTATGCGCATCAATCGCATCCGAAACCAGGCGAAATCTGGATGTGGGGTGGTGTGGGTTGCGCGAGAATCTTTAATTTGATGACACAGGAAGGCGAACATACGCATGGTTCACGCCCAGGTAAAGCGTCGTTGGCAAACGTGAATCATTGTCTGAAAAGATTGCGGCATGCAGTCGAATCAGAAAAAATAACAAGCTTGGCCCTACCGGCTTTGGCGACGGGGGTTGGAGGACTCGCGTGGGCTGACGTGAAGCCATTGATAGAACAGCACCTTGGTGACCTATCGATACCAATCTACTTGTACGTCACGTTTCACCGAGGTGTGCGGGCAAATGAATTGGCTGAAACGCTCTTGAGACAAGGATAGTTGAGGAAATAGCATGCTAGACCTGAAAATCGTAAAGATCGCACTAGAACAGAAGCTCCGGGAGTTGCAAGAACGCGCGACCGAAATCGAGAACTCACTGAGCGCGACCAAGAACGCCGACTCGGAAGAGCGGGCCGTAGAGTTGGAAAACGACCAAACGACTACAGCAATCGGTGAGATGACGGACGCTGAGATACGCGATATCAAGTTTGCTCTTCGACGCATCGAGTCTGGTGTTTACTCGACTTGTGAAATTTGCGGGAGGCATATTCCTAAAGAGAGATTGTTGGCATTGCCTTGGACTAGTAAATGCGCGACGTGTTCCTAATTTGAATGGCAGTATAGAATCTATTTCCATACTGCCACGAACCTTAACGCAAATCCAGGGGCGCATGTCGCATGGTGAATTCGCTATCTGCCGACTTTTCGCGAAAAATAGATGCTTACTGGCGGGCGGCCAACTATTTATCGGTGGGGCAAATCTACTTGCTAGATAATCCGTTGCTGCGGGAGCCCCTGAGCCTGAAGCACGTTAAACCACGACTCGTAGGGCATTGGGGCACCACACCCGGCTTAAACTTCATCTATGTGCATCTAAACCGAGTCATCAAAGCGTATGGCTTGAACATGATTTATGTGACGGGGCCAGGTCATGGCGGTCCTGGATTGGTAGCGAATACCTACCTCGAAGGAAGCTATACCGAGCACTACCAGCATATCAGTCAAGATGAGGTTGGTTTGCAGCGTTTGTTCAAGCAGTTCTCCTTTCCTGGTGGGATCCCGAGTCATGTGGCACCTGAGACCCCTGGCTCGATTCACGAAGGGGGCGAACTTGGATACGCACTGTCGCATGCGTATGGCGCCGTTTTTGACAACCCTGATTTGATCGTTGCGTGTGTTGTCGGTGATGGAGAAGCAGAAACAGGTCCCATGGCCACTAGCTGGCACTCGAACAAGTTCCTGAATCCGGCGCATGATGGTGCGGTGTTGCCAATCTTGCATTTAAATGGATACAAGATCGCTGGCCCCACTGTGTTGGCTCGCATCAGTCGAGATGAGTTGAAGCAATTGTTTATCGGTTATGGATACAAGCCATTCTTTGTCGAAGGAGATGATCCGGAAACGATGCATCACCTGATGGCGGAGACTCTGGACCAGGTTATCGGCGAGATTCGACAGATCCAAGGCGACGCTCGGTCGCATGGTTTCAGCAAACGTCCACAGTGGCCGATGATTGTTATGCGAACTCCAAAGGGGTGGACAGGGCCTAAAGAAGTTGATGGCAAGCAGGTCGTTGGCACTTGCCGGTCGCACCAAGTGCCGATGGGGGAGATGAATTCGCACCCAGATCACGTTCGCGTTCTCGAGGAATGGTTGAAAAGCTATCGCCCGAACGAACTATTTGATTCCCACGGGAAATTGGTTGCTGAGCTAGCGGAGTTGGCACCTATAGGAACGCAGCGTATGGGGTCTAATCCGCACGCGAACGGTGGCGCTCTGCTGAAGGAACTTTGCCTGCCAGATTTCCGTGCCTATGCGGTGGATGTCGTCAAGCCCGGAGCGATCGATGCAGAGTCAACGCGCCCTCAGGGGCAGTTCATTCGTGACGTACTCACACAAAACGAATCTGCCAAGAACTTTCGAGTATTCAGTCCCGACGAAACTGCCTCCAATCGATGGAATGCAGTTTTCGAAGTCACGGATCGGGTCTCGACCGCGGAGATTCAGCCGGAGGATGACCATGTTTCACCAAACGGTCGCGTTATGGAGATGCTGAGCGAGCACCAATGCCAAGGATGGTTGGAAGGCTATTTGCTTACGGGAAGACATGGTTTCTTTTCGTGCTACGAAGCCTTCATTCACATTGTTGATTCTATGTTCAACCAACACGCAAAGTGGCTAAAGGTGACTAGGCAGATTCCTTGGCGAAGACCTATCGCTTCTCTCAATTACATGCTGACGTCCCATGTCTGGAGGCAGGATCACAATGGTTTTAGTCATCAGGATCCAGGATTCATCGACCATGTGGTCAACAAGAAAGCCGAGATCATTCGCGTTTACCTTCCTCCGGACGCGAACACCCTTTTGTGCGTAAGCGACCATTGCTTACGGAGCCGTAATAAAGTGAATGTGATCGTTGCTGGAAAACAGCCTGCACCCCAGTGGCTGAACATGGATCAAGCGATCAAGCACTGCGCGGCAGGAATTGGCATTTGGGATTGGGCGAGCAATGACCAAAGCTGCGAACCCGACGTCGTGATGGCGTGTTGCGGAGACGTTCCTACTTTGGAAACACTTGCTGCAGTAGAGCTCTTATGGTGGTACTTTCCTGACCTAAAGATTCGCGTCATCAATGTTGTGAATCTCATGAAACTTCAGCCGACAAGCCAGCATCCGCACGGATTGAACGATCGAGACTTCGATTCGCTTTTTACGACAGATAAGCCGATTATTTTTGCCTTTCATGGTTATCCTTGGTTGATCCATCGCCTGACGTATCGACGAACCAACCATTCGAACTTGCACGTTCGCGGATACAAGGAAGAGGGGACGACAACGACTCCATTCGATATGGTTGTACTCAATGATTTGGATCGATTCCATTTAGCCATAGATGTAATCGATCGCCTTCCTAGTTTAGGAGCGCATGCCGCATATGCTAAGCAGGCTCTTCGCGACAAACTAATCGAGCACAAACAGTACATCGACAAGCATGGAGAAGACATGCCGGAAATTCGCGATTGGAAATGGCAGGGGTCGTGACTTTGGCTATCCTCTGCATAAATTGCGGCTCCTCTTCGCTCAAGTTCAGTGTCTTTGGTCTGGAGGAAGGCGCAGAAATTGAGCTCGTGCGAGGAGCGATCGAAGGTATCTCACAACCAAAATCCTTGTTGTGGTTCAAGCAACGATGCGATGTTACTCGACAAGCATACCAGCAAGACATTTCGAGCCATTTGGGTGCATTGGATTCTATCTTGAGATCACTCCAAGAACTCAAGTTGCCGAAGTTCACTGCCATCGGACACCGAGTTGTTCATGGTGGCAAAGACTTTAAGGGGCCAACCTTAGTTGCCGGAGACGCCCTAAACGAATTGAGAAACATCGTGGAATTCGCGCCGCTGCATTTGCCTGTGCAGATTGCAATGATCGAGGCCTCGCAATCACGATTTCCGAGTTTGCCTCATGTGGCATGTTTTGATACGTCCTTTTTTCACGAAATGCCGGAAATCGCAAAGAGATATCCGTTTCCGAGCAGTCTATGGGATGCCGGAGTCCGAAAATACGGCTTTCATGGCCTGTCGTATGATTCCATTGTTGCAGCGTATCCGGAAGCTAACGACGGCCGAACCGTCATTGCGCATCTTGGCAACGGCTGTAGCATGACGGCGCTCATGGATGGCTGTCCCATCGATACGAGTATGGGGTTTACTCCCGCGGGAGGCTTAATGATGGGAACGCGCTGCGGGGATCTGGACCCAGGGGTTTTGGTTTATTTGATCGACCGGCTTGGATTTGGCTCTCATGAAATTCAGAATCTAATCAATAACGAATCCGGGCTCCGAGGCGTTTCGGAGACCAGTAATGACATGCAGACGCTGCTTGCAAATCGCGTTTTCGACCCCAAGGCGGCCCTCGCGATCGACATGTTTTGCAATCGAGCCCGAAAGCAGATTGGCGCATTCGCTGCTACTCTAGGTGGGTTGGACGCATTGTTCTTTACTGCTGGGATAGGGGAACGAGCCAGCGAGGTTCGATCTTCAATCTGCAAAGGCTTGGAGTTTATGGGGATTGTTTTGGACCAAGCAGCCAATGACGCACACGGTAATCAGATCAGTGCAAAAGAAAGCAAGTGCCGTGTTTATATAGTACCATCCAATGAGGAACAGACGATCGCCCGCCAAACTGTCCAGGGAATACGAACGATATGATCGAAACTGCGTTCTAGGGTCCAAAGACTTTTGGCCGAGAATATCTTGAGCGAGCGGCAGGCACGGAACAATAGTCTGGCTTTTCCTCGCTATTCGTCTCAGTCGGAAAACGCTTCTGCGGCCAATGGTGCTAGAGTTGCCAGCGACGAAGTTGTAAAGAAACCGCACACTTTGGAACGCTATTCGCAACAGAGATGGTTACTGTGCCATTCATTTGCCACCCCATTCGAATAGAGGAACTCTTTGATGTCCTGGTCCATACACAACGTGATCCTAGTACCCTACGACTTTTCAGAACATTCGCACGCAGCGGTTGAAAAGGCGATGGAATTAGCGGACGACCCAAGCCATGTACACATATTGCACGTTTTGCCCAGTATGATCGCTCTGCGCCCCGCGGGTTTTCCAATCGAAGCGAAAGATGTGGATGACCATGTTCGAATTGAATATGCCCAAAAGCTGTTGGCAGGCGATTTCCAGGATCCCCTCTATGCTGGCGTCGTCCAAGAGGTTCTGGTCGGCGATCCAGGAACTGTGTGCGCCGAGCGAGCCGAGTCCCTCAAAGCAGATCTTATTGTATTGCCTTCGCATGGCCGTAGCGGTCTTAGTCGATTACTACTAGGTAGCGTGACGGAACGTATCGTGCGGCTCGCAACTCGGCCAGTGTTAGTTCTCAAACTTTAAAATCATGCCAAATGCACTGTTCTGGACGCTACGAGCCTAGTCGACGACGACTCCCAATCCATTATGACTCCTGGTCGACTACTGGGCAGGTGGCGAAAGCGACTACTTGGGAGTTGCGACTTTCTCGCAACAAGGAATGCAATGCTAAGCATTCCAATGGAGCTTTCCGAGACTTCCTTCATCGCAAGTCTCACTTTGGTATCATAGCCTCCTGGTCAACTCGGTGCTGCTTCTTTTCTAGCGATCCAAACCGAACATGGCGCATGCCTTAAAACGTATTTGGATACGCTTCCAAGGAAAAAAGTGCTAAGCAATCCTCCACCGGTATTGCCCAAAACAACGATATCGCTGCCGTTGTTTTTGCAAAAACGAACCAATGCATCACCAATATGACTGGATTCAAAAACGTAAGTTTCGACATAAGGTGAAATTTCTCGAAGTCGGTTCGCTGCGGACTCAATCGCTTTCTTCTTTTCGGATTTTGTATCCTCCATGTCAAACTCGTATGGGACTTCGGAGTATGCGAATGGAAGCGTTACGACGCTAACGACCTCCATTTTGGTATTGGCACCCCAACCAAAAAGTGCAAGTTGCTCAAAAACAACCGAAGAAGGATCCGTTTCGTCAAATGCGATGCAAACATCGATAGGTCGCTTTGCCTTTTTTAGTCCTGTTGGCCGAACAATCAATACGGAGCATTTCGCGTGGGTCGCGACGAAGTCGCTTGTGCTACCAAACATGCGTTCGAATAACGAATGGCCGATCGCACCTAAAACGACTAAGTCGCTCCTCTGTGATTCCGCTTCCCGGACGATTGCAGCACCGATATGACCGTGCTTGACAACCAACTCGATGGAGGCATTTGCCCCATCAAAGAGATTCCGTAAGTGTTCTAACAAAGAAACCGCCTTCTTCTTGTCGGCGGCCTCCAGGCGACGCATCAAATCGTCGGCGTTTTTGATACCTCGCAAGTTGGGTGTGTTGGTGACAAAAAGCACAGTCAACTCAAGCCGCTCTGAGTGGGGTAAGTGGGCTAAAAGCCAAGCGGCCTCTTCCGCATATTGAGATCCGTCCGTCGCGAGCATCACTTTCATAATAAATTCCTATACGTTGAGCCCAATAAGGCGCCGTGCGAAAACTAAAACAATCAAGATCGCGAGCACGCCAACAACGGCCCAACCCAACGCATGCCAATTGCTGTGCCCTTTCAACCAATCTCGCATCTGACTCTTCCTTCCGATCCTACTTGCGTTATTCTTTACAAGCACTAGATAGTGCAAAGCGAGTACCAAACGCGATCCAACTGAATTGCTTGGCGACAACCACACCTTTTTCTTGATCCTGTGGTCTCGGTACAGGGACTATGCCAACGCTGGTGATTTCGATCACTTGCTCGTTGAGGCAATTGCGAGGGAGATGTGCCTTATTGTCACGGTTGTGACGCGTATGTGTGCCGTTCTCGGTCAGGCATGCTTGACTCATAGGACGTTAGGTACACCCTGGCCTCGTTTTCGCTCAGCGGGACGTTGGCATGGTTTGTGCGACTATGCTTCGGACCCTAATTGTCACCGCCCATTGACTGTTCCAAACCATTGAGTTGATTTCATGCAAAATGCGTCCATGATCCATCGATTGCTTTTGAAGATGTCGCAGTTGGAGGCCTCGGATCTCCATATAAAGATTGGCTCGCCACCCATTTTACGAATGGCGGCGACACTGCACCGTGTGGATTTGCCAATATTCAACGCGGAAGAAACCGACAGTCTCTTGCGACCATTGGTTCCCTCTAGACTTCTAGGTCAACTTGATTCTGACGGAGGCGTTGACTTTTCTTATACCTACGATCACGGGCGATACCGCTGCAGCGTATTTCATGCGGGCGGTGGCCTGCACGCTGCATTTCGACGAGTGAATTCCAAAATCCCCAATTTCGAGTCATTGAATTTGCCTCCAGTCTACGAACAAGTTGCAGAAAGCATACAGGACGGGCTAGTGATCATTTGCGGCGTTACCGGCAGCGGGAAGAGTTCGACGCTCGCGTCCATCATCAACCATCTAAATCATCGACGAGCTTACAACATCATTACGATCGAGGACCCCGTTGAGTATCTTTTCAAACCAGAGCTAAGTGTCATTAGTCAACGCGAAGTGGGGCTTGATGTTGTCGATTTTCCAACAGCCTTGCGAAGCGCAGTTCGCCAAGATCCGGATCTAATTGTTATCGGCGAAATGCGTGACAAAGAGACCTTGCTTGCTGGATTAATGGCCGCGGAAACCGGCCATTTGGTATTCGCCACCCTGCACACGGTCGATACCGTTCAAGCATTTTCTCGCATCTTGGAGTTTTTCCCGACGGATCAGCATCCGTTCCTACGGGCTTGTCTTGCCAATGGATTGCGTGCCATTATGGCGCAGCGACTGTTGCCCAGTTCGAAAGAAGGTACCAAGGTGGTTCCTGCGACTGAGGTTTTACTCGCATCCCCGTCCGTCAGCGAACGGATTCGTGAGGGGCAAGAGGAAGACTTGCATGCGATCATTGCGGACTCCACTCACGAGGGTATGCATTCCTTTACTGATAGTCTCTTTCGGCTTGTCAACGAAAATTTTGTCGACTTGAAGACCGCAGAAGCATTTGCACCGCATCCGGAGCAGCTAAGAAGCAAAGTTCATGGAGTGTCCGTTAAGTCGGACGGTCTTATTTCTCGCATCAAGCGACCGCAATAGTTGCATCGTACGCCTCGTTCCTGAGCTTGAGGTTGGGGACGAGTTTGAACGAGGGACGAAATCGGATGCAAATTCGGGGAAGCAACAGAAAACGCCTTTCCATCGCCGAATATATGGGAATACATGGGAAGGGCTGTAGCAGCCCTCGCTATTGCGACACCCCACTTTTTTTGATGGGCAAAACGTGAAGTACAGTTAGTACGTCGGCTTGCCATTTCGGCAGAATCCACGTAATGGTCGTCGCCTCTATGTTGGTTAGAGTGACCAGAAACATGGCAACGCGAAACGGCCAAACGGTGTAACCTAGCAGCAGGCATATCGCACCAGCCAATACAAACCACTGTGAGATCTTCGCTCCATAGGTGTGGTAACTAGGGACACGACTGTATTTCCAAATTCCAGCCCCAGTTGTCAGCATGTAACTGAGCAAACCAACTATCCACCACACCGATTCTCTTTGGAGTACTTCGCCGCGAAACCAAAACATCCCGAAGAACAGAGCGCCATAGAGGACTGAGTCCGCGAAGCTATCCAGACGAGCGCCAAAGTCAGAGCGTTGCTTCAACCATCGAGCCAGCCTACCATCGATCCAATCACTTAGATTGAGTGCAACGAACACCCCAGTGAAAAGGATTAAATTGTTCTGAACCGCAAGCCAAAAAAGCCAGATCGCTCCGAACAATCGTATCGTGCAAATTACGTTTGGGATTGTTACATAATTATGTTTGTAAGCACCCTCGGCGTCGCCTTGACCCTCGGTGGGTACCGCCTTGGCTAGACTTGATTGGTCCGACGTTTTGATGGGTTCCATGCGGTCTTCTATTGCTCATGTGATTTGGTCAGTTTATGAAAACCATGGATTGAACGAAGTAGAAAAATATGGGAGCGGAGAACGTCAAGCTATCGATCCGATCCATCATTCCTCCTTGGCCTGGTAGTATCGTTCCACTATCTTTGATCCCTACATCACGTTTGATGCCGGATTTGTTAAGATCCCCCAAAAATCCGAAAGCTGCAATCAAGAGGCCGGATGAGACCGCAAGAAATATGCCTGAGGTCCAGGACCTCTGCATAAAGCTTGTTAGCCATGGTGCCAGCAATACAGCAAGGATTGTTGTTGCCATGAGTCCACCCAATAGCCCTTCCAGGGACTTATTTGGAGACGTTTTGGGCGTAATCTTGGTATGACCATAAGGACGACCGATTAACGCTTGGGCAATGTCATTGGTCTCCGTCAACAAGACTAGGTACAGAAACCAACCTAGGTTTCCGGCCCAGGTTTCCGGCAAACCAGACAAAACCAAAAGGAAGTAGGCATGTGACAAACAGAAAACAAATAACATCAAACCCAAAAAGATCGCAGCGGTGATTCGAAGGAAATCATCAACCAAACCAAGCGAAGCTCGAATAGCCCCGATTGCGATCAAAAATGCGACCGGCGCTGCGGATCGCAACGACTCCGCATATCCAAACAACAAAAGCGAATAATATAGCGGTGCGATGCCAAAGACCACCCAGGCAGTCGGCCTGCCGACCCGGTTCCAATCGAGGATATTCAGGTATTCTCGCAAGCTTAGAATTCCAGCCACAGCGAGCAGGGCTGCTACCCCGAGATGGCCGAGAATCAATGCGACTGAAAGCAATACTGCCAGTACCCACCACGATCGGACGCTTCTGAGATGCGATCGGGACTTTTCGTCCGAAAGTCTTCGAAGCGACGCAGCCCTAAGGACTGTTCCCAATGTCAAAATTCCGAATAGACATGCAAGTACCGACAGGAGATTTGGGGAGGGGAAAAACATTCTTACTCCGGTAAGCCTGAAAAACAAATCGAGTTGCGGATGAGCCCTACCATTTGGCCCTAACTAAGCCTATTCAAAAAACACCCTCCTACGAAACTGCTAACTTCAAATCCAAGTGTGCTAAGTGTGCAGTGCATTTAGCGTACCGAATGGCAATGACGCCATTCCAGACGCCAATGATTTGAATCTCGTCAAATCGGATCAACTTGTTTTCAGATCGAGTCTAGGCCTAGCATAAGAAATGCCATACTCTAGAGTCTCATTCTCGCATAGATCGTCACTATTCGCTCCTACCACGCCAAAATGCCCCAAGTGGATCACACCGAAAAACCTATCAGGCTTCTCCAAATCTCCGATCTACATTTTGGCCCACCGTATGTTGATCAAGTGGGTGAAGCTGCACTGCGAATGGCAATTGAGCTTCATCCAGACGCAATCATCATCAATGGAGACCTTACCCAACGAGCCAAGAGAGAGCAATTTGAAGCGGCCAAACGATACATGGAGCGACTGCCGACGGTCCCGCAGTTGGTTATACCGGGAAACCATGATGTGCCTCTGTACCGTGTTGTCGAACGCTTTTTAGATCCGCATCGACTTTATCGAGAGATCATCTCCGAAGACCTCAATCCTGTGCTCAAGATCCATGGAGCGGTGATTGTTGGCTTGGACTCGACAGCACCCCGCACCGCGATCAGCAACGGGCAAATATTCAAATGGCAGCTGGACCTATGCGAACGTACTTTTAAAGAAACGCCCAATGGAATTGCTAGGATCGTCGTAGCGCACCATCATTTTGCACCGGCGCCAGACCACCTCCACGATAGCAACATGCCGTATGCGAAACGAGCCATTGAGAGATTTGCTGACCTAAACGTCGACATGATTCTAGGTGGACATTTACACCGAGCCTACATTGGAAACACCTTAGACTTTTATCCCGGGTCGCATCGAGATCGTGGCATCATCATTGCCCAATGTGGAACGACAACGTCGCGTCGAGGACGAGGCCGAGAGCAGGAAAAGAACTCCCTAAACCAAATTGAGATTGCTGAGAAAACGATCACCATCACTCACTACATGTATTTCCACGAAAGCGACGCATTCGAAGAGACTAGTCGGCATTCGTTTCGCCGAGGTACTATTTCACATACACGGTAATCGTGTGCCGGCTGAGAGACGGATTCCTCTCGTTCCCAAGCTCCAACTTGGGAACGCACACCTCGGAAGCTCCGCTTCCCGCCCTGTCCGTTTTGTTTAGAAGAGTTTTTCATAAAGAGTCACTCACCCACTAGCAGAGTCGGCCTTCGGTCGTTGCGGGGCAACTGATTTGCACAATGGCCATGGGCACTTCGACTCCCCCCTCGCATTGATCGACCCTACCAACGGGAGGGTTACTAATCCGGACGATCCCTGTTCGGCAACGAGTCAGCACTAGTCACTAACCGTTAACTTATTCTCTACTTCGACGACACCTGGTGCTGCCCATGCCGCGTGAATCGCTTCGTCTTGCTCGGCCCATGAACGGACGTTTCCATGAAGGGTGACTTTACCACCGTGAACGTCTACTCCGACTCGGTGCGCGTCCATCTCGGCGCTCCGTTTGAACGCCGCTTCGATTTTCAATTTGACGTCGCTCGGCTTAATATGCGGCGCCTTCGCTTTTAGCTTTATTTGATTCGACGTGCCTCGAACACCGATCAAATCGCGAACCGCACGCGATGCGGCCCTAATTTGGTATTGCCATTCTGCTGTTCCTTCCAGAGTGACCCATCCATCGCGTACGGTAACCATGATATGTTCATCCGGAACGGCGACATTCCATTTCAAGGCTTGCATCGCAGCCGATGCCATTTCGGTATCGTTGCGTTTGCTTGCGTTTGGAAGCGTTACCTCTATGTCATTGGCAATAGCTTTTACCCCATTGACCCGTTTCGCGAGCTTCTCAGCTACCAGTTTCTGCGCAAAGTTAACTGCAGATCCAGTCAGCGTCACGATGCCGTCCTTTGCTGCTACGCCAATTTGAGTGGCCTCGACACTGGGATCCCATTCCAGTTGAGCTAATACATCGTGTTGAAGCTGTTTGTCCGATTTCATTTAGTTTTCTCCAATTCAGAGGAACTTGGTCCTACTCTTGCATCATTAAAAACCACTAGTGCAAATGACAGTCCCAAACGGTTCGAATGCTCATCTTTGGAAAGAAACCATTGTTAAATAGTTGGATTTTGCTTTTTAGCCTTTTTTCTCTGCGAGCGATGTGCAGGATGCAAATGGATCTGAGCCGTTTTTCGGTGTGGAGTGGTACGCTATGACACAACCTCGCAAACACCAGTCCGAAATTGCGAATCGAGAAATTGCGAAATCGGAAAACAACCCTGATGGGTCAGATAATGTGAGTCCTCCAGCCCTGCTTTCTCGCCGTCTGTTCTTCGCGATAGTACTTTTCGTTCTCGTTGCAACCGTTGGATTAGGAGTCCGGTATTTGCCCGACTTAAATTGGATTGTTGAACGCGAAGATTCCCTTCGGAGCCGAATCAAGACCGCTCCAATTGCGAGTTTCGTTATAGGGCTGGTTCTTTACATTGGACTTTCTTTGATTCCAGGTACTGCGGGCAAGTCGATTGTCTATGGGTGGTTATTCGGCTTTATCGCCGCCGTTTTTTTGGTCGAGATCGGTTTGACCGCAGCTGCCATCCTCTCTTTTCTATTGGGTCGCTATGTGGTTAGGTATATGCTCTATCGTCGATGGCAAATCTATCTAAGGTGGATTAGCGACCGGTTTTCCCAGGAGGGGGCCTTCTACCTCCTGTGGTTGCGTATGGCACATGTTCCCTTTACCTTGGTCAACTACGGTGCCGGCGCGACTAGAATCCCACTGGTAACCTTTTGGTGGACAACGCATGCAGGGATCCTTCCAGCCACTCTTGTATTCACCTTTGTGGGTTCTCGGATCCCCAACCTACGGACAGTCGTCGAACAAGGCGCATGGGCAGTTGTGGACCCACCGCTTTTAATCATCTTAACTGCCACAGCCATATTGCCGGTTTTTGTTCGCCCTTGGCTACGAAGGAATCTCTACCGCAGATGACGCACGGTTCAACACCCGAGACTCTGTTGTCGGCTTCGGTTTCCGCGTAGCTGAATGGCGGTTTTTCGAGGTTGATGTTCAACTGGCAAAATGCGCTGTTGAAACAGAAAGTTAGCGACAGTAGGCTGCCGAAAACGGTTGCGCATCGAGGAATCAAGTTTTGGTTCATTTTGGATGCTCAATTGCGATTCACAGCAAGGGGCGACCAATGGAAATCGGGCTTCGTTTCGCTCAGGATTTCAAGGATTTCACGGCGAGTCTCTGTCGACAAATGCGCGTATTCGGGGGATGTATCGCGCCCGTCCAAAATCGCTTTCAGTCGCGAAATCACATCCAAACGAACCTCTGCAGGCAAGCCTTCGAAAGCCGCTGAGTCGATGAGGTAGCTGCAAGGGTATCGAAACAATCGCGTTTTTAAATCGAAATCGCGCAGCGAGCGTCCTTTTGAATCCTTCCTGCCAAGCGCGGTGAACTCTTGGGCAAATCTGGTCGAACCGCAGACCGTATCGGTCAACCGAAACTCGCCGCACATCAACAGGTACTTTAATACCCGATCTGTCGAGGAGGCAATGCGTCGCTTCGCACTATCACTAACCTGGTCTCGTGGGCGATTCAGGATTTCATTCATTTCGCAGGATTGATAAAGTGCTTGCCGTGTTTCGTAGTTGGCAGCTGCGATCGCATTGTGCATTTGCGTTTGATGTTCGAGCACCATCAGAGCCACAATATCACTCTGTGCGCTGAGATAGCTGTCGCGTCGAAAGCGATTCGTTAAGTCGATTTGGTTTGCACCAACTTCACGATCGAAGTCCTGCTCGTTGTCCGTACTGAGTGTGTTTCCCATATGGCGCATCGAGCCATGGAGGCCCGTGACATACCAGCCACCCCATCGCTCCTTGATATCACTGGTGTGATCTGTAGTGTAGGATCTAAAACCTAGCCTAGGTTGGCCTGTAACTTCGGTGAAGACGCTACGCACCAAATAGCCAGGCACGTTTTGTGTTCGGCCCGATGCGTGGCAAGAGAGACACACTCCCCTGTCGCGGATAATCCTTGGGTTACCATCATCCGTCTGTTCAAGTGTATAAAACGTCGCACCTTGCTTGGCATCCGTGGCCGCAAACTCAAGGACGTCCCCTTGTTGGCAATAGCCCACGTAAACATCGTCGTTGAAATACAGAGCGCGAGGACGCCTGGGTGAGATGCGTTGTAACTGCAAGCTAGTCTTCGAGAAAACAAGTGTCTGTGAGTTGACGGAAACCCCCAGTTCTTTCAGGACAGACTTAAGATAGCCAAAATTCGGTTCATATGCCAAAACCGTTTTGCCGGCTTGGATCTTCGAAGCGAGGTTGGCGACAGGATCATGGACTTCCGTATTCAAGTAATCTATGGGCGGGCGCTCGAACCCATCTCGTTGGGCTAGAACGCGAGACGCGACCAAGAGCAGGACCATGCACCAAAGACAAGTACTGATTAGCCTATGACATCGCATTTTCCTAGTCTCCCGAAAGCTTCACTGAACTGTCTTTCCAATGTGGCGAAAGTGAAATCGGCGTTGCATAGCCGAAGGAGGCACTCTATACTTAAGTTCTACACCAAATGGTATATGTTTATATCTGCACGTCAAGGTGTACTATTTGGATTTCATTTTATTTTGGGGTAATCGATGCTTTCCAAGACTGCCGAGTATGCCCTTCGTGCGGTAGCCTGCATGGGCAGCCAAGAGGGTGCACCTGTTTCTGCCGACCATTTGGCGGAGCAGACCAAGGTTCCGAGGCGATATCTGACACGGGTTCTGCAAGATCTCGCAGCAGCCGAACTGGTTCGTTCGCGTCCAGGGCCTGGAGGTGGCTATGAACTATGCCGGTCCACGAACAGAATCACGATTCTGGACGTGGTCAATACGGTTGCACCTATAGAGCGAATTCGTTCTTGTCCGCTCGGCTTGAAGTCGCATAAGGCGCTGTGTCCTCTGCATGCCGAACTCGACAAAGCTTATGCGGCGACGGAGAAGGCTTTCGCCAGAGTAACGATTAAGGATTTGATCGAGTCGGCAAACCCCATTAAACCGTTATGCGAAGTTTAGGCCCGAAACTTGCTGGGTGAAACGCTAGTGCATGACTGAAGCACCAGGTTCAATGCTGGTAGCCTCTGGTCCCCAAAATCCATCGCTGGTGCAAGGGAGCGAGGCGCTCCAAGTGAGTCTTCACTTTGCGTTCAGCTCGAGTGCCTCGCGAGTGCTCTGAACCGAAATCATCATCTTCAGAAGAAGGGTCATCATGATTAGGCCAACGGCCCAAATACCAGCTGTGATTTTCCATTCCGTAAGACTCGGTGTGTACTCCACAATCTCATGCAGCGTGCTGGGGATAAATCCCGGGATGATGAGCCCCATCCCTTTTTCGATCCAAATCCCAACGATACAGCAAAGGCAGGCTAGAATTCTGGCGGGACTTCGTTCCAACGCAGACTTCGTAAAAAAAAGCATCGTTCCGATCAGGTTCAAAGCGATGGCAGTCCAAATCCAGGGTACAAGTCCACTGCGACCATGGCTTCCAAAGAACAAGTACTTTGCAGCAGCCAAATGACTGCCCCCCGTATAGAACATGGTGAATATCTCGCTCGCGAGCATGACCAAGTTGACGGTCATCGCGACCCGAATGATCTGAATTAGCAATCGAGCAGGTGCGGGTGACGCTGTGTAACCAGTCGTAATTCGGAGGACCCGCATCACCAAGATAATGAAGGACGGACCGCTGACGAACGCAGAGGCCAAGAATCTGGGGGCGAGCAAAGAGGTATTCCAGAAAGGACGACCTCCAAGTCCGCAATACAAAAAAGCGGTTACCGTATGGATACTTATCGCCCAAGCAATCGACAGCATCACGAAGGGTATGTACCACACTGGATTCGGTTTTCGTCCCAAAAAACGCATGTAAAGCAAATAGCCAACGATGTGTAGATTGATCAGTAGATAGCCATTGAGCACGATAACATCCCACGTCAGCATCGACATAGGCCAATTGAAACGACCGATGCCTGGAAGCATATGCCAAAACCGATCTGGACGTCCTAAGTCAACGAGCACACTGAGCGTGCACATCACAATGGCTGAAATCGCGACAATCTCGCCAATGATAACGACTTTGTGCATCTCTTCGTCGTCATACAAGTATGCTGGGATAACCATCATCACGCCACCGGCCGCTAGACCGACACAGAATGTAAAATTTGCGATATACAGCCCCCAGCTTACATGGTCGGTCATGTTCGTGACGATCATCCCATCCGCCACTTGCACAGCCCAAGAATTCGCGCCTACTAGCGCAATAGCCGTCAAGGCAAGAATCCAAACGTAAAATGTCAGATTGCCGTTGGTCGCTTCGCCCAATGCCCACCACAAAAACTTTGGGTAGTTTCGCACGGGATGTGCGCTCATCGGATCGGTTCGTGCATCAGCGCTCATGGTGTATCAAGCTCATGGTGTATCAAGCTCATGAATCGAAAAAGTAAAAGAAGCTAGGTTGAGTGCCAAGCTCTTCCTTCAAAACAAAAACACGTTTATTCTTGACAACCCAGTTGATGTCCGACTCCGGATCATTAATGTCGCCGAATACGCGAGCACCGGTCGGACAGGCTTCCAAGCATGCAGGTTGTCGCCCTTCTCGAGTGCGATGCAAGCAGAAATGACATTTCTCCATCGTTCCTTGGGGTCGAATGCGATTGGATAAATAGCCCTGATTCGGATTGACTTCTTCCGCACTGAGTTGAGGCTTCTCCCAGTTGAATCTCCGTGCATGATAGGGACAAGCCGCTTCACAATACCTGCAACCTATACACCAGTTGTAATCCACCACGACAATACCGTCTTCTTCTTTCCATGTTGCTTCTACGGGACAGACAGTCACGCAAGGTGGGTTGTCGCATTGCTGGCATTGGACAGGCATATAAAACTTGTCGTCTTGCGGAACGGTATGATTGAAAGTCGTAGTCCCTTTTCCAAGATCTAGTGATCCTTTCGACATCTCCAGCACACGAATATAGGATTGGTCGACACCGCGATGGTGATTGTTCTCTTTGTTGCAAGCCTCCATGCACTTGCCATTCCCGTTGCACTTGCTCAGGTTGATCGCATACGCAAACTTGACGCCCGGTATGGGACGATGATCGGAGATAGTAACATCGGCTCCGTATTGCTGCTTTGTTTCGGCGGCCAGTCGCTTGAAGACTGCTGTTTTGTCCTCCTCGGTCAGTTCTTTGTAGTGTTGTTGCAGGAACTCGCTAACCGAAACATTTGCGGGGATGGTGGTCAGCGGCCAAATTGCTTTGCCAAATGCGGCCAATCCCAGAGTCATGGCCGCTCCTTTGAGCACGGTACGCCGAGACGATCCATTGTCTAGTATCGGCAATATTGGGAGTGGTTTTGATGGGCCCGACGGCGAGTCGCTGCTATTCATGTTGCTCTCCACTGTGACTTTCTAAAAACCGATCCCGTGGCTTAAACGTTGGATTCATCTTCGGAAACTTTGGTTGGTGAGGACTATGACAGTCAACACAGTTGTTTCGAACCCTAGGTCCACGCTTCAAATCCCAATATCCGGTCATTCCGCCGTGGGCGCCGTGATCGTAGTCGCGACGTTGGGTACCATGGCATTGCGAGCACAAAGACATCACTTCTTGGAAAGCCAGCTTCGACCTGTCAGCAAGATGGAGCGTGTCGTAGTCGTTCGGATTGTGGCATGCCAGGCAAGTAAGATTTCCATGCGAAAAACGCATGTCTTTGTGAAACTCATCAAGATCGGAAGTGCTTCGATTCGTGATGTTCGGTTCGCGGGAAGCATGACAGGTCGAACATGCTACATACAACTTTTGTCCATGCATGTTAGTTATGCCAGTGTCAACCTGAGGAGGCCCAGATGGCATTCGAATCGTGATCTCGTGCTTAACACTCGTTGTCAAAAGCTTGTCCGAGCTTCCGGAGCTTGCCTGCAAGTTCATGGCTACAGCTTTCACGGAGCGTTGTGGGTCGCTTGATTGGGTCAAAACAAGGGATGAACTCAGGATTAAGATGAAAATTGCGCAACAGGCAAGTGTCGCGATGAGGCTGAGTCCTGACCGCATACGCCGCGCATCCTTGCCGAAACGCGCTTCCCCTCGCAAATCCGCGGAGATTGCCCCGCATCGATTGTCGTCAACAAGTTCCTCAAACCGAGTCAGGAATTTCAAACTCGTATTCTCCCAATTGGCAATTGTGGATATTTTTATCCTGTTTTATATTGCTTTGAAACTGACGTCTAGTCCGGAAGGAACAAATCGAATGATTGCCAGCTTAGTGGCGACCTTGAAATGGGCAGATGGCTCGCGTTTCGAAGATACGCTAAATCGATTACAGCATCGAATGGGAATAGAGATGGGCCAGCGTTTTGGAGTGCGGTTGCCCATGACGATCGAGTCTGAAAGTACGGAGGGACTGGTGTCGTTGACGCAGTGGGTACAAGATCTCGATGGAATTTTGCACGTCGATATTGTTTTTGCATCCTTTGAACCGCCTGCAATCGGAGAATAACCAATGGAACTAGAAAAGCTCGCTCAAGCGACGGAAAAGCAACCGTCCTGTGCCGAACGAAGGAACTTCCTAAAATCGTCGGCTATGGCTGCTGCCACTGCGGTTGCTGCCGGTGCCTCGACCTGGACTTTGCCAGTTATTCAGGGCAGTGCATTGGCGGATGATGTGAGGTGGGATAAGGCACCCTGTCGATTCTGCGGAACGGGTTGTCATGTTCAAGTTGGCGTGCAAGATGGCAAAGTTGTGGCGGTTGCGGGCGACCGAAATGCCGAGGTCAACAAGGGGCTGCTTTGTGTAAAAGGGTACCACGTAGGGAGTGCCTTGTATGGCGAAGACCGTCTCAAGACACCGCTACTTCGCCGCGGCGACAAGTTTGTAGCCATCTCCTGGGAAGAGGCGATAAACACGATCGCAGACCGCATTGAGGCAGCGCCGAATCAATTTGCGTTCTATGGTTCAGGGCAATGGACGATCCCGGAAGGTTATGCAGCCTTGAAATTCATGAAGGGTGGATTAGGCAACAACCATATCGATCCCAATGCCCGACTTTGCATGGCCTCCGCCGTTACCGGTTTTTTGGCGACTTATGGAGTCGATGAACCGGCCGGGTGCTATGACGATTTGGATCAGTGCGATGTGTTGATAATGTGGGGCAACAATCCTGCCGAAATGCACCCGGTTCTCTTCTCCCGTGTTGTCGATCGACGAAGCCGCGGAGAAAAAGTACTCTTGATCGACATTGGAACGCGACGCACTCGAACAACAACTCATTGCAATCATTATTTAGAGATGAAAGGGCACGGCGACCTGGCAATCGCCAATGGCATAGCTCATTTATTGCTTGCCAAAAAGACATACAGTCAGGAGTTTGTCAACTCATTCTGCAACTTCAAAGCGCCGGACGACGCTAATCCGAACTTGCACGGCAAGTCGATTTCGTTTGAAGAATACGCGGAGCAATTGAAACCCTACACGCCGGAATACGTCGAGGAGCTTTCCGGAGTGCCCGCAAGCCAAATCCGATTGCTCGCTGACTTGTTCGGGAACCCAGAATTGAAGATCACTTCGTTGTGGTGTATGGGAATGAACCAGCATACACGAGGCACAGCTATCAATACTTTAGTGCATGGAATTCACTTATTGAGCGGTCACTTCGGACGACCAGGCGATGCGCCGACGAGCTTGACTGGCCAGCCCTCCGCCTGCGGCACCGTTCGCGAAGTAGGTACTCTTTCGCATGCTTTGCCAGGGGGTCGATTGGTTGCAACCCCAGAACATCGCCAACAAACCGAAGAGATATGGAAACTGCCGGCAGGAAGAATCAATCCTGTTCCTGGATTCCATACCGTGCAAATGTGGGAATCCTTTTGCACCACCAATGCTGTCGGCGAAGGTATAGATACGATCTGGGTCCAAGTTACCAATCCAGGTCAGACCTTGCCGAACCTAAACAAACTCTTCAACAAGAAGGAGGGGATGAAGGAAAAATTTCTTATCGTTTCCGATGTCTATCCGACTGCTACCACTCGGCTAGCAGACTTGATTCTCCCGTCAGCGATGTGGGTTGAAAAGAACGGCATGTTCGGCAACTCGGAACGTCGAACGCAGCAGTGGTTCAAAATGGTTGAACCGCCTGGAGAAGCGCGCGACGACTGCTGGCAAACTATCGCAGTCGCCCATCGCTTGTTCGAAAAAGGATTCGGGGGCATGAAGGATCGCGAGGGTCGGTTCCTGTTTGAAGTGTTGGATTCGGAGAAAAAACCTGTTCCCATCTGGAACTGGAAAAATTACTACGACACCAACGTGGATCAATATCTATTCGAAGAATATCGGCTCTTTACCCGTTTAAAGCATAAGGATCTAGCACCGTACACAGAGTACGTTAAAGCGAGAGGACTGCGTTGGCCCGTTGTCGAACTCAATGGCCAATGGACGGAAACGCGGCATCGATTTGCAGGAGGACTGGACCCCTATGTAACCAATGGAAAACGGATCCAGTTTTATCATTCAAGCACCAAAGACGATCGGGCTCAGATTTGGTTCCATCCTTGGATACCTCCCGCCGAGGTCCCAGATGCGGAGTACCCATTGATGTTGTGTACCGGGCGAGTGCTCGAGCATTGGCATTCGGGATCCATGACGCGACGTATTCCTGAATTGAGTCGCGCAATGCCGACGGCCTACGTCGAAATGAATGCTGCCGATGCAGCCAACGCGGGCATTCGGAACGGTGATCAAGTGATCGTAGAGTCTCGACGCGGATCGATGGAGATTCAGGCTTGGATCGAAGGTCGAGGCAAACCGCCAAAAGGGACGGTTTTCGTACCCTTTTTTGATGAAACCAAGATGGTCAACAACTTGACCTTGGACGCCATCGATCCATTTTCCAAACAGCCGGACTACAAAAAAAGTGCGGTCCGCATTAGGAAAGTCTAACACCCCTATGCAACCAACCCAACCCTCTCGGATCGTTGTTCTTGTCGGAGCATTGATCACATTCACAGCGATTGTAGGCTATTTCGTCGGCCTGCAATCACCGATGAACCCGTTCGAAAAAACGGCTCGAGTTCGGGGATTGAGCCAAGCCTTCAACGCATCGCACAATCACGTAACGATGGAAGCGGGATCCATCCAAGCTACCGATTACTCACAGATGGCGACTGCGCTTCAAGCAAAATCAACGCCATCAGGGCAGACGCTTTTTGATAGCCGGTTACCGACTGTCTACACGCTGAACGAACAAACAGAGATGTCGCCGGGTGGGGACGCCAAAATTTCTTTGGAGGAAAAGCGATTCGCTCTTTCGATGCGACGGAAGAACCGAGCATTTAATGGTGCGCCTCCGACGGTCCCTCATCCGATTGCCGAATTGTCGGCCGAGTCCTGTGTTGCATGCCATTCTGAGGGCACGAAATCGGCTACGCTGCGCATCCCCAAAATGTCCCATCCAGTGCTTACGAATTGCACGCAGTGTCATGTTGGTGTCGCATTGCCCGACATGGTCAATGCGATGGTCCGTGAAAACCATTTCATCGGACTTGCTGCTCCCGAGGGCGGGCCAAAAGCATTCGCGGGCGCTCCTCCGCAAATACCGCATGCGACATGGATGCGAGACGAATGTTTGAGTTGCCATGGACAAGCCAGCTATCGAGGATTGCAGACGACGCATCCTTGGAGACAGAATTGCCAACAATGCCATGCCCCTTCGTCAACGCTCGAGCAGACCACTCTGGAAAGCAAAGCGATGTTCCTGGATGCAATAAAGACTGACTCGCATTAGAAAGTTCATCATGAATCCACCCGAACCAAAGATGACTCGCCGCGACTGGTTTCGGTTACGTAAGACGATTGACGAATCCGCCTCACTGGGTAGCAACGCGAGCCCTCTGCGAGAGGATGTTCGCAACCCGTCTGCATCGAATCCGGATCTCGGTTCCGCTTCGACCATGCAGCCAATCGCACATCCGCCAAACCACGACGGAATGGACCTCGCAAAACTGCCACCCATGCGTGAAGCACAACTAGCGCTCGATGAGGTGCTTGCACTCTTAGCGGATATTGAGATGCACGGAACCGAGGTTCAACTGCTTCAACGCGACCGTTCCACAGCATCTCGCCGAGAATCCACCAGCAGCGAGATGGCTTTTCAACTTGCAAAACAGGGGATAACAAGTGGCAGCATTGTTAGGCTACAGCTTCGATACTCATGGCAAGGCTCGCTTTGGATTGATACCTTAGAAGCACGTGACGCTTCCTTTCGGCTCGTTCGCATCGAGCATCGTTAAAACCTCCCTCGCCCCCCTCATACGCCACCTACGGCCCTCGTCCCCATGCTCCAGCTTGGACACACCCTCGCCGGAAGCTCCGCTTCTCTGTATGACTCGGGCAATCCGTGACTGACGCAACAATCCATCCAGCGACAATATTGACTTGCATATTTCCGACTTGCTAAATATACACTGTAAGGTATAGAATTACAGCGAGCAGGAACGACTCAAGCAGAGTTGCGAACCTGCAAAACGATTTACTTCAAAGGAATAAAATGAATCCGATCGAACCGAACATGAGCGTGGGCGAAATGGTACGTGAAAAGCCGAGTCGCTCTCGTGTATTCAGCCAACTTGGTATCGACTTTTGTTGCGGTGGCAAAGTGTCACTTGCCACCGTTTGCGAGAAACGAGGCTTGGCGCTTGAAAGCGTAATTGCCCAGATTGGCATAATCGATGCCCAAACCAATCAAGACACCCTTGTCGACGCGGACGCAATGAGTTTGACGGAGCTATGCGATCATATCGAGTCCACGCATCATGCGTACCTAAAAGTGGAATTGCCTCGACTCGATCAAATGACTGAAAAAGTAGCCCGAGTTCATGGTGACAAGGAACCCAAGTTGCGAGCGATTCGCCGAATATTCGATGAACTGAAAGCTGAGTTGGAGCCGCACATGGCAAAAGAAGAAAAGGTTCTTTTCCCAATGATTCGGCAATTCGAAGCCAGCTCAGGAATTCCTGATTTTCACTGCGGAACAGTCAGAAACCCGATCCTTCAAATGGAACAGGAACACGAGCATGCTGGGGACGCACTCGCCCGAATCCGCGTCGCGGCTGACGACTTCGTTCCACCGTCCTGGGCTTGTAATACCTACCGCGCAATGTTGGATGGTCTCCAGGAACTCGAGGAGAACATGCATCAACACGTTCACAAAGAGAACAACGTGTTGTTTCCAAAGGCCGCGGAAATTGAAGCAAACCGTGAATCGAACTCAGCCCGCTTGGGTGCTTAGTCGCCCTCAAAAAAGTCACGTTAATGCTCGGTGGCGAGCCAAAATGACTCACCTTAGCCTGGATTATTCATACGACAATTAAGGATCAGCCGAAGGGCGCCAGCCCACGGTTGTCTTGGCAGCCATAACCGTGGGCTAGCGCCCGACGGCTAATGAATAATCCGGCCTAACGCACCAGCGTCGATTGAGACTCGGAAGAATCGCACGATAGAACCACTGCAGTCGCACCTCCGGCAACCTTGATCACGGGCTTGGCAAGCCACTATATCCATTTCGCTATGTGGTTGGTGCACCATTTGCAGGTGTGTGTTTTTGCGGATTATTGAGGGCGCTCAATAGCGAGTTACCAAACGGTGTCTAGTCTGAAGAAAGTAAGTTCGATGGCTACATTTATTTCCAACATCAGGTTCACGCAACAGGGCATCAAGGGGATCGACGAAACCACCAAACGCGCAGCGGCGTTGAAAGTCGCGGCCAAAAAAAGGGGGGTCAAAGTCACCAATGTCTACTGGACACTTGGCGATCACGACGGAGTTTTGATCTTTGAAGCAACTGACGATGAAACTGCAACCGCGTTTCTCCTTCACACTGGTGCCATGGGCAACGTTCATACGACGACCGTCAGGGCATTTTCGGCAGTCGAGATGGATAAGATACTCGCCAACGTACATGCTTAGCTCTCAAGGTTATTGAAGAACGAAAAAAGCTTCTTTTCAGTGCGTCGTCCTTAGGAACAGGAATCAACAGTGCTCGGAATCAAAAAAATCTTATTGGCATCCGACCTCGGCGAGAACAGTGCAAGAGCGACCGAATATGCCCGATTGTTCAGTAGTCAGTTCAATGCCGAACTCCACGTCCTTCATGTACTGGAGGACAAACTAAGCAATACGCCGATATTTGGAGGAGGTCTCGCGTTGAATTCCTATGTTCATGAGTCCTCCGCCATCGCTGAAGGAAAAATTCACTCCTTATTTGAACCTGCGTGGCTTTTGGGAAGGCAATTGATCGTGGCAACTGCCGACGGCGAGCCCGGCGCACAGGTTCTTAATTATGCAAAAGAGCATTCGATTGACCTGATTGTTCTTGGCACGCATGGTCGTTCGGGTTTGTCCAGTGTCCTTATTGGTAGCGTCGCTGAGCATGTCTCACGCAATTCCAAGTGTCCTGTTGTGGTGGTACGAAGTCATGCATGAATTGTATTGAGATTCAAATGCGATGCGCTAGTTGCATTCCTTAACGGGCAATCGAGTTTCGATAATTCGGAACGGCAATCCTCTTATTGAGGCACCACCGTTGTGATAAGTTAGTCCATCGCACTGCACGCCATTGACTTGGCGGTGGGTATGACCAAAGTAGACATCTCTCACACCGCTCTTGTGATCCAGTCCTTCGTTAACCAAGTATTGGGAAAGTTTTCGAAGGACACTTTTTTGACGCACGGCAAGATGAATCGCAGCTCGGTGCAATCGAGCGTGTACAACAAATTCGTAGAGCCAGTGTTTGTATTTTCGCGGGTGTGGTTTCGCTGCGTGTAGTTTGCGAGATTCTGAAAGTTTCTCATTGCTGGGCTCACAATCCACGATATCCCCATGTAGGAACACGCATTCAAGAATTCTCAAAGCGTATGGATGCCAGTGCAACCGAGATTGCAGGGTGGCAAGTCGCTCCAACTCGGCGACGAATTTTGGATGCGCATCGTGGTTGCCTAACAGGTAGTAAAACGAACAGTTTGGAAAGGAACCGATGAGTTCGTCCAACCAGCAAATGGCTGTTTCAATTGAGTTGTCAAGGGTCGGGCGGGTGCTCCACTTAAAGTCGAAAATATCTCCACCCAGTACTAACGTGTGGGATTTACTAGCTGCTTCGCACAACATTGGAGCGATAACCGATGCAGTAGATCTCTTCGCAAAGAGATGCAAATCGGACACGAAATAGCTCTTAAGAGAATGTGGCATGGAGGCCCCTTGTGGAAATAAGAGACCTAGATTCCCATGTCCGCAAGTCGTTCTGCGATGAGCGATAAGTTTGCGGTGAGCTTGGGATGGTGTACCTCAAAGTCGGCAATAATCGCTCGCATCCGTTGAGTGAGCGTTCCGTGAGAAAGTGTTGAATCGGCTGAAGCCTCTGATCTCGCGAGAGCCGACTGAATTTCCCCAATGAGCATTCGTAACTTCTCTGCTGTTTGCGTATCAATCGGAGGAGAATCGCTTAAGCTGTTATGGAGCGAATCCAATGTTTGCGCTAGTTCTTCTTGCGTCATGAAATTCTCCAGGAAAAAGGCATTGCAAAAAGTCTTGCTCGTACGACCATTGCTCCATTGTGTTCTATGCGAGTCCGAGATAGTAGTCAACAAGCACCCGAATCCCTGTTCTTTGAAGCAGAACCTCAGGGCGCAAGATCCAGCCATTTTTCGGGCTTCAATGACGACCGCAGTGGACTATCCAACGCCTTTACGCAACAAAGTCTCTGCAAGGCAACGGCTAATATGTCAAAGAAACGCAAGTGCAGCACCCTTTGACCCCTTTGGCGGCACGAGTTCCTCGTTCTCGTCCATTTGAGGCTGGCAAGCTGTGAATGGAAGTTCTCTTGCGTCACTCAAAGCCCCATATTAGAGCCAACGTACAGAATTGGCTTCGTCAAAACTGGTGATCCCTTGGGATACTTTTCTCAAGGCCTCAGAGGTTAAACTTGGTATGCCCTTAGTTCGGATCAGCTGTCGCAGTTCGGCCTCAGTCGCCTTGCTCGCTATCATTTCGGATAGCTCATCATTAATCTTTACACACTCAAACACGCCGCATCGTCCCTTGAATCCTGTGCCTCGGCACGCATCGCAGCCAGCTGGTTCGTAAACGACGGGAGGTATTTCTACTCCATGCTCCGAAAAAATCTCGATGCAGTTAGGGGCAAGTTCGCTGGCTTTCCTGCATTTTTGACAGAGACTTCGCACTAATCTCTGATTCACCACACCGACTAAATTCCCTGCAACGGAATGATCCGATATTCGCATGTCGCGGAGCCCTGTGAACGTGGAGGCAACATCGCGAGTATGCAACGAGCTGAAGACGAATCGACCAGAACTTGCCGCGCGAAGTGCAATTTCGGCGTTTTCGGGATCACGAATCTCCCCCACAAACAGGATATCTGGATCCATGCGCAGTATTGTTCTCAGACCGCTCGTCATTGTGACGTCATGCCGTTCATCGACATTGAGTTGGCGAACAAAGGGAACGTCAAACTCAACCGGATCTTCGATCGAGACTATATTCTTGTTAGTGCCCCCATAAGTTTGAAGCATCGAGTATACCGTCGTAGTCTTACCGGAGCCGGTTGGACCGGTAACCAAAACGAGGCCTTCGCTACCACGCAACATTCTTTGGACCGTTTCTAGTCCAGCTTCGCTAAAACCTAGAGACTCAAGGGGAAGGAAAACATTTTCTTTCGAAAATACGCGCAAAGCCATCGCTTGTCCACCGGCGACGGGAGTGGACGTTATACGAGTTTCGAAATCATGCATGTTGGGTGGTAGCAGTATGCGACCTTCTCGCGGTCGAAACGGATCTGCGGTATCCAATCTTGCGAGAGTCAAGTACTGGTGCATCAAATGTTCCGCGACGCCTGTATCGACAGTACAGTAGGAGATAACCTTTCCGTCAATCCTAAACCGCACGCCGTACTGATCCTTCTCGAGTGGATCAATGTGAACATCCGATGCACGCAAACTGATAGCTCGACCGAGCAGGTCCAGCGCTGGGGAATCCGATTCCTTCAAATTTTGGTACTTAATATCCGACTCATCTTGGCTGGGACCAAGGTCCACCCTTTCCGTTTTGACAAACACAACTGGGCAGGGAGCTTCTTTGAAAACGCGTTGTGCAACGCTGCCAACGGTGAGTTGAAAAATACCGGAACGACCTCTGGAGCCCATGACGATCAGGCCTGCTTTACACCGCTTTGCATACTCAATTAACTCTTCATGAATACGGCCACAAAGTACTTCGCGAATGACTTTGTTTTGCAACTCGTACGCGGGTGGAACAACGGAAAGAAGTCGATCCATCGAGCGATGTTGAATATCTGGATCGGGCACCCCATCCTTCACATAAACAAGGTGCAATTCCGCATTCAATTGCTGCCCAAGTTGACACGCTTGTTCCACTGCCAAAAAACTGTTGGGACTGAAATCAAATGGAACCAAAATCGTTTTGATAGACATTGCCCTAAATACTTTCGCTGCTGACGTTTCTCAACGTAAATCAAGTTGTGGCGCAGAAAAGATGCCACCGAACGCTCACTCGAAAAGCAGAAGTGCAACTCGTGTTCCAATTGGTTTCCAGCCCAAGTCCTATCTTTGAAATCGAAACGCTTTTGCTACTCTAGCGACGATAGATAGGCATTGCGGATCGCTCAAACGCGTTCTCGACGACTGGGATCTGAATAACGCGGTTGGGTACTGCGGCAATTCGAAGAACATCCCGACAATGCGCATGGCAGCTCACACAAGTGGAAATCGTTTGAATGTAATTGAACGCAGCTCCGTCGAGGTTTTGCTGATCCGCTAACTCAGACAATACCGAAGCATGCCTCTGCAATTCCGTTTTGTAATGCCCGTAGAGTGGATCGGGATGGGATTCCCATTGCGAGGCGTCGCAAATGTTCATCATGTCCCTAGCGCCTCGCCGAATTTCTCCAAAGTTTTTTGAAACAAGTCCAGTTACGACCCGCTGTGTACTGGCCAGCTTGGCCAACATCAACCCTGGTAGATTCGAGTCCTGTTGTTGGTTGTTGTTCGCCTTCGCGCCGGAAAGCAAACTGGCGCCCGTCAAAAGCATCGCTGTCGAAGCAATCCAGAGCCAAGTCCGTTTCGATTTCATGTTCCACTCCGCTCAAATTGTCATTTCCGAATAGGCCTCATCGCATGAAATGTATCGGATAATTTAGGAATCGGTCTTCAATGCTTTGTGCGTATTGTTTTTAACAAAACGTCATATCGATTCAGTAACTTGCATACCCATTTCCCCTATTTGTTGGTGCACGCAACGGGTGGGCACACTCGCTCACAATCGTGTGTCGAATCGACTCATATTAAGCGGCTTCGATTTCTACCGTTACGAGTGTTTTGTACTTTAAGGCAATGCGCGCGGTTTGACAGAGAAAAGCTCCCTTTTCGTTTTGCAAGTAACTGATGCTTTCCCCAGATTTTTTCTACACGTGTAAATTCCACAAGCAAATCCAATGAGACTTGTTCTCGAGTGAGAGAATCATTTTGAATTGTTTCATGGCTATTCCCGTTTGGTACTGGTTTTGCTTTGCTTAGTTAGAGACAGGGCAAGAAGACGCGCCGCATGGTGTGGTGACCGGCTTGCCGAAAGACTCAGAGCTTAGGAGATGTGGCATGACAACAACACTCACCCCAAATCGTTCCACTTCCGTTGGAAATTCCAGGGACTCTTTTTCCTTGCTTCGAAAAGAAATGGAAGATCTGATTTCCAACTTCTGGGGCGCAAGTCCATCGAACTATTTGTCGCAAGCGTTATCGCCCGCATTAGATGTCGTAGAATCGGCGAACTCGTTTCAGATTAAAATGGACGTTCCTGGCCTTGAAGCCAAGGACATCAATGTGCAGCTTCATGGAAATACATTGTCGTTGAGCGGGCAGCGGCAAGAAGAAAAGGAGACGAAGGACAAGACCATCTACCGAATGGAACGTCGCAACGGAAGTTTCTCGCGAACCGTTTCTTTACCATGTGGTGTAAACGAAAGCGAAGCGGTTGCGGAATACACCAATGGTGTTTTGACACTGACGCTTCCCAAGGCCGAAGGTGCCAAGACAAAGAAAATTGCAGTGAAAGGAAGCTAGTGCTTTGTCCAACTAAGAAATGGGGGTTCATGATTTTGCCTCGTAGCGAAAGTCGTCAAGACTTTCGGCGAGTTGCACTTGTCGAAACTCTCGACGAGTTTCGCTACCCCAAAGTTAAATTGGGATGAGGCACTAGTTGATCTGATTTCGGATTCCTCTATTTTGTCGTTTCGAGGTGCTAAACGATGCCTCTTCGAATCTTGATTGCGATTCGTAATCCCTACTCGCAAGAATTGCTTGATCGATTGCTATCTGCATGTGGTTTTGAATTGCTTTTCGACTCGGACGACGAGCAGTTTTCGCAGCATGTCAGGACGTTTTGGCCTGACGTTGTTCTGTTTGCGGACTCGACATTTACCCCGAAACAACAAACGATTGCAGCACTGCGGGAGCGGTCTAAGCAAAAGGATTTATCTATAATCATCACGAATTCCGCACAATCACATAGTATTCCTTTGAAGGCGGTCCCGTGAACGACGCAACACAGAAGCTTGCTTCAACTCACGATGCGCTAATTGAGTCGCTTCTCGACCAGTCGTCGTACGTCCATAGCGTTTCTGGACCTGTCCTTTTGTATGAGACGCATATTTCGTGGGTCCTCCTCGCAGGAAACTTTGCATACAAAATTAAGAAGCCGATAGTAACAGAATTCCTCGACTACGGCTCCGCTGCGAAACGTCATAATGCATGCTGCGAAGAGCTTAGGCTCGGCAGTCGCTATTCACTTGGCTTGTATCTCGATGTCGTTCCGATCACATTCGAGGATGGGCAGATCCGCATGGACGGCGACGCTCAGCCTATCGAGTTCGCTGTGCGAATGCGTCGATTCGAGGAGGAATGTTTGCTGAGCCGTCAACTCGCCAGAAATCAGGTTTCGGTCGAAAACATTGTGCAGTTTGCGACTACCCTTGCAGGCTTCCACAGTTCTGCATTGAGACTGCAGCATCCACAGCCAAACATAGTTTCAAGGATTTTCGACCAAGCAAAACAAAATTTCGACTTCCTTCGCAGCGAACCACTGCTCCGGCAAGACCCAGTCATTCAAGAACTAGAGAATTGGACGGTATCCTACTTCGCAAACCACCGTCAAGATTTCTTAAACCGAGAATGGAATGGTTTTATCAGAGAGTGCCACGGTGATCTGCATTGCGGTAACGTGGTTTTTTGGAATTGCAACTGGGTTCCATTTGACGGAATCGAATTCAATTCGGAGTACACCTGGATCGACGTCGCTAGCGATGTTGCCCTGTTTGCCATGGACTTGCAGGAGCTAGGCCACCCTGAATTGACTGCCGCCTTTTTAAATGCCTACCTCGAACAAACGGGGGACTTTCAAGCGTTGTCGGTATTGAGATGGTACCTAGTCTATCGAGCGTTGGTTCGAGCAAAAGCAGAGGTGATTCGTGCTAGGCAACTCAACCAAGTTCAAAGACTGGATTCGTGCCAAATAGCGCCAGCCAAAACCTACATCCGAGTTGCAGAACGAATGACAGAGTTGGACGCGAGAAAGCTGTGGATTACGCACGGCCCGAGCGGAAGTGGAAAGACCACTGGTAGCCAACAGGTTGTCGAACGAGAACGGGCTATCCGGATTCGTTCAGATGTCGAGCGAAAGCGACTTTTCGGAACTTATCGTGCAAGCCAAGTCTGCATGAATCACGGGGAATGCATGTACTCACCATCCGCTTCGGAAGCAACTTATCAGAGCCTTTACGATGTTGCAAAAAGCATACTGCGATCGGATTTCAACGTGGTTGTTGATGCGACGTTCTTGCGACGTGCGGACCGAAAACGTTTCTGTGATTTAGCAACTTCGGAGGGAGCTGAGTTTAGGATTCTCGACTTCCAAGTCGATGAGTCAATCCTCAAGCAGCGTATTGCACAAAGGCGGCTGACCAGCAACGATGCCTCAGACGCAACATTGGAAGTCCTCGCAAATCAACTGATCAATCAAGAGCCCCTTTCAACGGAAGAACTAGAATTCTTATGAAAATACTTCTGACTACAGATGGATCCGATTCTGCAGAACAAGCGATACGCTGGTTCGCGCGCTTGCCGATCGAGCACAGTCGATCGTATGAAGTTATGACCGTTTCGAGCTTTCAAGTCTATGGAATGGTTTCGGCTAAAGTGCATGAAGAGTTTGTTCGACTTGAAAGTGCGCATGCCTATGAAGCCTTTCAACGGGCGTCAATGATTTTGAAAGAAGCTGGATTGGAGGCTGTGCAGGTCGCCTGTTTGGGACAGCCAGCTGACGAAATTACACGCCACGCGCAAGAATCCAAAACAGAATTGATCGTCGTCGGAGCCCACGGCCGAAGCCGACTGGAGCAAATGCTTATTGGAAGCACTAGCGAAACGGTAGCACGCCACGCGCCCTGCTCTGTTCTCGTTGTGCGAAGTTCGCATTCATCCGGTTCTAACGAAAAAAATCCTCCGAATATCACAATCGCGTCCGACTGCTCTGACTCGGATCGTCAAATTGCAGCACAGGTGAACGCACTCGGCATCTCAAAAGAAACGAAGATCAACTTGATTTCGGTAATCGAACATCCCTACTTACTTGAACCTACATTTGAGTACGATGCTGAGCTTACCCGACAGACAGCCCTTGCATTGGACCGGTTGGAAAAGGAGCTGGCTGTGAGTTCCCAGCATATCGAGAAACATGTTTTCGAAAAGCTGCACGTAGCAAGCTGCATTCTCAATTACATTAAGACGCATCCGACGGACCTCGTCGTTTTGGGGGACAAAGGGCGCTCTGCAATTGGTCGCTTCTTTCTCGGCAGTGTTTCACGTGTCCTCTTGCACCACGCCCATTGCTCAGTACTGCTCGTTCGACAACGAGTTCAATGACAGGAAACTCGCGATAAAACAGACGCAAATGCAGTACTTACTCAACAAGGAGTCGAACAAAGCAAGGCTTAACAAATAGCAGACCGCAACCATCGATCCGCGCGGTTCTTTCGCGACTGAAGTTCCTGCGATGTGCTGCGGCGGCAGACGCACAAGGCTATACTTTAGAAAAGCCTGTCTAGACAAAAGCCACCCGCCCCTGAAACCGCACATCGTTGGAGCATCTCGCTATGTTCAAAATATTGCTCGTGGATGATTCAGCCACCGACCGTAAATTGATCGAAGGGCTTCTGAAAAAGTGTCTGCACTTCGATGTAGATACCGCTGCGGATGGATTGATCGCCATCGAAAAGATCAAGGTCAAAGCCCCTGATCTGATTGTGACTGATCTGCAAATGCCCAACATGGATGGTATGCAATTGGTTGACCAAGTCCGACGACTCTACCCTCTCATTCCAGTCGTTCTTATCACCGCCGCCGGAAGTGAAGAAGTCGCGTCCCAAGCGCTGAAACTTGGTGCTGCAGGTTACGTCCCAAAATCCCGCTGTGAACTGCTATTGAGAGAAACACTCGACCATGTCCTCGAACTCACTCGGACGGAATCGAGCTTCGAACGAATCATCGAATGCGCGACACTTACCCAATTCGAATTCGCGTTCGAGAACGACTTTGCGCTCATCGCCCCGCTCATCGAGTTAACACAACGTATGACGATTGGTCTGGGAATCTGTGATGAACCGGCAGCCATCCAAGTTGGCGTCGCTCTGGAGCATGCGATTTCGAACGCAATCTACCATGGTAATCTAGAAATAGGTGGCCCACTCAATGGAGACCGGGCTTTGATGGACCAGCGATTAACCCAAGCCCCTTTTAAGGACCGACGAGTTCATATTGAAGTCCGAGTGACAAAAGACGAAGCGCGTTTTGTCGTTCGCGATGACGGACCTGGGTTCGAGTACAAAGAGCTGACCGCGACAGGTCGGAAAACGGCATTGCTGGGCGAGGGGGGACGTGGACTGTTTCTCATGTGGGCTTTTATGGACAGCGTCTCCTTCAACCCAACTGGGAATACTGTTGTGATGCACAAGCGCCGCGTTTCGCCTCCGCACGAAGAAGGGTCTATCGATACAAATGTTAACGATACAAAAGTAAGCGTTGTCAAAGAGGTGCCAAAAAAAGCAAAACTACCCGAGGTCCTTGGACTCTTGAGACCCAGCGATGGTCGAACGCCGATTGAATTGAAAAAACCCAAAATGACCGCCGGCCGAGATCCAGGCTGCGACATCGTTATCCGATCGTCCTCCATTTCGCTGCATCATTGTTTGCTATACACGTTTGAAGGTTGGTGGTACGTGCGTGACTTAAAGAGCACAAACGGTATTCGTATCAATCATGTTGCGTTTCGAGAGCACTTACTCCGCCCAGGATGTCATCTTTCGATCGGCAAATTCGAGTATACCGTTGAATACGAACCGACAGCTCTTGGGGCCTTTGGCATCGACCCACCAGACGATCCCTTTTGATTTCTTACTCCGCGACAAGTTCCTTCATTGCGCTCAGCAATTGACCACGAAGCGAGGCCAGTGTTAACTTGAGCGATTCAAGTATTTCCTTTGCCTCACCGAGAGTTCCCGTAGCACCCATCCCTTCCAGCTGTTCAACGAGCTCTTTCGACCGATCGTTTCCAAAAAGCCTGAGCGAGCCCTTGATCGTATGGCTTGCACGTTGGACCACAGCGCTGTTTCCTGTTTTTAATGCTGGCTCCAGCTCTTCCAATAGCTTGGGATACTCTTCAAGAAATGCTTCAAGAACCTCTTGCAGTAAACCGATGTCGCCGTCCGTCGCTTTCAATGCCGGTTTAAGATCGATGGACTCCATTTGCTTCATTCCAGTTCTCTAGTTTGGACCAACGGACGGAGAGCTTCGTATAAGGCTTGTTTTTTGAAAGGTTTGGAAACGTAGCCATCCATCCCCGCCGATATGCATTTCTCTCGGTCGCCTGTCATTGCGTGAGCAGTGACGGCAACAATCGGAATATGACCACTGGTGCCGGCCTCTTTGGAACGAATGGTTTGCGTGGCTTCCAGTCCATCCATAATAGGCATTTGCACGTCCATTAGAATAACATCGAAATCGCCATTGGCCCACGCCTGGACCGCTTCCAGACCATTCTCCACTACAGTCACGGTGTGCCCCCAGCGCTTCAATAAACCTATAGCTAATTTCTGATTTGCAAGACCGTCTTCTGCTAAAAGGACGTTGAGTGTCGGCATGGATTCCGCTTCAAGGAGTTGAACCTGCGGCGTCAGGGGGAGTGTGGATTTGGCCCCAACGGTATTCACAAGGGCGTTGAAAAGCTCAGACTGCTTGACTGGTTTATAAAGAAATGCGGCTATGTCTAAGTCCCCAAATGCGGTTTGAGCCATGCCAACGCTAGAACTAAGGACGATGATCTTGGTCGCACTCAGCCTGGAATCGCTCCGGACTTCGGAACACAACATACAACCATCCATTTCAGGCATGTTGTAGTCGGTCACTAATACGGGCATCGGCTGCAAAGGGGAATTTTGAAGCAATCCTTGAAAGTATTCAAGGGCGGCTTTGCCTGACTCAACCGCATGCACCGAAAGACCCCAGGCGGAAAATACTTCCACGAGAATTCTTCGATTGGTTGCATTGTCATCCACGACCAATATCGTAACACCCTGAAACTGCGTTGTATCTAAAATCTCCTCAACCGCATGACTGGAGTCGATGCCGAAGGTAACCTGAAATCGAAATGTGCTGCCTTTCCCAAGTTCACTCTCAACCTTGATTTCCCCTCCCATCAATTGGACTAGCCTGCCCGATATAGCCAATCCCAAACCAGTGCCTCCAAATCTCCGCGTCGTAGACGAGTCTGCCTGTTCAAATGCGTCGAAGATCTTTTCATGGTTTGCTTCGGCGATCCCAATCCCACTATCTATCACAGAGAATTCAAGCTCTGCTGTCGTTTCGGACTTGGCAACTCGGCAAACGCTGAGCAAGACCTCGCCTTCGTTGGTAAACTTAATCGCATTGCCGACCAAGTTGAACAGTATCTGCCTGAGGCGAGTTGCGTCGCCAATGACCCAGGCTGGCACGTCCTCCTGGCATTGCCATATTAGCTCGATCCCCTTGCGATAAGCTCGCACGCCGAGCGATTTCAAAGTCACCCCTAGCATCTCACGCAGTTCGAATGCTTGGTGCTCCAACTGCATCCGCCCGGCCTCGATTTTCGAAAAATCTAGGATTTCGTTGATTATGGTCAGTAACGATTCACCCGCTTCCATCACGTTGACAAGATACTCTCGCTGGTCTGTCGAGAGGGAGGTCTCAAGCACCAATTCAGTCATGCCGATAATCGCGTTCATGGGCGTGCGTATTTCATGGCTCATGTTCGCCAAAAACTCGCTTTTGGCAATGTTGGCCTGTTCGGCCGCAATCTTGGCTTCTCGCAATGCGATTTCCGCGGTTTTTCGACCGGTCACATCCCAGAAGATCGCCTGAGTCCCAATCACTGTCCCGTGGGCATCCACAACCTGCGTCTTCAAGACTTCAAAATAGTGTTTACCATTGATATCAACATTTTCTTCTACGTCCTCAAATAGCTCTCCGGTCTCGACAACGTGAATATCATCGCGGCGGTACTTTTCCGCCAGCTCCTTGGGATAATGATCGAAGTCTGTCGTACCCAGGATCTGGTTTAGCGACATACCCAGCAGCTTACAAAAGGCTTGGTTGGCAAAAGTAAATCGCCCCTGAGTGTCTTTCCGCATTAGAAAGACGGGTAAGTTTTCAACCAACGAAAGATAAAGTAGTTGCGAACTCTCGCGAGCATGCTCAGCATCGATCTGTCCGGAAATGTCTACTATCGACCCGGCCATGCGCGCCGCGGTCCCGCTATCATCCCACAAGGCCTGACCGCTCGCATGAAACCAACGATAGTCACCTTGTTTGCAACGCAATCGATAGCGATGGCTAAAAGGCACCCTGTTCTTCAAATGGGCGTCGACGGCTTCCATGGTTGCTGCCACATCCGCTGGATGCAAACGCGTCTGCCACGCTTCAAACGTATTCTCCATCTCATTTCCGGTGAAGCCTAGTAACTCCTGGAAGCGAGGCGAGTAATATACCGTCCCATTCCTGACGTCCCAGTCCCACAATCCGTTCAAGGAACCGGCTACCGCCAATGCAAATCGTGCTTCGCTGGTGCGAAGTGCCTCCTCCGCCAACAGTAGCTTGGACTCGCTCTGCGAAAACCGTTGCTTTCGCTCAATGAAGGGCTTCGTCAATGCAACGACACCCGTGATCGCCAAAGCAATAATGACCAAGCATGCCAAGGCGCGAGCGAAGAAAATCCACTCCGGTAAGATCGTGTCAAGTGTCATCGCACAGCATCCGAGTCCTAGTTAGGATCCATTCACTGGTCCGCCGGTCCAAGTTGGCAACTTGGATTCTACATCAAAAACTGCGGCGAAGTGCACATTGAGAATGCGATATAGAACCTAGCTATGCCTGCATGGAGTGTATCAGACTTCCACGCGGAATGGGCTTACCATCGCGACTAGCTTGTCCCAACTTCGCTTGTGCGGCTCTCCTTTACTGCCAGTACGCTGGCTTTGCAGTGACTCAGTATTCGGTCCGCAGTATTACCTAAAAAAATACCTTGTACGCCACGTCGTCCGACATTCCCGATAACTATCAAATCGGAGCGGAGCGTAGATGCGAGCTGGCACATGTCGCGCCACGGAGTTCCCCAGTTCAGGTGAAGTTTGATCTGGCCGGGGTCGCACTGCAAAGTCTGTACGAAAGTCTCCAAACGAGATTGTGCATAGTCATTGATCGATTGACGTATCGATGTATGACCCGACATTCTCGCAACACTCTGTTGCGGCGTATCTGTCGTGTCGATCACATGCACTAAATGCAATTCTGCCCCAAACTTTTCTGCAAGCGCGATGGCATTCGAGACCGCTGCCCGAGAATGGTCCGAAAAATCGGTGCCCGCCAAAATCGTCTTTGGTTTCTCCTTCAAAGCCAGGCTGACGGACATCACAGAACTTGGGCATCGATGAACTAGGCCCCGACTCGTGCTTCCAAGGAAAAATTGCTCCCAACTCGAATGACCACTCCGGCCCGCAACCACCAATCCAGCTTTTTCCTTTTCAGCAAATAACGACACTTCGACGTGGGGATCGCCTACCAGCATCTCTGAACGCACAGACAACTCGTTCGGAATGACTCCAGAAAGAAATTCCTTCATGGTTTCACAAGCCGTTACTCGAAACTCTTCTTGCATCACAATGTAATCGTTGTAGGGCAATCCAAACTCCGATGCCGACGGTACAAATGCCAAGTCGGGCAGACAATGCACCGCTGTGAGTTGACTGCCAAAAGCTACCGCAATCTCAACCGCACGGTCTAGCGCAATCTTCGAGTTCGATGAAAAATCGGTCGCTAGCACTATTTTTTGAAATCGGGGTGATGGTGGCGGCGCCATAAAATCCTTTCCAGGGATGTGAGGAATTGTTCACTTTTGATTCCAGAGCATTTTCTGTTCCGAATTGTCACACCATCTACCCGAGTGCAGTCACTCCGTCGGCACATTACCTGTTCGAAGCATCGAGCGAGTTCATGCACGTCGAGTCAATTGGCACTCGATTTGCACTATCGATTAGCTGGCAGGGGATAGTCGCTAGACAGTCCCAACCAATCCATCATATGCCACAACATTGGAGGATAACATGCAATCAAAAGTCGGTTCAGACGAAATTGGGGCTTTCGATCAGTGGAAGGCTGAGCACCAAGTCATCGATCGGTATACCGCCAATCTTACCCAGTGGATTGCTGCTCAATCGAAACTACGTGCTTCGCAGTTTCAGGAAACTGTCAAAAAGCTTAGTGAGTTAAACGAACAGCTCCAGGCTCATTTCGCCAGAGAAGATCAAATTTGTCAGCAAATGAGAGCTGCACATCAAGACTGTACCTTAGACGCAGATGCTGTCCAGCGGCAAATCAACGCGGATCATGGGAACATCTCCAATCGGCTAAAGCATCTGATTGACCGCATGCAAGAAGCCGAGTTTGAAATGGATTCCTGGAAAAAAGGCGTGCATGAACTTGGACTGATCATCGATCTCATTGAGCAGCATGACGAACAAGAGTCCGAAAGCATCAACTGTCTACTACCACCCACCTCCCCTTGAACCGAACTGGAATTTTAGTATGAAACGAATCCTCTGTATCGCTTTACCCGCATGTGCTCTTGGAATGTGGATGCTGCAACTTCAAGCTACCCAAGAACCACAGTCGGCCCAATCCGCGAAAACCGGACTTACTACATTCATGCAGCTGAAACTGGATCACGCAAAAGGGATCTTAGAAGGCTTAGCAACCGAAGACTTCGAGCAAATCGCAAAAGACTCACAAGCGCTGACAGCGCTGAGTCTGCAGAGCAGTTGGAACACACGTACAACGCTCGATTATTTAGACCATAGCTCAGACTTCCGACGAGCACTAAACATCATCACGAAAGCAGCCCACGAAAAGAACCTGGACCGTGCTGCACTCGCATACGTAAATCTGACGGTGCAATGCATGGAATGCCATCGATACTTAAGGAAAAATGAAGTGGAAGCCAATATTCTGAAATAATTAGGTCGCTCAATGATTTCGCAATACTGTAACTATTTGTCACACGTCGCGCTAGATAGCGTCTCATGTTGAGCGAGCGGGGCTGAATGCTCTACCCGATTGGCAATTCCAAGACGATCGTAGCTCCAACAGCCCCCGTCTGATCCGAGTCGGTGGCCGACTCCCCAATAAATATCCGACCGTCATGAGCTTCCACAATGCGTTGGCAAATCGCCATGCCCAAGCCTGTTCCTTTGGTTTTGGTTGTGTAAAACGGTTCGAATATGCGAGCTCGTTGTGAGGGATCTAGACCTGGGCCTTGGTCCGTCACGCGAACTTCGATACGAGGACCTTCACTCGCCGCTCCCTCGATCACCCGGCAATCTACAAATATTTGACTATTTGGCGGTGAAACCGCTAACGAGTTTTCAAATAGATTGCGAAGGACCTGACCAATACGATGCTTGTCGCAATTGACATCTGGACAAGGAGCGCACCGCAAGACGAGCTGAACCTTCATGGACCTCCAATGGTCTACCAAATGCCCCCACACTTCATTGCACAATCGATGAATACTCTGACGTGAGCGATCGAGTTGAATAGGCGCAGCGTAGTTTCGAACCTCTTCGTAGAGTGTCTGCAACTCCACTAGCGCTGATCGCGATCTTCGAACTAGGTCTTGTAGCTCGGGCGCCGACTCGAGATCGAGACTTAACATGTCTAGGCAGGCTCGTGAACGCTGCAGTGCATTTCGACTCTCATGCGCAAGTCCTGTTACCATTTGACCGATCGCAGCCAACCGTTCGCTCTGAATGAGTTTTTGTTGGGCAGTCAGCAACTTGACCTCCGATTGCTTCCGCTCGGTCATGTCTCGCATGATACCGGCAAAAAGCGTTCGACCGCCAATCTTTACCTCACTCACGGCAAGATCGATTGGAATCAACGTGCCATTCTTCCGCTGGCCAAAAACTTGCCTTCCAACACCGATGATCGCTGCTTTTCCGGTATGCATGTATTGACTCAAATAGCGGTCGTGTGCCGATCGGTCAGGCTCCGGCATCATCATTGAAATGTTCTCGCCAAGCACTTCTTTTGCCGTATAGCCAAAGAGAACCTCAAAGGCTCGGTTGGCATGCAGAATTTTACCTTGCGAATCAATCGTAACAATGGCATCAACGGCCGTATTCAGTATCGCAGCCAACACTGCCGAGTCCTCTGAAGAATCCTCCATGCTAACGCTTCTCCTCGTTCAAACGCGTCGGTGTTTGGCTAAACCAGCCTGGCTTGAGTTCCTCCAACAATTCGCTTATGTCAGCACGGTTCGCGACACTCAGCCGGACACCTTTCGGTGGTTCCTTTTTTTCAACCAAAACTGCGCGTAACTCACTTTGGATAACATTCAACACAGTTTGAGGTAGACCATTAAAATGATCCGATAGGATCAAGTAACTACAAGGCAAACGGAACAATCGTTTCTTCAAGTCCAATTGATAAAGCGATCGACCTCTGGAATCGAACGGCCCCCGCGCGGAAAACTGATCCTCGAATCCGCCGGTACCCCTGATTGGAGAACTCAGTTCGAATTCGTCCGCAAAAAGCAATCCACCGATGAGAGCATCGCTGACAGTTGCAATGCGTCGCTGCGTTGACTCGCTAACGTAGCCGAACGGTCGGCCCAACGCTTCATTCATGGATTGGTCTAAGTGAGCTGCCTGTCTCGCCTCATAATTAGCTCGCGTGATTAGATTGTGCATTCGAGTTTGATGCTCCAAGACCATCAATGCAACGATATCACTCGATGGAAGCAAATGACTGTCGGTGGAAACCGACGAGGGCAAAAAAGACTGATTGGCGCCCAACTCCTTATCGACCAGTTGCGGATCATCGCGATTCAATGCAAACGTGTTTCCAAGGTGTCGCATGCCACCATGCTCGCCAGTCACGAACCAACCACCCCACCGTTGCTCAAAGGGGCTTCTATGGTCCGTGATATAGGTGGATGAGCCTGAACGCGGACGTCCAGACTTGTCTGCATAGATCGATCGAACGAGGACGCCAGGAACACGCTCTGTACGGGGTGTTGCATGGCATGACATGCACTGCCCACGATCGCGTATGATTCGATATTCCTGTTGATCCCTTTCCAATGTATAGAAAACGCACCCCAATTGCGGGTCAATGGCTGTCAACTCCATAATCGGGCTGCCCACCACCGACCCTACGTATACCGAATCATTGAAGTATATGGCGCGTGGTGTCCGAGGGCTGATGTAAGGTATCTGCATACTGGTCTTCGAAAAAACCAAACACTGAGACGATTCAGGTATCTTCAACGCCTTGAGCAACGACCTCAGATAACTACCGCTGGAATCCGCTTCCAACTTCTCGGTCCCAGCTTTCAATCGATCGAGCAGTTGAGCCACGGGGTCATGCGTCGGACTGGTGTAGTAGGAAATCGGCGCATGTTCGAAATCATCGTCCGATCTGCATCGACTGGACGGTAAAACACAAGATGCCAAAATACTAAAAAGAAAACAAACGAGTCGTTTCGTCACGGCTTGATCTCGTCGTTGAGTAGCTTGATCGAGGGCGTCTCCAAATCATCGTATTGTCCGCTTCGGATGCACGCCAAACACGCCAACAAGGCCGATCCCCCTAAAAGCAAAGCAACGGGTAGAGCAATATAGAGCACACTCATTTGGACTTGATTCCTGGAAACGCGTTCGTGGACATCGCCATTGTTAAAACCGTCAAACCACTGATCGGCATGAGCACGGCTGCGATCAATGGATGGATCCAACCCAGCATCGCCAAGCTGACGGTCACTGTATTGTAAATCAACGAAGCCGCAAAGCACCGTCGAATTCCCCGCACAACACATACCGATGCCTCCAACAACTCTACGACCGAAGATATTCGGCTATTTGCAAGGAATATGGGAGCAGTAGCAAGCGACTGGCCACCTCCACCTCGAATCGCAATTCCAACATGAGCAATCGCCAATGCCGCCGCATCGTTAACCCCATCGCCGACCATGGCGATGGTCAGGTCACGATTGACCTTGTCGCGCCGGATGACCTCTAGTTTGTCTTCCGGACTCTGATCCCCTAAGGCTGCCTCAATGATGATCCCGTGTTCCTGCAGAAATCCAACCATCGCGTCGACGATTTCCTGCCGATCCCCCGAGAGAATCCCCAGTCGCCAACCTTTTTCAGAAATCGAACGCAGTGTTTCAACGACATCTCCTCGAATTGGATCGCCCAACTCAAACAACCCGCAGACTTCGCCCTCGATCGAAAGCCAAACCACCGTTCGATCTCGTGAAAGGGCAATGGACTGGATGTCTAGCCACTGGGTCGAGAATTGGGTTCCTTGCCGACGTATCCATTCTTCGTTTCCCAATGCGACCGAAAGACCATCCACTTTGCCTTGAACCCCCTTGCCAAGGTAGTGACCTAGCTCATGCACCACGACCTGCGCCCCCTCGCTTTCCTTGCCAATCGCAAACTCGCAAATGGCCTTCGCAATGGCGTGGTGGATCGTGTGCTCTAGCGCAGCAGCATAGCGAAGTCCATCGTCGGCTCCGTGCCATGCAAGAACACTCATTCGTCCGCTGGTTAAAGTGCCTGTTTTGTCGAGCCAAAGAAAACCGGGCGTTGCCAATCGCTCTAAGCAATTGCCGTCGCGAATCCAGATCTGACGTCGAGCCGCCCGGCCCAAAGCAACAGTGATTACCAGGGGGGCTGCTAACGCCAAAGCGCATGGACACGCAATCGTCAGCAGGGCCATGGTGTGCTGAGTTGCAACGGTAGTGTTTGCTCGAAACGTCCAAACCACCCAGGTCACCATCGCGAGAGTGAGAACAAGGATCACAAACCACTTGCTCAGACGATCCGCTGCCATAATGGATGGCGTTCGATGCGACGAAGCATTGCGGACCAGCCCCATCAGCCGCCCAACACGACTATCGGCGCCCGCTGCATGAACGGAAACGTCGATGCAGGCAGAAAGGTTGATCGTACCCCCCGCAACTGGATCACCGGCGCAGATCGATACGGGCAAGCTTTCACCGGTGAGAAGGGAAGTGTCTACGGAACTTCGTCCAAACGCTACGATTCCGTCGGCTGGTATCGTCTCACCCGGTTCGATTCGAATCTGATCTCCAACCTGCAACCGATTCGCAGGGACGGTTTTGCAAGTGCCATCCGACGCAACTCGCGTAGCCGTTACCATGTTCCATCGCAATAAACGTGCTAGCGAAAGACTGGTTCGATACTGAACCCGAAATTGAATGAAGCGTCCGATGCGCAACAACAAGATCAACGAAGCTAACGAATCAAAGTAGATATGCCCTATGCCACTTGCCGCGCCAACAACCGATCCAATAACCCCCATCATCAACGACAATGCAATCGGAATGTCAACATGAGGCGTTCGAGTGCGAATCGCTTGCCATGCCGTATAAAAAAATATCTTCCCCGGCAAGAAAACAGCGAGCAAAGCTAATAGTGTTCCGACCCATCTTAAGAACGTTTCGTGTCCTTTCGAGATGCCCGTCGATTCGCCTGCGTATAGTGCGACGCCAATCCACATCGCGTTGGCTGCAAAAAAGGCCGCCAATGCGATCCCTACCCAATGCTCGCGCTGCTGTTGCTGGAACCCTTGAGTGTCTTCAGAATCGATCGTAAAAGGAGACAGCGAGTAACCAAGCTTTGCCAACTTGCGTGAGACGTCCACAGGTTGGGTCTGTGATGGATCGTAAATCAACTCGACCGTCTGATCGCTCATGCGCACCTGCGCGCTCCTAAGCCCGGGGATGGTTGGTTGCATCCTCTCGATCAACCAAGTGCAAGCCGCACAATGAATTCCATCGACTGCTAACCGAACTGAGCAGTTCCCGTCCGACAGGTTGTGAACCGTGACGCCCGCTGATTGCAAATCCTCAAGGATCTCAAAATTTGACTTGCGAACGTCCCCAGTTTCAACGTCCCCAACGAGACCATTGGTTTGTGTCCCTGCCAATCGCAAGTCGTAATAACTTTCCAATCCGAGTTCGTGAATGAACGCGTAGGCACCCATACATCCACTGCAACAAAAGACATTTTTATTGTCTTCACGAGTTTTCGTGGGAAGTCCACAGTGCGAGCAGAGACTCGTCTCGCGTCTCGCCCTCCTGGGCACGTCATGGGATTTCAGCATTTTCCCCTCGGCAACATGGGAGAATGGTCTCATTGGCTCTTCGCACTAAATCCAGCGAAGGCTCGGAACTCAGCCCTCGCACAGCCGCGGTACCATCGCGGAGTGGCTCCAAATCGACCACACTGCGTTGTACCAATATGAATATTCCAAAACTGATGATGCAGCCTGCCGCAAACGGCTGTGCAATCTCTTGCCATCTGGGACTTGCCGACGACCATCCCCAAGCAGCCACCGATAACAGTGGCAACGTTCCAACCCAGAACGCGGTCATCATGGCAATCGACATGGTGGCATTCGGCGCTGCGGCTGCAGCGAGTACAAACAAGTATAGCCAACCACATGGAAGCAGTGTGCTGGTCAGTCCCCAAAGAAACGAACCTACCCAAACAGGACCACTGCGGTACGACCGACGCAGTCGCACGATCGCAGATGACCAGGCTTTCGACCATCTCGAATGATTCACAGGCATCTGCCAAGAGAAGGTCGCGATCATCCGAATCACTCCATTGGCAATCATCGCAATTCCTACAAACCATCCAACGAGTACTAACCCACGATTCCCACCCGCGAAAAGTTGAATGGACGAACTTAATATTGCCACACCGATTCCCATGCTCCAATAAGTGGCGAGGCGACCCAGGTGATACGCCGTGATGCGCATGGTTCGATCTCGCTTCGGTCCTGTCGGTGAACCCATTGCCAGAATTGCAAAGGGGGTGCACATTCCAACGCAGTGCATCGAGCCGACCAACGAAGAGAATAACGTCGCTGCAAGTAGTTCGGCTGCGATCATTGGTTTGTTCCGCTTCGTTGTGCCGACGGTTCTAACCAGTTGAGTGTTTGGTCCGCCCAATAGTGCCTATCACCGTCCGCATGGATCTCCAAATCCATTTGCCAGTTTCCTGATTTCGTTACGTCGATCGCAGCTCGGTAGACGCCCGGGCTGATCTCATTGAGATCGCTTCTATGCTGATCGGCAACTCGCGTAAAGTGAAATACGCGTACGGCGCCCTTGCAGCCAACAACCGGTTCATTCGCTGAATCTAGTACCGTGATTTCGATTGCATCACGACTAGGCTCGACACGTCGCAATTCAACTTTCCATCTCAGTTTCTGCGACGAAAGCTTTCTTTGTTGTCGTATATCCCACGCAACCGCGCGTTCGCCATAGCCTGGAATCGAACGAAAAGATGGGTCAACGGTTGCCATGGTAATCGCGATCGCGGCGACAGTGAAGTCGATTGCGAAGAAACTGCAGATGAGACAAACCCAAAAGCGCCTCGACGACCTCTCGCGTTTGCGGAGTTGCACTATCGAAGGCGTGGTGTTTGCAAGTAATTTGGTCATGTTTATTCGTGAGCGTTTGTTATTTTTTGGATTGCGAATGAAGCGCGCAACGACCCGTGACGTGAACGCTTGGTACTCATCTTGGACCCGTTAACCGCAACGGGATTGCTCGCGTGGTTCTGCTGCTATCCTGGATGATCAATCTGGTATCTGTGTAACCTTTTCCAGTCGTCTTCTGCAGTGGAAAGTGAACATCCAGTGGCAGCAACAAGGATTGTTCCGGCGCGAGACGCACGGAGTCACCGCTGCTCCATTTTGCGGCCACGCCCACATCGTCAACGCTGACCGAATAGACTTGTTCGATCTGACTGCGATTCACCAACCGGACCAGAAAATTGTTTTGCACTTGTCGATCCGCACCGACCGTGAACGGTGCGCCAGGCGCGCCCATAACTCGGCAATCGAACGAAAATTTAGTTGACAATGCGGCCAGGAACAATCCAGCGGCAATCAAAATGATAGTCGGGTAGATGATGGTTCTGGGGCGAAGGATGCTCGATTTCTTGCCAGCCAATTCATCCTGCGTTGAGTAACGAATAAGCCCCAACGGCTTACCGATCGTCTGCATGACTTGATTGCAAGCGTCGATGCACTGGGTACAGTGGATGCACTCCATTTGCAGTCCATTGCGAATGTCGATTCCTGTCGGGCACACTGCGGTACACCGACCACAATCCACGCAATCCCCTGCACTTTGGACCGCAACAGAATCCAGTGTTAGCACTTCGCCTTTCGATTCGCTATCCGCGGATTCGTTCGGGCTTGCTCGCTTCCCTCTCTTTCTGGGCTCGCCTCGGTTTCCATCGTAAGCAACGATGTACGATGTCCGATCCAGCATGACCGACTGAAATCGACCGTATGGGCAGGCGATCATGCAGAACTGTTCCCTAAAATAGAGGAAGTTGAACATTAAGCCGACTGTTGCTCCCCCCATGACTAAGAATGCAGTGGGATGTTTTAGCGGAGAGGATTGCATCCACCTCGCAAGTGTATCCGTGCTAACAAAATAACTAAGAAAGGTGTGCGCTAGAAAGAGACAACAAACGAGATACACTACGAATTTCCCAACCATTGCAAGCGGTTGAAGCGTCTTTCTTGAGCGACCACCACGACCGACGGTATTTGCGAAAAAGCGATCGATCGGACGAAACAAGAACTCCAAGTAGACAGTTTGCGGGCAGCCCCAGCCACACCAGACTCGCCCAGCCAACGCTGTTACCAGCATTACCGAAAAGAAGGCCATTAACATCAAACAGGCAACAAGAGGTGTATCGGTCGGATAGAAGGTATGGCCAAGAAACGTGAACTGCCGACTTGCGATGTCCAACAAAATATAGGGTTTTCCGCCGATTCTCAAGTGTGGGAGTGTGACGAAAAACGCAATCAATCCATAGGCTAGCCAACGCCTCCGTTTCCACAAAATGCCTCTTGCTAGCGAGGGAATTATCCAAATGCGACTCCCATCGCTATGCAACGTTGGTAGCACCTTTTCCGCGGGCGAAAGCAGCGAATCGGAACGATCGTCTGCATCGCTACGATGGACTTCCGCAGAGCAGTTACCGCAATTGGCCGCACAAGGCGATCGCTGCGCGCCCCGGTCGGATATCACGTGCAATGGTTTCGGCGTATTCATCGTTTATTCGCTCGGCCAAGCGGGAATAGGGCTACCGTCGGGGGCTTTTGCGACTGCGGGCTTGTTCCCGCGCAAACTTGCGACGTACACCGAAACTAGCACCGCATCGTTCTTGTGTGAAAATCGCTTGCCCCAGGCCGGCATGGCCCCACCGGCAACCCCTTCGTTGATCACTTTCAGAATGTCCGGAAGTGCTTTGATGTGCTTAAAACTCTCATCGCAAAGGTTGGGGCCGACGTTTCCGCCACCGTCCGCTCCGTGGCACGATACGCAGTTCGCTTTGAATATCGATTGACCAACTCCCACCCACTTCGGGTCTTTCAAGAACTTTACCATGGTAGGTTGGTCGCTCGCCAAATCACCTATCTCTGCATACTGCTTGCGAGTGTTCTCCGACGCGCTTGCCTCATACTGCTCGTCGACCGACCTTCCTGGTGCGCCGGAGTGGAAATACAGCAAGTAAAACGGACAAAAGACAATGCTTGCCCAAAAGCTCCACTTCCACCAACCAGGCAAAGGGTTGTCGTACTCTTGGATGCCGTCGTAACTGTGTCCCAACGATGGTTCGTTGCTTGTTGAATGCGCACTCACTTCTTTGCTCCTTGCCAAGGATCCACTACAGAATCTTCGATCGGAATATTGCTGAATCGGTCGGTCGCATCTCTATTCAATCGCAATGCACCCCAAACGATCGCAATAAAACACATTCCGAAAATCACCAAAGCAATCTCCTCGAAGTTGGAGTAGTCTAGCTTGGAAACTAGGTCTTTTAACATTTCATGACTTTCACGTGTGTATCGATCATCTCAGTACAGGCAGCTAGTGCTCTGCCCAGATTAGAAAATGGGGTTGATGATTTTGTCTCGAAACGAAAGTCGTCAAAACTTTCGACCATTGCCACATTCCGAAACTCTTGGCGAGTTTCGCTACACAAAAATCTAAGTTGGTCAAAGCATTGGCGTGCACTTACAGTGGATTTGGATTTGGAGTTGGAGTTGGAGTTGGAGTTGGAGTGGCTGGTGTTTGATCCGCGGGTGGCGCTGCTGGCGTTTCGACCCGATAAAGGTCTTTACCAAGTCGTTGCAAGTATGCGATCAACGCAATGGCAGTTGAGTCCTTGATCAATTTGCCTTCAAAGGCTACGGTTCCCCCCTGTGCAATAATTTCTGCTGCGACAGCGTCCGCTTGCTTGTGTGCAATTGCTTCGGCATCGGTAAGTTCTAATTCGTAGGGTGCACCTAGAAAGTGAACGGCATGAATCCGCTTTTGAATCTCGCCAAAATTCAATCGTTCCTCGAGCAAGTGACGGTAGCTCGGCATCACCGATCCCGGGGAACGTTGTTCGGGATTGTTGAAATGCTCCCAATGCCAGAAACTGCTTTGCCTGCCTCCTTCTCTTGCAAGATCGGGGCCGATTCTACGCGAGCCCCACTGAAACGGCCGGTCATAAATGAATTCGCCCGCTTTGCTGTACTCGCCGTAACGTTGTGTTTCGGCGATCATCGGTCGAATCATTTGAGAATGGCAGTTGTAACAACCTTCGCTTACATAGATATCTCGACCCGCTAATTCCAGCGGTGTGTAGGGCTTCACGCTTGCAATCGTCGGCACATTGCTTCGGATCAAGAATGTTGGGATGATTTCAAACAAGCTTGCGACAATAACAGCGAGTGTCGTCAATACGGTGAATAACAGCGGCAAGCGTTCCCATCTTCGGTGCCAGTCCATCTTGGAAACACGATCGATTGCGGCGGCGGCATCGAGTACCGGTGCGCCGTCCAAAATGCTCTTGGGAATTGGAGCATCCTGATACCCTCGCTGCAATCGAGGTGCGGTGAAAACGGGCACATCGTACTTGCTAGGTCGATTCAGCCAAGTCATCGTCGCATTGACTGCGAGCATCGTAACCCCAACAACGTAGAGGCCACCCGCAAAGACACGGGCCCACCAAAACGGAACAATGGATTGCACCGTCTCGACAAAGTTGGGATATTGCATGCGTCCAAGATCGTCCATAGCCCGCCACATTAGCCCCTGTGTGATCCCGGCCGCGTAGATGGGCACAATGTAGAGCAGAATTCCAATCGTACCCAACCAAAAGTGCCACTCCGCCATCGATTTGCTCCAAAGCTTGGTTTGGTACAACCTCGGCAAGAGCCAATAAATCATCCCAAAGGTCATGAATCCGTTCCAGCCCAACGCTCCTGAGTGCACGTGTGCAATTGTCCAGTCGGTGTAATGAGAAAGCGCATTGACGCTTTTCACGGAAAGCAATGGACCCTCGAAGGTGGACATTCCATAAAACGTAATACCGACAACAAAAAACTTCAGCACAGGATCCGAAGTGACCTTGCTCCAAGCGCCGCGTAAGGTCAGTAATCCATTGATCATCCCGCCCCACGAAGGCATCCACAACATCACGCTGAACAGCATCCCAAACGTACTTGCCCATTCGGGGAGCGCGGTGTAATGGAGATGGTGCGGACCAGCCCAGATGTACAGGAAGACCAAGGACCAAAAGTGAATGATACTGAGCTTGTAACTAAATACCGGTCTCTCTGCGGCCTTTGGAAGGAAATAGTACATCAAGCCCAAGAAGGGTGTGGTTAAAAAGAAAGCGACTGCGTTGTGACCATACCACCATTGCATCAGAGCATCCTGAACACCCGCGTAAACAGAATAGCCTTTGCCAAACCCAACAGGTACTACCAGGTTGTTGAAAACGTGTAGCACTGAGACCGTCACAATTGTCGCAATGTAGAACCATAGCGCAACGTACATATGACGCTCACGTCGATTCCAGAGCGTCATAAAGAAATTGCCGCCAAAGAAACCGAGCCAAACCACGGCGATTGCAAGGTCGATCGGCCACTCCAATTCCGCATACTCTTTCCCCTGAGTGATGCCCAACGGCAAAGTGATCGCAGCGGCAACGATGATCGCCTGCCAACCCCAAAAATGGAGCAGCCCCAAAGCATCACTCCACATCCTGCACTTACACAATCGCTGTGTGCTGTAGTAAATCGCAGCGAAAATGCCATTGCCAGCGAAAGCAAAGATCGCAGCGTTGGTGTGAACCGGTCGAAGCCTGCCAAATGACAGAAGGGCCGAAAAGCTAGGATTCAATCCGCTAAAAAGCGAAGGCAAAACGAGTAACAATGCGACCAGCACGCCTGCCAATGTCGCGACAAGCCCCCATACTAGAGTGGCAGTAACAAACATGCGAACTATCCCATCGTTGTAGCTGAACGACTCCATCATTGCAGCTTGCGATGTCGAGGTAGCTTGCCGAGTTTGGATTGCGTTCGAGGAAGCTACGGAAACGTCACTCATTTTTTCGCCGTCTTTTACTGTTTATCGTCATCTTTGCATTCTTGGTTCGAAGCCAAACCAAGTGCCACAGTCCATGTGGCAAAGCATCCTAAAGCAATGGCTGTGCCAAACTGCAGAATCGCCGTTCTGAACGACTTGCAACCCTCGGACACATGAAAGTGAGCCACGGCCAAAGCGAGGCAGGAGTGTGCGAGGCGAGCATCTTCGGACTGGCAGACTCCTCGCTGTGACGAATTGTCGCTCCAGAACGTGAAACAAAGGAAAGTGGGCGAGCTCACTTGCTCAAGCGTGCTCGTTAATGAAAAGTGTGTCAAAAGGTTGCGCATAAAAGTGGTAGAATGAGATCCGAACCGGTTTTTAGTGAAAATCCCTCGATCCCCAAGGACGGCATCCCGTTTGCGTTTCCCCATAAAGTTTGGTGTAGGCACGCTTAAACCGTGTAATTTCCCTTCCTTGCAAAACTATCGCTTTTAGCGTCAATGCTTAGATTATGCCAGTCGCTCCCCTTTCAGAATCAATTGACCTCCTGTTGGTCGACGATGAACCAGATTTTTTGGAGCCTGCTTGCCGTTTCTTTCAGAGGCAAGGATACCGCGTTTCAGCAGCGGCTAACTCTGAGCAGGCAATTGCGGTTCAGAGGTCACAGCATTTCCATGTCGCGGTAATCGATCAAAACATGCCTGGCATGAATGGGATGGAGCTGCTCAAGCGACTTCATGACGAAGATGATGAGCTGCGCATTATCATGTTGACCGGGGGAGGAAGCATTGCCTCGGCAGTAGAGGCCATGAAATTGGGGGCCGTCGACTATCTTTCGAAGCCATTTGGACTCGATGACTTAGACACGCTTATTCGACGGGCTGCGAAAACAGGAAAGATCGAAAGAGAGAACAAGCACCTCAAGCGCCAGCTAGCACAAACAAACTCGACCAAACCGATCATTGGCGCGTCGGCAGGCATTTGCGAAATCAAGCGGTTGATCGGACGCATCGCACCATGCGACAAACCCGTTCTCATCCTGGGTGAAAGCGGCACAGGCAAAGAGCTTGTAGCACGGGCGATTCACGAACAGAGTGCATTGGCGAGTCGATCGCTGGTGGTCATCAATTGCGCAGCGCTGCCGGAGTCGCTGTTGGAAAGCGAGTTGTTCGGCCACGAAAAGGGTGCGTTCACTGGTGCAGCGGAAGCCAAGCCGGGATTGTTTGAGATCGCCGATGGCGGAACACTCTTTATCGATGAGTTTGGGGAACTGGCGGGCGGACTCCAAGCAAAGCTTTTGCGTGTCCTCGAGGACGGTTCCATGCGACGAATTGGCTCCGTAAAAGAACGACGCGTCAAAGTGCGACTGATCGCTGCCACGAACCGTGACTTGGCGAAGGATGTAGCGGCTGGCCGCTTTCGAGAAGACCTATATTATCGAGTGAATGTTCTATCGATTACGATTCCGCCACTTCGGGAGCGACCAGGTGACATCCCTTTGTTGATCCAACACTTTTTAGGCGATGGTTGGAAACTGGATGCAGGCGTCCTTGACTTGTTGGAAAGCAGTACATGGCCCGGGAATGTTCGACAATTGATCAATGCGTTGGATCGAGCGAAAATACTGGCCGACGACTCAATGATTACTTTGGAGAACTTACCGCAGGAAATTCGTACATTCGCGAAATCGGCATGCCTCGAAGCCACCATCAGGCCAAATTCGATCGGCGATTCCATTCCTCTAGAATCCCTTTCTCATATGCATATTGCGGAGGTTCTTCGCAGAAATCACGGCAACAAGGCGAAAGCTGCTAGAGAGCTTGGCATCGCCCGCCGAAGCCTGTATCGTATCTTGGATAAGATGGACAGTACGACCATATCATCACTTAGCAAACTAGATGCCGCTCCCTAGACATCACTTTTCATATTCTAAGCGAAGCGTCGGGGGGGAGTGTTTACTGTTGTTGCTTCCCGCAAAGCCAAACACAATCGAGGAAGCTGCAATCGATTGCGTCTCGCAGACAACAACCATGGTCATAATCCGATTTGGATCGTTCTTTAAGTAGTCTACCAGCTCGTCGCTTTGAATCGAGAACGTGCCTTCCTGAACTCCTTGCGGAACGCTTAACTTCCCAAGCAATTTGGCTGAACTCAAGTTGACTGAACCTCCGGACAGTATACTTGCAGGAGCTTCTTCCCATGTTGTGTCCATTGGCACACTGTCTAACTCATCATCAGTGACTCCGTAGATGGCAAATGTGGAATGAATCGCCATCGATGCAAATCCCAATCCGCTCGGAATTACATTCAAGTTTAGCGAGGCACCTGTCAAGTTATCTCTCGAGATTCCGGACATATCGAACCGTAGATACGCCTTTCGATCGTAGCCCTCGTATCCGTCAATCGACCATTTCACTAGCAGGATCGGGGCGGCATACTGCGACTCGGAGCCAGGTCTTAAATCGTTGCGTTGAACCCACCAGTCTGCTCCTTCCCCAACCGAAGTTGAAAGGTGAATAACCTTGGTTTCTTTCTCAGGGCTTGCGGTATTCTCCATCACTCCTTGCTCAACGTCGAACGAATCCAAAATACTGCCTCGAGTCAATCGAACACTGCTATTGCCCAATACTATCTTTTCGGAACCGGTCGTTCTGTTCTCAACATCCACACGTCCCTCAAGTACCTGCATATTGGATGCGCCATCCTCTTGCACGCTCACACAAAAACTTGTCCCTTTGTCTGTGAGGATAGCGTTCGGCGTTTCGACAACGAAACCTTTGAAACTATTGCGAACGGTTGCAACAAGTTTGCCCGAGTTCAGTCGACACCTAGTAGGGCTGACGATTTGAAAATCAGCCGGACCCTCAAGTTCCACTACGGCTCCCACGTCGAATCTGATCGTGACCAGGCCAGCTGCTAGCTTCAAACTGCCTTTTCCGATCTGCGAGCCATTATCGGTCGGAACAGAAGTAGATACCCAGCGAGTTCCATCGATGGAATCAAGGCTTGCAAAAGTATTTTTTACGGCAGCTGACCTCCAGGATACGTAAGTCACGGTAAACGCAATCAGGATTGCAGCACTAGAAGCCAAAGCCATTTTCGATGAAGAAAACCAAACGTGGAACCTACTGCGTTGGCTAAATTCCTCGCGAGTCGTTGGCGAGTTCGACGATATCGGCGATACGTCTGCAACACGCATCAGCGTAGCGTTGAGCAAACTGAGTTCTACAAAGCGACGCATGAGCGTGGGCGATGAGCTTGCCATTTGTTCCAAACGACGAGCCTGCTCCTCCGTTGCTCGACCATCGATCCAAGCGTCTGCTAGCTCTTGGAATTCTTGCCGAGATACTGAGTCACTCATGTCAAACCCTCTCGTTCGAGCGATCCCCGTATGCACTCCGATAGGCTGCAACGAACTCTGCTCAGCAGTCGATAGACCGCGTCAGGGCCTCGGTTCATTCGATCAGCAATCTCGTCAATGGCATGACCGAAGCTGTACCGGTATCGAATCAATTCACGGTGGTGCGTCGGCAATCGTTCCAAACATTTATCCAAGGCGCTCAAGCGACTATCGAACGAACCGGCCTGGGAATCGAGTTCGGCCGACAACGCTTCCAAAAATGAATCCGAGAATACAAGCCGATCTCGCTGCTGCTTCTTCCGCCAAGCCCGCATTTGATTGAAAGCCACACGACAAGACCATGCTGCAAAATTGCTATTGGGTTCATACGACCCAAACTCCCGCCAAAGGACTAGATTGGTCTCTTGTTGTACGTCTTCTACGGCTGCTCGATCGTGCATCATGCTCATCAGATAAACGAAAATGCGCTGTTGGTTCTCCCCCAACAATCGTACGAACTCTTCGATTCGGCAGTTCTGATTGGTTGACGCGGGATCAGTCATTGGGTCGTGTCCTGAGAATGGTCCGAGGAATTGTTATGGCCGCCTATTGCAACCCTGGTGTCAGGGAAACCCAGGGCCCTAGGATCTAGTTCGATAGAGCAGAAGCAGGTCCTTTTGGACATCCATGAAGACAAATTTTCACTTTTCGCACAAATTGATGTCCGATCCTTGCCTTTAGGGCTCTTTAGTGCGATAAGGTGTGCCATTGCTGGCGTCGCCGTTGGATCTAAGGGAAGCATTTATTTTATCGGGGAGCAAAGGTAATGGGAAAACAGCGCGGCTTTACTCTGGTCGAGTTACTGGTTGTGATTGCTATCATTGGCATTTTGGTTGGACTGCTGTTACCAGCCGTTCAGGCTGCACGAGAAGCCGCGCGCAGAATGCAGTGTTCCAATAATGTTAAGCAGATTGCATTGGCTTGCCACAACTACGAGAGCGCATTTAAGAGTTTTGCTGCAGGCGGAATTGTCAGCTACACCCCAGCAGCTCAAGCGAACCTAACCGATTCAAATTTTTGCACGACCGGTTTGGATCGAACACAAGCTCCGTGGACGGTTCTGATCTTGCCGTTTCTTGAGGAAACGAACCTGTACAACCAGTTTGACTTTAATAGGAGATTTACCGGTTCATCGAACATTGCGGGTGACGCTCCAAATGCTGCCTTGTTCCGATTGAACATGGCGAAATACCAATGCCCATCCGATCCGAACTCGCAGTCTGCGATCAACAATAGCAACTATCTAGGGGTCCAGGGGGGAGGCCCGCCAACGGGTGTTGGTGCCCCGCCCTGTTCAACTCAGTTGGCTCAGCGAGTTTTCTTCAAAAGCGGCGTAATCTATGCAAATTCAAGAACTCGCATGGGTGATATTACCGACGGTACAACCAATGTCTTTCTTGTAGGTGAAAGTCGTTATATGCCAACGCCGAACATGCGTACAGATGGTTTTCATGCCGGCTGGGCATCCTCATTGAAGGCAGACAGTACCTTCGCAGTTCCTCTTACTTTCTCAGCGGCAGTTCTGCAAATCAACGCGCAAAGAGATTGTGGGATAGGCATTGCAGATTGTTTTAATTTCGTGAGCCGACTCTTCGGTAGTCGGCATACTGGCGGATGCCACTTTGGCTTGTGCGATGGGTCGGTACAGTTTGTCAGCCAAAACATTGACATCACGACCTATCGACAAATGGCAAATCGAAGCGATGGATTGCCAATCGTCGGCTCTCTTGAATAGTATTTTATTGGCTGCAGACTGGCGCACGGTCGAGGCAATTTGCTCTCGATCGATCGGCCACAACAATACCAATCTCAATTCAAACACCGATGACGCCGCATCTCTTTGTCATGGACTTGTCCGATTTACTCTTAGAAAATCTACGTAATGAACAGAAATTCAAATCGTCTTGCTAACACTATTGCGTTGATATCGCTAAGTGCCTTTGTAGCATTGCTGTCGGGCTGCGGCGACCAGGATGGACCTGTAAGATACAAGCTAAGCGGTTCGATCACCTTGCCGGACGGCAAACCAGTACCTGCGGGAGAGATCAACTTTGAACCGGACCATTTGGCAGGCAATACTGGTCCCGGCTCGATGGCACAAATCAAGCTGGGGAAATACGCATTGCCGTCAGACCAAGGAGTTGTAGGGGGGAAGTATACCGTCACGATTTCGCCGTTCGATGGCGTCGCCTTCGGCGAATCGATTCAGGGCAAGCCGTTGAGCAAGGCCCAGCATGTTGAGAAGATCGACTTGCCTGCAAAAAACTCGACCCACGATTTTAAAGTCACTACCAAATGATGTGGTCCATGGAAGTTCTAAGAAGCGAGTTCTCCATGGATTCGATGTCCCGCGCACTGGGCCGTTTTGCCATTTCCATACTGTTGGTCGCTCTTTGTCTTATCGGTCCTACCAAGCTCTGGGGACAGTCGGCGGCTCTCCGTGAAGTTGAAAATCAAAACCAATTCGAAAAATGGGTTCGACCTGCACTCACTCAGTATTGCTTGAAGTGCCATTCGAGTGACACCGAATCGAATGGCGGCTTGGTACTGGATTCTCAATATGGTTGGGAGAAGGGTGGTGATTCAGGAACTGCGATTGTGCCCGGCCGTTCAGATGAGAGTTTATTGATCAAAGCGATTCGTTACGACGAAACGAAATTGCAAATGCCCCCCGATAAGAAACTGCCTGCCGAAGTGGTCAAGGTCTTCGAAGCCTGGGTTAACGCAGGTGCTCATGATCCGCGAGGCGAGGGAAGACGATCGGATAGGTCGGCAAGAAATTCGCCTCAGGAAGCGGCAAGCGATTACTGGTCATACAAACCACTTTCGGTAAAGGTGAGCGCCGCCCTCTCATCTGTGGATGGATTCGTTAATCAAAAGTTGAGTGAGGTAGAGCTTCTCGCTGCGCCGCCAGCAGAACGTCGCGACCAAGTACGAAGACTTTACTTGGATTTGACGGGATTGCCGCCAAGCTCAGAGGCAATTCAAGCTATGTTGGCCTCCTCGGATTTTGAAAACGACTATCGAAATTTGGTAGAACATCTGCTGTCGTCACCTCAATACGGAGAATCGATTGCTCGGCGCTGGATGGACGTTGTTCGCTACGCTGAGTCGGTCACCCTTCGTGGACTCGTATTCAAAGAGGCCTGGAGGTACCGAGACTACTTGATCAAAGCGTTTAGCCAAGACCGATCGTTTGATCAGATGATTTGCGAACAAATTGCAGGTGACCTCCTGAAAAACGACGATCCGAATGAGCGTTATCTACAGCTGGTCGCGACCACTTTTATGGCCATTGGGGATACTAATTTTGAGAAGCAGGATAAGCAGCAATTGGAGATGGATTACGTCGATGAACAATTAGACGTCATCGGCCAAGCGTTTCTTGGACAGACGATTGGGTGCGCTCGTTGTCATGACCACAAGTTCGATCCGATTTCGACACGAGACTATTATGCAATGGCCGGCATCCTCAAATCGGCCGTTGCGCTTCGGCACGCAAATGTTTCCAATTGGATCGATCAGCCGCTGCCGTTGCCGATGAATGAAGAGAAGCGATTTGGGGATTTGGAATCGCAATTGCAATCCGTCACAAAAAACTTGGCGACCAAGAAAAAAGAAATGGTGGCCAAACCAAAGAAGAAAGGAGACAGCAATTCGCTTGATGCAGAAGAACAAAAAGAGACGGCGCTACTAGCCGAAGAAGTTAAGCAACTGGAGGCGGACCAAAAACAACTTCAGGCTCAAGTGGATCTGAGACCCAAGTATTTGACTATCGTTGAGGAATCTCTTCCGAAAGATATCCCAATTCATGTTCGAGGGGATGTTCACAATTTGGGCGACGTCGTCCCTCGCGGGTTCCTCTCCGCCATTTCAATACAGCCATTCGACGAAATACCGGCTGGAGCAAGTGGACGACTTGAGCTGGCCAAGTGGATTTTGTCGCCCGACAATCCTTTGACAGCTCGTGTTTATGCGAATCGAGTCTGGTCATGGATGCTGGGCCAGGGATTGGTCGAATCGGTCAGCAATTTCGGCACCACGGGTTCGGTCCCATCCCATCCGGAATTATTGGATTGGCTGGCAACGGAGTTGATCCAAAACAATTGGTCGACCAAACACCTCATTCGCTTGATCGTCCAATCGGATGCCTATCGCAGAAAGGTTGCGGCTACGAACAGCTTTGGATTTCAGTTGGATCCGGACAATCGGTACTACTCACGCGGCAATCAACGCCGATTAACAGCCGAAGAACTTCGAGACTCCATGTTATATGCCAGCGGAGAATTGGATTTGGCCATGGGGGGACCCCTTGTGCGAGCCGAAACCAAGTCGGATACGAACTACAAGCATTCGTCTACGCGACGCAGCATATACCATCCTCTGTTTCGCAATGCATTGCCGGAGCTTTTGGACACATTCGACTTCCCCAGTCCAAGCATGTCCGTAGGGCAACGTCCTCGCAGTACGGTAGCCACGCAAGCGCTTGTGCTCATGAATAGCGATTGGGTTCGAGCAAGAGCCAAGGCGATGGCCGCGAGATTACGATCGGAATGCGAAGACACGGATCCAGCCACATGGATTGAAGCCGCATTTCAAATCTGTTTTCAGCGTGCGCCTAGCATCGACGAGCTGAGAACTTGTCTTGCGTTTTTCGAATCGAAGCAGGATTTGCAATTTCCTGATCAATTGGAGACGTTGACGCATTCGCTATTTGCGTCCATCGATTTCCGGTACCTTGAATAGGCGGAAGATTATGTTTGAGAATTCATTCAGTCGGCGTTCGATGTTGCGTCAATCGGCATGTGGCTTTGGCGGCTTGGCTGCCAATGCGCTTTTGGGACGAGTACATTCCGCCATGCCATCGAGCGGGTTGGTCGGAACGCATCATACACCCAAAGCCAAACGAATCATTTTTCTTTTCATGTTCGGGGGAGTGAGCCAAGTAGATTCCTTCGACTACAAACCCGCGCTTGCGAAGCGGCACGGCGAACTGTTAACATTCAATGATGCTCGCCAACTAGCGAAAACAGGCAAGGCGACTGAGCAGAAACTGATGGCGTCGCCTTGGAAATTCAAACCGTACGGACAATCAGGACGTTGGGTGTCCGACTTGTTTCCTGGAATGGCGGAGCATATCGATGATTTGTGTTTGTTGCACGGCATGCATACTGAGGGAGTCGCACATGGACCTGCCACACTGTTTCTTCATTGTGGTTCGACCAATATGACTCGTCCCTCGATGGGTTCTTGGGTGAACTACGGCTTGGGATCGGAGAACGAGAATTTGCCTGGGTTCGTTTCGATCACCCCCAAAGCGCCGGGAGGACCTCGCAATTACGGTGCTGCCTTCTTACCACCGAAATTCCAAGGAACGCGAATGGTGTCAACGAATACGGAACAATTCACGATCGATAACTTGTCTCGCAATGACCTCTCAATATCGGCAGTTGCGAAACAGGTTGACTTGCTACAACGACTCAATCGAAACCAACTCAATAGGCGTTCGATTCATGAAGCGGAATTGGAGGCGGCACTCGAGTCTTACGAGTTAGCATGGAAAATGCAGCGGCTGGCGCCCGACGTGTTGGACTTGTCCACAGAATCCAAAGCGACTTTGAATATGTATGGAATAGACGATCCTGCCACTAAGGACTACGGCCAAAAGTGTTTGCTAGCCAGACGATTGTGCGAGGCGGGTGTTCGTTTCATCGAAGTGAATTACGGCGGCGACACTGGCAATTGGGATCAGCACTCGGATTTACCCAAACATGCCGAGCATGCAAAAGCGGTGGACCGACCCATCGCTGGCTTGTTAATGGATTTGAAGCAGCGTGGGCTGCTCGAGGACACGATCGTTTGGTGGGGTGGCGAGTTTGGACGTACACCGTATTCTGAGGGTAAAGGAACCGGACGCGATCACAACCCAGGTGGCTTTACGGTATGGCTGGCAGGTGGCGGCATTAAAGCAGGTTTTGCACACGGTGAGACGGACGAACTCGGATTCGCTGGAATCGATGGGCGAGTTCACATGCACGACTTGCACGCTACCCTGCTTCACCAATTAGGACTAGATCACAAGAAATTAACCTTTAAACATGCTGGCCGAGACTTCCGACTAACAGACGTTCACGGTCATGTCGTCCATGATATTATCGCTTGATGATCGACAGTGTTACCTAGCTCCATCCTTTGAACCTCCATCCGTTCTAAAAATGAAACAGTTATTGACTTGGTTTTTTTGCTTGGTTGGATCACTCTGCCAAACATACGTGAGTTTTGGACAGGAAACAGACACGAGTGTTTTGCTCGAAGCAGAGAGCTTTGAACAACACGGCGGCTGGTCACTGGATACTCAGTTTATTCGCCAAATGGGTTCGCCCTACCTTTTGGCACATGGACTTGGCAAGTCAGTTGCCGATGCGACGACGCTTGCAACGTTTCCAGAAACGGGAACCTACCGTGTGTTCGTCAGAACCAAGGATTGGGTCGCACGTTGGAACGCACCAGGACAACCAGGTAGATTTCAAGTACTGGTTGAAGACGTGCCATTGAAGGAGGCTTTTGGCACAACCGGTGCCGAATGGAATTGGCAAGATGGTGGTTCCATTGAGATCAAGACCAAAACGGTGAAAATTGCTCTGCATGACCTCACAGGCTTCGACGGCCGTTGCGATGCGATCGTCTTCACCAAGGGGGCTACACCGCCACCGGACGGCAATGATATCCTTCCGGGATGGCGCCGAAGGATGCTTGGCCGCAAGGCGGAACCGATGCTGAAAGCTGGATATGACTTGGTCATCGTTGGGGGTGGTTACTCGGGTATGGGTGCTGCTATTTCAGCGGCACGCATGGGCTGCAAAGTAGCGTTGATCCAGGACCGTCCAGTCCTTGGAGGCAATGGATCCAGCGAAGTCCGCGTCTGGGCGATGGGGCTTATTCGGCGAGGCAAATACCCTCGCATCGGAGAAATCGTTGAGGAGTTTGCCGACAAAGCTAAGAAATCGCCTGGTACGTTTGAAGAGTTTGGCGACGCTCAGAAAGAAGCGCTCGTGCGCGCTGAGCCCAACATTGATTTGTTCTTGAACCACCATGCTTTCCAGGTCGACATGGATCAAAAACGCATCGCCGCAGTCTACGCGTTCGACACCAAGACTAGCGAGCAAATCAAGTTTGCAGGCAAGCTTTTTTGCGATGCGACGGGGCACGGAACACTTGGCGCTCTAGCGGAGGCCGAGTGGACCATGGCAGATCAGGGACGCATGGGGATGAGCAACATGTGGGCTTGGGACGAAGGTGACGCACGCGTTGAGTTCCCCCTGACACCTTGGGCGCTCGATCTAGCCATGCGAGACTTTCCGTATCCCGTCGACCACCATGGTCAGTGGTTTTGGGAAAGCGGTTTCAATAAAGACGCGATTGGGGATGCGGAAGGGATCCGAGATTGGAACCTTCGAGCTGTTTATGGCGCATTTAACGCCATGAAAAATCGAGACGGCGCAGAAAAGCACAAAACAGCTTATTTAACGTGGGTTGCATTTATCGGGGGACCGCGTGAATCGAGGCAACTGCTTGGCGACATTGTCCTGACACAAGAGGACATCGTCAATAAAAAAGAATTCACGGACGGGTGCGTGCCAAGCACTTGGAGCATCGATTTGCACTATCCGAAAAAACAGTACGCCGAAAAGTTCCCCGATAACCCGTTCATTTCCATAGCTGAACACGATAGACGTATTGATCGGGACTACGGATATCCGATTCCATATCGCTGCTTCTATTCACGCAACATTGAAAACATGTTCATGGCCGGTCGATGCATCAGTGTCTCCCACGAGGCACTCGGTACGGTTCGCGTCATGAAGACATGCGGCATGATGGGGGAAGTCGTCGGCAAAGCGGCATCGATTTGCATCAATCACGATTGCCCACCATCCGCCGTCTACGATCGGTACTGGTCTGAAATGGACAACCTTCTACTCCTTCCAGGCAAAGCATTCCGTCGTAACACCAACGAGTCGCCGACCATTCCAAACGATGCCTTGCCATTGGCGGGCGCGTTCGGACCACCTACAGGTCTGGATCCAGCGGCCTTAGTTGGCGTCGTCATTGATAACCGCCAAGCCAAATCGAAGGGCAATTGGATATCAGGAACGGGTTTGAAGGGGTATGTTGCGTATGACTATGTCTATGCGTCCGCAGACTCTGGGGCGACGCTCACCTACGAGTGGATCGCGGACAAAGACATGAGAGCGGAGATCCGGTTGGCGTACCAGCCGCATGAAAATCGAGGCAAGAACGTACCGGTGACCGTCCACATCGGCTCTGAAAAGAAGGAATTTCGCATTAACATGACGGAAAAAGCTGCGATCGCCAATGCGTTCGTTTCACTAGGGGAATTCCACGTCAAAACTGGAGACACGATCTCCGTCATCCAGTCTACCGACAAGTCGGGGGGGATCGTGCATGCAGACGCAATCCAAATACTATCAGCCCCATAAAGTAATCTGACCGCTTGTTTGCACAAGTTCGGGCTACAACAAGAGTTAGGCTGGAGCCTGTCCAACGATATACAGCGTCATGAAAAAAATCCGCCAATGGAGTGTTCACCTAGTTCGAGTCGCGATTCTCGGCTGCATCCTGATGGTGATTCACCTTCAACATGATCGTTTGCGATCCATCGAGCGCAGCCAATCCGTTTCTCGGGTCGATTGGAGCCGCGTTGTCGCGTTCTTTCCGCAGGCGGCAAAATGGGGAGAGCCCGAGAGCCACGGCGGCCGAGGTGTTCTCGCCGCCGATGGTACGTCGCTCGGATACCTAATCCAAACGGCGCCGGAAAGCGATCCGTTTTTAGGCTTCTCAGGTCCTTCGAATCTTCTCATTGCGATGAATCGTGACGACCGAATTCTTGGAATAGAATTGCTGTCTACAGGGGATACTCGAGATCACGTCAATCTCATCGTAAAGCATAAACCGTTTTTCGGGTCTTGGGTCGGCATGTCTTGGTCAGAGGCGGCGTCACGAAAGGGTGTGGACGGCGTCGCGGGCGCAACCCTCACTAGCTTTGCCATGGCACAGGGGATTCAAAAGCGATTGGGAGCTTTCGATGTCTTAGGAAAGTTCCAGAAAACGCTTGAGCTAACAGCCGTGCGGCAGTTTTTTCCGAATTGCGTTCGAATCGAACAGGACAATTCTATGCGATCGCTTTGGTACGCCTACGACGCGAGGTCGCAAGTCTGTGGCTCGGTCTTACGGACAACACCCGCCGCGGATGACATCATCGGTTACCAGGGACCGACAGAATGTCACATTGCATTCCTGTTAGACGGCAGCATCGTCGGTGTTGCGATCGCATCGAGCTTCGACAATGAACCGTATGTTGGCTACATAAAGGGAGACGAGTGGTTTGCGAACGTGCTCAAAAAGTATTCGATGAGGCAATGGAGCCAACTCGATCTTGAGCAAGCTCAGGTCGAAGGTGTTTCCGGAGCAACAATGACTAGCATGGCTGTTGCCCGAGGAATGATCGCAGCTGCAGCGAAGCACGAGTCGGAGTTGGCTGCCATGCAATCCAGTCCACCTACGAACTGGAATGGCCTCGGGCGGAGTATCAGTACGATTGCGATCGTGTCATTTGGGCTGGCCTTCGGCCTGAGCTCGTTGAGGGGAAGCAGCCGAGTTCGAGTTGCCTTTCAGATTGTGGTGATCGTTTATCTTGGTTTCATCAATGGCGACCTGTTATCGATGGGGATGATTGTGGGGTGGGCGCAAAGCGGAATCCCATATCAAAACGCCATTGGGTTAGTGTTCTTGGCGATCGCAGCGATCGTGCTGCCTATCGTTTCAAGAAGCAACATTTATTGTTCGCATCTGTGTCCGCATGGAGCAATTCAACAGCTGCTTCCACGTCGCTGGAAAATGAAGTCGGCCATGCCACGCACTCTTGTGCGATTCTTGAATTGGATTCGCCCAGCGCTGATTGCATGGGTTCTTTTGGTCACACTGATGCAATTGCCTTTTAGCTTAGTGGATATCGAACCTTTCGATGCCTACGCTTGGCGATCGGCCGCTTGGCCGACTGTCTTGGTCGCCGCAATTGGAATTGCGGCCTCTTTTCGAGTACCGATGGCCTATTGCCGCTTCGGCTGTGGTACGGGTGCGATACTTCAATACCTGCGTCGGCATTCCCGGAGCGATCGATTTACGTTGGCCGATCTGTTGGCCATGCTACTCTTGTCTGCTGGCTTTTTGCTTTATCTGATACGCATCCCAGCTTGAAGGTCTATGGATGACGATGGGTGGAATCGCGTTGGAGTAGAGTGATGGTTGGTGCCAATGCAAAACGGAGCGAACCAACGCCCGATCGTATTAATGGCGTCAAATACGAGCTAAGCAGATGGCTCGCGAAACCAGCAATAGCCAGTGCCACAAAAACACCTTTGTCAAGTTGATCGGCGACGACCAAGGCAAGAATGGCAAGCAACGGAATCATTGCCATGATATTGGTGATGACCAAAAAACGCTTCTCGAATCGATCCAGTTCTCGCTGTTCGGTTGCCGACTCGTCAGGGCTGATAAACTTAGGATAAAAAGCTCGTAGGGTTACGAAAGCTGTGATTACGAAGGTAGAACCTGCTGCGACGAGTCCATGTAGTACTTGCGACAAAAAGAATCCAAAGACATCTTGAAGTGTTACTTTGCTCAGTGGGGACCACTGATTCCAGAGTGGGAACACGAGTCCAGAAACGGCAAACAGAAACAAGATATTGCCTGCTGATAAGTACGGAGCGGAAAGGCATCGCATGGCGACTCTTTCTCGTTCAACGTCCGATATTCCTCGAGCAACACGCAGTGTTTTCAAGCCACTCGCGATTGGCCATATAATCCAAAGCGAAACGAGGACGCCAAGTGGAAAGGCGATCAAATTGACGATGGGAGCTTCTGTGTTCTGAAAAAAAGTCGAATCAAAGTTCTTGATAGTCAACCGGTGATTTGCCCAAATATTGAGAACGGCTACAAGCGTGTTTGGAACTAGCCCAAGTACAATCAGCCATGCGATAGGACGAGCTTGCCACTTTGCTATTGGACTGTCCGCATCTGGATGGAGCAATCGATGGACTTCCGCAAAAGTGCAATATTGAAGCGACCTAGTTAACTGCTTGGCAGTAGGGCGATCCACTTTCCGCGGAGAGAGACATTGCAGGATGGCTTCGTGTAAGCCTTTCGGGCATTCGTAAAAATCGGAGAGCAGAGGAATTCTTGATCGCGAGTGCAAAAGCTCTCGCATCGCGCTTTCGTCGAGTCCCAATGAATCTGGAAAAGGGCGACAACCTGTCAGCAGTTCCCACAGCACAATGGCTAGAGAATAAACATCGCTACTAGCGTTCACAGCATCGGATGCTGCATCGTTCAGCAAGACCTCAATGTGTTCAGGCGACATATACGCGCAGCTACCGCCAAATTCTTCACGGCGATGAGTCATGTCAATGCCATCACCGAAGCTCAAGTTGAAATCGGCGAGCATCGGGCGTCCGTCGGCTGCGATGAGTATATTTTCAGGCTTTATATCCCGATGCCAAAATCGCTTGTTATGCGCGTGTTCCAATGCATGCGCTAGTCGGGCGCCGAGCCATGCGACCGTTTCCCCCCAAGAGAGTTGAGCGATACTACTTTCGGACTGAAGCGGGGTTTCACCTCGTGCAAGTAGAGTTTCGGCAACGTGGTTAATGTACCGCGACCCGGACCACGATGTGTCTTGGTTTGAATGCGCCGCGTAAATGACTTGGCGCAGACTCTTTCCAGGAATGTACTGCATATACAGCAGTGAAAGCCCATCGACTCTTCTCTCGTCATACACGCGAACAATGTTGGGATGATCCAAATTCGACAAGAGTGGCGATTCAACGCTAGCTTGGTCAGAGATCTTGAGAGCGACAATTCGCTGCATCGAGATCTGTTGGGCCAAAAAAACCTTCGCAAATGCTCCGCGTCCAAGTTCGAGGAACAACCGGAAGTCCTGGATGGTGTCTCCGGCTGAAATGTCCTCAATGGTCCGCCTCGGCTCGGACTCCGCTCTCAAACCAGCAGACTCTCTATTTGCATCGTTTTTTTCGGAATCAACTGCAGACCTTTCCAAAATCGTTTTCTCTCAAAGGCGTAGGCTATTCGAACAGATGGAGTTTCGTGGTCTTATGATTGAAGTTTATCGAAGCTTTCAGGCCGGAGTTCATAGAGGCGCGATTGTTGCCCCTAGAATCGTCCCCCCTTGGCTATGCATCAATTCGCTTTAAGCTTGGCGATGAGGAAATCCACTGATGTTTTGAATTCCGAATGCTGTTTGCCAGGGTAAGAAACAATGCATTCTACGCCAGATTCCTGGCAACGTTTGGCGAATTCGATTCCGTAAATTGCAGAATGCGTCGGGTCTGGTTCGGTACCGCCGAAAACCGGTTCGGTTTTTTGGTTGGGATACTCTAGGAAAAGCGCTGGATCATCTTTTGAGACCAACTCGATGGGTGAGTATTCTCGAATCCATGGCAGAACCTTCTCTCGGTTTTCGATTAGCAGATCAAACTCTTCCGCTCGACTTCGTCCTTTTTTAGCGAAACCAAATGCGTGTCCGCCGTAGACAGAATTTGAAATCCATCGTCGCAACTCCACAGCGTCGAGCGATGTCTGTGCACCTGTTACTGCAGCACAGCTTAATCGCGAGGACTGTCGAGCGATTGGATCGGAATGACTCGGGTCAGCGAGGTCCTTGTGCAGCGCCAGCCAAAGCGAGGTGCACGCTCCTGCGGAGCCACCTGTTGCACCAACACGATTAGAATCAATATTCCATTCTCTTGCTTTGGAACGAATGGTTTGCAAAGCGCGAGCGGCATCGTGCACGCACGCCTTAACCGGCGGCTCCACTTTCTGCTCCATCGCTTGTGCAATAAATCGATAGTTGATCGCAGCGACGGAAATTCCAGCATCGAGCAGTGTCTTGATCGGACGATTGCCATAGCTCGACTTGTCGCCATTGACCCAGCCGCCGCCGTGGATCAATAGAACTAACGGTGTTGGTTTCTCTGAGTTTGCTCTCCAGAAATCGAACTTCTGACGCTCGGAGTCTGTCCCGTATGCGACGTCCGCAAAGGTTGGCGTTGGTCGTTCGGGTGGCTTTTTCGCAGTTGGTGATTCTTTGAATTGAATTTTGCCAAACAAGCGAACATCATCGAAATCGTTCATGTCATCAAACGAACCGATTCCTATTCGCCCTTCACCAAAGGTCTTGTCCGTCGCAATTAAATGTGGCTTTGACATATTATCGAAGAACACTTCAATCGTACCTGCGGCACTGTCTCGTGTCACTTTCACGGTATGCCATTTGTCATCCCATGCGACCTCGGCTCTGTTGTCGGTTAATGGGCGGCGAGGTTCCCCATTCACGATCATGATTTGACCGCTCGCAGGGTCTGGTTTTGCGCCCAGATGAGCATAATAGAAGTGCTCGGTATCCTGATGGCAGAAGAAGACACAGCAATCGCGATGGTTGCCAGTGTCCTTGGTACTTCGGACTCGAAAAGTGAGCACGAAGTCAGACACCTTGACATCCTTGATCAATGCGATGTTATGTGGGCTTCGCACCTTGGGTTGATAATCGCTTATACGTTTGTTCAATCCAAACGACTTTTTTCCATCCTCCTCGTGAAGGTACCATGAGGCATCATCGGTTGTGTCCCAACGGTCTCGCCCTTTCTCGAAGTCGTCGCTAAAAATGAGCGGCATTCCTTTGGATTCGTCTGGCTGTGCAAGGACTCTAGGTGATCCTAGCAGCAGTGCGCAAACGGTTGCGGAGACCGAAAGGAAATGAAGCAGCGCGATTGGATGCATGATGCGTCTTTTTAAAAACGGGGAAGGCAACGGACTATCGATCCGTCTCGACCACAATGGTGCGATGATTTGAGCCAAAGTTCGATAATGGCACGGGAATTATGATACTCCAGTTCGAGGCTTCGAGTTGTCTATCAAAAAGTTTAAAAAACGAGAACCAGGGTGTTATCGGGACAGGGCACTCGCCGTTGGAACTCGCCGACACACTCATTCCATGATCTCGATGGCCACGGTCGGACGCTTGTCCTTTAAGGTTTTGAACAATGCGTCGATTTCGTCAGTCGCGTTTCCACCAAGCAAGACTCGCAGCCGATCAAGTTGCGACACGTTTTCTTGCTCCTGCCATTGTTGTTTTGCCTCGAGAATTTTCTTTCCGCGGTCGGCCTCGGACGCAATATAATCGAATACGAAATCCGCATAGCCTGGCATTTTACGCAACGCACGATATGCCAGATAACGATTGGCTTCGTAGGGATCGTCGAAAGATTCCAAAAGGACGCGCGCTCGCCAATCCACCCCTGCGAGTTCAAAGTTTTCGTCGGCGCCGAGTTGCTCGATAGCCAATGCTCTTTGAAGAGCATTTCCGGTTAAGACATGTTCTACGGTCGCCGACAGCCCGACGTTCGGCGTTTCGATTGTCGACGATTTTTCTTCTCTCCAAGTACCCAGCACCTGATTTGTCCATTCAAGGGATCTGTCGACGTGGCATTGATTGCAAGCGTTGGGGATTCCCGATTCGACGGTTGCTGACGCTGTTGGGATCGAAATGCGATGGCTGCGAACTCGCTTTAGCAACGAGTATGCTTGGTAGGGCATATGGCAATTATAACAAAGACTCCCTGACGAGTCCGTGGCATGATGCGTATGTTTGCTACGGCTTGCATCGTCAGTGAACTGCACGTGGCATTGAGTGCAGGCTCGATTTTGTTCCGCGATCGCGCGTTCATTGTTTTCGCCGAACCGCAATTGGTCGTTGGGCGCTGCGTTGTGCATGCTGTGGCAGGACAAACAAGTCATTTCACCTTGCTTATAGCAGGGGGATAAAAGTGTTCCTTGGTACTCCAATGCGGTGGTACGCGGTGTCCCATCGCTCCAGAAGTATTTGCCATCGACGCTTTCCTCAAACACTTTACTTTCATCGCGAGTAGGGGTGTCGTACCTCGATACGAAATCCCAATCGCCCGGTCGAAAGAAGTCCCCTTCTATGAGGCATTGACGATCGAACTCTTTTTTCGCGATCATCTTTCCGTGGCATCGGGCGCACGTCAGTACGGATTCCTCTTTGGATAATTTGTTTGGATTGACGATCAAAGATTCCGCCGGTGCAGCCCACTTGTTTTTTGAGATCGCCTGTTGCAATCGAGTGTGTCCACCACCCGGTCCATGACAAGCTTCGCATGCAATACCGAGTTCAGCGACTTTGGAATTCCATACGAATCGACTCTTACCTCCTTCGAGCGACTGCTGTTCGAGTCCGGGCTCTGGGCCTGTGTTGTGGCAAAATATGCAACCGTTATTCCACTGCTTTGTCTTATGAAAAAAGTTGGGGCGCGGCTCCGCTAAGAAGCTCGCTTTGCGTGTAATCCATCGCTTGTCCTTGATGTTCCAAACCATGGGGAGCGTATGGTATGCACCATCTTCTCCTCGCGAGAGATACACTTGTTGATGATGGGAGCCGATCACGCGATCGACTGAATACAAGATGGCAGGTGGGAGTGGCGTCGCTTGCGGATCACGCCCCGCTTTGATCTCTTGTTCGTCCCAACTAGGATGAACGACCGTCATGAAATACTTGTCACCCTGTCTTCCTGGAATGCATGGGTAACCCCCGACCTTAATCATCTTGGCGTCGAAGTTACCTTGAATGGTCGACGGCGTCGCCTCCTGAGTCATCGTACGATGGTAAGTCGATTCCCAAGAGCTATGTTGTTTGGCGTGGCACTCCTGGCAAGTAGCTGAAGTCACATAGTCTTTTGCACCCTTGAAATTCGCCAGAGAAACTTGATCTATTTCATTATGAGATACACCTTGGGAAATCGTTTCGGGCGGCGAAGGATTTTCGGTCTCGGTGTCTGGTAGTCCCGCCGATTTCTGACAACCAGCATAAACAGGCAACGAAGCGACGAGCAAAAGCAATAGAGTCGAACGATGGAAACGATTCGCAAAACGCTTCAGCATGATTGGCGGATTCAATTGCGTAGTTTATTCGAAGAAGTGGAGAGGGAAAGAATTCTATTCTACAACGTCGGTGCGGAACTCACATCGAATGAAGCGGAAGATTCTATCGCCCCCTACCGGGGCTCGGTATGCAGCGGCGGATGTAAACCGGTGGTTGGCACCACCGGCTGGAGTCCATCGTCCCTACCGGGACTAATAGAAAAATGAACATATGGGCGAATCCCAGATCACAAAACCCAGATCACAAAACCCAGATCCCTGTTGCTAATCCCTGTTGCTAATCCCTGTACAAATCCCTGTACAAATCCCGGAGGGATGTTAGATTCGAGCCGGTGGTGCCAACCACCGGTGAATTGATTGCCCTAACGCATTGAGCCCCGGAGGGGCGATAGAATCGCGGGAACCGTGCCCACGTACCACCATTTTATCTGCCGGTCCGATCAATCCCACAGATACTTCTCATCGTATTCGATTTCAGCAAGTTTCAGCATCCGCACATACTCTTGTTGAAACGATTCTTGGCGATGGTGCGATTCTTGCTTTTTGATGTAACCGATTACAGCTTCCCTTTGTGGCGCTCCGACGGTGAATGCACCGTAGCCCTCTTGCCAACCGAACTTGTGTACCTGTTGGCTTGTTTCATTCATATGTTTTGAACTGGTGGCTTTCAGTTGGCGAAGGATATCGGCTACGCAATGGGATGGCGTCAATTTGACGAGCAGATGCACATGGTCTATCCAACCACCAATGCAGACTGGGATACCCTCGAGGCCTCGAACGCCACCACCAAGATACTCGAACATGGATTGACGTCGTTCTGAATTTTGCAGATAGGGTTGTCTATTTTTCGTACTGAAGACAATGTGAAAGTAGAGCTGATGATGAGTGCTACCCATGCGAGTGGCTCGTTGGATTCTATCGCCCGTACCGGGGCTCGGTTTGCAGCGGCGGATGTAAACCGGTGGTTGGCACCACCGGCTGGAGTCCATCGTCCCTACCGGGACTAAAACCAAAATGGATCCGATTTGCGACTTGTCATTCTATCGAAGGAGACCCGCAAAACGTAGCATCCATCAAAATTCATTGAATTCAATCCATCGAATCCCTGATGTCGAATCCCCGATGCAAATCCCGGAGGGAGGTTAGATTCGAGCCGGTGGTGCCAACCACCGGTGCATTGACTGCGTGGATAAGGTTTCTAAATGCCAGGACATTTGCGATGGCCAACCCTCGGCGAATCGGTAAAAATGTTGGCCGCTTTACACACTCCCATTTCCCCATCCCAAGTTTTTCATAGGCAATTTATGAGTTTGATCGAAAACATCCGCGGCCGACAGATTTTTGACTCGCGAGGAAACCCCACGGTCGAAGTTGACGTTACGCTCGTCGACGGTTCGATGGGACGGGCTGCCGTGCCGAGCGGCGCTAGCACCGGAGCACACGAAGCGTGGGAACTTCGGGACGGCGACAAATCCATGTACATGGGCAAGGGCGTTCTCCAAGCTGTCGATAATATCAACTCCAAAATTGCCGATAGCATGATTGGTGCCGATGCCCTTGACCAACGTGGCATCGACCAAATGCTCTGCGATATCGACGGAACTCCCAACAAAAAAAACTTGGGCGCGAACGCAATTTTGGGCATCTCGTTAGCAACCGCTAAGGCTGCGGCGGTCTTTACTAACCAACCGCTGTACCGCTACCTAGGCGGCGCAGGTGCTCACCTCTTGCCTGCCCCAATGATGAACATTGTCAACGGTGGCCAACACGCGGACAACTCCGTCGACGTGCAAGAATTCATGGTAATGCCGCTCGGCTTCGAGTCCTTTACTGATGCTTTGCGAGCTGGCACCGAAATTTTCCATAACCTAAAGAAGGTACTGAGCGAGAAGAAGCTAAATACTGCCGTGGGCGACGAAGGCGGTTTTGCACCTGACCTGGGAAGTAACCGCGAAGCCCTCGACCTGATCATGGACGCAATCAAACGCGCCGGGTACGAAGCGGGCAAGCAGATCTTCATCGCGTTGGACGTAGCGGCGACCGAATTCTATGACAAGAAAACGGAAAAGTACACGATTGATGGCAAACAATTGTCCGGTGATCAAATGGTCGACTTCTTAGCGGAATGGGTTGACAACTACCCCATCTGCTCAATCGAAGACGGTTGCTCGGAAGACGACTGGGCGTCATGGAAGAAACTTACAGACAAGGTTGGCAACAAAGTGCAGCTTGTAGGTGACGACTTGTTTGTGACGAACACGGACCGATTGCAGCGCGGTATCGATCAAGGGATCGCGAATAGCATCTTGATCAAGGTCAATCAAATCGGGACGCTGACCGAAACGATCGAAGCGATTCAGTTGGCTCATCGCAATGGATACACTAGCATCTCGAGCCACCGCAGCGGTGAAACCGAAGACTCAACCATTGCCGATTTGGCTGTCGCTTTGTCTTGCGGCCAAATCAAAACAGGTTCAGCATCGCGTTCCGATCGAATGGCCAAGTACAATCAATTGCTTCGCATCGAAGAAGAACTCGGTGGAGGCGCTCGCTACGCCGGGCCATTGTTTCGACGCAGGTAGATTTGGAATTGCGTTGCAATTGGCTACATACTGAACGATAATCCATCGTTTAGAGACCTGGTCGTAACCGCGACATCCCCCCACCATGTTGCTTCTGTGACAAGCTTATGTTGAACTCGATCGCCTTGTACTCGATAATCTTGGTCGCTGTTGCCGATCCAATCTCGTTTTCAGATCGGATCGAATTCAATCGAGACATTCGGCCGATACTCTCAGACCGCTGCTTCAGTTGCCATGGTCCCGACAAGAATAAGCGAGAAGCGGAAACGCGTCTCGATACCTTGGAAGGCCTGCAAGGCAATGCTGACAGGCCAGGTCCGCTCGTGCCTGGCGATCCCAACGCCAGTGAAATGATCCGCCGAATCGAGTCTTCCGATGACGACACTCGAATGCCTCCCCCGGAGTTTGGCAAAGACGTTTCGGATCATGAGAAGGCACTTCTGCGACGGTGGATTGAGCAAGGTGCAAAGTGGGAGGGCCATTGGGCCTTCCAGCCGATTCGAAACATAGCGGTTCCGAAAGTCAGCGACGAACAATTTTCTGGTAACGCGATTGATAGCCATATCCGATCTTCGCTGGCCAAAACAGGCCTACAGCCTTCGCCAAAAGCGGATGCTCGAACGCTGGTTCGCCGACTCTGCTTTGATTTGACAGGACTTCCCCCAAAACCGGAATGGGTAGAAAGACTTACTAAGGACCCGAGCGATCAAGCTTACGAAAAATTGGTCGATGAATTGATCCAATCGCCACAGTATGGTGAACGGATGGCAGTTTGGTGGTTGGATCTAGTGCGATATGCCGATAGCGTGGGCTATCATGGCGATCAGCCGATGCCCGTGACCCCCTTCCGCGATTATGTCATCGGTGCATTCAACAATAACAAACCGTTTGACCAGATGACGATCGAACAGCTCGCTGGCGATCTGTTCCCGGAGCCAACTACCGAACAATTAATTGCGTCCGGGTACAATCGACTCGGGATGATGAGCGCCGAGGGGGGCGCACAACCGAAAGAATACCTTTCGAAGTACATTTCGGAACGGGTACGAAATGTCAGTGGCGCTTGGTTGGGGGTGACATTTGGTTGTTGCGAATGCCACGACCATAAATTCGATCCATTTCCAACCAAGGAATTCTACCAGCTCGAGGCGTTCTTTGCCGACATTCAAGAGAAGGGGCTCTACGACGCGGGGAGCAAGACCGAGCCCTGGGGACCTGAGATGCCAGTCCCCAATTCTGAACAGAAACGAAACCTGGAGGTTCTGTCGACGCGAATTGCCGACCTGAAGAAATTTTTGGATACGCCAACCGATTCGCTGGCTTCTTCGCAAAATAAATGGGAACAGGGCTTTGTCGCTTGGACAAGCCTGAAACCAATCGCGGTTAAATCGCTCAGTGGCGCAACGCTCACCACGCAAGAGGACGCATCGATACTGGCAAGTGGTACCAACCCAAAGACCGACACCTATGAAGTCATGTTCGGCGACTTACCAGAGTTCACGGCGATTCGAATCGAAGTGTTGCCACACGATTCGCTGCCTAAAAAAGGACCCGGCCGAGCTGGCAATGGCAACTTCGTCCTCAGCGAGTTTGAAGCATATTGGCAATCCTCGCCAGCGCCAGACTCGACAGCATCGAACGAGACGAAAAACTCGGACTCGATCGCTGAGGGATCCACTGCCGAACCGATTCCGCTTCAAAACGCTACCGCGACGTACGAACAAACGGGCGCGGCCGAAGGAAATCCCTATGGCAAATGGGCCATCGCAGCAGCCCTCGATCGCGACGCAAAGGGGCCTACCTGGGGATGGGGGATTATGGAGCAGGTGGGTAAGACGAACTACGCTGTGTTTGAAGTTGCGCCAAATGCCTCTCCAAGCAATAAGCGACAACTCAAGCTGGTTCTAAAACAAAACCTAGACAATGTGAAGCATACCATTGGGAGATTCCGTATTGCGACCACAAATACTCTTAGGCCTGTCGTAGCGACCAATGGTGTTCCACTTGAGTTCGAGAGCTTGCTGAAAATCGCGAAAGCCGATCGAAGCGAAGCACAGTTGGAACAACTTGCAAAGTACTATCGGACCATCGCTCCGGAGTTACAAGCCGATCGCAGTCAGCTCGATCTTCTGGTCAAGCAGTTCGATACCGAAGACAAAAAAATCGCTCGCACTTTGATCACCAAGCGTGTGGAGCCGAGATTGATCCGAGTTCTTTCGAGAGGCAATTGGATGGACGAGTCCGGCGAGATCGTCGAGCCAGGCATTCCATCGGTGCTCGGTAAACGCCCTGAAGTTACAGGAAGATTGACTCGCATGGACCTTGCCAAATGGATCGTGTCGTCGGACAACCCATTAACGTCGCGCGTCGCAGTGAATCGACTTTGGAAGCTTTTCTTCGGTAATGGGCTGTCTCGTAAACTGGATGACCTGGGAGCCCAAGGCGACTGGCCAACGCATCCCGAGCTCTTGGACAAGCTTGCTCACGAATTTATGAGTTCTGGTTGGGATTTCAAACGCATTGTTAAAATGATGGTAATGTCCGAGACTTACAAGCAATCGTCTCAGCCAAACGACAGCGCGTCAGAAAAAGACCCATACAACCAATGGCTGTCCCATCAAGGTAGATGGCGACTGGATGCGGAATTCGTTCGTGACAACGCCATGTTCATCAGCGGACTGCTGGTTCAATCCGTGGGCGCAAACAATGGTCGACCTTTTCAACCCAAAGGTTACTGGGACTACTTGAACTTCCCTAAACGCGAATGGCAGAAGGGGGTCGGTGAGCAGCTCTATCGGCGTGGATTGTATACACACTGGCAACGCCAATACCTTCACCCGTCGCTCCTGGCTTTCGATGCACCAGGACGCGAGGAGTGCACTGCCGAAAGAACCCGTTCCAATACACCGCTTCAAGCCCTCGTGTTGCTTAATGATCCCATCTTTGTCGAGTCGGCCCGGGTTTTCGCTCAACGCATTTTGACATGTGGTAAATCGACAGATCAGGAACGGGTTGAGTGGGCCATACGAGACTCGCTCAGTCGCGATTTGACTAGCAATGAAACTCAGCTACTTGTGTCATTGCTGAGCAAACACCGGCTTGACTATGAAACAGACACAGCATCCACAGACAAATTGCTCTCCATTGGCGATTATCCAATACCGGCCGAACTCAATCGAGCTGAATTAGCAGCGTGGACCAGCGTCGCTCGAGCTATTTTGAATCTACACGAGACGATTACACGGAACTGAGTTGAATCATGCTTTTGCCATCTGGTGTTGCTCGTCGATCCTTTCTTCGCAGTTCCGGTTTAAGCGTTGGTTCCATGGCTCTGGCCAACTTGATGGGCCAGTTCAATGGCAATAACCTGCTGCGCGCCCAGGAGTCACAAGGTATGGCCGGCGCCCTCAAGACTTTGCACTACACCCCAAAAGCCAAACGCGTTATCTGGTTGTATATGGCCGGTGGCATGAGTCACTTGGACACGTTTGACTACAAGCCTAAACTGGCTGAGTTAAATGGCCAGCCGATGCCAGAGTCGTTCACCAAAGGGCAACAAATTGCGCAGCTGCAAGGAGCCAAATTGAACTGTTTTGCGCCACAGCATCCATTCAAAAAATGGGGGGAATCAGGCAATGAGATTTCAACCATTTGGCCGGAGCTTGCAGGGAAGTGCGCGGACGACCTATGCATCATCAAGTCCATGCACACCGAGGCCATCAATCACGATCCGGCGCACACGTTTATGAATACAGGTTCCATGAACTCAGGTAGGCCAGCGATGGGGTCGTGGTTGTTGTATGGATTAGGTGCCCAGTCGCAGAACTTGCCCGGATTCGTAGTAATGGTTTCTACCGGCAAGTTCGGTCAGAGCCAACCGATCGCTGCTCGCCAGTGGCATTCAGGCTTTTTACCAAGCCGATTCCAAGGGGTCGAGTTTCGAAGTACGGGGAGTCCAGTACTCTATGTTGATCGACCGAACGGAGTTTCGGCAGCACGACAGCGTGACCTAGTCGACGCCGTCTCAGCGCTCAATCGGCTCGAGGCGAATCGCAGCCATGATCCTGAGATTGAGACGCGAATCAGCCAATACGAAATGGCATTCCAAATGCAAACAAGCGTTCCGGATTTGATGGACATCAGCAATGAGCCTGCACATGTGCTTGAGATGTATGGAACCAAAGGGGGCGACGGTAGTTTTGCATCGAATTGTTTGTTAGCGAGACGGTTGGCAGAACGAGGTGTTGGGTTCATTCAACTTTATCATCGCGACTGGGACCATCACGGTAGCGTCAAAGAGCACGTCGCAGGGACCGCAGCCGAAGTAGATCGCGGAGCGTCGGCATTGCTGATGGACCTTAAACAACGCGGTATGCTCAAGGACACGATCGTTGTGTTTGGTTCCGAGTTTGGCCGAACGCCCATGGCGCAAGGTAATGGGCGAGACCATCATTTGGCTGGCTTTTCGATGTGGATAGCAGGAGGCGGATTCAAGCCAGGGTTGAGCTACGGGGCGACGGACGAGCTAGGCTATCACGCGGTTGAGAATCGGGTCTCAGTGCATGACTTGCATGCGACGCTCCTCCATCAACTCGGCATCGATCACTCGCGGTTCAGCTACAAGTTCCAGGGGCTCGATTCCAAACTAACCGGTGTAGAACCATCGCGTGTGCTCAAAGAGCTCTTGGCCTAAGACCATGCAACGAATGACGAGTGTCCGTTCATTCTCGTTTGTCTGACCTGGATACAGCCTGTATCCAACGCACATCATGAATATCGTTCTTGGGCAGCTTTGAACGATGGGTTGCAGAAGTGCGTTGCGACCCCCGAGTTCGATAGTCGTAAACATGGGTTGTCAGAGGGGCAACAGTCGATTCGTTGGCAACTGTTGTTTCGCTGACTTCTTTCGCGCCTTCTCGGACGGTTCCAGATGACGACAGATCCATGGCAGGTTGCAACAACGCTTGGATCTCTTCAGCATCCTTGTTCCTCTGGTTCGTTCTTGAGGGAGAACGCAAATGACGCTGGAACGCGGGCGGTAGATCGATTGAGCCGACGGTACTCTCCCCATCCTGTTTGTCTCTTTTCTCGTTCTCACGAATCGATTCCGAATGAGTTGCGAGGCTAACGGATGATGATCCCGGCGTACCAGTTGGTTCTTTGTTAGTAGGAATGCCCGGCAGCATTTTGATCGTCGGATCGGAGATGGTGGTACCTCCATCACGCCCTTCGAATCGAGAGATCAGACTAAGTCGACGCGGTGCGCCACCTACTTCGCCCCAAGGGACCCATACACTGTACGATGGTCCCATTGACGTCTTGCTCATGTGTGTCTTGAACTGATCCGCGGTAAAAACAAATTTGCGCAACGGTTTTTGGTCGGTTGGCGCATTGTCCTCCGCGTCGAAGACGTAAACCGCGAAGCTGCCATCGACTTCGATCGGGTCCGTCTTTTCTTTTCCGTAGAAATAGACTCGGCCGCCGAAACCACGCACCCCTGGCTGGCCAGGCTGATGCAAAACCGAATCCGTCCAAACCGGCAGAATTCGGTCCGGGATAACTTTGCCCGTGTCCTTTTGCCAAGCCCAAGCTGATTTGTTGATTTGCGGAGCAAATTGACAGCCCGTATTGCAAGCGATCATCGCTACACACGACAGCCCAAACGAAAGTCTGATTCGCCGTGCAATGGATTGAATTCGTGCGAGTGACGTTTTCATCAGCGTGCTCCCCCAGTTTTCGACTTCTCATTCATCGCCCGGTATCCAACGGCGTTCCTACTGGCATCGTAGACAGCCGGCGCGACTAAACCCAGAGATGGTGTCATCAACTCAGGGGCAAAATTCAGTGGATTCGAAGGATCGTGCATGAGTGCGGGGCCGACTGTCGGGGTCTCCGAAGATGGACGTATTCGCGAGCCACGCGGATCGATGTCGGGATAAACCACTTCAACATCATCTCTGGACGATGTGTCAAAGGCCCTATCGGGCCTAGGGTAGACGTCGCCATGGATTTCAAAGATGTCCGCTTCGCACCAACTCATCCTTGCAAACTCAGCTTGTTTGAGCCGTTCCATGTCACCCTGCGAACGAACAACATGCGGTGTCAAAATGATGATGAGTTCCGTCCTCAGCGTTTGTTTGAAGTCGTAGCTGAACAGGTGCTTCAGGATTGGCAAATCGCCTAACCATGGAACTTGCCGATGCTGCGAGTTGGTGCTTCTCGAAATCAAACCTCCAAGAATAATCGTTTCACCGTCAGCCGCGCTGACCGTCGCTTGGGCCGTAATCGTGTCAATACGTGGAGAACGGATGACGGTCCCACTATTCGATGTCGAAACGGGAATCCCTTCGCTTTCTGGACCTACTTTTGATTTTTCGGCATCGATCTCCATCACGACATTCCCTTCGGGACTGATACGCGGGGTAACTCCGATGATCAAGCCCACATTGACATCGATAAGTCCGTTGGTGGTTCCGAATTGTGTGACGTTGGAATTGGCAATACGCGGCACCCGTTGTCCAACTTGGATAAACGCCTGTTGGTTATCGAGTGTTAACACTTGGGGGCGACTCAAGACTTCCAGACGTCGTGAGTCTTGGAGCGCTCGTAACAAAAAGCTTACGTTCTCACTGCTAGCCGAGAGTACCAATCCGCCGAAACCCAGATCCTGATTGCCTCTCCCAACTGAGAAGTTGGAAAGACCCTGGCCAGCCACACGATTGGAATTTGAAAGAGCCTTGTCCGAACCGCTGTTCCCAAGCGGTGATGTGGAATTGAAATTAAAACCCGGTGTATTGCTGGCGTTTGCACCCAGAAGGCTGCGGTCAAAAAGAATAGAGTCCTGCAGACCAACTTCAACACCAAATTCATCCGTGTTGCTGAGAGTGATTTCTGCAATCATCACCTGGATCATTACTTGAGGTGGCTGTTGGTCGAGTTGTTCGATCAAGCGACTGATTTCTTCATAGTAACGGGGCGTTGCGCTGAGGATCAACTTGTTTTGAACGGGCTCAGGTACAACGACAACCTCGCGGTCGATTTGCTCAAAGGGGTTGTTGGCGCCCGGCGCAGCGATTTCAACTTGCCTCTTGCTTCTGAGGAACTCATTGATTGCGAGGGCCACGTCGACAGCGGGTGAGTTCTTTAGTTGATAAACGGTGCTTTTGCGCTGCATCTTGTCCCCTTCATCGAGACGCAGAATCAATGCTTCGACGATTTTTAGGTCCCCATCGGATCCCACGACAATGACATTGTTCCCTCGCGTATCGACTGTGAAGCGAAGAGGCATCAGCGCCGTCTCGTCCGGAGCGCTTGACAGTTGTGGAGACGCTGGTGTTCCAGCGCTTTGTGCAGGTAGCAGTGCGCGAAGTGTTTCGACCAACGATGCTGCGTCCCCGTTCTTTACTGGAAAAATCTTGATTTTCGCAACCATCCCGGGTGTATCGAGTTGTTCAATTAGTTGCTCTATGAGTGGCAACGTTGCGGGTGGGCATGCAATCAGCAGAGTGTTGTTGCGCTCGTTGACGGTGATCTGGTTGGTTCCCAAGGTACCGCTGGTGGCCACGGTCTTTCCGTCCTTGTCAAGCAGTTGGATACTTGCGCCAGGGCTGTTCGGCGTTGTGGTCAGGGCTTGTTGGAGGGATTTGGCTATATCGGCAGCTAGACTATTTCGCACTTGAAACACGCGTGCTTGCTGCATCAATGCGCCTCTTGGAACATCCAATTGCGCAACCAATTTGCGGACTTCGAGAAGATCGCGAGGCGGCGCGTGCACGATAATGGCATTTGTTCTGCTGTCCACCATGGACTGGATGACAGGAGCGAGTCCTTCGCGATTGAGAAAGAAAGTTCGCAGTTGAGTTTGTAGATCGGATGCTGCTGCGTATTGCAGCTGAATCACCTCAAACTGCGCATCGGGTGTGGTTGGCTGATCCAGTTTTGACACCAATTCTTTCGTGGCTGCGACCGCTTCACCCCAACCTATTAGCAGCAATGAGTTCGGCTTTCCAAGGGGGGTTACCGAGACTCGGCCTTGTATGGAACCAACCAGTTTTTCTTGGATCGCAATGATGAGTTTCGAAATCGCACCCGAACCCGCGTGTAGCAATGGTACCACCTCAATTTCTGGGCGCGTTAAGCGACTCGCTTCGTCTAGTTTCTTAATTATCTCAGTCAAGTCGGATAGCTGTTGGTCGCGCCCCCGGAGGATGATCGCATCGATCTCTGGAAGCATTTCAATCTGAACGCCCTCGAATTGCGGCAATGGCAAACTGGTCGGGGCTTTGCCCTGTCCCTGCTTTGCAGTGTCCTGTATTTCGCTTTTTGGATCACTTGCATTGGGTGATTGTGTCGGTGGTATCGCCTGTTGCATTGACGCGAGCCGCATCGGATTGCTTCTTCCAACAGGTTGGGCTTCCGAAAACTTGATCAACGAGGATTGACCGCGGTCATGCAACGGGACTACACGAACGGCTTCGTCTGGACGAAGTGCAGCCAACGTAGCGACCAAGTTGGCAAGGTCGTTGGTTAATGCCTCGGGACCTTCCAGGTGCAATTGTCCTTCGTCGCCGCGGAACTCCAACAGGGTTTTAGCCGAGTTCAACTGCAGTTCCAGTTTGCTAGCGTTGGACGGGTCCACTCGAATGTAGCGTTGAAAGAGACGTGCTAGCGAGTCTCTCACATAAGCAGTCCTCGACACAGGAATGGCTACATCTCGGCGAACGACAGGTGTCGGGTACTGGGTCGATTGCGCAAAGCAAATCGAGATATCGCAAAAGAAAACAAGTACAGAGCAAGCGATTATCAATATTTTACCAACGCCCATCAAGTGCAACCTTATGCGCAAGCGGTCAACGATCTTTAATTCCCAAATCACTATCGATGAGTACGCCGCTCGCACAAGGGTTTATTGAGGGCAGCGGGCGGATTGGACCATAGGAAATACGGAACGCGAGGTCAATTGCATTCTGTGAACGCTGCTATTCGTATTGCAGCGCGCTAGAGACATTCAGCCTAGCTGCTCTTTCGGCAGGTACCATGGCTGCCACGACGACCACCAAGAGTTCAAACAACGGCGCTCCCACGAGCAACCATGGATAGATTTTGAATAGAACTGCATGCCCGGTCACCGGCATGGTAGTCAAATTGATCACGTAGTGAATCCAAATTCCTGTTAAAACTCCAGGCAATATTCCAAGGATACCCATGATTAACGCTTGGGCTAAAATCATCTTTCGGATTTGTGAACGGGTCATGGCCACGACCCGGAGCATGCCAATCTCTCTGGTCTGTTCCAGAATGTTCATCGCCAAAGTATTGATCAAGCCAAAAGCAGCGATCACAGAACCTAGCGCCAATACGGCCCATAGTCCGCCTACGACGCCATTGAGAGTGTCACGGATCACCTTGACCAAATCGACATAGGATTGAAACATCATGCCGGATTCTAGGCACAAGGCTCTGAGTTGCCGTTCCACAATTGCCAGATCTTTCGGATTTGCTTTCACGACAATAACGTCCGTCCCATCGACGCTCAATAACTTTTTGGCATATTCTGCTTCGAGGTAGAGGGTGAGGCCGCCGGCGATGTATTCGTTGGTAACACCCACGATATTGAGGGTCGTCGAGCCTTCATTTGTTTCCAGCGGAATCGAGTCGCCGATATGCAGATTCAATCGCTGCGACAAGACGGAACCTAGGACCACATTACCGCTTCGCACCCCTTTCATGACCTCGACTTCCGTCCCTTCGGTTAAGTCGAAGTAGTCTTGCGATTCGGAATTGAATTTTCGAACGACGACCACGACAGAGCTTTCGTTGCTTCGAGCTCGGACAAATCTCAACGTATCCACCAATGCAACGCCAGGCATTGCTTGTACTTTTTCGGGCAATCCGTAGGGCATGTCAGCCGATTGGCCGCTGTTCATGTCGGGCATGGCAGCCCGAATAAAAAAATCCCCGACGACGGACCTCGAATACCATTGCTCGACGTTGCTGATGTTATCCAGAATTGTGCTCGCCATGCCTAATCCAGTTCCCATCGCGATAAAAACGATTCCAATAGTAAGCGAGGATCGACTTCTGTGTCGAAGGATCTGTCGCCGGGCAAGCATCCCCTCGGTTTTAAGAAAGAAACTGAGCAGCCAGGCGACCCACGCTGTCAATTCTCCTATCAGGGCAGGAAGCAAGAAGACCATTCCGATCTTCATTAGCATGGTGCCGAAGACGACGTGGCTCAAGTCAATGATCCGAAAAATGGCTAGCGATTGGACAATCAACCCAAGGATCGTCAACGAGCCACCCAGTCCGAACCAAGCAGCACGCGATGTTGCGAACTCACCCTTTGCCACCACTCTCATGGCCTCAGATGGCGAAAGTCGCGAAGCGCGCAGGGCAGGAAAAAACGCGCCAAGCAATGCAACGGTCAAGCCGCAAACGATGGCGATCGCATAGGGCCAAATGGACCAAGGGCTTGGTGGTATTTCGATTTGAAGCAGTTTTGAAGTGGAACTGCGAAGCACTGCAGCGCCGAAGCGCCCGACGACACAACCGAGAAGTGTTCCAATAACACCCAACCAAAGTCCCTCGCGAACAATCATCCAAAGCAGCTGCTTGCGAGTTGCTCCCATCGATCGCAAGATTCCTAATTGCCTGCGTCTCTCTCCTACGTTCATTTGAAAAGTGTTGTAGATGATAAATGCAGAAATGATCAACGCAAACGCGGTGGCAAGTCGAAGACCTTGTTGCATGGCAACGGTGCTCTCGTCCGCTACTTGACTGCGCAAAGTTGGTTGGCGAACTCGCAAACCGGGAGGAAGGATTCTTTTCACCGACTCGGCGATGTCCTCGAGTTTGGCATTTTTCTCAAGGACCAATTGCACAGCATCCAGTTTTCCTGAAGATTCCGTCCAGCGTTGTACCGTTCGAAGCTGTGCAACGATGAGCCCTGATTGAATTCCTGCGCTTGCATCGTTCGGCTTTACCAAGCCGACAACCTTAGCGCGTTGTATCCAACTACGAGAGTTCTTCGTTAAGAAATCTACAGAACTTCCAACGCTTACCTTGGCAGATTCGGCAAAGCTTGCGTCCATGAGAACAGAAGCGGCGTCGGAACCCTCATCCATCAAATCCTTGCCCGAGACCAGTGTGTAACTTCGTACCTGCTTGTCGAGTTCGGGAATCACGCCCAGGAGTTGCACTCGATAACGGATCGAATCCGCAGGGACTCTCGAGTCTGGGGTGGTTTGTGCAGTGTCTGCCGAACTGGAGAGAGGGACAGTTTGATCATCCGATGCCAACTTTTTCACAGTCATGTTGCTGTAGCGTCGCAAAATGGGGGACGCGATTTTGACACCTGGCAGTCTTGCAACCGGTTCGAGCGGTTTGCCATCGAACGAGGAACCACCGACGGCTTCAATTTCGAGTGACGCGTTCCCCGTTACAGCTCGCACCATGGCGACCTGCGCCAATTTAGCTGAATCGGATGCCAAATAGGTCGCGACGATTGCCGAGACACCAATAACGATACTGAGTAAAGTCAAGAGGCTACGCGCCGGCCTGCTCCGTATTTCACGAATGGAAAGTCTTCTCAATGGCATTAGCGATTCCCCTCCGAGAGAATCGCTGAATCACCTGTCAGGTTCGGAAGCACCTTCGTAAACTGCCCGGATCCCACTTGGAACGCTTGCGAATTCGCCGCAAATTCGTTTTGCGGAATATCGCGCTCGATATTGCCGTCTCGAAACATGAGCAATCGAAATGCCGCCTTCGCAACATTGGAATCATGCGTGACCATAACAATGGTCTGTTTTGAGTCCGTGGCAAGATCGCGAAGCAATTGCGTAACGCGAACACTCTGCCGCGAATCCAAGTTCCCAGTAGGCTCATCGGCTAGCAAAATCGCAGGCTTGATCGCCAGTGCACGCGCTACGGCAACACGTTGTTGTTCGCCACCCGAAAGCTTTGCCGGAATATGGTCGGCACGATGCGAGAGTTCGACTCGTTCCAATGCTTCCGAAGCCCTGGCTCTAGCGAGTTTTCGGTCGACGCCATCTAGTTCTAATGGCAGCGAGACATTTTCTAAAGCAGTTAATGTTGGAATTAAGTTGAACGCTTGAAATACAAACCCGATTTTCCGTCGCCGCATCAGTGTGCGCTGATCATCGCTCAGTTTTGCGATATCCACGCCATCAAGTATGACCTGCCCTCTTGTCGGAGGCTCAATTCCACCGATGATACTCATTAGCGTACTTTTGCCTGAGCCCGATGGACCCATCACAGCAACGAATTCGCCACTTTCGATAGTTAGATCTACGCCGCGAAGTACCTCGACAGCAAGGTCACCCGTCCCGAACTGCTTGTAAAGGTTGCGCGTCGTGATAATCGGCATTAGGTTTTTTCAATAGTTGGACTAGGGGACGAGCGAGAGTTTATTGTAAACCATGCCAACCCAACTGGCATCCTCCCCCCGTTTGGTTGCTTTGTACTTGCTTTCACCAATTTGAGGAACCCACGCGTGCGAGTTTTGATAACCGGTGCAAATGGATTGTTGGGCAATAATCTCTCAAGACTGGCATTGGATCGCGGGATGCAGGTCGCAGGTGTTAGCCGTTCCGACAGCAAGAATCGAGCCTATGCAGGATTGAATATTGAGGTCTATCAATGCGATTTGGCTTCTCGGGAAAGCCTTACTCGGGTTTTTAAGGATCCATTTGATGTCATAGTTCACTGTGCGGCGCATATCCATATTGGCTGGAAATTCCTGGATAGCAGCATGCTGGTTAATCGAAATGGTACCCATTACTTATTGGAGGAAGCCGGCCGGCGCGCGATCAAGTTCATTCACGTCTCCACAGTAAATACGCTGGCTGTCGGCTCCAAAGATCATATTGTCGATGAAGAGACGCCTGGAGACGGTCGCATCGCGTGCAACTATGTAACCTCTAAAACTGCCTCGGAACGGTTGGCTATCGAAGCTGCTGCCGCTGGCCAAAATGTTGTCATCGTTCACCCCGGATTTATGCTTGGGCCTTGGGATTGGAAACCGAGTAGTGGACGCATGATTCAAGCCCTACAGGGTTTTGCTCCCCTGGCACCATCGGGTGGTTGCTCGGTTTGTGATCCTCGAGACGTGTCCGAAGCGATCCTCAATGCCATCGATCGAGGTGTATCCGGCCGCCACTATATTCTCGCTGGCGAAAACATGCTGTATCTAGACCTATGGCGCCGTATCTGCCATGCCCTCGGAAAAAGCGGACCGCTAACCTATCTTCGAACTCCTGGACGCTTCCTTGCTGGAGCCATCGGTGATGCAATAAGCAAGTTCATGCACGGTGAGCTTGACATCAACTCTGCGGCAATCGCGATGGCTTCGCAGACCCAATGGTACAGTAGCCAACGCGCGATGAACGAACTTGGCTACAGGGCACGACCAGCGGACGATTCGATCCGAGACGCGGTACAATGGCTCCGTCAAAACAACATGCTGAAAGCACATCGACATGAAAAATAGTACATTGAAACAGTTTCGAATCGGTTTACATCGAAACTTAATACGGTTTGGTATCGACGTTCGCAAGCGGCGTGCCGATCGCAAATTGCTTGAACAGGTCATTTTTCCCGAGCTGTTGCGCACACCAAGTTATCAGCGAATCCTCTTCGTCGGGTGCGCTTGGTACACGCTACACTATCCAAACTTGTTTCGCGACCGGGAATTTACCACGATGGAGATTAGTCCCGACGAAGCGCAGTATGGCGGACGGAAACATATCGTCGATTCATGCGAGAATATCTCGGAACACTTTCGTCCCGAAACGCTGGATGTCGTAGTTTTCAACGGCGTCTATGGTTGTGGCCTGAACGAATTGTCTCCAATCAACAAAACACTGCACGCGATCTACCAATCGCTTCGGCATCGCGGCCTCTTTGTTTTTGGATGGAATGATCTGCCGAACATGGCACCCTATAGGATCGACGAGCTAGCGGGTCTCAACACCTTTACTCCCTATTGCTTTCCCCAACTCAACACTGCAGTCTTCGAGTCCGACGCAAAAAATAGGCATCGGTTTCATTTCTACGTCAAGGAATCCACATGACGCATGCTCCATGGGAAGCACTCGAGCGGGCGATTGCGTTGGCTGTTAAGGCCCACGAAGGCCAACGCGACAAAGCCGGAATGCCATACATCCTCCATTTGCTACGAGTCATGCAATCCGTAAACGATCCCATCGAAAAGCAAGCCGCAGTACTTCACGACTATATCGAAGATGCGGGCGGTAGCGTCGAGGAACTGGTTCAGCACCAAATTAGCGAGCGAGCTATTAAGGCAATTGAGCTTTTGACGCGTCCACTTCTCACTACCTATTGCGAGTACATCATAACCCTATCGCGAGATCCCTATGCAACAACAGTCAAACTTGCAGATCTTGAGGACAACTATCGTATCGGTCGCGTAGCCTATCGAAAGGATCACCAAGCCGAAGATGCGAAACGCATTCAAAAGTATGCGATAAGTTATCAGTTCCTAACAAAAGATATCGAAGAGTTGGAATACCAATTGCGGATGCCTGAACTAGAATGAGTTGTTAGCAAGCTAGCCTAGATTATTCATTAGCCGTCGGACGCTAGCCGCATCATTACCCACAAGTCTACGCGATTTTGCTTTTTGTCGTGGGCTAGCGAAACTTTTCAAAGCTGTCGTCTAGGAGACCCTCGTAGGACCAATCGACTCCTAAAGGTGGCCGAAGGCATGTTGGATGCGCCCGTAACTCCATTACCCGTGAAACGGCACCACCTCAATTGCGGGGCTTGCCCCGCAGGCAGAATCACCCCCATCCCAATCAAAGAGCCGTGAAACGGCCGCAATGATATGACCGGTCGTTGGTCTCACTCTTGGTTGCAGGCCCAACTCTCACACTGTTTATTGCTCAAAGCCTTGATGCAGCTTGGTCGCAACCTCTTCGATCGTAACGTCGGGTGTGCTCGTGCCTGCTGTAAGTCCAACAACATCCAGGCCGGTGAACCACTCAGCCCGCAAGTCGTTCGCAGATTCCACTTGAATCGCCTTGCAACCAAGTTCCATGCAGCGCTTGGCAAGTTGACGCGTGTTGTTGGAGTGCTCGCCACCCACGACGATTACAAGCGAAACGGATTTGCATAGCGCTTCGAGCGATTGCTGCCTTTGCCGAGTCGGACGGCAAATCGTATCAACGTAACGGACGTCTGCCAGGGAGTTCATTTCCAAAATACGGGTCAAGCATTCTTGAGCCAATTCGGGTGTGGTCGTCGATTGTGAGACAATACCTAAAGCGGGTTGTTGCCAATCGATGATCTGCTCAGGCGACTCAATGACGACGTAACGACTCAAGTCCTCAACGATTCCTTGAACCTCCACGTGATTGCGACGACCGATCAAGATGATCATGCGGTTTTCTTCCTGCATCAACTGAGTTGCTTCGTGGACCTTTCGCACAAGCGGACAAGTCGTGTCGATGATTTCGGTCGACTGCGAGGCGAGCAATTCCAAACGCTTTTGACTAATACCATGAGCTGTGATCATGACTCGATTCGAGAGCTTGACCGTTTCGCGTTGAAATTCTTGCACCACATGGAATCCAAGTGTCGACAGCTCCTCTTGAATCGTTGGGTTATGCACGAGCTCGCCATAAATGCTGACAGCCCCTGGATCCCTGGTTTCCCTTGCAATGGCCAACGCGTCACGGACCCCGAAACACAATCCCATAAACTCCGCTCGAATCACTCTCATCGCTATTCTCCATGATGGAATCCAACCTACTACTGCAGAGTACTTTGCAACACAAAGCACTGTTTCAAAATAAAAGCTCAAGCTTTTCCAGCTTGAGCAGTGGCATGCATTTTTGCCATTTCAGAACCCTTCAACGCTCGGACGCAATCGACCTCGCTTGGGTCCTCCTTTGGCATTTGCAGGGCTTGAAGTCGGTCTTGCGTCTTCGAGCGCTTTTTGAAGCTGATCCAAATAGGTAGTGAATCGTTTTAAGCCAGCTTTTGTGATTTTGCAAAGTGTTTGGGGGCGGTTGCCGTCGAATCGCTTTTCGAGTTGCACGATCTCCGCTTCCTCCAAGTGATGAAGATGACGGTTGAGATTTCCATCCGTGAGATCGCACAACGACTTGAGTTCTGGAAATACGAGACCATTGGGATGTCGCACCAAACAAGTTACGATGCCGAGCCTCGCTTTTTCGTGGAAAATGCGTTCCAGGCCATCGTATGCAAACGGTGCAGATTTGGTTGTTTTCGATTCGTCGTTTCGATTCATTCTCCACGCTCCAGCGACCAGTAAAGTACGAATGCGATCAACATCTGACCGCCACCAAAGGACACACCCATCAACCAGGGATTATACGCAAACCCTCGCGCGGACAACGCTATACAAATCAATCCACATACCACGAAATACAAAGCTACCATCGACACAAGCCTTGGAAGAAACCTGGCAGATGCCGCGACCCCAAGCCCGAAAACAATGGACCAAAGCCCCGGTAGCATCCAGCCTACCTCCGGTGCAACACTTGCGATTACGATCGTCAGCGCAAGGCCCGATAACAACGCAGGAATCATCGGGCCAACCGCACTGCGTGTCATGTGCCGAAACATTGGGCCAGACCGCCAGTATCGCACGACAACTTCGCCAAAACTTAAAACCGCACAAAGCAGGGCTATGCGAACCCAAACTGCCAGAAATTGGCTTAACTCAGGGGAACTGGGGTCCACCCAGCGGTATTGAAGCAGGCACCCCACCCATGCCATCAGGCTGGTTGCTAAAATGGTGGCAGAACGGTACCCGCGAAACGTTTCAGCTCGATTCAAGCTGGAACGAATCTCGGCCAAATCTTCCAAAGCTTGATCGATGGATCGGGTGCTCATGCCCACACTCTAGCTCCAGCGAATGCACTTTGCAATACAAAGCTTAACGTTTTTTCCGCCTGTCGCGTTTCTACGAGCGATCGGCCTCTGTCGGCCAGACGCAATGCACCGAAAAACCAAAAAATGACTGCACAAGTCGAGGTGCTCGTCCTCGATCTGCCGATCCCCGACAATATTAGGCATCAACGAATCCGCTTGTTGGCATCTGCTGGGTCGGATTCGTCCATTTTCATCCGGAAAACAATCTTGGACGCAAAGCAACTTTTTGAAATACTAGTGCGAGAGAATTCGCGAATGCTTTTGGCATTTATTAGATCGATCCAATACGACCAAGCCTCTGCCGAAGATACCTGGCAAGAAACGATGCTCGTAGCTTGGCGACGAATCGACGACTACGACCCCTCGCGTCCATTTGGACCGTGGCTTCGCGGTATTGCGCAAAAAATTGTGCTTTCTCAGGCAGCCAAACCAAGCAGTCGAATGGCCGTCGCGGATCCGGAATCGATGGAATACCTGAGCCAACGATTTGAGTCGCTCCAAAGACTAACAGGCGACACTCTCGATGAAAAACTGGAGGCGTTACGTGATTGTGTCGCTTTGCTCCCCGACCATGAACGTCAATGTATCCAAATGCGCTATTCTCAGAATCTGATGCCTGCCGAACTTTGTGAGCGCCTGAGCCTTGCGCTGGAAACGGTAAAGAAACGTCTTGTGCGTGCCAAGCAACGACTAATCGATTGCATGACCAACAAGCTTGAGTTTCAACCATCCCAGGGGGGAGCATGATGACCCTTGATGCCGAACGCAAGCACGCGTTAAACCAAGTGTGGATGGATTCGCTGTTGCAAGAAGCGCTGAACCCCGAACGGAACCGGGAGCAGGAACGCCTAGCCGTTCTATTTGCCGAACGGGACTTCAATAGCAAAAGGAGTCAATCCGGTTTTTCAGTTGGCCGTCTAGTTGGTAGGCCGACTGGGTGGATACCTATCGCAATTGCTGCATCCATCACCATTGTGTTGGGTAGTTGGTCCTTTTTTCCGACATCCAATCAAAGGGCCTATGCGGCCATAGCTCGAGGCTTGCAGCCAGCGCCACATGCTCGCGAGTATTCGATTCGAATTGTCGCTAATTCATTTTCAGGGGCCGAGGTGACCAAGAGCGTGCAGCTGTTTTTGGATAGAGGTGATCGATTTGCGGTCCATCGTCGTGGGTGGTTGGGGTTGGGGGACATTTGGTTCGGAAGCGATGGGCAAAATCAATGGGTCGTACCCCGATTGGGTCCAGCGCTCATCGGAAATGAACGCATCCTAGGTGGATGGTTATCAAAGCGGGATTCGACCGCACCCTTTCTTCATATTCAAACCATTCTGAAGCGAATGGAAAAAGGGTACACATTGCAAATGCTACCGGACGCGAACTTCGACGGAGTAAATGGTCGTGTGCTTTGCGAACGCGTGCGGGGCGAATGGAATGAACGCTCCGAACTTCAAAACAACGCGACGTTTCCTACAGATATTGAACTATGGTCTGAAAAAGAATCGGGTATCGTACATCGTTTGGTCCTGAATTGGGGCCGTGAACCGAATCAAATTGGGCCCATCCATTGGACTATAGATTTCCAGGGCTTTCCTGCGCTTGCAAAAGATTGGTTTGAGCTTTCTGGGCACACTGCACCTGGCCAACGTGTGGTCACTATCGGCAAAGAATCGGAATTGGACTCACTCCCCAAATCTAGCGAAGAAGCACTATAAAAAACTATCGACACGAAACAATTGGGACATTGGTTCTACACTCAAGAAAATGGAATACAACGCATGAAAACGACGACCACACTCTTAATCGCATGGATCGCGAGCACCTTATTAGGCGAAGTGTATGCATTCGCCAACGCGAATGACGACTCCAAGAACGTGACGTTTGCGGAGCCTATAGCAACCATTATTCATAGCCACTGCTCCTCTTGCCATCGCCCTGGGCAAGCTGGACCGTTTTCTTTGCTTAGCTATTCGGATGTCTCACAACGCGCGGAAACGATTCAAGCCGTAATTCGAGACAACTATATGCCACCGTGGAAGCCGATCCATTCCGGCCTGAATTTCTCGAATGATCGACGACTCAGCGACGGAGAAAAAAAACAACTCGACAGCTGGATTGCTGCAGGCTGTCCAGAAGGGGATAAATCAAAGTCGCCTAAGCCACCTGAGTACCCAAATGGTTGGAGTCTGGGTACACCTGACTTGGTCGTCCAAATGGATCGACCATTTCCTATCCCCGCCGATGGCCCGGACCTCTATCGGTCGTTTGTCTTTCCCGTGGGATTGTCCGACGACAAGTGGATCAAAGCGATCGAAGTGCGACCGACCGCGCGAGGTGCGGTACACCATGCTCTGTTCTTCCTAGATATCGACGGCGCCGCCAAGGAGCAAACGAGCGCGGATGGACAGACTGGTTTCGCCGGCATGAATTTTCTAAAGACGCGAGGCAATGCGCTGGAGCGTATGCCTGATAGTCTCGCGCGCGGTTTGGGTGGCTATGTTCCAGGTGCAACACCCAACCGACTACCAGGTGACCTGGCACGCTTCCTTCCCAAGGGGAGCGACATTGTCATGCAGACGCACTTCCACCCAACTGGCAAACAAGAAACCGAACAAGCACAACTCGGCCTCTACTTCGCAGACAAGCCGCCCGCACAGCTATTGGTTCCTGTGCAAATGCCGCCCCTTTTTGGAATGGGAGCAGGTATCGACATCGACGCTGGCGACGCAAATTACTTACTGCACGATGAATATGTTTTACCGATTGATATCCTCGGATTCGAAATCGGTGGGCACGCGCACTATATTTGCCGAAAAATGTCGATGACGGCTACGCCACCTAGCGGGAAATCGATCGAGTTGTTGCGCATCGACGACTGGGACCTCGATTGGCAAGATCAGTATTTGTTCGAAAGCCCAGTGCCACTTGCCAAGGGAACAAGGATTAAAGTGGATATCACTTATGACAACTCAGTTCAAAATCCTGAAAATCCATTTTCACCTCCCCGTCCTATTAGTTGGGGTCGTGAATCGACCGACGAAATGGGATCTATCACAATGCTTGCGATTGCAAAGAATGAAAGCGAACGAGAGATCTTGGAACAAGATCTTAAATCCAGAACTCGAGAGAGTCTGCGTAAGCGAATCAGTTCGCAAATGGGAGGATTGAGCGGTCTCTTAGGGCGTGGCGGTTCTGCCGGCGGAATTCTAAATGGCGGACTAGTTAAACTATTGGACCGCAATCGCGATGGAAAGCTTCAAAAAAACGAGATTCCTGAAAAGCAGCGTGACCGACTGCTGGACTTGATGGACAGTAATAACGACGACACGCTAGACCAAAGTGAATTGGACAACGGGCGGAAATCAATCGAGAAGTTCCTGGAAGCGAAATCAAAAGGGAACTAGGGTCCATGGCAACAAAGTCAACACAATGAAAACTCGAATGAAAACCTACATTGCAGACTTCCGTCTATCGAAGAGATGGGTCTCCGCTTGCCGAACTTGGTTTGCCCTTTTTTTGATCGCGGTTCTCACGCATGCCTCTCGGTCCTCTGACGACACAACTCAGACCGCCAAGCCGATTCCGATAGGCCATGATCTTCGATTCACCGACGTTCATGGCAAGTCGTACTGGCTCAAGGCCGCCAAGGGGCAACGAGCATTGGTTTTGGTGTTTGTTACCACCGACTGCCCGATTGCCAATAGCTATCAGCCCGCTCTTTCTAAAATGCACCAAGAGTTTCAAAAGAAAGGTTTCGAATTTGCAATCGTCCACGAGGGTCCAGCTCAATCGATTGACAAACTAAAGGAGCATGCAAAGGAATTCGCAATTCCGTTAGCTGTGGTAATGGATTCGGATCATTCCATAGCCAAGGCAACTGGTGCGACAAAGACCCCCGAAGTCTTTGTTTTTGGGGAGGAAGGTGAAATCCAATATCAAGGCCGCATCGACAATCTACACCAGTCGTTCGGAAAGAAGCGGGCGACTGCGACACGGGAAGATCTGCGGATCGCATTGACCGAAATTGAATTAGGCCAACCGGTAAGTGTCCCGAAAACCGAAGCAGTCGGCTGTTCAATTCAGTTGAAATGAGACTTTCCAAGTTGACTTACTAAGAAAGATACGTTGAAATATCGTGGAAGATAAATGAAGTTCCTTTGTTGTAAAAGCGCCGACCAACCAGCAGATCGCTGCGGTGCATGTAATGAATCTTTCGAAACTTAGGCGTTCTATCGCCCATGAAGCCGCTCGGCTTTTGTACCTTCACGAAGAGTCCGAATATTACCGCGCTAAGCAGAAAGCTTCGCGACGCCTCTGCCAGGGCTGGGTCAAACCTGCCGATTTACCGACCAACGCGGAAATCAGGGACGCTGTTCAGTCGTTCGCTCGCATGCACGAAGGTTCGCAGCGCTTGGACGCATTGCGAGACATGCGATTGACGGCCCTGAGGGTCATGCGGCTACTTAGCAAGTTCCATCCGAAACTTATCGGAAGCGTATTAACCGGACACGTCCGACACGGCTCGGACATCGACATCCATGTATTTTCCGACAGCATTGAAGCCGTCGCGGCATGTTTTGACGCGGAGTGCATTCCGTACGAGATCGAACGAAAACAGGTTCGCAAGGACGGAATCCACACAACCTACACGCACATCCATGTTCGCGAATCCTATTGTATTGAGCTGACGATCTATCGCGACAACATGCGTAGTCATGGATTCAAGAGCTCCATCACTGGCAAGCCGATCGAACGAGCCAGTATCCATGAACTCGAAGAGTTGCTCAGGCAACAATACCCCAATCTTGATATGGAACAAACTTTGACAGCAATGAATGAAACTCCCGATGCATTCCAGGTTTTTTATAGCCTCCTGTTGCCGCTGGAAAATGTCAAGCAGCTTCCGAAGTACCATCCGGAAGGTGACGTTCTTTATCATAGTTTACAGGTCTTCGATTTAGCTTGCGATGCGATGCCTTACGACGAGGAGTTCTTGCTGGCTGCATTGTTGCATGATGTTGGCAAAGGTATCGATTCGAGCGCGCACGTCGAATCAGGCTTAGAGGCGCTAGAGGGATTGATTACACAACGCACCCATTGGCTGATCGCAAATCACATGGAAGCACATCGCATTCTTGACGGAACCATCGGTTCTAGAGCTCATCGCCGCTTGCGAGAGAACGAAAGCTACGAGGATTTGCTGATTCTGTCAGAGTGCGATCGTTCCGGAAGAGTGCCGGGCGCAATCACCACGGAATTGGAGGATGCCATCGACTATATTAGATCGCTAGGTGACGAAGACTGGACCCGCCATCGATAATAAAACAGGCTGCCAGCCAGTTTTCAAATTGATCTGACGGCCTGCCCGCTTGTCCGACGCGCAACGATTTCAAATTCCAGGTACAATCCCGTCACCCTATTTCGCTACCCACTTGGAATCGAAGCTAATGAAGATTGTTCGCATTTTCGCACATCGAGTTGAGTTGCCATTGCACGAAGGAACCTACAAATGGTCTGGCGGCAAATCGGTTTCCGTCTTCGACAGTACTATCGTGGGTGTGGAGACCGATTCTGGCTTAATCGGCTATGGCGAGGTATGCCCTCTGGGGCCATTCTATTTACCCGCATATGCCGAAGGGGTTCGGGCTGGATTGCGAGAACTCGCTCCACACTTGATTGGCCATGATCCTCGCGAGCTCGCAAAACTGAACCATCGAATGGACGCTGCGCTAAAAGGGCACCCCTACGTTAAATCTGGAATCGACATTGCTTGTTGGGACATTCTTGGTCAAGTATCGGGGCTACCGGTTTGTATCCTCATGGGTGGCCGTTTCGGTGAAAGCGTCCGACTTTACCGCGCCATTTCGCAAGAGTCGGCCGAAATCATGGCGCGTAAGGTCGCAAGCTATCGCGCCGAAGGGTACAGTCGCTTTCAATTAAAGGTCGGTGGTGATCCAGATACCGACATCGAACGCATTCATGCAGTGCGTGCCATGCTTTCCCCGAGCGAGCGCCTCGTTGCGGACGCAAACACGGGTTGGACTCAACATGAAGCGATGCGCGTGGTACGAGCCGTGCGCGACGTCGACGTTTACATCGAGCAGCCCTGCTTGACCTACGAAGAGTGCTTGGCCGTGCGACGCAATACGGACCACCCGTTTATTCTCGACGAGAACATTGACGACCTCGGCATGCTGCTACGCGGCAAGGCGGATCTGGCCATGGACGTTGTCAATTTGAAGATTAGCAAGTTAGGTGGCCTGACGAAAACCAAACAGGCAAGGGATCTTTGCGTTTCGATGGGGATCGCCATGACGCTTGAAGATAGTTGGGGCGGAGACATCACGACGGCAGCCATTGCACACTTGGCCCATAGTACACCGGAGGAGTTTCGCTTTACCAGTACGGACTTCAATAGCTACGTCACGGTCAGCACCGCCACAGGCGCACCACAGCGTGAACATGGCTTCATGCGCGCAAGCGCGTCACCCGGACTAGGCATTAAGCCTCGATTCGATGTGCTAGGTCCGCGTGTCGTAGATGTAGAGTAGTTGTCTCAACGACTCGGAACTGAGTACAAAGGTAACTTCGTGCAGACCTTTCCTGTAGGGAATTGTGACATAATTGGAGTTGGATAGGCAGGGAGGAAACTGTTGAGGCCAATTGTTTTACTCTGTTTATCGCAAACGGAATCCCCATGAATCCTTTTACAAAGAGACCATCGTGAGATCGCAACTATTACGCCTTGCATTGCCAAGTTTGGTTTTCGTTTCAAATTTTTCGTTTGCAAGATCTCAAGAACCTTCGGTGCAGCCGAATGTTCCGCAAGCCATCGCCGACGCATCGCGATTGACCATCGATCGCATCTTTGCTGACAAGGACTTTCAGGAAGAACGGCTAGGGCAATTGACTTGGAGCCAGAACAACTCAAGCTACTTTACGTTCAAGCCTGCTTCGGGGGAAAAAAAGGGCCGCGATTTGGTCCGAGTGGATTGCGAAACCGGATCAGAGAAGATCGCCGCGTCCGCTGAAATGCTAATTCCAATGGGAAAACAGGAGGCTATTGCAATCGATGGCTTCGACTTCTCTGCGGACGAAACCAAAGTACTTGTTTACACGAACAGCCAACGAGTCTGGCGACGCAACACGCGCGGCGACTACTGGTTGCTGGATCTCGTTACTCGCGAACTCAAGCAACTCGGTGGCGACTCCGCCCCTGCGACGATGATGTTTGCCAAGTTTTCACCCGATGGAAAGCAAATCGCATACGTACGAGAGAACAATCTCTACTCGCAACAACTCTCCGATCTTCGAATCACTCCGCTTACCACAGACGGCTCGAAAACATTGATCAACGGAACTTCCGATTGGGTCAACGAAGAGGAGCTCGACTTGCGAGATGGTTACCGCTGGAGTCCGGATAGTACGTCCATTGCGTTCTGGCAATTTGACACCACCGACGTCCCCGAATTTACGATGATCGATAATACGTCCGAGAAATACTCCAAAGCCATTCGCTTCGCGTATCCCAAGGTTGGCCAGCGCAACTCAGCTGGCCGTGTCGGTGTTGTCCGTCTCGACAACCGAACCGAACCGAAAGCTACGTGGCTCGATGTCAAAGGCGACCCTCGCGAACACTACGTCGCACGCATGGAGTGGATGCCGGATAGCCAGCAGCTCATCTTGCAACAATTCAATCGCTTGCAGAACGTCAATGCAGTAATGGTCGCTGACGCTAAGAGCGGGACTACGAAATCCATCCTCACGGAGAAGGATGAAACCTGGCTAGAAAATGAGAACCCGGTTCAGTGGCTCAAGCCAGGCAGAGAATTCCTTTGGATTAGTGAGCGCGACGGTTGGCGGCACGCCTATCGAGCTTCTGTCGAAACGGGCAAACTCGAATGCTTAACACCTGGTAACTTCGACGTCATTGAAATCGAAGCGGTAGACGCGAAGAGTGGCTTCGTATACTTCGCCGCTTCACCTGAAAACCCAACGCAACGCTATCTCTACCGCGTATCGAGTTCCGGAGGGGAGGCGACGCGACTCACACCCCTGAGCCAGTCGGGTACACATACTTACGAGTTCGCAGCGAACAACGAATATGCGGTCCATACGGTTTCAACGATCAGCCAACCGCCGGTCTCCGAACTGATTCGGCTAGCCGATCATAAAGTGGTTCGCGAACTGACCACCAATCGACTCTTGAAAGAGAACTTGGCCAAGCTACAGCTGCCAACAACAGAGTTCCTTAAGGTGGACATTGGCCAGGGGGACCCACTGGATTCCTGGTGCATTAAGCCAAAGGACTTCGATCCCAATAAAAAATATCCGCTTTTGTTTTATGTTTATGGCGAGCCACACGGACAAACGGTCAAGGATGCCTGGCAAGGTCAGCGAGGCCTGTGGCATTTGATGTTGGCGCAAAAAGGATACGTTCTTGCAAGCGTCGACAATCGCGGGACGATGTCCCCACGCGGCCGCGCTTGGCGTAAGTGCGTTCATAGGCAAATCGGCAGTCTTGCCTCACAAGATCAAGCGGCCGCAGCTCGAGTGCTGCTTGATCGCTGGCCCTTTGTTGATCGCAAGCAAGTGGGGATTTGGGGTTGGAGCGGTGGTGGCAGCATGAGCCTCAACGCCATATTCCGCTACCCAGATATTTACCATACGGCTGTTGCTGTAGCTCCGGTGCCGAACCAATTGCTGTACGACACGATCTATCAAGAACGATACATGGGGTTGCCGGACGACAACGCCGCAGGCTACCGCGAAGGATCTCCGTTAACGTTTGCCAAGCAACTAAAGGGGAATCTGTTGTTGGTGCATGGCACAGGAGACGACAACTGCCATTATCAAGGAGTCGAGTTGTTGATGAATGAATTGATTGCGCAGAACAAGCAGTTTGACGTAATGCCATATCCCGGTCGGTCGCATGCGATCTCGGAAGGGGCCAATACCGCACGTCACTTCTATGCGTTGCTAACGCGGTACCTCGATGACCACATGAAATGAAACTGCGGGAGCTACTCCCTTCTAGCCAACTCGCAAAGTACAGCTCATGAAGAAGGTCACTCTTGCCGAGAGTGACTCTGCACTGCCCAGCGGGCAAAAAAACCACTCTACCTTTGACCGAATCGCGAGTTGCCTTGATTCAACTACCCCTCACTTGTCCACTAAGTTGTAGTCAAAACGCCACGCGACCTAGCTTATAGACTTCGCTGAGGTACTCTGGCATGGTAAACTAGTGCTCTGTCCAGATTAGATTTTTGGGTAGCGAAACTCGCCAAGAGTTTCGGCTCGTGCAAATCGTCGAAAGTCTTGACGACTTTCGCTACGAGACAAAATCATCAACCCCAATTTCTATGTTGGACAAAAGCACTAGTAGTTTAATCAGCGTATACGCAATCTTGGCCCGCCCTTCTTTTAACCCACCAGCCGACTCGTTGATCATGACCTACCATTTCATCTTGAAGCTTCTCGTTCTTGGAATCGCTTGCCTTGCTTTTCGTATCGCGACAGCGGACGACAAAACCCTCGATACGTTTCGGGCCCAGCGAATCACCGATGTCTACTATTCCGAAGGTGCATCTGCTGGTGACTTGAACAACGACGGAAAAGTTGACTTCGTTTATGGACCTCATTGGTACGAAGGACCCGGCTTCGAAGTTAAGCATGAAATCTATCCAGCCAAGCCTCAGAATCGCGAAGGCTATACCGATCACTTCTTCGCATGGGTCTACGATTTTGATGGTGACGGTTGGAACGATGTCTTTACAGTTGGCTTTCCCGGTACGCCCGCATTTGTGTATCGGAATCCTGGCAATGAAAAGGCCGTTGGACTTTGGAAGAAACACCAAGTCTTTGATTGGGTTTCCAACGAGTCCCCTCAGTTCCTTCAGCTCGTAGGCGATGACCGGCCAGAACTCGTGTGCGCACGCGATGGCTTCTTTGGCTATGCGTCCATAGACTGGTCGCGCCCATTTGAGCCATGGAAATTCACTGCGGTCTCCGCTCAAGTCACCGACAAAAAATTTGGCCACGGGTTAGGTATCGGAGATGTTAACGGTGATGGCAAACAGGATGTTATTCATGCCAAGGGTTGGCTTCAACAACCATCGGAAAACGCTGCCGGCAAGCCTTGGCAAGCCCATGCCCAGTCCTTTTCGAACGCTTATGGTGGCGCAGAAATGTTTGCGTACGACGTCGATGGTGATGGAGACAATGACATAATCACGAGCATCGCTGCTCACGACTTCGGTTTGGCTTGGTTCGAACAGGTTCTCGATGCAGGCGAACGCAATTTCACGCGTCACGACATTATGGGTGCGAAGCCTCAAGACAATACTTACGGCGTGGTGTTCAGCGAACTGCATTCGGTCCAATTGGCCGATGTCGATGGAGACGGCCTCAAGGACATCATTACCGGTAAGACGTATTACTCGCATCATAAGCAGAGCCCGATGTGGGATGCTGGGGCAGTGGTCTATTGGTTCAAGTTGGTGCGAGGACCGAATGGCATTGATTGGGTTCCGTTCAAAGCCGCTGACGAAGCTGGCATCGGCCGCCAGATCGGCTTGTTCGATCTTAATCAAGATGGCCTGATGGATATTACAGTGGGCGGAATGAAAGGTGCGCACGCCTTGTTTCACCAGCGCACCAAGGTCTCAGAGGAGGCCTGGCTATCCGCAATGCCTCAGCGGAAATCCCTGCAACCGGATCCAGTCGACAAAGCACTTTTCTTCGAAGGGGAGAAACTAAAGGTTCTATCCGTTAGCGATGGCTCTGCAAGCGCGCAAGGAATGGGGGGCTTCGCTGCCGACCATTGGAGCAATGACTCTCAACTATGGTGGACAGGTGGCAAGATTGGATCCCAGCTCGAGTTGGAATTGCCGGTCACGGTTGCGGGCAAGTACGATGTGCTCATGGCCTTCACAAAGGCCATTGACTACGGAATAGTCCAGGTGAGCCTCGATGGCGTTAAGCTCGGTGATCCGATCGATTTGTTTAACAAACCAAACGTCATTTCAACGGGAGTTATCCGCGTCGGTCAATTTCGCTTCAAGCAAGGCTTGTACAAGCTGACTCTGGAAGTCGTTGGAAAGAATGCTTCTGCTGTTCCAGGTTATATGGTCGGTCTGGATAGCGTCCAGTTGGGCGTAGATCTAGGTGAAGCGCCGAGGTCCAAAGCAGGCAAATCACTTAACCTGGATTTCGAAAAAGGGACCCTAGAAGACTGGACTGCCACCGGTGATGCATTTACGGGCCAACCGATTCGCGGCGACACCATTGCCGCCCGACGGAAAGACATGCGAAGTGAGCATCAAGGCGATTTCTGGATCGGAACGTTTGAAAGATCAGGTGACAAACCAACCGGCACTCTTACCTCGGCACCGTTCCTTGTGGACAAATCATTCGCGTCGTATTTGGTCGGCGGAGGGAGCGACAACGCAGTTCGAGTCGAGTTGATCGACTTGCAAAATGACAAGGTCATTCATCGTTCGTCCGGGCGGACAACAGAAAACATGCGGCAAGTGGTCGTAAACCTCGCCAGCTATCAAGGCAAAGAGATGGTATTGCGGCTAGTCGATGAAGGCAAAACAGGCTGGGGGCATCTCAATTTCGATGGTTTCCGACTGCATGCGAGTCAGCCCGGCCCAGTATCCAAATCGGAAACGGTAGTTGTGTTGGACGAGTACCCCTTCGAGGGAATAAGTGCCGAAGCAGCGGCCAAGGCGATGACGTTGCCCGACGGTTTCAAGGTGATCGTGGGGGCTGCAGAACCGGATGTAAAGCAGCCTATCGCGATGGCCTTCGACGATCGCGGACGCGTTTGGATCGCTGAGGCGTACGAGTATCCACAACGTGCTGCGGAAGGAAAAGGCCGCGATCGAATTCTTGTTTTCGAAGACACCGACGGCAACGGAACGCTGGATAAACGCAAAGTCTTTGCCGAAGGTTTGAATCTTGTTAGCGGCATGGAGGTCGGCTTCGGCGGAGTTTGGGTCGGCGCAGCCCCGTATTTGATGTTTATTCCCGATGCCGACGGTGACGACGTCGCGGATAGTGCCCCACGGATTTTGTTGGACGGTTGGGGATATCAGGACACGCACGAGACATTAAACACATTCATTTGGGGACCGGACGGTTGGCTTTATGGTTGCCATGGTGTGTTTACGCATTCTCGGGTCGGCAAACCCGGAACACCGGACAAAGACCGCCAGGGGGTTAACGCTGCCATCTGGCGCTACCATCCCACGCGGCATACATTCGAGGTGTTCGCGCATGGCACGAGCAACCCCTGGGGAGTCGACTTCAATGATCGAGGCCAAGCGTTTCTAACGTCGTGTGTGATTCCGCACTTGTATCACATTATTCAGGGAGCACGCTATGAACGACAAGGTGGTGTGCATTTCAATCCTTACACTTACGACGATATCAAAACCATCGCCGACCATCGGCACTACATCGGAGCGACACCGCATAGTGGGAACGGTAAGTCTGACGAAGCAGGTGGCGGGCACGCGCACGCAGGTGCAATGATCTATCTCGGTGGTGCATGGCCTAAAAACTATCGCGATCGCATCTTCATGAACAACATCCATGGCCAGCGTTTGAATGTTGACATTCTCAAGCCAAATGGATCAGGCTACGTCGGTAGCCACTCTCCCGACTTTCTATTAACGGGCGACAAGGCATCCCAGATTCTCAACTTGCGATACGGACCAGACGGACAAGCGTGGATGATCGATTGGTACGATATGCAAGCTTGTCACCTAACCGACCCGGGCAAACACGATCGCAGCAATGGGCGGATTTACAAGATCGCGTACGGCGACGTTAAACCGTCGAGCGTTTCACTTCAGACGGAGACGGACATCGAGTTGGTCCAACACACTTTGCATTCAAACGACTGGTATGTTCGACACAGCCGCCGGGTTCTCCAGGAGCGATCTGCAGCGGGGAAAGTGAGCGACGACGCGATTGCACTACTGAAGAAGATGGTCAAAAACGAGGCCGACGAAACGCGGCGACTGCGCGCTGCTTGGGCACTGGCCGCGATGGAAAAGTTAGATGCTGTAACCTGCGACGGAATGTTGGTAGACACCAACGAATATGTTCGTGGATGGGGCATCCAACTGGGGCTCGATTCCAAATTGGCAGCAAGTGCCGTTAGCCCGAGCAAGCTGGCAAAGATGGCTGCAGCTGAAAAATCGCAAGTAACCCGATTGTATTTTGCCTCGGCAGCGCAGCGCATCCCGGTAGAACAACGTTGGGAGTTGGTAACGAGCTTGCTCGCCAATGCTGCTGACGCAAGCGACCACAATCTGCCATTGATGATTTGGTATGCAGCTGAACCGCTTGCGGAACAAGACGCAGAAAGGTCGCTTGTGGTTGGTTTATCCGCTACGAAGACCATTCCTCTCGTTCGGAACAATATGATGCGCCGAATTGGTGCAGCCAATAACGAGCAATCGTTGGCCGTTCTGGTCCGTGGTCTCGGCAAAGCGGAAAGCGAAGAATTGCAATCAGCGTTCTTAGAAGCAATTCGTATGTCTTTGGCAGGTCGCCGAAAAGTGGATCCGCCGACGGAGTGGGAAGCTGTCTACTCCAAGCTCTCCAAAGGACCTGCAGCGATTCAAAGCCTGTCCCAAGCCTTGGGTGTTACCTTTGGCAATGAGGCCGCTCTTGCTGGTGTCCGCAGGATCGTCGAAGCCAGCGGCGCTTCCAACGAGTCTAGGATCGCTGGGATCGCCACATTGCTAGGTGCAAAGGATCCCAAACTCGCCCCCATACTGCATTCTCTTCTAACGGATAAAGCTCTTCGATTAACCGCAATCGCAGGCTTGGCACAGTACTCAGATCCTAAGACAAGCGAAAGGATATTGGGCGTCTACGCAGGCCTGCCCCAAAATGAGAAGCGAGCAGCGCTCACAACACTCTCGTCGCGCAGCGAGTACGCTGTTCCAATGCTCGAAGCAATCGATGCAAAGAAGATCGCCGCTAGCGATTTGAGTGCCGATCTGGTCCGACAATTGGAGTATCTCAAAAACGAAAAAGTAAAATCCCTGCTCGAGAAGAATTGGGGCACAGTCCGTGAATCGCCTGCTGAGAAGACGAAGCTAGTCGAAGAATACAGAATGCTCGTTCAATCGACGAAGGAACCTAAACCGGACATCTCACTTGGACGCGCTATCTACGCCAAAACCTGCCAGCAGTGCCATGTCCTTTTTGCTACAGGTGGCAATATCGGTCCTGAACTGACGGGTTCGAATCGAGTCAATTTGGACTATCTCCTAAGTAACATCGTGGACCCGAGTTCGGTGATGGCGAAAGAGTACCAGCCGACAATCCTCAATTGCGACGGGCGAATCGTGACTGGAATTGTGAAAGCCGAGGATGCCCAATCGGTAACGCTCCAAAAAGTCGATGCCATCGAGGTGGTTCCATTGAATGAAATCGCAGAGCGTAAACTAAGCGACAAATCGATGATGCCAGAAGATCAGTTAAAGCTCTTCAATAAACACGAGATTCGATCATTGATCGCGTACTTGGCTAACGATCGCCAAGTGCCCGTGTTAGCAACGGTCGCGAATGCCCCGGAGTTCTTCAATGGAAAGAATTTGTCTTACTGGCGAGGGAATGAAAAACTCTGGCATGTCGAAGGAAATGAATTGGTTGGCATAACGACGGGGATAGCCAAGAATGAATTCCTCGTCAGCGATTTTTCCGTGGGAGACTTCCATTTGAAATTAGAAGTGAAGCTGGCGGCAAATGCTGGGAACAGCGGAATCCAGTTCCGCAGTCAGCAGACTGACCAAGGAATGCTAGGGTATCAAGCAGACATTGGACCGGGTTGGTGGGGCAAGCTCTACGAGGAAGAGGGGCGAGCGTTGCTTTGGGACAAATCCGGTGAAGCTCACGTCAAGAGTGGCGAGTGGAACGTCTATGAAGTGAAGGCTCAAGGATCGAAGATACAAACATGGATCAATGGACATTTGTGTGTCGACCTCGACGATCCGAAAGGTGCCAAACGCGGGATCATTGCGCTGCAGTTGCATTCCGGTGGCCCTACTGAAGTTCGGTTCCGTAATGTGGAACTCAAGGTCCTTGAGTAAGTCAAGTTGGATCACCAACCAAAACCGGCAAATGCACAATTGAATCCGCGGCGCACACTTAAAAGAGCAGTAAACTGTTCTACTCTGGCCGCCGTGTCCGACCTCGAATGAACACATTGTCGCCAAGCTTTTCTACCGACATCGCTTGGAGCTGCATTGCTTGATTCATGAACGCTTTGCCAGTGCCTGCTACGGGCCGTATCGCACCTGTTCCACCAACGATTTTTGGGGCGATGAAGCAATGTACCTCGTCGACCAACTGGTCATCAAAAGCGTGCCCCAGCAACGTTCCACCACCCTCCAACAAAATATTGGTAAATCGGCGTTTGCCCAGCTCCTCGAGCACAAAGCAAAGCGAACGAGCGAGCATGGATTCTGGAATAGCAAGGACTTCACAGCCTGCTTGGATAAGGGATCGAACTCGTTGTTTATCCGCTTGTTCGGACGCCGCTATCAGGACAGGGCCATACCCTACACTTTGAACGAGTTGCGAGCCAAGCGGCAACCGGCAGTTTCGATCCACAACTACCCGTTTTGCGATCCGAGCAGGGCTTGAACCCGACGGCAACCGAGTTGTCAGAAGTGGATCGTCTGCGATTGCTGTTCCTATCCCAACAATGACTGCGTCCATACCGCCTCGAAGTTCATGCACTACCTTTCTCGACTGTTCGTTGCTGATCCACTTTGAATCTTGACAATGCGTAGCGATCGCACCATCGAGCGTCATGGCCCATTTGGCGATCACCCATGGCATCCCGGTTGATAGCAGCTTTAGGTAGGGAGCGTTAAGCTCTTTGGACTGCTCCTCCAACACCCCTACCTCCACCTCGATCGCATTTCTACGAAGTAGTGCGATCCCTTTGCCCGCGACTTCAGGGAACGGATCCTGCATCCCGATGACGACTCGTTTGGGATGATAGCGCAGCAGCAAATCAATGCAAGGTGGCGTTTTGCCAAAATGACTGCACGGTTCCAGCGTTACGTAGACAGTCGCATTCGATAGGAGATTCGGATTGCACACAGCAATCGCATTCACTTCAGCATGTGGACCGCCGAAAGCTTGATGGTACCCCGACGCGATCAATTCGTTCTCTTCAACAATGACGCAGCCTACCATCGGATTCGGTTCTACAAAACCGCGACCTCGCCATGCGAGCTGCAGTGCTAGGCTCATCCAGTAAGAGTCGCGGTCAGCCATTTGAATCGTCTCAATTGGGATTGGGTTGTATGCAATGCAAGACCAATGGTACTCACTTTTTTCTAAAACAGAGCACCGAGACACCGTTTGAGGCTTTGAATTTCTGATCCTTCATTGCTCGTCCACCTATGAGGTGGTTTTCTATGGCCTCATAAATCCCCTGTGCACGCTCTAATCGAAGCGTGCGTTTGGGAGCAGCAGAGACCTTTTCACCTCTATGCGGCCACCCGAATGGAAACGCCACTTGCCCGATGCCGAAGCATCTTTTGAAAGGCATCAAACACGCGTCGCATTTGAGGTCCTTTGTATGGAAACAGGCTGACAGAATCCATCGAGTGCACTACCGCTCCGCTATCGAGCTCAAAAACGACGAACTCCCCTGCGAGTGTTTCGGCACAGTCGATAGAGTAATAGTCGAGCCCAATACGATTATCAATTTCCTTCAATGCGTAGCGATGCTTGTTCGCAAATTCAAAGTCGAAATCGCGCATGAATGCTGCTTCTGTGTTCCGATTCGACTCATTATTCAGCATATCCGCATTCAAGTAGTGGACCATCCAATGGTGCGAGATGGCCATGTGGGCTGCATACGGTTTGCCATCGATGACTACGATTCGATACTTGCGATACATCCCGTCTTCGCTTCGATAGTCCAGGAATGGAGCTACGAAAAAATCCTCGCTCGCTTCTCTTGCGAGGTATTCGACCGCATCGGTACGATTATCCAATTTCGCCAGGCCATGTCCTGCATGCGAGTTCACAGGCCTCGCAATCATCGGAAAGCGATCCGCTCCTGAGTTGATAAGCTCAAAAACCTCTCTTCGATTCAATCGACGCGAAGCACTCGTGACAGTCCCCCGTGCCGCAAACAATCGTTCACTCACCTGATCGCGACTCAGTCGGGCGATTTGAGAAGGCAAATTTAAGAATGGTCTCGGCCAGAACTTCATGATCTCATCGAGCTGCTTCAACAGAAATCGGCTTCGGTCCGATTCGCAAACCGCCACAAACGCTAGGTCGTGCTCAGGTATCTGATTCGGAACAGGTAGGCCTTCGCCCAGGTACAGGAAGCTAAGCGAGATGCTTGAGTCCTCAACTAGAAAATCAATAGGCGTATTTGCCATAATCTCGCCTGGTCCCATGATTGCAAGTAATCGCAATGATGGGTTGCTCGGATTGGAAGCCAATTCAAAGTATTGGTGCTGACGAAGCGCTTCCCATTGCAACTCAATCGCCAACTCAGGCTTCGCAATCAATTGAAACACTACCGACAGATCCATCATGGCTGCGGAATCGTGCGAGTCCAACTCAATCCTCTGCAACAACTCAGTAGTCAGGCTCGATAGATTGCCGCCGCGGAACGCCACTCGCATGATATTGGCAAGACCGATGAGTGCAATCTTGCTTCCATGCACTAGTGGACCTTGCGTGGTCATGGTTTGCATCATACTGTGGTTCGCGTAGCTTTTGATATCGACTGGCCAATGCTCTTCAATGCATCTAACATTTTATCTATTTCGATTTGCGTCGTTCGATGGTTGAATATCGCGACTCGAATGGCAAAATTGCCGTCGATGGTTGTCGAAGAGGGGGCTGCGATCCCTGACTCTTGTATTGCGATCAAGATCTCTGCATTGACCCGGTCCGCGTCATCGCAGCAGTAGCGGAAACAAACGATGTTCAGGTTTACTGGGGCAAGTAACTCCAGTTCCGTCGACTCCTCAATGCAAAACGCCAAATACTCGGCAAGTTCGCACGTCTGTTCCATCATCCTTGCTAGTCGGTCAATCCCGAATACGCGCAGGGTAAACCAGACTTTGAGCGCTTTAAAGCTCCTCGAGAGGTCCGGACCAAAATCGCATGGCCATGGAGATCCTGCCGCCATCCCACGCGTCTCTCGACGAAGATAGGCTGCAGGGGCAGCGAAGGTTTCTTCGTGCAGCTGCGAGTCTCGAACCAAAACAAATCCTGCATCATAGGGAACCTGTCCCCATTTGTGGAAATCGAGCGCGATCGAGTCGGCGCTTGAAATACCCTTTAACTTTGCAGCGATCTTGGTTGACATCATGCCCAGCGCTCCGCATGCACCATCCACGTGAAACCACATGCCATGACGATGCGAAATCGCTGCAATACCCTCTAAATCATCGATCGCACCAACGTTGACCGTCCCAGCAGTGCCGATCACGCAAAACGGAGTCAGACCGGCGTTCACGTCCACTTCAATCGTCTCACGAAGAGATTGCAGGTCCAACTCGCGTCGATCGTTCACAGCGATCTTCCGCAATTGATCGCCACCTAGGCCGGCGATCTCCATCGCGCGCTCGAGGCAACCATGTGCGTCGCACGAAGTGTAAGCGACCAGCTTTTGATCGGCATTTTGCATGCCCAATGCTCGAACGTCCGTACCCATCTTGGCAGTCCTCGCAATCAATACCGCGATCAAATTCGCCATGGACGACCCGGTCACAAATAGTCCGCTCGATGACTCAGGAAAGCCAAACAACTTTGCCATCCACCGGACCACTTGGAGCTCAACCTGGATTGGTATTTGGTCGCGGCCGCCCAGATTCGAGTTGAGACCAGATGCTAGCAATTCAGCCAACATACCGACAACGGAGCCGCCACCATGGACCCAACCCATGAATCCTGGATGGGCATTTCCTACCGCATACGGCAACACGTTTTGCATAAAAAAATCATGCGTCGTGCTCAGACTTTGCGGTTTCGTGGGGATTTCGGTTTTAAAGAGCTCTTCGACCGCCTTAGGTGCAGATTGCCAAACAGGCCGCTCGCGAATCTGCGAAACATAGTCGAGAATATCATCCAACATTCTGTGGCTTTGAACGCGCAACGATCCCCAATCGCTCGGATCAAGTGTGGTCGTTGAGTCAAACAATGGGGATGCCTATGACTGCTTGCGAAAGGAACAGAGCAACACAGTCTGGTTTATCGGCAAAGTCCACTCGGAAATTGCGTCAAAGCTAGGATCCTGGAAAACCGAGGCAGTCCAACTGTGCCGATCCGAAATGTTCAACGCATTTCCCATTTTCCCAATCCATTGTTTTCCACACGAGAGGAAAAAATATATGGTATTTTGATTCTTGCTCGCGCCCGAACAAGTCTCCGAAACGATAGGAGTTCTCTTTAAATGGTTATCAATATTTGTACTCTTGCCTTCATGCTTTTGTGGTCGATTGCATGCGAGCAATCGCCACAACAGGACTCAGACCCAGAGGCACGACGAGCCGAAGTTGTTGCCCAACGCTTTTTGTCGATCGTCGAAAACAATCCACAACGCGGCACTGCTTTAGAAAAAGTCTTCTCTCATCATCTCCAACTCGGAACGCTGGATACGTTTATCGGTGACTTAGAGAAACGGGCAAATGAAGACCCAAGCGACGGCGTTGCCTGGATGCTTTTGGGACTCTTCGAGAGCCAGCGACGCATGGACACCCAGGCCATACATGCTTTTGCAGAAGCGGAGGCATTGCGACCTGACGATCCATTGCCTGCCTTCTATCGCGGTCAGTGTTTACTGAGAACCGGCGAACCTACGCAAGCTGTCGACGCTTTTGAAAAAGCGATCGCACGCAAACCCGCACGCATCGTTCTCCTGGAAATATTCGAACTCCTCGGACGAACACATCAAAGACAGAATCGAAGCGATCTCGCTATCGATGCTTGGAAGCGACTCGAAGCAAACTTCCCCAACGACCTGCGTGTCCTAATGCAAATCGCAACTATTCAAAATCAAGAGGGAGCGTACCAGGACGCACTGCCTCGCTACGAACGACTCATCCCCCTTACGAAAGATGTTTTTCAACGTATCCAATTTCGGAGCGAAGCCGCTCAACTGCGAATAAGACTTGGGGAAAGCGAACGCGGAATGCTCGAACTGCAAACGGTACTTGGGGAACTAAGGCCAGATAGCTGGCTTTACCGAGATGTCCAAAACAAAATCGAAGACGTATTTCTCAAATCCAACGACAAACCAGGCTTGATCCGTTATTACGAAAACCGGATGGAACACATTCCCGACGACATCGATTCGATAATTAGGCTTTGCAAGTTCCTGGTCTCGTCGAATCGTGTCGTAGACGCAAACCTTTGGATCGTCAAAGCCATCAACCGAGCACCTTCACGTTCTGACCTCCGACGCATTTATATCGAACAGTTAGTGGCAGACCAGCAATTCGCAACTGCAATCGCCGAATACGAACCGTTGTCCAAACTCGATCCCAAAAACTCCGATATGCTTCGAGATTGGGGAAAGCTGGTTTTGCGTGACTCTTTTCGTTCAGCCGAATCCGCGAACCACGAGGCAAGCCGAATTTGGAAGAAGATCATCGACAACGCCCCGGATGACGCGCTCACTCACGTCCAAGTAGCCGATCTGCACCAGTCTGTAGAAATGCTCAATGAAGCGCAATGGTATTTTGAGCGCGCAATCGAATTGCAACCAGAGGAGCCCCAATATCGCGAGTACTTAGGTGACTTCTTGTTCCGACAGAATCAACGTGAACGCGCCTTCGAAGTCTGGAACTCTATCGCAGAAGGCGCGCGCCGAAATGCTGAGAACATAATGCGATTGGCCGAAATCTATGAACATGCACAACAACTGGACAAAGCTTCAACGCTCGCAGCAGAAGCCTGCACATTGGCCGATCATAACTCACCGATGTTGGTACGAGCGGCAAGGCTCCAAAAGAAGGCGGGACAAATTGATGAAGCGCTGAATTCTCTAAACGAGGCGGAAAGACTCGCAGATAACAACGTCCAGCTGGAATTCATTGGCGACGAACGCATCAGCGTTTTGGAGTTAAGCCACCGTCTCAAGGCGACATCCGACTTGCTCCAAGCTCAACTGTCGAGCGAGCCGAATCCCAGTTTGGAGCAAATGCAGTTGCTCGCTCGATACCTTGTACGCCAACGACGTTGGAGGGAGGCAAACGCAGTCGTACTCAAAGCACTTCGGTCGCACGAATCCTCTTTGTCCTTGCTCCGATTGTCTGCTGACATTGCCGAAGGAATTGGCGACACGAACCAAGCAATTCAGTCGCTCAGAAAACTGGCTGGCTCCGAACGACGCAAACGGCAAGAGTACCTCGAACGGATTGCACGACTTCAAATCCGCCAAATGAAATGGGTGGATGCCATCGAAACGGCCAAGGAAGTCGTTCAAACTATTCCATCCAAGATCGAAGGCTATGAATTCTTAGCGCAGATCTGTTTTCAATGCAAAAACTATGCCTTGGGAATCGAAACTTTGCGCAAGGCGATGCGAATCGATCCAAACTCCACTCGCTTGACCACGCAGTTGGCCACTGCTTTGATCGAACACTTGGATTTCAACGAGGCCATTGAACTCTATTGGCAGGCCTTTGCGAAATCGAGCACGCTCGACGACAAGTCTGATTTGGTATTGAAGCTGTCCAAGGCATATGAAAAGCAATTGGCAAAAGTCAAACTGGTCGGCCAAGACGACAAACTATCGCCGCTTGTCGATCGACTAGAGATCGGGCGAAAAGATCCCGCACAACATCGCGACTTGACCCTCTGTCTAGCGCAAGTATATCAGTCTGCGAACAATTTGGAAAAAGCCAAAAGCACTCTGGAAGAACTGCTTTCAATGGGCACACGGGACACCAACGTCTTGCAACAGCTCGCGAAACTCAGCTTGGCCTCCGGTGACCTTGAAATGGCAATCAACTACCAGCGACAGGTGGTCGCTGTCATGCCAGGGCAAGCAAACGAATCGCACTTGGCAGACTTGTTGAGGCAGCGAGGCGATTGGATCGAAGCCAACGAAATTGTTGTCAAGCTGATTCAAAGCGAACCGGATCCCAGCAATGCAGTCCGAATCATGGATGGATTGCTACAAAAGGGTGAGTACGAACTTGTACTGCAAACACTCGATCCTATGTTGCGAACAGAACCAAACAATTGGGAGCTGCTGTTTCGACTTGGACAGGCACAGTCCGGCATCGACCAATGGGCCAAGGCGCGGGCCGCTTTCGAGCTAATTCTGTCTCTCGACCAGGATCGAAAGGGTTTCAGTGTGCGACGACTCCTTGCATCCAAAAAGCGCGACCAGGTGAATACCGCAGCACAAAGCCCTTCCGTTGTGATCCTGTCCCCTGGCCAACGCCTTGAGTCTGACGCGGAATTGTTGAAATGCACAGACCGCTCCGAGCTGGCCGACATTGCAATGGGACGCGGACGATTTGTTGCCCAGTCGTCTCAAGGCTCTTTGGGTCCAAAGTGGTCGCCAAAGAACTTTGGCGAAATGCGCCTCGCTTGTATCGCTTGGCTTTTGCATTGCGAATCCAAGGATCCAAATACCAAATCCGAATGGATCCGCCAAACGCTTTCAAGGGCCAAAACGAACGGGTCGCGTGCCAATTTGATCGACGCCTTTGCTATCGTCAGATTGCAACAGGACATAGACGCACTGATCCCAGTGGCCGCTTCACTTGCCGACAGCGGCGAACCAGCCATGCAAGCGGTCTTTCTCGATGCGGTTCGACGCCGTCAAGTTTCTGGGATCGCCTTGGAGAATAAGAAACGGCAACCGTTGACGGCCTCACAACTTGATTTGCTTGTGGAGTCGTTCACGGTGGTTCGAGAAGTTCCGGTGGCAAATATAGGCAATCTGACCAGCCCGATATCGATGGCGATTCCCAATGCACGAATGGTCAATTTGCAATTGTCTTTCATGCTTTCCCAAATGGGTTCGATGCCGGTCGCAGATCGCATGAGGTTCGCGCAACAGATGCAACAGATGCTCCCCGGAACGCGATCTCTCGCGATGAGTAGGTCCTCCGGTACTGTAGACGGACTGATACGGACAGTTGTCAACGAGCTTCAGTTTGCAGGTCGAAAGGACCAAGCGGATGCGTTAATTTCGGCTCAATGTGCATCCGCAAACACCGAAACTCAATTGTACCAATTGTGCGAGTACCTGCTGAGCACCCAGCAATTCAACAGGATTGAACCCCCGCTATTGCGTTGGTTTGATTTGCAGTTGATTCAACTCAAGGAAACAAACGCGGCGGCACCAAGCTCTACCGGAGTTTCTTCGTCCGGCCATTCCTGGAGTTCGCCCACTGCGTTTGCCATCCGTTTCCTCGAAGGTTGGGGCGAAGAAGTCGCGTTGCAATCAGCTCTTCGCGTTCTTGATTCCGCTATGGCCGCTTCGAACCAAAAATACCGTAACAAGAACTTCCCTCCCATTGACGTGTGGTCGCTTGCAGGCAACCCTCGTTTCGCTATGCAGGGGAACAAATCGGTTCAAGATTGGTGCATTCACTTTGTTTCGGAACATGACCAAAAGCTCTTGAAGGAATTGCAACTTGCCTTTATCCAGGCGAATCGAAGCCACGATTGGTTAAACTATCTGAATTCACGCGTCGCCAGTGTGGATGGACCGTTACGTGCTTTGGAGAAAATACGTTTAGCCCTTTCAATCGAACAAGGCGCATTGCAAGAGGGTGCCCAAAACACGGCACTGGATGCGTTGTTATCCATCAGTGAAGATCCTGGTTGCGAGTTGTACGCTGCTGCCGCCTTCCTTGCGAAACGGGACTTCAAAATGTCGATGAAGGTCGCAAGTAACCTGTCCCCTACGAACCCACAGGATTCGTTAATCCGAGCGTTGATTCTTTTGCATGCTTCCTCTTCACTTAGTGATCAGGCACTCATGGAAAGATCCTTGCTAGAATTGAAGAGCCATAGTCTAGATAGCGTGACTCTGCAGTCCATCAACGGTGCATTGCAAAAGGCGACCTACATGGGACTTACAAGCGCAATGGAGTGGACACCCAATCGACCGACGGCACGGACCAATATAAACACCGCTCGCGTAGCCCCCAAATCAACACCTTCGCAGGAATCGCTTCGAACCCAGGCGATGATGGAGCACTCCAAAATTGGTAACCACTCAGAAGCAATCAAAATTGCAAGGCAACTCGTGAGCAAGCCCAGGACTTTGCCACCGATTTCGCCCAAGAGGATTGTCCGAAATACAAACCCTCAAGGCATATCCAGTTTCACCTCGGCACCATCGTCAATCAATCCATCCGGTTCATCCGACGCGTTTCGGAAAGCAGGGCTTGAACGGCTTAAGCATTTTGGTGAATTGGAAAAGCTCATTTCAGAAACAGAGCAACGCATAACAACGGCCCCCGACGCCTTTCCGTTGCTGGACCAATTAGCAGAGTTGCAAGAAACAGCTGGAAATTCAGACCAAGCGATCGAAGCCATGACAAGAGCGCTTCAGCTTCGTCCGAATGCCAGCCCACTGCGTCTATACCTTGCTCGGTTTCTAAGTCAAACCATCCGAAACAAAGACAAGGCATGCGACCAATTTATTGAACTCATTCGACGCGATCCAAATGCGGGGCTCTTGCAACTGGACCACCTTCCTGGTTTGTTTGAGACTTGCAATCGGACCGCGGATTTGTTGAAGGCCATTCGTTCAAGCAATTTTCAGTCGCTACAAAACCGCAACGAAATACTAGTCTATACGCAGTCTCTGTTCGCTGCACCGCCGACTTTCGAGGTCGCTGCTGTGATCCTGCAGAAGTTAGTCGATACGGATCCAGCGCTGCGGCAAAACGCTCTTCAGATCATGTACGGTGCGGAAAACCGGCCGTATCCACGTTTCATGGAATTTGTAGCGGACGCGATCATTCCCACAGAGTTCGAATCGACTAACGACCCATGGTTTGGACTCCAAGACTTTTGCTTCCATCCAAAGACCGCTGAACAAACGACGCTCTTTGAATCGATCTTGAGTTGCCATAGCAAAGAGGACCTCCTCGAAAAACTCGCACCAACCATTAGAGCTGCTTTGGAGCGAATGCCAGTTTGGTATGCTGGGCAGGTGATGCTGGCTCTCATCGAGGTAAGTTCAACACAGAGTGATGCAGCAAACGAACGGTTTGCCGAACTAGCTGCAATGAAACGACTGCATGTCGGATGCCCAGGTCCCGTCGCGTGGCGATTGGCAAAAGAATTCGAGGCGCGAAGTCAGCCTGGCGCAGCAATCCGAATGTTGGAAACGTTGGTCGGTAGCAATAGCTTCTTCACCCTGTCGCCAGAGAAACTGCCCGTGATGATGTTGGCAAGGCTACGGATTGCAAATGGCGAACGCGACAAAGCGATCGAAGCAATAAATAAAGAGTTCGAAACAGGCCAACTCGCATTGCAGAATGTAGGAAACGCCCGAACCGGAGTTCTAAATTCTTCGGGTTCAATCTCTTCCGTTGGGAGCGCTTCCGTTGGGAATTATGCGGTTACTCAAAAGCCCAACGAATTGGCGAACTGCTTGCTATCCTTGGGGCTTCCAGTCGAGGCTTATCGGCAATTCGGTATTCAAAATGGACTCGACCGATTCAATTCTCAAAGAGCAACTGTTTTCCCGCCCAAAGCGGAAACCGGCAAGCAAGAAGCCGTCGCACTCCTCCAAAAACTACCTGCCGACCATGCGATTGCTGAGTTACTATACGATCGTACCCTCTCAGCTCAAAATCTGCCCGCGTTGGAGTTGATGCTCAAGGTACCTTTTGCGAAAGATGCCGCAAGTCAACAAATCGAGAGCGAGTTGCAATCGACTCTGATTCGCTATGCCAAGGCGGGCAAGTTGCCTGCTATCGCACAGCGACTCGGGCTACTATCCACTATTCGTCCCGATGATATTACTATCCTCGCGACGATTGCAAGGATTCGATTGGCAACGGGAGAGGGTGATGCAAAAGCAGCTTTGCACGAGGTCGATCGCGTCCTGCCGACCACTAATCAACATAATCTAATCAATCTAATCAATGAAGCTGAAACAGGCTTTTCACTTTGGCTGGTCGCACGAGAGTGCTACCAAGTTGGTAAGTACCTCGAAATAGCCGACCGTTTGGCGGAGCGAGCGTCAAAGGCAGCTAACGCATTGGACAACTCGACAATGATTGGACAAAGAACCACCGGCCCTTCGCCTTCCATGCAAGGCGGAAGTCGTCGCGTCGATGGGAGAATTAGCACAGACCGCACCGATATTTTGTTGCTTGAATGGGGGAGTGCGTTGATTCGAAACGGATCAACAAAACAAGGTACCGAGAAGTGGCAGGAGCTACTGATGAAACTAGAAAACAGTAATCCAATGCACAATGGATTCAACTTGCATGTATCGCTCGCGGAAAGAGCCGCTGAAGCAGGAGTATTGAACCTGGCAATGAAAATTGCAACCAAACTCGCCGGTCTACAATCTGCTCCAGGAGAATCCGCAATTCCGCTGCCCCTTGTCCATAAAATATTAGACCGTTGCGATTCCGATGCGCAACGCTATGACTTTCTGCTGGCTATGGTCTTCGCACCTCAAGATGTGATTCTCCATGCGAAAAATGTGGATTTATTACGGAATCCCCCAAACAATCTAGGCGACAGACTGGTGTTGTATGCAACCCAATTGAATCGGCTCGATGATCTCAAGATCAAAATTGAGGAACGAAAATTTTCACTAAATCGCGATATCCTCAGGGCACAAGTCGCAATCGCGGAACGGGATTTTGCAGCTGCGAAAGAACTCCTAGAAAAGTTGTTCGCCGAATATCTGAAGCTGAGTTCTTCAGATAATCTCGATGCTGTTTGCCAAGTCGCCATCCCTGCATTTCGAATCCAAGAATTGCGAGAGGCTGCATTTCCGATCTTGAGAAAACTGTTGCAAAGAGAGAAGGGAAGTAACAAATCGACGGACGCGGAATTGGATCAGTTTCCATTATTAATCGAGATCGATGACTACCTACGATCCCATTTGATCCCAAAGCGCTGACCCACAACTGCGCCAAAAGGCTCGCAGGCCAGAACACGGGGTAACGCTACAATCGTATCTCTGGACCGTCGTACTTCGTAAAAATCATTCGGCCGGCTTGTGTTTGCAGGGTGCTAGTAACAACAACGCCGATCGTTTGATTGACCCGTTCTCGGCCACCTTCCACAACGACCATCGTGCCGTCATCCAAATAGCCAATTCCTTGGTCTTGTCCTTCGCCCGTTTTTACCACTCGGACCTGAAACCCTTCACCGGGCAAGAATTGAGGCCGCAACGCGCTGGCAACTTGATTCAAATCGATGACCTCCACATTATGCAGCTTGGCTACCTTGTTGAGGTTAAAGTCGCCGGTCACAAGCTTGCCATCGAGATGCTTTGCGAGCAGAACCAGTTTCATATCGACAGGCTGACCCGCGAACTCAGGCAATTCGCGGTCGTACATCATGAAGTCCATCTTCTCGCTAGTGCGGAGCCGGTTTAAAATGTCCAGTCCTCGCCTTCCGCGGACACGACGTAATTTATCGGAACTGTCAGCAATTGTTTGAAGTTCCAGCAGGACGAACCTCGGCATTACCAGTTGGCTATCAAGAATGCAGGTATCGGCTAATTCAGCCAGTCGTCCATCAATGATGCTGCTGGTGTCGAGAATCAAGGGCTTCATTCCTTTGAGATCGCGAGAGAACTCGACGTAGGGAATGATGAAACGAAAGTCGTCCTTGGTTTGCAATAAAAGACTGATGCAGGCGTAACAAAAGACGGTCATCGTGGCCAAGGAAAAGTACGACTTGAATTGATTGCTTTCCAACATGGGGTCCAAAGCGATGGTGAGCATGTAGGAAAGCAGAACCCCTACAAGCAAACCGAAATAGACAGCCGAAATGACTTCAATCCGTTTTCGCGGCAGGAGCATATCCAGAGCGACAACTCCGAAAGCGGCTAAAAGAACTCCGCTGAAGATCAAATAGGGCATGAGGGGACCCAGCACCTCGAGATCTTTGGATCGGGCCCAGATAGCTCCTACTCCACCTGCTACGGTAATGAAGGTGACTCGGAGAATGAGGATTGCCAAGGCATCCGCAAACGGCGTCTTCGAACTCTTGTCGAAGGAGGCATCAAAACGAGAGGTATCCATGAAATGATTATGTTTTTGATCGAGAGAATGGTTGGCGTGTTATTTGTAATAATAACGCATCGGAACCAGACATGCGGCCGGAATTTTCTATTCTCCCCGCATTTCGGATTGAGCTTTTATGCCAGCACAATTCGCACACTAAGCTCGCCATTACTACATTCTGCGATGTCCGATCTCACAGAACTACGAATTGTCTAGGCACACCTCTTTACTTGGGCGCGACGGTGGCGATCATTCGTTTGCCCTGCTGCAATGGCGGTTGTTCTAACTTAGAGAACTCGGCCAGTTCTTGGAGAACATTTTCCATGACGCGTCTTCCTTCGTCGACGTGAGCCATTTCACGTCCGCGGAAGATCACGGAGACTTGGACCTTGTCTTTATCCTTTAGAAAACCAATTGCTTGTCGAACTTTGGTACCGATATCGTGTTCACCGGTTTTGGGACGAAGTCGAATTTCTTTAGTTTTGGTTTGGTGAGTACGTTGCCCAGACTTCTTACTTTTCTCATATTTATATTTTCCGAAGTCCATGATTCGGCAAACGGGGGGCTTTTCGTTGGGTGCAACCTCAACAAGATCTAGCCCGGCGTCGCGAGCGCGGTTGAGCGCTTCGTCAGTTGTGATGACGCCATATTGAGTTCCATCGGGACCAATCACTCGGATGGGCGAAATACGGATTTGATTATTGATCCTCGTTTGAATGCGTTCGATTGCTGCGACCCTTTCGATTTGAATAAATGAACTCCTCCAGCCGACGTGCCAGATCGTATGTGGGATGAACTACCTAGCCGATCCAAGACCGGCCAGACTACCTAAGTTAAAGTATCGGCAAAACCGGTCTACTCGGTCAACAGATGTTTGGGGAAAATCTCGTACCAGGGGATAATAATCGAGTCTTTTCCTGACTGGGCGGTGGAATGGTGTCAAAAAGGGGAGTTAGCGGTGGAATCTTTCGCCGCGACAATAGGCACAATCGCGTCTCGACTTGCACTTGCAAGCCGCGTGAAGGTGGCTACGATACGAGTCGGGTTGGGTCGAGTTGCTCAACCCAAATTTTGCCCGCCCTTGTAGCTCAGTTGGTAGAGCAGGTGACTCTTAATCACCGGGTCCAAGGTTCGAGTCCTTGCGGGGGCACTGCTAATAAACCCAAGGGTTTCTTGGGTTTCACCAGCCTTTTCATTGGGCTTCGCGGTGTATGCAATGGTATCTTGTGCTATAACTTCGTTGCATTCATTCGCACCCTTTCGCGCTGAAAAGCGCTCCGACTGCTGTACCAAATGCTGTACCCCCGAAACCGCCGAAGTGCCCGTTTGGCGTAGTTCCACCGATTGTGTGAACGCGCTACGGACACGCTCAACCGCTGCCGCCTCGCTCCCTGGGAACAAGTGCCCGTACCTGTCCAAGGTAAGCTTAATGTCCGAATGCCTCATAATAGTCTGGACTGTTTTGACGTCGGCGCCGGCCGCGATCAACCAACTCGCTGTACTGTGGCGCAGCGAGTGAAAGTCCAAATGCTCGCCCTGGGAGTCAATCGGCTTGAGGAAGTCGCTTGTATCACGTTCAATGCGTTCTTGTGGTTCTTTGATCGTGTCGAGCCATCGCATTCGCGCCTCAGCCATATCTGCCCGCAACATGGTTGCTACGGTATAGGTCGCAGGCATGCTAAACACGGATGCCCCTGCCAATTTCTTCCCGACGAACTGCAATAGCTCAGCGGCTAACTCCGGTTGGATGTACTGGCGGGCTGCTTTCTTGTTCTTGGTCGAACGCGCCTCTGCAGTGACGAATGGTGGATCGCTTTTGAGGGAAAGCTTTCCCCTGGTAAGTGACCGTAGTTCGGCCGACCGCAAACCCGTCTGAATCGCCGTTGCGTACAAAAGGGCTCTTTCCATGCCAGTCATGTCAAAACGCTCGACTGATTGTCGGGTCACGGAATCCAACCAACGCCATTCATCATGCGATAGATACCGACGTGTTTTGCGTCTGTCGTCCTCTGTCGAAGGCTTTTTGATGCTACCCAGGGGATCTGAAGCCAACTTGCCTTGTGACACTAACCAACCTGTAAACGACTTCAGGGATTGAGCGTGGGAACCGATTGTACGAGCAGACCTGCCCTTTTTTCGCATCTGAGCTAGTACAGTATTCACGCCATCTGCTGAAATGTCCCGCAGCAAAACGAACGATGCGGACAAACAAGCCTTTTCAATCGTGGTCTGAGTCCGCGTGACATGCAACTCGCTGTTGCCCTTTGCCTGAAGAGAGGAAACGTAGTCGGCAAGATGCTCCTTAATGGTCCGGTCTAAGTGCTTGGCGAAGTCATCGCTGGCGGTATCAATAACCCGCTCTCGGCGCAATGCCGCATCGGCATCAAGCTTGTTTGCAATTCGGGTTGCAGCTGCCTTGTCGGTCGTCCTAGCCGACTTTGATTGCCGTTTCCCGTTGTGGTCATACCAATCGATATACCAGTTACGTTTGCCTTGTCGTTTGTATACTGTCGCCATACTTCTTGAACCCTATCAAATTCAGCTATCAGTCTGTTTGAAAACTCTTCGGCAACCGCTGATAGGTCGGGGTTCGGGTTGCATGCCCTAGCCGAGAGTCCGTTTGATTGTTTGTCAGAGCCAATCCAAAAGTCAATGTTTACAACTGCATTCTGATTTCCGCGCGTCACGCCCAGAAAACAAGCATGCTCGATTTATTTGCAGCGACCAAAAGTCGGAATATCTCACTGTGGATGGCGTCCCTAAACTCGATGGTATCGCGACTACTTTCATTCACTTCTAACTTGCCGTTTGTCAATTGATGCAATTCCCAGCACATACAACCTGCCCTATAGTTACGTCGTATATGGATTCGTCGATCAATGCCCTGAATCGGTCGATCATCCCTTCAGGTAGTTCGCCACCCGATATCTCTTCCAAGAAGTTTTGCAGTGCCTTCGACAAAACATCCGAAACGACGACCCCGTTTATGGAAGCAAAGTGCGCGAGGTCCGATATGAAGTCGGAGATGGCTTGACTTGCGTCATTCGGCAACGGGCGATTGTCCAACGGCATTTCCAGATTTTTGATTGAATAATCCTGAACGTATTTAGAAACTCGTAACGAGTTTTGTTCGTTTTCAATCAAATAATCGTTTTTCGCCATAGTAGTTTTGAACCTTTCTAAATGTCGCCTTTTTGGGGAGCCGGAAGCTCCTTCAGTGGTAGTTTGAAAAATCATGAACCGCATCGTGGAACGTCGCTCGGTCCGGATCGAAGACAATATCCGTTTCGCCAATCTCTCCGTTCCTACATTTGCGAACGAGCAATTTCGTTTCAGGCTCACCGCGTACGCGATGTAAGAACCATACCGCGTCCGCGTCCTGCTCGAGCGATCCAGAATCTCTCAAGTGTTGCAGTCCCGGTTCCACGCCTTCGGCCCCTCGATTCAACTGCGTCAAGCAAACAACGGGCTTGTTGATTTGTTTTGTGAATGTCGCAATGTCGCCGACAATCTCGGTGATAGTGTCATTGGCGCTGGAGTATCGTGTCGAGGGTTTGATTTTGCCTTGACCCAAATAGTCGATGAAGATCGCATCCAAGCCCATCTTGGTCGCTTGCAATCGCGCCTTGGCTGCAATCTCTGAAACCAATACTGCACTCGAACACCAAACACGGATCGGCCACGTTTTGAGGTTTTGTTTCGCAACTTCTAGCTGGTTGCGCTCTTTTCGATTTAGCGCATAACCCATTCGCAATCGATCGCATGGGATTCCGGACATACGAGAGAGCAAGCGAAGTCCAACTTGCTGCTTGGTCATTTCCAAACTTGCGAAAAGTACTGATTTTCCTTGCTCCGCCATACTACAAGCAATACTGAGGGCTAAGGCTGTTTTTCCGATGCTTGGACGCGCTGCAAGAATTACAAGCTCACCGTCGTGCAATCCTCCCCATCGCGTGTCGATCGCAGCGAGCCCGGTACCAAGTCCACTTGATGTCTGGCAATCCATGGCACGATCAATGTCCACGAGTGCCATTCCCGCCAACTCGCCCGCATCGAATACATCGTTTTGTCTAACTACGTTCGCTTGCTCTATTGCTTTTGAGGCCTTTGCTATTAGCTCAATTGCATTGGGTGGTTCGGTACAATCGTTGGTGTCTTCCAATAATCCAAACCCGATCTCGCGAACGGCTCTGAACGCCTGCCAGCCTGCTACTTGATTCGCGTAGAAAATCACATTTGCCGCGTTCGCGACCTCATGCTTTAGCTCCGCGACTGACGCGACAATGGAATCAATTTCGTAACCACTGTTTGAGCCCAACACCTTGCATGCGAGAGTGTAGGAATCGACTTGAAGCCCTTTTTCTACGGTTGCCAGAAGCACGTCGAACAAAACCGCGTAGGATCGATCGCTAAACGATTTGCCGGAAACAATAGCGCTTACGTTGTGAATGAAATCGGCTCGATGCAAGAGACAGCCTAGCAATTGCCGCTCTACCTGGATGCAAGCTTTGAGCGACTCGCCGGGGAGCAGTTCGGGGCTCATGACGCCTCCTTTGAAGGTCGCTCGTAGACAGTCTTGGATTTTGTCGTGGAGGTCGACGTGACAATACCCCAGGCCTCTGGCGAATCATCCCAGCCTGCATTGTTTAGCCAAGTTGCTGCGTGCTTGACGAAAGTCCTTCCGCTTACGTCTGGCTTCATTGCCTTCGGGCTCGTGGCGTAGTCGCATGCGCGTTGAATCAAGAATGCAGGTGGTTCGACGTGTTGTACTTTGAGCAATGCCTTGCACCATGCTTTGTACGCACTCGGCTTAGCCGCCCGCCCCTGAACTGGATAGGCAAGCCAGAAACATTCAAAGTCTTTTGAGTAACCGGACTCCGGTTTGGGCTTCTTTGGTTTCGCCTTCAAAGGGACTACAGGGTTTTTAATCTCTTCTCTTCTCTTCTCTGGTGACGCTGTCGTTACGCTGTTAGCGTCACGGCTTTTTTGCATCCGATTCTTGGTTAGAGCCCGTGTTTTTGCTGGTCGACCGTTGTGTCGGGAAAAATTCGGGAACGAGTAAACACCGTCTTTTACAGTCAACCAGGACACGGAAAGCATCGCGTTCGTAAAGCCCGCTGCGCATGTGACTCGGTCAAGTAACAATTTGGTTACGCTCGGAGCGTCACCGTTTTCGGTTTGCTGGTCCGCCCAAATCCAAGCGCGGATCAGTTTGCCAAGAACAGCATCTGGATCGATGCCTAGCATTTCTGCCATTGAGTGAACTTCCGGTTTGTCGGGCGTTACGGTTTCAAGTTTGATCCAATCGCCGGCCATCAGGTTACCCTCGATCCCGTTGATTGCTGTCGAACATATTCACGCAACGACTCGACAGAATATCGAACCGCGCGCCCAATACGAACGCTAGGGATGTTCCCGCAGTTTGTTTCAGACCAAAGTTTGCGTTTTCCAATTGAGAGAATTCTCGCGGCTTCGCCGGCATCGACCAGCAGCACCTCATCGCGATGCAACACGACGGTTTGGAGAGAATGGCTTGATGAACTTTTCTGGCGCTTAGGCATGGTCATACCCTCGCTCAATCGCCGCAAGTTCGGCTATTACGATCGCTCTACGCACATTGGTCAACTGGATGGCATGCTCACATGCTGGACATACACAGGACGGGTGGTTAACATGGTGTTGTCTTCCGCTGCCCGCGTTTGACTCATTTGCCCAGCCAGTCACCCAACTGGCGAGGGCTTTCTTTATTATTGGGAGCATGTTGTCCCCTTCTGACATCTTTCAGGATCTAATAAATCTAGGGATTCAGACTCGATTTTTTTGACGACCTGCTTCAGCGATTGCAGGTGACGAATGCGACGCATGTGCGAAGCGATCTCTAAAGCAATTTCACGACTAGTCGGTGTTTTTGTTAACGGAATGTTCTCCATAGAGCTTCCTCGCATCTTCAATGATCTGGTGGATGGAAGAACATATGATGTCGATTTCAATTCGCAGATATAGGGTGCACGGGTTATTGCACCTCCTTCAGTATGTTTTCTTTGGTCGCCCACCCATTCGTATTGGTTTTGTTTTACCGATGAACGCGTAGTATTCCGTAAGTCGCTTTTTGATGTGCCCCATTTGAATTGAATCCCATTCTTCCTGGGGGGAAAGCCGCTCAATTTCCTTTGCGATTTCTTCGTTCGTCCAACCTCTATCCGCTAACTCTGCGATTTTTTCATCGCGTCGAAAGCCGTCTTCTCCCGCAGAATACTTTACCTTCGGAATTGCCTCGAGAAGCATAGACTTCCAAGCTAAGTGATGCTGTTCTACGGGCTCTAAGATCCATTTCCGCCATTGCTTTTCCGTCCAATCGCTCTGCTTTTTGAGGAAGTCGATTGTGCCTGAAACTTCATCGCCATGGCTTGAGACTAACGAGATGTTGGCAGGATGATTCGTCAATCCATTTACGTATCCGAGGGTCCAGGGCTGCCATTCAGCAAATCTTGTAGGGTCAATCATCATAATTCTTGGCAACGATGCCCTCATTCTTGATCTCGCGGATAATAGGTTATCCCCATCCTTTTTTTTGACTTCGAAACTCAATGTTTTGCACTGAATTTCGAGTACTGAATTCAACTCCGATACTAGATAGCGACGACCTTCCTCGAGCCCATCTAAAGCCAAAATCAAGTCACTAGTGCCCATTACAGAATCCTCCAGTTGTTAAGTCGGGCTGCCAACAAACCGGAACGCTGGAGGGCGTTGCCGGTTGTCGACATTCAGCAAGGATCAGTTGCTTACCCAAAGCCAATAGATGGTTAGTCCATCGGAGTTAGTCGCGGGGACCAGCCCGCAGTCTCATCCTATCAATTCGGTGATGCGCAGCAATTTACCCCGAGCTTCAGGCGAGATGGTGTTGGTTAAAACGTGACTCTTGAACTTAGCTGGCAATTTATGCCGGACCAAAACTCACAAAACCTCTCGCGTTGGACAGTGATTGCGAAACTCGCTTTTCTGTGTGACGCAAGCCGGTGCGGCTAAACGCGACACTGTGCGTTTTGGACGGCTAGAAGTCTCTTATGCATTTCTTTGAAAAAGAACCAAGTAGTCAAGCGAAGCACAAACATCCAAGCTAACGTGGCTTGGATGAACTATCATTGTCTCCAATTAACGCCCCAATCTTCAGACTTTCGCACTGTCATGCCGGACCCAAAACCTGACAAATCCAAATTGGACTTCAGCATGCTGGAGCAATATTCAAAAGAGTCCGAATGGCGAATGCGAAACCAAGACGGAATCGAGTATGGTCCGTACAATTGGGAGCACTTGCTTCAGTTCGCAAAGGAAGGGCGCATCGCGCTAACTAGTGAACTCAAGAATTCGATTGCAACAAATGGCAATTGGATCAGAGCCCAGAGAATAACAGTGATTGCCGCACTGATCGCATCGCAAACTCCTCCAACTTCGACTGTCGCAGTACAATCGACAATTCCAACGGATACAACTCTAGAAAACAGTCTGTTCGAAGCCATAGGCCAAGCCGGCCGACGGAAACCATTTTCTGCCAACAGCGACAACTCCAATTCGTTCTTCGATATTTTTGATTGGAGCTTCAAGCGGTATGCAGCTCCTTGGGTTATTCGAGTGCTTTGGCTTGTCTTCGTAGTCGTCTGGTTTCTCAGCTTAGTTTTCGGGATAGTTTTCAACATTTCTGTGATCGTTACGGGATCATGGACTGAGCTCTCGGGAGAAACGCCTGAACGCGTAGCTTACACCATTCCATTCCTAGTTCTTATAATGTTTTTGGGCATCGCGTTTCAATTGCTTTTCTTGCTTATCGTTCGAATCATTTTCGAATCCTTCATCGCGATATTTGACATATCGAATAGCCTCAAACGTATTGCAGCTAGTTCTAAACACTGAGAAAACGCCACACCCAGAATCCAAGAGGCTAGAATAGCCAGTGGAAAGCCAAACTTCGCGACGTAGGTCATAAGCTTCATCGAAGGATGTCATGCAATGTATTGGAAGAACCTCGCGTCAAATGTACCGGCGGAAATCCTCGAATCCGCGTTGGGACAGCTTATCAGACGGACATTGAGTCAATCTCATCCTGGAATCTTCGATGAGCTAGAGTGCGGAATATCAAAACGACGGGCTCGATGAACTCGAATCTAGAGAGTTGGCTTTAGACGGCCTTCTACCCAGCGATCGCGGAGAGATCGCCGAAAGCTGGGAGGTCGAGGAGGGAATGGAAGATCAGATTGTCCATTTAAACCGTTCACGTTCAACGCCAACGCATGCCGAGTGTTCAGAATGAGATTACTGCAAGATGCGGAAACGTCGCCGCGCCGTCGCGGGCAGACCGGTGGCATGACGCAGCATTGCCATTTTTGTACACATCGCGCGCGAGTTGCATAATAGCAACCTCGAAAACGCATTGATGACTAGTCGTCAGAATCATAAATCCCATAGGCCGTGAAATTGCCAACTACTTCTCTCGAAAAGTTATTGCGATTTCTAGGAATTTGCATTGCGTACGTCCTAAGCGATTTGGCAGACAATTCTAACCTAGGACGAAGGACTTTGTACACGATTGTTCCGGTGGGGAAGGCGATCAACGAATCATCGCCCAGTTTAATGCCAACCGTTTCCATGCTGTATGCCGTGGTAAGCTGAACGCCGCGAATCTCGATCGATTTGATTACCGCAATTCTTGCATCGCATCCAGCCCGAAAAAGCAGTTCGTCACCGACGCGTATGCAATGTTCCTCCAAAACAACTGAAACGACGTTAATCCGTTCATAAACTCGGCGAACTCGGCCGACGTTCTGAAAACACGATGGGAGTCCATTAACCGGTCCAGGCGTAAATTGGTGTTCCAAAAACCCAAAACTTCTTTCTGGATACCTAGTCGAAATAACGGCCATTGTGACAAGGTCGTTCACAGAAAGGATCGTAACACCGAGCAAACGAGAAAACGTATTTAGAGATTGAACACAGCTTTCGTTTGGTCGCTCATTGTAGCGAAGACAATTGAAGTGGTTAACGACAACCAAAGGCCCAAAGTACTGCGATTGAGAACACTGCTTAATCGAACATCTGCATATGATTTCGTTGAACTCACTCTGCGAAAGAAGCGTAGGCGTATCGACGATAAACACTAACCGACGGATTGTGCCAAACCTACAACTGAAGCGTTCGGAATTGGTTCCTTCCCAGCATTCATCGACGAAGCAGTTGCGGTAACTGACCCTTTGAATATGAAGAAACCAGGCGACACAGTATTCTAAGTCAGACTTTTCTCGATTCAGAGCTCCCATCAGCTTTCTGACATGAACTTCTTCAATTAGTGCTGAATTGAATGTCCGGGGATCATCAAACGCCTCGTCGTTTGGTGGAATCACGCGAATTCCAGTGCGGTCTATTTCCGTTTGAAACAAATGAAGATTTTTTAGGTTCTCATTTGCATGGTAACTCGCGCTGCTCGTTGGATCAAACCGCCTCGGATCACCCCTCAACCAACCGTGCAGCCAAGACATTGTCTCCATAATACGTCGCATCGGGCCTTGATCATACATGTCGATCTTGCAAGATTCATGGACGATTTTGTGTCTAAGTTCACGAGCGTCGAATAACTCCTCTATGAGTCGCACGCCACTTACCTCGGGCGAAATGTGCGTCAACGGGCCAGGAAGACGGCGGCCCGAATTCCTGCAATAGTAGTCGACTTGGTCTCTGAATCTCATCTTTCGAATTTGGTCCGCAGTCTCCGCTTTCGAGTTTTTGCCCTTCAATTCAGGCAGTTCAGCAATTAGTTCCGCAAAAGTCATTTCGATCGAGGTCACAACTTTTCTAACCGCTTCAGCGAATTGCCCTCGATAGTAGCAGGTCCATGCGTCAAGAAGTTCGTCTAAGCTCGGAGTCATAACTCGATTCACACAGTTTTGTATTTCTGCCACACTAGTTCTGCAGCGGAACTCACCCCACAGCAACGGCAGCTCATCTGAAACTTGATAGGCTGCCATAGGGATTTGCCAAAGATTATTTGCCCAGTCCTTTAGATGCCACAACGGAACATCCCAGTAAGAAACTTGAGATACAAAGGGATCTAGGCTGGCGGATCGGTATGCGTAAATGAACTTGTTGACAAACTCCAGCGTCCTATAAGCGAGCGATTGGACGTAGATCTTTGCGTCAAGCTTGATTCTCTTGTTAGGCGATTGAAGTTTATCGAACACTGAACTGTGGCACAAAACCGGAATCGATACCAAGGTACGATAGTGCCGCTTTGACACGGACGCCTCCGAATCAATTTCCCTTGATTGTTCTTCGCTGAAAGGGGCTCCCTCAGTAGTAAGTTGTAACAAGCTAAACTCGGATTTTGCGTATGTGCCATTCCTGTACAATCCAACCACATCGTTTTGAAATTGGAGCGTTAGTTGGCATTCATCGATTTTAACGACGACTTTTCCGGGCGGTGAAGCTATCCAGAATGGTAGCTCTGCGTAAAGCTTCACTTCGACGATTTCGCTTCCCCAATCAATGTGCTTTCCGGCCCAATCCGCTTCATCGTTGCCTTTTTTCGAGGCCTCGCTTTTGTTGCTCATACTTTTCTAGTCCTAGATTGGTCTACACGCTCGAGAAGCTGGGACCGATCGTTGCGGAGTTGCGAGCCGCCGAATCGATTCTGAACGCGATTGAGCCCAAGTACAACGACTAGCAAGGCCGAGGGCCATTTGTGCCACAGGGGACGCATTGTGCCAAGTCTGAAGTCATTGCCTAGTCCTGTCACTTCGACACTGCCGACTCAGGTTGCTTCGAGGGAAGATTCAGCGCGATGCGGAAGCCGCAGTCGTTAGTACGGCTAGTCGCGTCCCACCCAGCGCGTCCAGCGGCCCGACAATACACTGCAGGGTAGGCCCAACTGCCGCCACGGTTCACACGTTCCGGTCCCACAGGTCCAGTCGCTACAGCTGAAGGATAATCTGCGTAAAGGTCTTGGCATCTCTCCCAAACATTTCCGTGCATATCATACAAACCCCACGCGTTTGGCATTTTCATTCCAACTGGGTGTGTCTTGCGTTCAGAGTTTTCAGCAAACCAAGCGTAACTCTCAAGTGATTTTGCAGTGGCTCCAAAACTAATGGAGGTTGAGCTACCAGCACGGCATGCGTACTCCCACTCCTCTTCTGTCGGCAATCGATACTCTCGTTTAGATACCTTTTCCTCGGGCAATTCAGATAACTTCTTGCAAAAAGAAACTGCGTCATCCCAGTTAGTTTTTTCTACTGGGTTATTGATACCCTTGAAGCCGCTGGGATTGTTTCCCATCACTTTTTCGTATTGCCCCTGCGTCACCTCATAGACGCCAAGGAAATAGGAGTCATTTATAGTTACTTGGTGAGGTACTTCGCTTTCTTGCCTTTCCGCTTCTTCCATTGGTGCCCCCATCGTAAACGATCCAGCCTGAATCAAAACCAACTTCATCCCAATGCTGTTGGTGATCTCGTTCGCTCTCACCTTCGTTTCAAAGGCCTTGCGTTCTTCCAAGGCCTTCGCAATCTGAAGCTGTTCTATTCCTTTCGCACGCGCCGACTCAAGCTCCTTTACAAACTCGGATTTTGTTGGAAGCATCGGCTTTGGCTTATTGACAGCAGATAGACGCAATTCAATCGACAAACGTTCATCGACAAGAGATTGCATGTTAGCGTTCCACGTCATCAATCTCTTCTCGTAAGCAGATGCGTCATCAAAATTGGATTCAATATACGCTCTGTCCGAATCGATCAATCTCGTTTTCGGTACTCTAATCGTCTTACCGTCCTCTTTTCTAATTGTCGCAAAGTGATAGTTGGTATCGACTAGCAAGCCAAAAGTGGTGAATTTATTGTCTTTTGAAGTCCAAAGACGTCCTCGATTTTCAGGAGGGGATAGCGGCTTCTCCCGTTCAAGGGATTGGATTCTGAATTCGACGTTGGCGCGTTCCGCATCGATTCCTGCGTTCGAATCAGTTAGTCGATTCCATTCCAAAAGCTGCTGCTTGTATCGTGCTGTACGTTCAGCGTACAAGTCTGTGAGATCATCGGAAGGCGATGCTCTCAATGACAGTTCACTTTTCGAGTTCGGCGGTGTTTGCACAGAAGACTCGTCGACCAGGACTGCCGGGCTCGAAATCCACCATACAAAACAGCAAAATAAAAACAAACAGAAAGCCATCCCAACAACCAACAGGGTCTTTCCCTTTCCGTTTGCGTTCGAAGATAATGCCAAACCGTCGACCTCGATCGATGGCGATTTCCGTACGTTCGTTGTCACGATCGAACCACAGACGGGGCAAGTGATGTGCAATTTCTTGCCGGTGTACTTCAATGGCTTTTGACACGATTGACATCGAACGAACGTGGTGGCTGGCACTTGATAGGGCATATTCTAGGACTCGAGGTTTTAAAGGCGTGCCGCCAAAGTTGGGTTAACTGCGCTCAATTCTAGTCATGTGCTTTTTGAACCGCCACAGCGATTCACGGGCTATTCGGACATATGGTTCGCACGTGAGAGTTCTCACTCAATGACGCTTTCCAATTGCTCCCGCGTCAATACCACGCATCAAAGCAGCCCGAAAACCGGGTCAACGACCGATGAATAAGTAGTCCAAAGGTACCAGCAACGTGCTGGGAACAATCACGTGGAAAATGGTACCTTTTGAAGCGCCAACGAGTGGTACCTTTTGAAGTGCAAATCGACAGAAAGTAAACGAATGTCTCAAGGAGTTGGCCCCAATCGATCAAGCAACGCCAATACTAACTGATACGCGAACGGCCGTACAATCAAATGGCGTCAAAGATGCGCTCGTCGCTCCCCCGTGCCGATCTTCTCCTGTTTCAAGTCGTAGACTGCGA
>JANMGH010000085.1:0-10462 GCA_031374515.1 Pirellula sp. | reverse complement strand
GGCTTTGGCGACGTCATCATGCAAGGCAACGTAGGCGGATAAGTGGCCGCCTGCAGAACCGCCAGTGACACCTAGCCTTTTCGAGTCTATGTTCCATTTCTCCGCGTTCTGACGAACGAACTGAATCGATCGCAAACAGTCGTTGACCTGCGCTGGATGAGTTGCGACATCGGTAAATCGATATTCGACGGCAACGACAGAAAGTTTGCCTTCGTTGACGAATCGCATCAGCCAGCCCGGAACACCTTTCTTGGATCCACCTCGCCAGCCACCACCGTGGATATAGATTACCGCTGGAGTGGGCTTGTCAGACTTTGCCAGATAAACGTCGACGCACTGAGACGCATGGTCGTTATCGTACACGACATCACGGTGTGTCGGCATTTGCCCTATTGCGCAATTGGGAATAGCCGCCATCAACGCGAGTGCGGCAATGGTGAGACGAACTGACTTCAATTGTGTATCCATATCAAGAACCTCATCGTTGGATCAAGTTGTTGGAATCGCTGTGTGAAACTACTGGGCGACATTGTAACCACTTCCTTAGGTTTCTGGCGATTCTTCAAACAACCTATCGAGTTGTTCCACAAGCCTCCGCTTGCGCCAGTTCAGGTAACCGCAATGAACTCGGAGACCGGCTCCCGGAGTTCCGTGCCGAACACGCTGGCAAAGCGTATCTCTTCACCGAATGTGCTCCGGAATGGCGTGAGAAACTGCTCAAGCACCTAACGAACGTGCAGTTGATTCTGGTCATCGGCGAATACGCACAATCCTATCACATGCCCGATACCGGCGGCTCGGTCACGGATCGGGTACAATCATGGCGCGACCGTTGGCCTGACGTGGTTCCGTTGCCACATCCCAGCCCTCGCAATAACATCTGGCTCAAACGAAACCCGTGGTTTGACGCCGAACTGCTTCCGGTTCTTCAGGTTCGTATCCGGGAGATTCTCGAAAGTTAGCTCGGCTGGCGGTAGGTGATTCGCTAGTGGCTAAGCTAGCCAGGGCTTTCGCGTTTCCGTTGAACCACTGGAAACCTGACGTCATGAAGTAGGATTACCATTATGCGCAATGTCACTTCCAAAATTAGCGGACGCCGAACTCTTCGATTCGAATCGCTCGAAGAGATCTCCGACGAAGTGGAGCGACTGGCGCAGGCGAAGAAGATCAGAACACGCGGAAATTGGACAGCGGGGCAAGTTCTTCAACATTTAGCAATCGTGATGCATGGGTCCGTTGATGGCGTGGAAATCAAACTTCCATTGCCATTGCGGATTATGATGCCGCTCATCCTTTTTTTCCGAAAGCAAAAGTTCCTCAATCAGCCCATGAAATCAGGTATCGAGCTTCCCAAGTCGGCTGCCGCCGTGCTCATTCCGCCGCCGACTTCCTTGGAAATGGACTCGCGTCGATTCGTGCGGGTCTAAAGCGACTTCACAGTAATCCTAAACTCGCTCGGCATCCGTTTCTCGGCGAGCTAACCACCGAGGAATGGACTAAGCTACAATGCCGGCACTGCGAATTGCATCTTTCTTTTCTTGAAGGTGACGATTCCTAAGCAAGTAAAAGGTATTTGGCGATTGGTCAAATATCGTGTGCAGTCATTCTCATCGACGTCACATCGATCCAACCGTCAGGCAAGTGGGGCGTTTAGGATTGAATTCCTCGAGAAGTACGTCCGATGCAAAGCGACCTCCCCGTCATTCATTTCATTTTAGAACCGTCCCAAAACAAAAATGAAAGTACTTCCATTTATCATCGCTTTTTTGCTGACTCCCCTGGTCGCGATCCGCGCTGACGAGCCATTCATCGACAAACAAGATTTATTCATCGCTGGCGAAGATCCTGCATACAGCCTCTATCATATCCCCGGCGTCGTCGTGACGGCCAAGGGCACCGTGTTGGCTTGGTGCGAAGCTCGCAAGCGAGCGGCTGGAGTTAGCGACTGGGATGACATTCGAATCCTGTTGCGTCGTAGCACCGACAATGGCAAAACATGGAGCGTCGCCAAGAGCATCGCCGAAGTGTCGGGGCCGAAAACGAAGAACCCCTTTGCACTGAAGCTGAAAAACGTCGATGCCAACGACGTGACTTATAACAACCCCGTTCTTATTGCCGACAAAGACGGAACCGTTCACATGCTCTTCTGTCTCGAATACATGCGTGTTTTCTATCAACGGAGTGACGACGACGGCCTTACCTTCAGTACGCCGACTGAGATTACAACAACTTTTGCGGCCTTCAAGAAAGACTACGACTGGAAAGTGCTTGCAACAGGCCCGAATCACAGCATTCAGCTCAAGACAGGCCGTCTCGTCGTCCCCGTCTGGCTTTCTACAGGCACTGGCGGCAACGCGCATCGCCCCAGCGTTACCGTCACCACCTACAGCGACGACCAAGGCAAAACTTGGCAAGCTGGCGAGATCGCTGTGCCCTGCACCGAAGAGTGGATCAACCCCAACGAAACAGTCGCTGTCGAACTCATCGATGGCCGCGTGATGCTCAATGTCCGCAACGAATCCAAAGCGCATCGGCGATTGATTACGACCAGTCTTAACGGCGCGACCAACTGGAGCGCTCCGAGATTCGACGACGCTTTGCTGGAACCGATTTGCATGGGTGGCATCGTACGATACAGCCACAACGGCCAGAGTTTGATTCTGTTCTCGAATCCGCACAATCTGGACAAATCCAACGGCAAGCTCGAGCCCGGCAAAAACCGCGACCGCAAAAACGTCAGCGTCAAGCTAAGCCGTGATGAGGCTCAAACATGGCCGGTCAATAAACTCATTGAGGACGGTCCCAGCATGTATTCCGACCTCGCCGTTACGCAGGACGGAACCATCCTCTGCTTCTACGGGCGTAGCGGCGACAACAAAGGCGTGGCCGCGTTTGCGGGTGGACGCCTAACCCTTGCCCGATTCAACCTCGAATGGCTCCAGCAACCATGATATCGAATAGTGGCAGCCCGAAGGACAAACCAATGCGACTTGCATTTTTCTTTTTCCTCGTCGTGATCCGTGTTTTGGTGCAGACTGCGACACCGGCATGGGCCGACGAGCCGCTGGTCGTCGAGCTGTTTCCGGCGGGCATCGCCGATGACGCAGCGAAGATTGGAGCAGAGTATGTCCGGATGTCGCCAGCGCTCGAGAGGCGGCAGACCGAGACGACCGAATCAACGCGGATGATTACCAATGTGACTAGGCCGACAATCACCGTTCGACGGCCTGTGCGAGCGCTCGAGACTGGGACCGCCGTGCTGATTTTCCCTGGAGGCGGTTATTGGAATCTGTACTGGGAAGTCGAAGGCGAGGAAGTCGCCGACTGGCTGACGTCGCACGGCATCACGGCGGTTTTAGTAAAATACCGAGTGCCACGTCGGCCCGGCGAAGCGGAGCGCGAGCCAGCACCGCACCCATTGCAGGATGCTCAGCGCGCAGTCAGCCTAGTTCGCAGCCGGGCCAAGGAATGGGGTATTCGTCCCGACCGCATCGGCGTCGTCGGCTTTTCGGCAGGCGGGCATCTGGCCATCTCCACCGCGACGAACTTCGAACAGAGGGCGTACGAACCGCAGGACGCGATCGACGAGGTGAGCTGTCGCCCCGACTTCGCGGTCGCTGTGTATTCCGGCTATTTGAAAGCCGCTGACAAAGACGAACTCGCCACGGGTTTGAAAGTCCCCAAACAGACTCCGCCCGTATTTCTCGTTCATGGCAGCGACGATATCATCAGCCCGCCGGAACACAGCGTCGTCATGTATCTCGCGCTGAAGCGAGCCGGCATTCCGACCGAGCTGCATGTCTATTCGACTTCGACACACGGCTTCGGCGTTCGCCCTAGCGACCGGCCTCACACCGCCTGGCCCACGACCTGCATCGACTGGCTCAGGCACCGGAATCTGCTCGAGCCGCAAACGGTTAACGGTCAGCCGTAGCCGTACGGTCAATGAAACTGGGTACGCATTCGGCTGACTTCTAAACGAGTATCAACAAGCCCGCAAGTCGTCCAGTGTGTCCAAGGAAACAATGGTTTGCAAGTCCGTCAGATCTACTTCAGTCGTTCCAGCATTCCTTTTCTTCGAACAATATTCTTGTAGTCCCATTGAATGAGCTTGGCCTTTTTTAGCCATCGCCGCAAAGCGGTTTTGTTGATCTCAGAAACGTCAAGATAAAAGACAGAAGCATCCTTGAACGTTTTGCCTACTACATTCAATCCCGACTCGTCAAAATCCGCGCCGCTCCAAAACATCAATCGGATCCCGCGTTTCTGTTTGCTGTACCCAACGATGGGGTTGCCGTCTAGGAACCAGACTGGATGCGCATGCCAAATCTTGCTTTCAGCCCCAGTCAAGCCACCCTCGATCTCAAAGGCCAATATATCGCAAATGTTCTTGTCGATAGGGTCCCTGTTCTCGTTGTAATTCAGTATCCCAGGATCCAAGGCGATTCTCCAACTGCGCAACGTCACCATTTATTGAGTTGCGACAATATCGGGTTTAAATAGTCCGGGCGGACGAACATGGTAACAGATCGCCACGGCGCATTCCATACCTGCCGGTTCTATCGCTTACGTACGGAAAAAACGGAGCGCGAAGAAAGAAACGATGCCTAAGACGAACACAGCGACTGTGGTTCCGATCCAAGTCTCAACAGCCCATTGTTGAGTTAAAAGAGAAACGGCGATTCTAGTCCCTGATTGCGGAGCAAAACTATTCTTGTCAAGCATTTCCGCGATCGGCCTCAATCTTGCGTCGCCGGTTTCGTTCGGGACGATTCCTCCCGTACTGGCCATGTCGCTAAGAAATTCATATAAGCCAGCAGCCGTTTGCGTCGCTTGATCGTCGGGCATTCCAGCCGACGAAAGCCATTTTTCGATGGGTTTGGCATTGGCAAGAGTCGGTCGATACACGAACGAGTTGAATTCGCTTGGAGAGGAGTTATTGTATCCCTCAGGGACTGGTCCCAAAAATGTGTTGGGTGAAACCGACCTCCAGGACTTCAGATCCTCGTTGGGCATCGATTTGAAAACGGTCGGCTCAACCGCAGTGCCAACCACGTTTGAGGGAAAGAGAATCTCGTACTCGATTGTGCTGCCAGAAGTAAAATTCACAACAAATGCCTCGGACATGTAGACTTTGTTGTCGCCCACACGGACGTTTTTTCCTTGAAGATCGGGTCGATTGTCCGCTAAGTATAACGAGCACTGGACTTGTCTTCGCTTCATGTCTTCAGGTTTGAGGGTATACCCGACGTGATCGTGGGTGGTAACGCTGTCGATCCTCATTCGGATCTTGTCGGAGGCCAAAAGAACGGTGCTTCTAGCCGACAAATCTGAGATGCGCAGATTGGTTGGAAATCGTGAGCGACCGTAGAACCAAAACAGGCTCAGCGATGCAACGGCGCAGACGGCAAACCAAAGTACAACTAGGAGAATTGTTCGGAGGGCCTTTCGCCAAATGACGTGCCAAGTGGAACAAAGCCAGGTTGAGAATCGTTGCCAGTGTTTGAGCGTGGTTGACAGGGCAATAGACAATCCGTCATTCAAGGATTGTGATTTGGATCGGAATTCTAACGCTAGTTTTTCGTTAATCTGATCGGTCGATTTAAGTCGGAAGCCGATCAAGAAAAGGATCAAGTATAGGATTCCGAATGGCCATGCGGCAAGAACTCCGAAGTGAATCGGTAGGATTGCAACCAGTGGAGTCCATTGCCAGAGCGTCGAGCCGTGATTCAGCATTTGCCAACCGCCAAATCCTAAAACGCAAGCGAGGGTCACATGGTAGGTCCCTCCTAGAAACAATCCGGACTGGCCTGCAATTGCGTCCGAATACATGGCGATCGCAATAAAGCCGTCCACAATCGCTGCAGCAAAGACGCCAAAGGCAGCTATTTTCACGAAGGCGTCGATCGGTTTGCCTGAGAGTGAGTTGCCTGATAGTCCTCTAGCGGGTGATTGTCGCGAAAGGCTTGCGTCGGAAGCTATCTTTTCGACCGCTGTTTGAACTTCCGTGACATGTTGGTAACGGCGGGTCGGTTCCTTTTCGAGCGTTCGAAGGACAATATCATCGAATCGGATATCGACGTTGATCTTGCTGCTCGGGAGTTCGAATCGTCCGATCGGAAGCTCGCCGGTCAGCATTTCATAGATCACTACACCTAACGAATAGATGTCGGCGCGATGGTCCACCTCCTGTGGATGCTCGATCTGTTCAGGGGCCATATAGTGGGGCGTCCCCATCACTTGACGCGTCCCGGTCAACGTCCACTCTTCCTTGGACCGAGTCATCAAGCGGGCCAAACCAAAGTCGGCGATTCGGACCCGACCACGACGATCGATCAGAATGTTTTCGGGTTTGATATCGCGATGGACCACCCCTTCGTCGTGTGCAAACTGCAACGCTTCGCAGACCGCAGGGACCATCGCCATCGCCTCGACCGGATTCAGCGTCTTGTTGTCGAGCATCGAACGGAGATTGACGCCATCGACATACTCCATGATCAAATAGGGGCGATCGCCCGCCTGGCCGAAATCGTGCACACCCACGATGTTTGGATGAGAAAGCTTTGCCAACGCTCGGGCCTCTCGAGTAAATCGTTCGGCCAGCGATGGGTCGCCACTGCATTTGGCTCGGAGCAGTTTTAGTGCAACCATTCGGCCAAGATGTGTCTGCCGAGCCTTGTAGACGATCCCCATCCCTCCCCGGCCAATCAATTCCAGGATTTCGAGACCCGGGAAGAGGCTCTGGACCGCTTCTAGCGAATCGTCTTGGTTGAGGGCTGCTTCGTCTGAGCCCGTCGGTTTCGTCGCTGCGTCGAACCGCTTATCGTTTGCATCGCTTTCAAAACCGACTTGCATTAGGCAAGCTGAGCAGACTGTGCCGATGTTAATTGACTCTAACGTGGCACCACATTTTTGGCAGACTTGGTTTGAGCCAGTGTCTTTGGGCTCGGGGACTTCGTTCGAGTTAGGATTGTTGATGGACATGGGTTACCTATAGCAAGATGGCCTTGGATCTACCCAACAATAAGCGGTTTCTTGACCCTCGTTACATTCCGTTTTCAAGAAACTAGCCGTTTCGCAAACAATTCATCAAATAGGTCAGTTCGTCCTCGAGCTCGCTCGGGTCAGCAAGCGTATCGACAATGCGTTGCTTTAGAATCTCTCGAAATTTCTTTCGCAGCCGGTGAACTTGAACTCGCAGCGCGGATTCCGAGACTCCAAACTCTTTCGCCAGCGACGAATAGGGGAGCGTTTCCTTGTCGGCGGCCAGAAACTCGCGAAGCCGATGATAGTACGTTTGTCGGCCGGGATCGCTGTTTAGTTTGTCCAGTGCTGCCATGGAATCGGCGACGATGCTACTGGCCCAGCGGTGCTCAAAAATTTGCTCTGGGGTCCGTGAATCGGATGGCTCCCATTGGAGACGTTGTTCGGCTGTCGCCCAATCGATCGACCATGTTTCGACTCCACCGCCACGTTTTTGCGCATGTTGATTTCTGACCCGCTCGGCGATCAAATGCTTGACAGAGCCCAACAGATACGATCGAAATCTCCCCTTGGATGGATTTGCCGATGCAAAACCATCGCGTCGCAGGATGCCGGTAAAGAGTTCTTGTGTTAGATCGCGAGAATCATCGGGTTGGTATCCTCGCCGACGAAGGTACGCATAGACCGGAAGCCAATATATCTGACAAAGCGCCGAAATCGCCTCCTGGCGATTTGGTGACTTTTCAGTCGTAGAGGCGATTAAACTCCACCGGGTGGAGGCGAATTCGCGAGGACCAGCAGAAGATGATGAAGCCATGGAAATAGTCTACATGAAGAAATTTGTTTGGGAGTATCGCGGACCATTATTGTGTTCCAGCCTTTGTTTTCCGAACGATTTCGCACACCTTGGGACTTCGAGCGTACAGCAATCACTGCTGTCAGCCGAATCCAGTTCGTACTCGATCGTATTATTGTGCGGATACATCCCTTGCACTGTCACACCGATCAATGGGCGATATTCCGAATCGACAAACTTAAGCGTTCGCTTGCCACCCGTCGTAAAGAAAACATCCAGCGGTCGCTCTGTTTGTTCTGCGAGCAACAAACCCCCAAACTAAAGCTGTGTCCCTTAGCTACTTTTTTTTTCGCCTCTTCTCGTTTCTTTCGGCGATCCCACAACAGCCGAAAAAAGCGACAAAACACGAAAGCATTGGCCAACAAGCGACTGCACCCCAATCCGCTTACAACTCAAGATGGATGGCCCCTTGCTTACCTTGCTTATTATAAAGGAATTGAACCCGATCCAGACGGAACCGGACCTCTTCTCTCGCCCGTCACTTTCTTGGGCTACAACGCATCTGCCGAACTAACCTATGTGCTTGCACCTGATGGCGGCGTAACGCGAATGGATTATTCGCCAACCTTGCATCGACAGACGTCCGTTGTCGATCCGGTCGGTCGCTCGCAAAACTTTTTTTACAACTCGACCGGAAACATGGTTACGAGCTTCGACGGAGGCGGCTTCGCAACGTCCTATGTTTACAATTCGCGGGGTTTGGCGACAAGCGTTACCGACCCAGACCCAGACGGTGTTGGGCCACTCTTGGCGCCAGTCACTAGTCTTGCGTACGATTCGTTCAGCAGGCTCACAACCGTGACGAATCCCGATAGTTCTACGCAGACGTTCACCTACAACAGCGCCGACCAAATGCTGACTGCCGTGGACGAATTGGCTAAAACGACTGCGTTTGATTACGATGCGCTTGGACGAACGACTTCCTCAACAAATCGCGTCAATGCGCTAACTCAGTGGGGCTATGACGACATGTCGCGGGTCACAACGCAAACCGACCCGATGAACAATCTGATTGACGTGTTTTACAACAATCGTGGTTGGGTCAGTAAAATTAAGTATCCTGACCCTGATGGCTCTGCGCTATTGAACAGGGCTGAGGACATTCGCCTTTATGATTTTGTCGGAAATCCTACGCATCAAAACGATCCACGTGGCAATTTCCAAGGTGTTATCGAGTACCAGTACGACGTTGACAATCGAGTATCCAGTGTCGGAAGTTCGGCGAATACCGGGAAGGAGTTCATCGAATACGACAATATGGGCCGAAAAATCGGAGTTATTCGTGCGACACAGAACATGAGCATTCCCGACTTCCTAGAAAAAACGGTATTCATCGAATACGACATCTTCTCTCGTCTGAAGTCTCGCATTACCCGAGATAACATTACCAACGTAGATCTATACAAAGAGTTTTTTGCTTACAACAAAGCAGGCGAGCTGATTAGTCGCACAGACGGATTGGAAAACGTTTCGCAGTTCACATACGACGGGCGAGGACTACCGCTCAGTGAATCGCTTCCTGATCCAGATGGTGATGTTGGTCACCAGTTTCCATTGGTCGTTACGCACAAATACGACAACATGGGGCGCGAGATCGTTACCGATCGAGGATTGGGTCGCGTTACTAGTTTCGAATACAACAATCGAAGCTGGTTGACAAAGGTAACTCAACCCGATCCCGACGGTGCTGGCGCAGCTACTGCGCCCATCGGCCATTTCGCATACAACGTGCGTGGCGACCAGACTGCAATGACGGATCCGCTCATGCGAGTCACTAACTATGTTTACGACAACGAACAACGGCTTGTGACTCGCACGGATCCAGATCCAGATGGGACAGGACCTCTGTTAGCCCCAGTGACTAGCTGGGGATACAATGCCAATGATTGGATGACGAGCTCGACGGATCCAGTAGGAGCCGTGTCGAGCTTGCAATATGATTGGCTTGGACGATTGCAAACACAAACGGACCCTGATCCAGACGGGTCTGGACCTCTTGTTTCGCCTGTGACGAGCTACGCCTATAACATGACTGGTTTGTTGAGTGTGACCAACGCCATGTCCGGGACCTCTGTCTACGGCCTGGATAATCGAGGGCGTGTCAAGTCTATGACCGATCCTGCGGGTCTCAAAACCGAATACGTTTACGACTATTACGACAACCTTTTGACTCAAACGGATCCCGACATTGACGGCACTGGTCCGCTCGTACGCGTGACGAGCTTTACTTATGACGAACAGGATCGCATGCGATCCAAAACGGACCCGTTGGGAACTACGCTTTTTGGATTCGATACTGCCTCGAATTTGAACAAGTTCACGGACCCGGCCCAAAATATAACCGGAGAACTTTGTTGGGGTCAGACCCGGTTTGCTGTTTACAGCCAATTCGTTGCAAGGTAAAGTGTTCCTATGAAAGGAAGGCAGCTAGGTGCCAGGCACCTATTGGAAGGCACTGTCACACCGATCAATGGGCGATATTCCGAATCGACAAACTTAAGCGTTCGCTTGCCACCCGTCGTAAAGAAAACATCCAGCGGTCGCTCTGTTTGTTCTTCGAGCAACAAACCCCCAAACTAAAGCTGTGTCTCTTAGCTACTTTTTTTTATCCTCTACTCGTTT
>JANMGH010000038.1:0-8808 GCA_031374515.1 Pirellula sp. | reverse complement strand
GAATAACGGTTTGTTGGTCACTCCTACAAATCGAGTAACGTCTGCGGCTGCGGAATTCGTCCGTGAGCACAAACAGGTTTTTGTAGCGATGTTGGAGCGATCCGTCGGACTGCCCAAGTGCCGACGATGCCAAGGATCTTTGCTGGCCGTTCCGACGTTTGACGGTTTCGAGAACTTCGAATGCCAAAGTTGTGGCGAGTGTTCTGGGTGTCGTCGGGTAATGCCGGCGATTCCAAGTGTTATGCGGGTTCAACCGCTTGTTCAGACTTCGTTTTTGGATAGGCGGGCGTCATGAGCAAGAATCCACTACCCGCGACACTAGCGCCCGAAAGCGTGGTTGCGATAACTGACAGTCGAGAACAATGCCCCTTGGACCTGTCGCCCCTCCGATCTGAACGCGGAACACTGGACACTGGCGACTATTGCCTGGCTTCATGTCCCGATGTTGTACGGGTCGAACGCAAGAGTCTTTCTGACTTGGTTGGTTGTGTTGGCTCGGACCGCGAACGATTTGAACGTGAAGTATCACGACTGTTGGCGTTTCCAATTCGTGTTCTTGTTATCGAGAGCACTTGGGAGACGATTGAGTCACATGAACCCCCAATGCCTCAATGGAGAGGTAAGGTAACCAAAGAAGCGGTTATCGGAAGCTTGTTGGGATGGCAGGCGATGGGATTGAGTATCCACATGGCAGGCGACCATGCGAGAGCTGGACGGCATGTAGCGAGACTCTTGTACACGGTTGCCAAGAGACGCTATCGGGAACTTCGATCTTTTGTCGAAGTAACACAGTAAACAACAATCGCTTCGGTTAGGGTGATTCGGTACAATGAGGATGCGACGGCTAGGACCGTACATCTGAAACCGGGCTTCATCACCCGCCCGCCGTCGCACTTTTTATTCCAATGATGAACGTGAAGGATGAATCACAATGGGAACTCTGTTTAAGAAGCAATTCACAAAGCCAACGCCCGCCGATGCGAAGATCATTACTCGCAAAGGTATACGACTCGCACAATGGACCAATCGAAGTGGTAAGGTCAAGACGGCTGAGTTGAATGAGAATGGCGACCGTATCCGATGCGAAACCGAAACCTACATTGCCAAATATCGAGATGGTGATGGGGTCATTCGAGAAGTTCCTACCGGATGCCGAGACAAGCAGGCGGCAATGGCGGTTTTGAACGACTTGGAATCAATGGCCGAACGCATTAAGGCCAACATTGTTACTAGCGCTGAAGCCAAGATCGGTGATCAATTTGCCGACATGCTGCTATCCGGTCACATTGCTGACTACATTCGGCATCTGACCGAACGTCGGGTTCATCCTCATCGAGTCAAGAACACCGATACACGATTGAAGGAATCGGCCATCGAATGCGGATTTCGATTCATGAGGGACATGAACTCCGACAAGCTACAACGCTGGCTCGGCGAACAGGTTCATGGAGAACGCAAAATGTCTGCAAGCGTTCACAATGGTTTCGTTCAAGTTTGGATTTCCTTTGGCAACTGGCTAACCGGTAAACGAATTCATGGAAATCGGACCACCATGAAAGGCGAAGTACGATTCTTACACAACCCGTTCGAAGGTATGGGCAAGCTGGATGAAAAGGCCGACCCGAAACGTAAAGCGAGAGCGATGACCGACGACGAGCTTGAACGCTTGCTTGGAGCGGCTCGGCAGCGTCCATTAGACGATGCTTTGATGATTCGGAAGGGGCCGAATAAGGGAGAAATGGTTGCAAAGGTTAGCGACGATCGCAAATCCGAGTTGCTGCAACTTGGCGAGGAAAGAGCGCTAATCTACAAGACTGCCGTTCTGACCGGTTTGCGGTTGAATGAACTTCGGACCCTAATTAACAGCGATCTATCATTCGGAGACGTTCCGTTCGTTCGGTTGCGTTCAACGAATGAGAAGAACCGCAAAGGCTCAACATTGCCATTGAGAAGCGATTTGGCTGCCGAGCTGAGAGAATGGACAAGCGGCAAGGATCGTGGGGATAGGGTGTTCGTGGTCCCTGCTGGTCTACTTCGGATCATGAACCGCGACTTGGAAGCAGCGGGGATTCCCAAGCGAGACGCGGATAGTTGCGTTGTTCACGTTCACGCCTTGCGGCATAGCTTTGGAACTCATTTGTCGTTGGCTGGCGTCGCACCTAGGACCGCACAAGCGGCGATGCGACATAGCAACATCTCGCTGACAATGAACACCTATACCGATGCACGGCTCCTAGACACGGCATCGGCGATTGAGTCGATGACGGTCTTGAAGCATAGCCGACTAGACGAAGAAAGTGGGTTAGGTGGGTTCAGTGGGTCAGTTTCACCACAACCCGAATCGCAGTTGTCGCAAACTCTCGAAGCAGAGGCAAATCGAACGCTTGCACCAATGCTTGCACCAGATTCAGTCCATAACGGTCAAATTGAGTCCATTCCTGACCATTTCGAGGGCTCCAAAGCGGGCGGAGTAGAAACGAAAAAACCCCGTAATCCTTTGGGAATTACAGGGTTTTCGCTAATCGGGCCGGCGGGATTCGAACCCACGACCTCTACCACCCCAAGGTAGCGCGCTAGCCAGGCTGCGCTACGGCCCGATTTTTGATCCGAAACGCTCTGTCTATCATTTCGGACCGACCGAAGTGTAACGGATTATCCTCTTCTCGCCAAGCTTCACTCTAGAATCATCCAATAATCCAGAGACCGTGCTATTACTTTTCTGTTATTTGACCCGCCGGCTCCCTAATGGCAGCGTTCGGGGACTTGAGCCCTCAACCGATTCCGCTTTGCAGTGTCGCGACCAACGAATCCTGCTCAATGACTTGTGCTTTCAAGCGGTTTTGCTTATCAAAGCAATGGTACTTTTTAACCCTATTCTCGAACTACCCGATCTTATGCCTACTGATATCGCTGTCGACTCAGATCTTCAAGCCTTCGTCAAACCCATCTCTCAGTTACTCGCGATCTCCGAAAAACAAGTGCACGCGACCATCGAACTCCTCGATGCAGGAAACACAATCCCCTTCATTGCACGCTACCGCAAAGAAGCCACCAATGGACTCGACGAAATTGCTTTGCGAAACATCGAGGACGCCCTTGAAAAACATCGTGAACTCAGCGCTCGCAAAAAAACCGTAATCAAGACAATCGACGAGCAAGGTCTCCTAACGGACGCACTCCGAAAACAAATCATCGATTGCTCCGATATGCAATCGCTCGAAGCTATCTACTTGCCCTTCAAACCCAAACGCCGTACCCGCGCCACCGTCGCTCGCGAACGTGGTCTCCAGCCACTCGCCGATCTACTGCTCAGCCAAAAAGCCATCGGCCGCCCAAAACTTGATGTCCTCAAACAGTACGTCAATCTCGAACGCGAAGTCCCCGACACGGCTTCGGCGCTCCAAGGAGCACTCGATATCGTTGCGGAAACATGGGCCGATCAAGCGACCACGCGCACGTGGATCGCCAAAGAAGCAAAGTCGCGAGGGCGGGTAACTTCCCAAGTCAAGCGAGGCAAAAAAGAGGAAGCGACCAAGTTCGAAATGTATCTCGATTTTGCAGAGCCTGCAGCCAAAATCCCCTCCCATCGATTGCTCGCGATGCTCCGAGGCGAAACCGAAGGGATGCTTCGTGTCGGACTCGATGTCGACAAAGAACAAACGGTCTCTCAACTCAAACAACAACTCATTACCAATCGTCAATTCGAGTTCTGCAACGATCTACTCAGTACCGTCGAAGACTGCTGCGAACGACTTCTACTGCCCGCAACCGAAACGTTCGTACTGCAAGAACTCAAAGAAAAAGCAGACGAGGAAGCGATCGCTGTCTTCGGAAAAAACCTTCGTGAACTCCTTCTGTCTCCACCCGCCGGTCCCAAAGTCACCATCGGTATCGATCCAGGTTTTCGGACTGGCTGCAAGGTCGCTGTCGTCGATGGTACAGGTAAATTCCTCACAAATACAACCATCTATCCCACCCCTCCCCAAAATGACACTGCTGGAGCCGGCAAAGTCCTATTCGACTTAATCGAAAAATACCAAGTCGAACTTATCGCGATCGGCAACGGTACCGCTTCGCGTGAAACCGATGCATTCGTCGCTGGCGTATTGCGCCAACACAGTCTAAAACTGACCAAGGTTCTCGTCAGTGAATCGGGGGCTTCGATCTACTCTGCCAGCGAACTTGCTGCTCGCGAATACCCAGATCTCGATCTCACGGTTCGAGGTGCCATCAGCATTGCACACCGCTTGCAAGATCCGCTTGCAGAGCTTGTCAAATCCGATCCGAAGTCCATCGGTGTCGGCCAGTATCAACACGACTTAAACAAAACGCTATTACGCAAACGACTCGATCGTGAAGTCGAGTCCTGCGTGAATAGTGTTGGGGTCGATCTGAACATGGCCAGCGCGTCGCTTCTGTCTCACGTTGCTGGTATCGGCCCAAAGCTTGCCGAAAACATCGTGCAATATCGGGACGAACATGGCCGATTCGACACGCGAGCGCAATTGCTCAAAGTGCCGAAATTGGGCAATAAAGCTTTCGAACAAGCGGCGGGCTTCTTGCGAATCCGCGATGGCAAACAACCGCTTGATAACTCAGCCGTTCACCCCGAAAGCTATGGAGTCGTCGAACGGATGGCTTCCCATCTCAAAGCCGATACGAAATCGTTGGTGGGTAACGCTTCCCTGATCCAAAAACTATCCCCCAAAGAGTTCGTCGACGAGCGGTTTGGACTCCCTACGGTCATCGACATTATTCAAGAACTCGCGAAACCTGGCCGAGATCCGCGAAGTGAGTTCCGAGTCGTTCAGTTCTCAGAGAGCGTCCAATCGATGCAAGATGTCAAACCTGGGATGATTCTGGAAGGGTCTATCACAAATGTAACCCACTTCGGTGCGTTCATCGATATCGGTGTTCATCAGGACGCACTTATCCACATCTCACAATTGGCCGATGTTTACGTCAAGGATCCCAATGAAATCGTGGCGGTGGGAGATATCCTCAAAGTGAAAGTGATTGAAGTGGATATCGACCGCAAACGCATTGCGGTTACACGGAAGTTTTGATGTGTGCTGGGTTATCATTCGGATATTGTGGAACGGACGTCTCCGCTGTGATTTCTCGGTCGCGATCACTAATCCTGGATGCGGTTGGCCCCGTGGCCATTTGCTTAGGGCAAATTACCGCTCTACTCGCTGCGATAGAGAATGCCTCTTCGACACTTCTTGCAATCGCTCTTTCGAGCCAAACACCACATACTCTCCAATGAGCATGGGCCCGACTTCATCGAGACTCGCCCAACGTTCGATGCCCGTTTGCAAAGACGATGTATCGGACAACTTGAACGCGATGACCGAGCTTTCTGCATCCACCACGATCTCGCGCAATCGATCCTCGACGATGTGCTTCACATCTAATCGCGGTCCCGCGGGATCGTTTTTCAGACCATTCAATACTTGCTCTACGACTCTAGGCCCAGTCAAGCAATCCACGATGGTCTTCACATCTTCTAACAGTTCCTTTGGTGACACAGTAATGGAATACGCTGTGTCGGGTTTCTCGCTTAGCCAAGCTGATTCTTTTCTCAGCCCTTTGCCAATGGTGGCAATTCCTTTGAATGGGGATGTCTTTTCGATTGCCTTCCCAATTTGGGATTCACGATCCGTCTTCCCCGAGGCAATCGCAAGCTCTTTAGCCAATGACTTCACGTTTTGTCCATCTGCATTGAAAGAATAGAGTGCGTTCATAATTCGAACGAGATCGATATTCACGTTCACAGTTGCGGTCTCGGTCGCTGGAGAAGTTACAGTAGACACATCTTGCTTCACCGGAATCGGCTGCCTTTCAAAACAAACGTCCATGATCAAATTCGTATCAAGCTGCTCGTCTGCGGTCATGCTCGTTGCCATCCCTGTGTTGATGCCGTAGTGTGTGTTTAGCTTCACAATCGCTGAGAAGAAACGACTCTTTGTTGTTGGAGGTAGTCGAGTCGACTGTTTAGACGATTTCGAGTAAACAAACTGCTTGAAATCGAATTGAACGAGGGCTGAGTCTCCTTGAAGTGTTGGGAGCAGTTCGATGGCGATCGTAGATTTGCCCGTATCGATGAGAATGTTGTTAGCCTTGCCATTCATGGTTCCTGGACTAACCTGTGAAAGAACCTTGGCAGCACCTGCATTTACCAGCGACTCAAGCAATTGACTGAACGAAGTTTCCTTTAGCTCTTCGAGCTTGGGACTATCCATGTTTGAGGATTTCTCAATTAACTTACTGTTCTTGGTGTCGATATCGATTCCAAGCTCTCGAAGTTTCTTTCGGTCTATCTCAATGACCTTGAGTTTTATCGCAACAAGTTCCAAAGCTGGCGGTCTTTGACGCGACGAAGCAGCGTCCGAAAATTGCCTAACCGTCTCATCAATCGAACTCTTAATCGCGTTCGACGAGGTGCTTTGTGAGCGACTGAAGTACTGACGCATGTTTTGCACTTGGCTCGGCGAAAAGACTCCGCTGAACTGAACTTCCGCGCCAATCTTCGAATTGATTTTGGGCCATTGAACAACAATGTTGTCGACCATGATCGCGAGATGTTGTCCGATACCCTCCGTCGACACACGAGACATTTTCTCGCTCAAGGACTTATCAAACTTGAGCGACAGCACTGCCTCCTTATTCGAGTCTCCAGGTGCTGAGTTGCTTTCCAGTATTCTTCCTTCGATCTCATCCCAGAGAATCGAATGCTTTGGATCGGTTGAAACGAGCGCGTACTGAATGCCATTGTTCCAAGCGCTAATAGGGATCTCAACTCCTGGCACTTCCGCAATGCGGACGAATCGCGCAACGTCGGTTTGCACTACGGCGTCGCTGTTGGTTCGCGGAAGTTGTTCGAGCAGTGTCGTCAAATCTTGATCGCGGATGAATGGCGCTTTGCCCGACGACTCCTTGTTCACCATCAGAGCAAATTGAAGCGGTGACGCTGTTACTGGAGTCGCTGTGGCTTGCCCAACGTTATTCAAATTATTGGATGTCTTGCCCGATTCGGCGATCTCCACTTTGCTCCCATCCGGGATCGATAGCGTAGTCTTGGAACCATCTGGATTGGTGATCGTGATGATGATGCCAAGGCATAAGCCGAGGACCATTCCAAAGAAACCTGCGGCGATGGCTTTGTATACCGGAGTGGGCCGATGTAAGAAAGATTGTGTTTGCGGCTTGGTGGAGTGCTCGGGCGCTGGGTCCGTTTCGGTCTTTTTGTACGGAGTCGATGACGGGGAAAGCGCGCGTTGTACTAGCCCCTTGAGCTCGCAACCGCTGGCGAACGCAGTTAACTTGATCGCGATTTCTTTCGGACTTTGAAGTCGATCTTCAGGCCGTTTGCTGAGCATGGCTGCGACCAAACGCTCCAGTTCGATAGGCACGTCGATTCTTAGGGCCCGTAAGTTGGTAGGAATTGCAGAGACGTGGGCCGTCATTTTTGCAAAAGCCGTCGCATATTTTTCGCCGACAAAAGGAGCATGTCCCGAAAGCAACTTGTAGAGAGTGGCACCGAGCGAATAGATATCGGAGCGAACATCCACTTTGCGGCTATCGGTCACTTGCTCTGGTGAAATGTAGTCCGCAGTCCCCATCGTCTGACCGGTTCCGGTTATCTCGGCCGATTGCGTGTCGCCGAACTGCAATCGAGCAAGCCCCAGGTCCAGCAGTTTCACTTCACCAGCATGGCTGACCATGATGTTGGACGGTTTCACGTCGCGGTGCACGAAGCCCAGATCGCACGTGTATTGCAACGCGTCCGCTATTTGACGAATGATGTCACAAGCGTCCGCAATTTCTAATCGCCCAACACGCTGGATCAAGTGCCCTAGATCCAATCCATCGATGTACTCTGTAACAAGGACAGCGGTCCCGTCGATTTCGCGCGCATCATGCGCGTTGACAATGTTGGGATGGGCCAATCGACCGATGACTCGCATCTCGGATTCGAATCGCTGGCTTGCGAGTCGGTCACCCAGTCGATTCCCCGCAAGTATCTTTAAAGCAACCATTCTGCCCAGCTTGCTGTGTTTGGCCAAATAGACACGTCCCATACCGCCGTGCCCGAGTGACTTCAAAATTTCGTATTCGCCGATGGCTTTGGGAAGCGATGGTTCGATTGGCTCATTTTGACCTTGGGTTGCGAGAATGTCTTTGGCAGTGGCTAACGCTCCGAGCGCGCGCAACATGCCCTGCTCGCAAGCGGGTTCGTCAGCGAGTTCCGAGTCGCTATCGGATCGTCTAAGGTTGAGAATTAAGGAGTCATCCGAGTTAAACGCAGTTTCCAATTCCGCTTGACAGGCCTGGCAAGTCCCAACGTGCGAAAGGAGTTCATCGCTTTGCTCGTCGGGAAGTTGACCAAGGTAAAAAGCTCTAAGTTGGTCAGCAGCGGGGCATAGCATAGTTGTCATTCCGGTCTCCAGTATTGAAGTTTCCTAGTTTACACGTTTAAGGTGCGGATAGCGGTTGGTTCGACTTGGCTAGTGATTGTGTTACCACCCTCAAGTCACCCTCCCCGGCCTAAAGGCCGTCCCTCCCGGAGGGAAGGTGACTTTTGGTTGGAGTTAGCCGCTGAATAGGAGAACGTTGGAGCGCTGACACCATTTCTGCAGCTCTTATCCGCGCAGCCGACAAAAGTAGCAGGCACGCTCCGCCGTGCCGTATGCTTGCGTATATTGGCTGGGTTTTCAGGCGGACGGCACATGGAATGTGCCTGCTAGTGCGCCTCCGAAGGCGTTTGAACAGTAGGGTGGAAGTCCCTATCGGGGTAACGTTACC
>JANMGH010000202.1:0-23300 GCA_031374515.1 Pirellula sp. | reverse complement strand
ATGTGGTGCGATCTGGTCTGGAACTTCAAGAAGTACTTCGGTCGCGGAAGTGCAGCCGGTTCGCCGAACAGCCTCAAAGAGTCGGCCTCAAAACGCAATCGCAAATTCGCTCCTGGACAAAATGCAGTTGCCGGTTGCTTCATAAGCGACGGTCGAGTTTAAGTCTATTTCTCGCTTTGGTGTTTGGAAACTTTCATGCAAGCCAGGCGGGAACGCTTTGCGATCGCTTGCGGCGGTTTGACGTGGTACAATGTTGTCGGTCTAACCGAAGTTGGTTTAGATTGACGGCGATTGCAACCCGCCGTTCGAGTGCGTCTTCAAGAACTCTTGGATGACCCATTGGGGAACTCAATAGATCAAATGTCTCAGTGATCTAACGGAAAAAAAGTCTGTTGCGTTTTCGGTCACAAGACCAAAATACAATTGCCTCAAAGAGCTCGGATCAACTTAGTCATATAACTTATGGCTTCACGATAGCGCGAGGTCACTCTCGGCACGCGTGGGCTATATTCAATTGATCGGCCTACTTATGCTCTTCACACAAAATGCGTTCACTCTGTGTGTTTTGGTTTTGCTCTCTTTGCCCGCGATTGCTCAGGAGGTCGCGAAGGAACCAGATTACACCCTCGCCATTCGGAAGTTGGAAATTGCAGTCAAATCGGAAGTCGAGCAGAAGCAGCTCCCTGCATTTTCGATGTCGCTCGTTGACGGCCAACGAATCATTTGGGCACAAGGATTCGGTTTTCAAGATGCAGATAAAAAGATGCCTGCATCAGCCGAAACGATCTATCGCGTTGGCTCCGTTTCGAAGCTGTTTACGGATATTGCAGTCATGCAAATGATAGAAAAGGGCCAACTCGACCTTGAATCGCCGATCGAAACCTACCTTCCAACTTTTAAGCCAAAGAACCCCTATGCGGTTTCCATTACGCTGAGGCAACTCATGTCACATCGATCGGGGCTTGTGCGAGAGTCCCCCGTTGGAAATTACTTCGATCCTGACGAACGAACGCTGGCCGAAACGGTTCAAAGCCTGAATGCGACTTCGTTGATTTACGAGCCAGAAACAAGAACCAAATACTCGAACGCTGCCGTCGCAGTCGTTGGCTCCGTACTGGAATCGCAAGGGAATGTTTCGCATGCAAAACGGGTCCGCGAGTCGATACTCGACCCGCTAGGAATGGTGGATAGCAGTTTCGAGAGGCCGCCGCTCATCTCCACCAAATTGGCGACCGGTTGGATGCGGACGTACGATGGCAGGCGGTTCCGCGCGCCGGAGTTTCAATTGGGGACTGGTCCGGCTGGCAATATGTTCTCCAGCGTTCTCGATCTATCGAAGTTCTTGAAGTGCCTTTTCAATGCTGGACGGGTGGGCAATATTCAAATACTCGAGCCAGAAACTCTATCGCTAATGACAACGCCCATTCGAGACTTGCAAGGGAAATCGCAAGGTTTTGGATTGGGCTTTAGTATCGGCGCGCTCGATGGCTTCAAGAAGATAGGGCACGGAGGAGCCGTTTACGGTTTTTCGACGCAATTGGAAGCGATCCCCGAACGCGGCGTAGGCGTGGCTGCGGCCGCCTCATTAGATGGTTGCAATGGAGCTATCAATCGTCTGGTCACATATGCACTACGTTTGATGTTGGCTGTTCAAGACGGAAAGCCACCCCCCGATTTCCAAAGCACAACCCTTATCGCTCCCGAAAGAGCAATGGAGTTGGTTGGTGTTTACCGCGATCAATCTCGCAATCGTTTTGTGTGTGTTACTGAGTGGAACGGAAGTGTATTTATGCAGCATGATGAGTATCGCTACGAACTGCGCGCTACAGCCGATGGTTCGGTTGTGACGGACGATTACACCGGCTATGGGACCAAAGTACTCTTGGCCAAAACAGATGAGTTGCTGGTCGGGGGCAATGCATACAAACGTCTTGAGCATGTGCCACCTAGCGATCTCCCGGATCGCTGGAAAGGTCTCATTGGAGAGTATGGATGGGACCACAACACATTGTACGTGTTGGAGGAACAAGGGGAATTATTTGTTTTGATCGAATGGCTTTACTACTACCCGTTGACAGAAGTAAGCGACAACGAGTTTCGATTTCCCAGCATTGGATTGTATCATGGCGAAGGGCTAAAGTTTTCGCGCAACCACCATGGGGTAGCAACGGACGTCGTTGCTGCAGGGGTGACTTTTAAGCGGCGCGAGGTTGGCACTAAAGATGGCGAGACATTCAAGATTGTTCCGCTTCAACCGATCGACGAGTTAAGGTCCCTTGCGGCAAACGCGACCCCACCGAAAGAGCAAGGGGACTTTTATCTGACGGATTTGATTGAACCGGTTTCAATCGACCCTACGATCCAGCTGGATATTCGTTACGCGACCAAGAATAACTTCGCTGGCTCCACTTTTTATCGACAGCCCCGCGCGTTCTTGCAGCGGCCCGCTGCTGAGGCGGTGGTTCGGATCCATCGACGATTAATGAGCGAAGGTGTTGGTCTGTTGATTCACGATGCCTATCGTCCGTGGTCTGTAACGAAGATGTTTTGGGACGCAACGCCAGATGAACTCAAGACCTTTGTGGCGAATCCCGCGAACGGCTCGCGTCACAATCGAGGTTGCGCAGTGGATTTGTCTTTGTACGACCTCGCGAGTGGCGAGCCGATACCCATGGTGGCTGGATACGACGAGTTTTCACCTAGGTCATATCCGTTCTATCCCGGTGGCACTGCTCGTCAGCGTTGGTATCGCGAACTGCTACGAAGGAGTATGGAATCGGAAGGATTCAAAATCTATGAATTCGAATGGTGGCATTTCGACTACAGGGATTGGAAGAAGTATCGAATCGGCAATGTCGAGTTTGAGAACGTATCGACCGGAAATCCGTAAGGCCCTGACTCCTCAATCACTCGGAGACGCTTCAATCACTCGGACGATCTTTGCGTGCGATTGACTTAGAATCGTTTCGGAAATTCGAAAAAACCAGCGAATCGATTTCGAAAGATGTCACTCAGAAGATTGCATTCTAGGTCGGTCGCAATTCGCCACTCACCTAGAAACTGCCGATGTTTGCGATGCGGTTGAATCTGGTACTCACCGCGGACCAGTTGAGACAACAGTTCTACTTTCTGGTGTTTCACAAAGAGAGTAGAGCAATTGTCGCAATTGTTCCCGTACTGCGACTTCAGATCTAGAACCTCTCGCTGGATATAATCCGATTTCATATCCCGCCCGTGCACGGACGGGGGTCTCATACTACTCGCGATGATGGTTCTATTTGAGATCGAGATTGATCGTATTGGAGCCGGATTTCACCTCGTGTTTTAACTCCGAACTCTTGTTGTACTTTGCCGGAATTTTTTCCTTTTCCTCCTTGTCGGCTTTATAAGCTGCTGCCCCGCCGAAAACCTGTGCTGCATAGGCAGGGTCATCAGAACTGGTGGCAGCGACTGGTTCCGAAGCCTTAACCGGTTCCTTAATGGTCACGACGGACACGAGGTGATTGCCGATCGGAGCCCCCTTCTTTCCAGCAGACCACAGTTCATAGTCACCGTTTTCGTCGGTGGAACTGGTTGCTGCGGGGCCACCACCTTCAGGTGTAAACGTGACTAGAGCTTTTGGGTAAGGCTTGCCATAAAGCGTTACTTTTCCGTTAACGGTTCCAAGTGGCGGTCCAGAGTCGCCGCCACAGCCCACGATGAAACTTAGCAAGAACAGCGAACCAAAGAGAGCAGTTTTCATTATTAATCTCCATGTGAAAAAAAACGAACGGCAACCCTGAATTGGACCGCCGTTCGTTTGGACAGATATACTTAACCAGATTTTAGGAGCGACGGTCAGTTAGGCAAGGCCGCAACTTCACCACCGGATCGACTACCGAGTGCACCCCAAACACCATAAGGGGATGTTCTTGAACCTGGATTGTCAATGTCGTCTACGGTTTGATTTCCGACGTCAATTGAAGAGCTGATGAACTGCACGGATCCGTCGGTCATACCAATGGTACCGCCGCCGGTATGGTAGCTAGACAGGGTCCCCATGTGTTCGTTTCCATCCACTCCACCCCAGTGGCAACTTGGCCCGTTGGGTGCAATCAACGTTGCGAAACCGCAGAAGTATGGACGGGCATCCCAAGCTCTACCACCGGTAGGTCGGAAGTCTGCACGAACGGCACCGGTAATCTTACGCGGATTGGTTGTACTGCGACGAGCCAAGCAAGCAGCAGGATTCCAAGCTTGCATATTCAGTGCAACCCCTCCAAGAACATCGTCAGAAGCCCCGCCGGCAACAGACTCTCCAAACAGTACTGTATTGGATGTTCCATCTGGAATGGCTCCGAAACCGAGAAAGCGATTGACTTGGAACATACCACGATTGTCGCGTCCTTGGTCGGGACGGAAATGGTTTTGGTGGTAGTCATCGCCAACGCATGCTTTGTAGTTCAATAGCGAGGGGCTTTCGACGCGATTTGTCGGTGGTGTGTCCGATGGGCATACGAATCCAGGGATTTGTGCCTTCCAATTGGCATTTTCCCAGGCGTTGTTGGCGGTACTCCACGGAGTAGGCAATCCTGGTCCGCTTGGCCGAGATTGACTCGTAATGTTTGCGTGCAAGGGTGCTTGCTCAATGTATGGCAAGAGTCCGATTGTCCAGGCATAGGGCCAACCGGCGCCGGCACCCAAACCGGGCGCAGAATTCCCAGATCCTGGATGTCCAAGGGATGGAAACACTTTGTATGCACTGGCATAGTTATGTGCGGCCAAGCTAAGTTGCTTGACGTTATTGCCACATTGCATGCGTCGGGCAGCTTCGCGCGCTGCTTGCACTGCAGGCAACAGCAATCCAACCAAAATGCCGATGATGGCGATGACCACCAATAGTTCCACCAGAGTAAAACCCTGGAAACGATGTCTTTTCATGGGAAATCTCCAAAAAACGGAAAGAAAATAACTGTCACCAAGATCAATCTTAGTGCCACTAAGCGTCTACGTAAAGGATAATAAATCACTTTGGAAGGTGTGTGCACGGATTGCTGTTGTTTGGCGAATGGCTCGCTTTACGGGTTTTCACCTTCTTTTTTGGCTCCACCTTCCTTTAATTTAAGGTATTGGTCGATTTTTTGCGGGCCGAAGAGTTCGATTTTGCCGTTAGGCCACCGAACCTCAATTTGTTCGACGCTCTCGTGTAATCCAAGTCCAAAGTGCAATCGGCTTCCGAAGTGGCTTTGATACCCTCTCCCGCTGTGCACCTCGTCAACCCATTTCTGATTGCCGGCCGATACGTGCACTCGCGCTCCGACTGCGTCCCGATTGGATGACGTGCCGCTAAGCGAGATTTGCAGCCAATGGTTTTTCCGGATCGAGTCATTTCTAAGTAAGGTCGGTGCTGCATTGGAGTTTAGGATGACAATATCGATGTCCCCATCGTTATCTAAATCGTCAAAACCTGCACCGCGACTGCTTTCGACGACGTCTAAACCGCTCCCGCTCTTTTTGGACGCATCGATATACTTGCCGTTACCCTCGTTACGCAACAGAAAATTCGGCACTTTGAGCGAGGTTCTGTCGTCCATCAGTTCGACACGATCGAAGTGCCCATTTGCGATGAAAATGTCTCGATCTCCATCGTTATCGAAATCGATGAATCCGGTCCCCCAATTCACGTGAGGAAATAGCGAGCTTGGAATCTGCGTTTTTCGAGTCGCATCCTCAAACAGCCCTCCGCCAAGGTTGCGGTACAGGACGGGCATTTCCGATTGGTAGTTCGTCACAAACAAATCGAGAAGCCCATCTCCATCCATATCCGCGCAATCAACTCCCATGCTGCCATTTATCTTGCCTTCGAAGTTGCTTGCGACACCGCTCAATAAACCGACCTCTTCAAACTTGCCCGTTCCATCGTTTTGATAAAGCAAATTAGGGGAACCGTCTTGCGCAACAAAAATATCGGAATCACCATCGTCATCAAAGTCCGCGGCGACCACACCCATGCCTGGTCCGAGGGTGCCGCCGATTCCCGAAGGCATGCTAATATCTTCGAACGTGCCGTCGCCTCGATTGCGAAAAAGCAAATCTGGAAGTTTTTTGTAGTACTGCGGGCCTGCCATTAAGTACTGCCCTTTGACCATCACGGGAACGTGATTCTCGTAAGTGAAGTCCACGTAGGTTGCGACAAAAAGATCCAAGTGTCCATCGCGATCCACATCGACAAAGCATGCCCCTGCGCCCACTGGGTACGAGCCAGCGACGCCCGCTTTTTGCGTTACATCGGTAAAGGTTTTGTCACCGTTGTTACGATACAGAACGCTGCGGCCGAATGTAGTAATGAACAGATCTTGGTCGTTGTCGTTATCGTAGTCTGCAGCGACCACCCCCAAACCGTATCCTCGAAAGTCTAATCCGGCTGCCTTCGTAACGTCTTCAAATTTCCAGCCACCTAAATTGCGATAGAGCGCATGAAGCAAGGGGACTGGCTTTTCTGCGTCGCGAAAGGGGCTACCGTTGGTAAAGAAGATGTCGATTAGTCCATCATTGTCGTAATCGAATAAAGCGATTCCACCTGTCATGGCTTCGACAATGAAGCCGCGACCACCGGCACCAGAGTTATGCACAAATCCAATCCCGGTTTGGGAGGTGACGTCGGTCAACTGAATCGCTTCAACTTGCACGGTCTGCCCGATCGCAAGGTGGGCGCAAAACTGCGACGCAGCGATTGCGAAAATGGCAAGCATTGCGAAAAGCCTATGCCAAGCAATGAGTAAAGAGTGTGTTGCGTTCATGGATTGGATCGTTCTGTCTCAAGTTGCTGCGCGAGCTTCAACGCTTGGCTTGCGCCCAAGTCGTCTTTTTGTTTTTGGCAGATCGATGCCAGGAAACGGAATCCTTCCGCGGTCGGCTGACGTTCAATCGATTGCTGAGCAAACCATCTCGCTTTTGCAAGGTCCCCTGCTTGAAGATGGAATTGCGACAAAGTGGCATAGGGCTCTATGGCCGCTGGGTTCATGGTCATAGCTAGTTTCAACGAAGCTTCCGCCGATTTATTGTCCTGCAGCTGAGAGCAGACCTTGGCGAGGTCAACGCAATCTCGGAATTGAGGAGGTCCTAATTCCAAGATCCGTTCTCGGACCACCCGTTCCTCGGCAAGCATTTTGGTCTTGAAGTACAAGTCAGCCAATGCTCTTAATCCTGAAGTGTCCTTGGGCGTCAATGCTACACATCGCATGAGAAGCCGTTCTGTTTGCAGATTATCTTTCTGGCGAAAGTAAACCGTCGCTGCCTCCGTAAACACAGTGGTCGCGGTTTTGCGAATCTCTTTTTCGCTCAGGACCTGATACCGCTCTTGGCCGGAAAGTTTGTCTCGATTCATCAATTCCGCGTAGGTCTTTAGGTGTTTTGCTGCTTCCTCTCGATTCCCCTGGCGCGCACATGCATTGCCTAATCCGACAAAGACGCTTGGAGAAGCCGCCCCGAGCTCGATTGCCTTCCGGAAGCTCGTCTCTGCTTCGACGGGCTTCCCCAGTTCCAATTGAGCTTGGCCCAGTAGGATCCAATTGGAGGAGTCGCCTTGAGATTTTTGCATCGCTTTTTGAATCGTTGCTATGGATTCTTCATAACGGCCCAATTTGGCCAAAGCGATTGCGAGATGGTGCCGGAAGTCAAACGATTCAAAGCCTTGTGCAGCACCTATGTCCAGCGCGCGCAACGCGAGATCATTGTCCCCAATCTCCATGGCAATCGAAGCTAGGTTAACGCAGTAGATTTCTTGTTTGGGGGCGAGACGAATGCATTCTTCCCAGAGAACCTTGGCCTCATGGTATTGGCGAGTTTGGGCTTTCATCATCGCCGCAACATGCAATGCGTCGGGGAGTTTTGGAAACTGATTGCGAAGATCGGCCACGGCTTGTTCCAATTCAGCCTGCAAGGCGTCCACGCTGATATCAACTGGTTCGCGAACGAGACGCACCGATGCCGCTGAATTGAATTCGCTCGGTTTCAAGTCGACAGATTTTGCTTCGACGGGCTTGGTTTCGACGACCGCTGCGGTCATGGCGCTCGCCTTCTCGAACTCTTGTCGCATCTCGGTCATTCGGTATGCGAGTATCGCTTGGCCGTCCAGTGCACTGCGAGTCAACACGATCGAAACCACTGCTATTCCCGATGCAAGCAAGGTAACAATTGGCATCCACCAAGTGTTTGTTTGCTTGTGCAATCGTGGTTGGATGTTGTTGTCCTCCAAGATATTTGTTTCCTCGTTCTATTTCTGTTTCTGTGATCTCGTTTTCACTGGAGAGCCCAAAGCCATGGCTTCTCGCTTGTTACTTAGCAGATTCAGCTGCCTTGAGCAAAGCGATGAGATTTTGGTCAGTGGGAGTGATCTCAAGCGCGCGTTTCAAGCAGGACACCACTCCGGGCGCATCCCCAAGCGATTCCGCGATCATTGCACCCATGACGTGCCACTCGGTCTTGAGAGGTTCCAGGTTTCTGGCGGTGGTGATCATTTGCTTTGCTTTGGAAAACTCACGTTTGCTGAGGTGTATCTTTGCCAACTCCGCGAACGGGAAAGCAACTTCAGGGCTTACAAGTGTTGCTTCTGTTAGGACTCGCTCTGCTAAATCATATCGCCCTAGTTGGGATGCAACACTTGCAAGATTGATATGGTTGAGCACGTTCTTTGGCTGTAGTTCGAGCAGCTTTTCCTGAACTTCAAGGGCTTCCTTCAGTCTCTTGGTACGACGGTAAACGGCCGACAATTCCATGTAAGTGGATAAATCGTTCGGTTCAATCGCTAAAGTTCGCAACAGCCATTCTTCAGCAAGTAGGGGTTTGTCATTTTCAATTGCAGCGCGCGATCCAATCTGAAAAAGCTTCACAGCGAGTGCTCGAAGGTTTGTCAAATAGATGGTGTCGAAACCAGGTGACCGATCCCTTGCCGCGGCTGAGCTTGTTACTTCGGATAAAGAACGTAGCTGCGTTGCTTCTTCAGTTTTTCCTTGTCTTGCAAGCGCGTTAGCGAGCATCATCTGCACGGCCTTGGTGTTTCCCCCGAGTTCGAGCGATTTGCGAAATGCACGTTCGGCCGACTCAACTCGCTGAAGTTGCATGTCGATCGTTCCGCGTTGCGTCATAATCTCATGGCTCTCGGGGAACGATGCAACTCCTTCGTTAAGAATCGCATCCGCCTGTTCGAGTTCTCCGAGTTTTGAGAGTCCGCTCGCCAATTCCGCCAACAGTTCGGCCGACCTTTGCCCCGTTTTGAATGCGTTTTGCAGCAACTTTACCGCTTGTTCGTCATCGCCTCGTTGGCTAAGTATAGATGCCATTCCAACATAGGGACCAACCTCTTTTGGTTTCAGTTCGAGGCATTTTTGCCACACTTCTTGTGCGCGTTTGGTTTGCTTGAACTCAGCGAACGTCATCGCGGCTGCATGAAGGCCTTCTACGTTGGAACCAAACTCGGAAGCGAGGCGTTCGGCCATAGCGAGTAGCTCTGATTGCAATTGCTCGACGCTGATCTCGCCGTCTGGAGTTGGGAATCGAACGGACGGGGCCGTTGCAAGTTGCGGCCCCGGATCAATGTGCTCTGATTGCACTTCCGGAAGAGGCTTTTCCGGTGTAAGCACAATTGCAATCGCGATCGTCAGACCTGTTCCGACAAGGATCATCAAGGCGAGCGATAACCAATGGGTAGGCTTGCCATCGCGGCTCGTTTTTTTGGGTCCGCCGAGACTCGTGTCGCTTGTGTTGATTGTTTTCAATCGAGCCCTTTACTAGGTTTATGACCCACCGCGTAATTTTATAGTTGAGCTTATATGTTTAGGTGTATCGGTCCTTCCCAATTTTCGCTCGCAATGCTGTATCGCTCATTGTAACCGGTTTTGAGCGATCAGAACCATTGTAATGTGCAAAGACTATCCCTCAGAGAGATCGAAACGATGTATCCGTGGGCATAGCGGCAATTGACCCTTTAGATAACGCTTGCTATCCTCGGGATCTACACAAAAGGTCTTTTCGATCGGTGAAATGCTGGTCGGGGCCTAGTTCATGACTTGTTGCTTGCTTTTTTTGAAGTCCTCTACGAATGATAAGACCACTTGCATTTCTTCTCGCCTTGACTGCGGCATCTGTGTTTGCGTTGCACGCACTTTACATCAATCACTACCCATTTGTCTTGGCGTCCGAGGTGGCGAGAAAGTCCCTAGAAGTGACCCCAGCTCAAATGCAGGAGTTGAGGGCTGCTGAGCTGGCGAGCGATATGATCGCATATGCAATTTTTGCGGCGTTGCTTTGCGGAGCATTGGCTGCCTGCTGCAGTGCTTCCGAGAAAGTGAGCGGTCAAATATTGGGGCTTGTTGTCGGGTTGGCAGGTGGAGCCGTTTCGGGAGCTGCGACCGGTTGGCTTGGCCATTGGCTTGAACTCAATCCCTGGTTTGCGATTGCGGACCCGATGATTTATGCCATTGTTAGGTGGTCCATTATGCTGATGCCGATTGCAATCGTTGCGGGCTTGGCGACGTCGATTTCAGTTTGCTCTGGCTACAAAATCGGGAACACGATCGTTGGGTCTGTGGTTGGAGCGGTAATCGCGGCGATGATATACGCCATGTCGGTTGGAACTTTTACAATCATTGAATCACGGTCGAAGATTTTGCCGTTCCACGATGCCAACCGAATGATGCTCGTCGGATTCAGTGTGTTTTGTATTGGAGCGGGTACTATATTTCAGCTTCATCGCAAATCGAAGTAGTTTGTGAGCCCTCGGAGTTCAACCGTTTTTCGCCGCAGTGCGGGTTAGACTTTGTGATGCATCTCTGTTTCTTGGCCGATCTTTTTTAGGCTGTCGAAGTACAGCAGCTTATGCTGCAAATAGCTTTGGCAGAAAGCCTTGGCTTCTCGGTAGAACGGAATCGATGTACCATCAGCTATCTCGCTGGAGGTTAACCAGTTGAGGTGATTGTCCAGCGCCATCCGCCGGCCAATACGTTGACACTCTTCGCGAAAACGAACCATCGCCGCCTCGACACATCGGAAGCGTCCGCCTAGCGGTAGGTCGGCATACTCGCCTTTGGGATTTGTCCAGATCGCAGTCCATGCTTTTCCCTGTGAATAAAAACGTTTCAGCCAGTAGGCTGAGATATCGGATTCGTCTACGTTAGGTGACGTGAGGACAGCGGCTCTGGCATACATCATCTCTTTTTCGAGTAGTTCCGGTTCCTCACGCCATCTCTGGATCATTCGTATGTCGACGCGCGAGTGGTCGCCGTTGTGGAACAAGAAACGGTCAACAAAGATCTCGTGATGAAAGGAGAGTTTGCGAAGTTCAGGGAACTCGCAGTAAATCGTCATTTCCGAAAGTGTGCTAGCCTCATGTTCATTGTCGCGGATCTTGTTCTTGAAAGTGACAGGATCGCTAAGAACACATGACTCATTTGGGCTGTAGGGCATGGTTGCGGCGTGCGTGATCTCGTGGAGGTAGTAGAGATCTTGCACGAGTTTGTTGTCGTAGGTTCGCAGTTGGATGCCGCCCCACCATGGAGAAAAGTGGGGGGCTTCTACATATTCGAGAATCTCTTTGCCGTTTTTGTCGCGAACGGAAACAAACTCATTGGACGGCCTGTAGAAGAATCGGGGGCGTCTTGCGAATCGATTTAGGATTCCAAAGATAAAGCCCCCTAGGTCATAGGAGCTGCGAAACGCTTCCGTCTGAAGTAGTTCGTTGCGAATATAGCTGCAGCATTCGTTTGCGATGGGGAATTTCAATACGTCCTGCATAAGCCTTCCGTCAGGTAGTTCATGGTTCGATGCGTTCCGGAAATCGTTCGTAGTACCTAGCGGAGACGCTAGGACTGAGGCTTGGGTCGATCTCATGGGCCATCAGCGGGGTCAAACCCACTCGCACTCTTTGTTGGCCAATTGGTCCTCGCATAAGGTATCGTTCGAGGTCCGAGGGTTGTGCGGACGGGTCTCCAATCGCAAGCAAAAAAATATCTGCGGGACGCAAGTTGAGTTGGAGCTTTTCGTTGGTTTTATCGATAGCTATTTGCTGAATGGAGCTGTATTTGCGTGGCAATTCGTGAACACCAAATCGAGACATGAATTCCGTCCCAATGCTTAACGACGTTAAGTTTTTGAACCACTTGTTGCCGAAGAGCCCTGGATACTCTTGGCGGGAAAACATTCCGCCGACGCGGTGATAGTAAACGCCTGCGGGTTTGCTCAGCGAAAGGAAAACCGCTGCGATGTTGGGATGATTCGCGTTAACCGTAAACTCGCGAGCCACACAGCCCACGTAGGAAAGATCGAGCATAAGCTCTGCGGTGGGTTTTTGGCGTGCGAGTTCGGTTGCAAAAATCTCGAATGCATCCCAGACCATTCCGTCGACTGCAGAGGGTTGGCTGATGTAGAACTGATCGTTGGGGCCAATGGCGCTGATTGCCTCGGGCCAGTCCTTGCGACGATGCGTTTGCAATTCGATCGAGGCCGCCGCTGCGTACGCTCCAAATCCTTCGTACTCGCCTTCAAACGTGTGGATCTTGGGATTGAAGAGTTCTTTGCGTGCGCGAGCCCCATAAGCATGAATCGACTCTCGCAATGCTTCACTAGCGCCCGCGGTTGGGTAACAAAACGGGAAGAGTTGTTTATCCAATTCTACAATCGGTGCGGTCCACTCCTTCCAAGTGTGAAAAAAGCCCTCGTGCATCGCATCCTGTTTTTGCGTCCAAGCTTCGCGGAACCGATGGTGAAATCCCGCGCGGCCTACCACTGGTCTGTTTTTGTTTTCGCCATCCAGGACGGCGTCGATTGTCTGCTCGGTTTCCGGCATGACCAACGCGTAGATAATTTTAGAAACACCCGAATCGGAAAGAAGCTGGTTCAGATGTTGATGCTGGTTTAATTGTTGATTCGGGGTGGTCATCATGGGTGTCGCGTATCCACAGCTGAAAACCAAAGCCACTGATCGACTCAGAAAAGGGTAGCCCCTGCAGGCACGGGCAATGCAATCGGCGCCGCTTCAGGCAATGCTTCGAGAATGGGAGGAAAGTCTTCTAAATCCGTTTCCGGGGCTGGGTCCAGTGGAGTTGCATTCTGATTCGTTGGTATAGACCATAGTTTGCGAACGATCTCGATGTAGTTCGCTTCCTTCGAGTTGATTTTGAGCAGCTCCGAACCGGAGAAGGACCAATTTAGCACATCGGGAGATTGCATGAGTTGCGCGATGTGGCTTTCGATAAGCGGTTTTTTCAACGAATCTCTCTGACAGATCGCCTCTTCCCACGTTTCCAGAGACTCCTTGGCTGCTTTGAGCTGCTCGCGTTCTTGCGTCTGTTTGTCATCGAAATGTCGTATCGCCAAGTTGAGAAGTTCGTGCATCCGATCTCGAATGGAGTCCGCGTCGCTGGTTTGAATTGCTCGAATTGACTGGGATAGCGAGATCAACTGCGCAGTGTCGAGATCGGCATTTGCGGTAGTCGGTTGATGGCTAACGGAACCAATCGAATTGTTGTGTGGTGCGGTGCTCGGAACGTGATTTCTATTGTCATTGGGATTTTCAAAACCGTAGGCAGGCATCACGAAGTTGTTTGGAGCAGGGTTAGTAGCAGGGTAGTGAGGCGAAGGAATTGCAACTGCATTCGAATGGCTCGGGAGGGGAACTTGAAGGTTGTCAAATCGGTTGTGCGTTGGTTGGACGGTAACACCAAATGTACTGCCGTTAACACTCGGGATTTTAGGTTGGGAAAACTGCAAGTTCTCTTGAACAGGAACGGTGCTAGGAGCTAGAGATTGGTATTGAGTAGATGGCAATCGGGGGACGGAGTGATTGCCACCTCCGCTTGGAATGGGTGAAGTCGCGATTCTTGGATCCCAATGGGTTACGGTAGTGCTCGGTGTATGATTTGGCCCATCCAAGTATCGGATGATAGGAACGGTTGAATTGCTCGATCCCGGCTTGTTTGTAACAAGAGAGAGCTTTAGACCTAATGCTTGCATGGTAGCGCCACAGCAGAGAACTGCGAATAGCGAGAGAGGTAGCCAGACGAGTTGTCGCATCCAACGGCCCGTAAGTAATTGGAAAGATCGGTATACTAATTTCATTTTGTTCGCTCCGTGAACGTTACGATTGAAGAAGGCAAAACCGCATAGGTACTTTATCTCAAATTCGCTGGATCGCAGATAGCAGATTGGTCCGTCGATCCTCAAGAATCTCGGTTGCATAGCTAGCACTTGGGTTTGGCGTATCGTCACGGCAGACGCTACTGGTTTCGCATGGGTTGAGACTGCCGGGAGCATTTATAAGCATCGGCGATACATGAAATGGGCCGGAACCGATTGATAATTGCAGGGATTTGAGTGGGAATCGATTGCCGCTATCGAGGCAATAGGGGCGTCGAGCGATAAACAAGAGCTTCAAACTGTGGAACTTGTTTACCCCCGTACTACGGGGGGCTGTTAAAATAGTGTGAAGTTCGGCAATGTCCGCGAAGCCCCAAAACTCGATGTCCCTCAACCCCTGTGATGGTTCATGCAAAGTGTCACCCGAATGACATTCTTGGCAAAGCGGTTTTGTGTACTTGCGTTGCTTTCGAGTTGGATTGATAGAGCGTATTGCGATTTTGTATTCTATAGGTTGCCTGGCACCAAACTGGAGGCGATTCTTGAGGGCAAAACGAAAGTGATGGCCGGGAGGCTGCTCGAGTACACGCATCCAACGTTTGGCTCGATGGCGTTGAGTTTGGATGATGCAGTGGTTGTAAAAGCACCAACGCGACAAGATGAGTTTAAAAAGCTCGCTTTGAAAGCCTCCAAATCGAAAGACATCCAGGACTACTTGGAGGCTGCAAACCAAGCTCTCAAGCGAGGGTTGATCAAGGAGTTTTATGAGTGTTGCAGCGCGGCATACAGGATCGATCCAGGCCATGCGACGGTCAAGCGTTTGGTGGAGGCTAGGCGACTAGTCAAAAAGCCATTGGGCGATCACGCAGCTGTCGAGAACGCGCTGCGAGCGTCCACTGGAATTTCAAAATTAAAAGTGGAGGTTAGTCCTCACTACGTTTTGCTTCACGATACCAGCGATTCCAAATTAGGTCGCAAGACGAGAGCTAAAGCGAGAATCGAATTGCTCGAGAAGGTCTACGAATCCTATTTCATGAAGTTCGCGCTGGAAGGGGTTGTGTTGAATCCTCCGAAAGAGCACATGATGGTTTTGCTTTTTGGTGAGGAGCGCACCTTTCAGCGGTATGCGACTCTATTCGATCCGGAATTGCAGACTGCGGCTGGATTTTGGTCGCCCAAAGACAATATTGGCGTGTTCTATGATCAAGGGACAACGAAGCCGATGAAGTTATTGGCCTCGATTGCAGATGAGATGCAAAAATCCAAGGTCAAGATGCGTGGGACAGCCGTATCGCAGGACATGGCTCATCTCGCGAATTCTTTTGATCTGTTGGTCAAAGTGGCGCGTGAAGAATCGGACATCGAGGTGGTTTCTCATGAGGCGACGCATCAGTTGGCTGGGAACACGGGGGTTCTTCCGCGTGGGAAAATCGGAGCGAGATGGGCCCACGAGGGGTTGGCGAGTTATTTCGAAACGCCAGCCGGCGCAGGCTGGGGTGGGATTGGTGCGGTAAATCAAACGAGGTTGGCGGACTACCGAGTTGTTGCGCGCGATCCAAATCGCAGCCGTCTCGAGCTCATCGTTTCCGATCAATTGTTCTACACAGCGAGGGATTTAGGTGAAGCAGTAGAAGCGTATGGTCAAGCGTGGGCATTGACCTACTTTCTGATGGAGACTCGATTTGAAAAGCTCCTGGAATACTATCGGATGTGTTCCGAGTTTGAGGACGAAGCGCCACCCACAAAGCGAGTGCAAGTGTTTTCGGAGGTCTTTGGCGACCTCAGGTCGTTGGAAGGTGAATTCAAAGGGTTTATGGAGACTTTAAAAAGTGATGTCGACCGCATACGCGATGCCTCCCGATAGGCCCCGAACCCCAAGCCTAATATCGAAGGGACTTGATGAAATTGCCTTTTTCTGCCTCGCCGGATCTGAATTTTTGTTCCCTTTGCGTGAAAGTTTGTCGCATGTTCGTTAGAATCCGAAGGACTCTTCCTTCGAATGGGATTTGGACGGAATTCGATTTAGCTCGATCCTGCAACGGACTTTTCTCGAGAATTATCGCTTAGCCCAAATATGTTCTGGCACTTTTAGATCTACAGAAAGCTTCCAATGAGTAGGTTTCGACGTTTCATTCGGTCTATTCCTAAGTTGAAATCCGTGACCCAAAGGAACTCGAAACGGACGCTTTTTCTATGCGAACTTCTGGAGTCCCGCCAACTCATGGCGGGTGATTTGCCCTTGGCGTTTGCTCTTGATTCGTGTCCTGCAATTGATGTCGCAACATCTCCATCTGCTTTCGTGTCCAAATTCGCTGCCGTCGCGAATGCACAGAGCGATGCGGTTCGGCTACCAAACGAAGATGCGATTGAGAGTTTGGAGCAAAAAGCGAAGCCAACACACTTCTATGTAGCGGATGGCAACTCAATGGGAATGGTCATTCATCCAACGAGGGTTGCGGTGAAATTCAATTCAACTATTCCAAGTCTAGAGACACTCACCGAGTTAGGGCTCAAGCTTGTTCGACCGGTAAACACGGAATTCGCAGTATACGAGTCGACGATCGCTGTGGCGGGCGAACCATTTCGAGATAGGATTGCCGTTGCGTCGTCGGTAGTGAGTATTGCGCCTGTTTTTGTGATGCAGCGTTCCAATTCGGAAGCGGTCCTTCTCGACGAGATCATTGTTGCCTTGAAGCCTGCAGTGAAAGCGTCAGAGTACTTCGAGGGAAACGGCAACTTTACTGCATATCGACCATTGCCTGGGACCCCTGATCAGTATATTGCTACCGTGGCCAAGGGTTTTGGTGAAGCTGCGTTAGAGGTCGCTAACAAAATAGTTTCGGACGCAAATATCGCTTGGGTGTCGCCCAATTTTTACCAATCGTGGCAAAAATATTTCACTCCCAACGACGTGAGATTTGCCAATCAGTGGCACTTCAACAACGTCGGACAAGGTGGTGGAGTTGTCGATGCGGACGTGGACCTACCTGAAGCATGGGACATAAATGAAGGCGGATCGTCGTCGATAACCATCGGAGTGATTGACGATGGGGTATCCACTGATCACCCCGACATTGATGCTTGGACCAATCCTGGCGAGATCGCGGGCGACGGCTTAGACAACGACGGCAACGGTTGGGTCGATGATGTTCGCGGCTGGAACTTCGTGGCGAACAACAACAATAGTCATCATACAGATACCGCGGACGGGCACGGCACTGCGGTTGCGGGGGTGGCGGCAGCGCGAGGCAACAACAGCATTGGTGTTGCTGGTGCTTCCTTTAAATCGAGGGTCCTCAGCGCGAAGATATTTGAGGGAGCTGCAGTAGCCTCCGACGCGAATATTGCTGCGGCCTTGTATTATGCTGGCGGTCGGAACTTTGCTGGTACCGGAACTTGGAATGCTGCTTCGGTGGTTAACAATAGCTGGGGCGGGGGTGGGTCAAACACGGCGATCAATGCAGCTTTGACCTGGGGGACAACACTAGGTCGACAGGGTGCCGGTGCAACCTATTACTTTGCGACGGGAAATGGATTCGGCGCGGTCTCTGAGCCAGCTCTCCAATCGCTTTCCATTCCTGGTGTAGTTGCCGTGGGAGCAACCAACAATCGTGGAGAGTTGTCGGACTACAGCAATTTTGGACCGGCTGTGGATTTTGCGACTCCGAGCGATGATTCGCGAGCTGGCTATTTGACGATTGATACAACCGATCGAGTTGGAACGGCTGGGTATGATCCGAGCGACTATACAGGGATCGGAGCCAATGGGTTCGGAGGTACATCGTCTGCTACGCCACTGGCTGCAGGCATCGCGGCTTTGACACTCGCACAAGCAAGCGTTCAGAGTATCCCGCTTTCGGCTGTTCAATTGAGGAGTTTCCTTCGCAGCAATACGGATATCGCCGGGAATGGGGTTTTTCAATACAGCACAGAAAACGGAAAGAACAATGGCTTCGGATTTGGACGGTTGAATGCGGCTAGCGCGCTTGGAAATCTCGGGAAGGCTGAAATTTCTGTTACGGCAGTTGCGGCAGAGATGTTTGATGCCGTTAGCACGACCAATCTGGGTACGGTTACCATTGGCGAAACACAGGATTTGACGTTGCGAGTTCGAAACCAAGGAACGAGCGTTCTTGACTTGACCAGTCTTACGATCGCAGCAGGTCCGTTTATCATTGTCCGAGGATTTGACGACGCCTCGCTCGCTTTAGGTGAAGCGACTAATTTCATTGTAAGGTACGTTCCGGTGGTCGCCGGACTGGATACGCGGACCATAACCATCCTTTCGAACGACTTGGATGAGGCTGAATTTACTTTGGACGTTAGCGCGACGGCGCTCGCACCTTCGGTGGGAGGAAGTGTCTTTGAAGACTGGGATGGAGACGGGGTTAAGGACGCGCCGGATACATCGATCGCGGGTCGGACACTCTATCTTGATACCAACTCGAACGGCGTGTTTGATTCGAATATTAGTACGACTACATTTTCAAACACCACGCCGGTCTCGATCCTTGACAATGCTACAGCGACATCATCCCTTGCGGTTAGTGGCCTAGCGAACTTCATTACGGATGTAAACGTGCGGCTGAACATTACACACACCTATGATTCTGACTTGGTTATTACCCTCATTGCCCCAAATGGCGTGCGAATCCCGTTGGTGTCCAACGCAGGCGGGGGCGGCGACAATTTCACAAATACGGTTCTAGATGATGAAGCGGCAACTTCAGTGCAGAGTGGTGTCGCGCCGTTTACTGGGAGTTTCCGGCCGGTTCAGCCCCTTTCCGTTTTGGATGGGCTCTCGGGGACCAACGTCAATGGCAATTGGTCGCTGGAGGTGCGGGACTTAGCGACGGACGATCAAGGAACGATTAACAACTGGGATGTCGTTATCTCGACCGGAGAGCAATCTACTCAAACAAAGGCAAATGGATTCTACGCCTTCTATGCGCTGGCCAATGGCAGTTACACAGTTCGTAACCTGTTGCCGACCGGGTGGGCCACTTCTGGCCCAGTTGGTGGTCACACATTTACGATCGCTTCTTCCACCGATTTTTTTGTTGGTAGGAATTTTGGTAACGGCCAAAACAACAAGTTTTACGGTCAAGTTTTCGAAGACGTCTCCAGCGACGGGTTATTTGATCCGACGGAAGTCGGCTTAGGTGGGCGAAGTCTGTACTTGGATGGAAACGCAAATGGAGTCTTCGATGCTCCGATAACCACGACGTTTTCCAATACGACGGTGCTGCCCATATTAGACGTTGCAACCGTTAGTTCAACGATAACGTCAGCGGCGGTTGGGCTCATTGCAGACATTAACGTTCGTGTCAACATTTCACACACATTTGCTTCAGATCTCGATGTGTTCCTTATTCATCCAGACGGAACTCAAATTGAATTGTTTACCGACGTGGGAGGGGGTGGCACCGATTTTGTAAATACCGTGCTCGATCAACAAGCTACGACAGGTGTGATTGGAACGACCGGATTCAACACCGCGCCTTTTACAGGCACGTATCGACCGGAAGGAAATTTGTCGCTACTTAACGGTAAGTTGGCAAGCGGCCTTTGGACGTTACGAATCACCGACGATGCGGCGACCGATGTTGGCACTTTGAACAATTGGGATCTGATCGTAAGTGCTGGTGTTGATGTGCCGACGACTACTGCACCCAATGGAACTGCCTCTTTTGTTTTAGCGAATGGACCAAACCAAGTTCGGCTGGTACCTTTTACCGGCTATGCCAACACGATTCCAGTAGACGGCTTGCGATCCGTTGTTGTCGCTGATGCACCTCTTTTCGATCAACGCTTTGGCTCCAAGTCTGCTCCCAAAGTTCAGAACGTCGTGTTTGGGGACGGTACAAATCAACGATCGATGGTTAACGGTATCACGGTGGATTTCGACTCCGTGGTCAGTATTGCTCCGGGAGCTTTTGTGTTGGAGCGGAAGAACGGCGCGAACTGGGACAACCTCGATGCAGAACTAACGATTGGAGTTGCAACGAGCTTGTTCAACAACAACACCCGTGCCACGTTGACCTTTTCAGGGACAGGAATTGTCGGTGGTTCGCTTGCAGACGGAAACTATCGCCTAACGATGGTAGCTGCCAGCATCACTTGGAATGGCTTGCAACTAGACGGAGATAACAACGGGACCGGGGGTGACAATTTTGTAAGAGGTACGGCAGATACAGACAATTTCTTCAGGTACTTCGGTGATTTTGAAGGGAATCGAGTCATTAACGGGCTCGATGTTGCACGTTTCCGAATAGCAAATGGAACACTTGCGGGAGATCCCACATTCAATCCGATTTTTGATTACAACGGCAACGGCGTTATCAATGGTATTGATCTGGCTCAATTCCGTATTCGCAACGGTACACTCCTCGGGTTCTAGACATCTTGAATAATAGGGCAAACAGTGAATGAGAGTCTCAATACTAATTATCGGTGTGTGTGCAGCATGGTGGTCGCTTGTAAGCGTGAGTTTCGCTGGCATCGTTTTGAATGTGGATATGGATCTGGCAACGGCTGGTGTTCAAACGACAAACGTTGCCACCGTAGGCGGTAGTTTTACAGCGGGGTTAGTTTTGGAGATGACGTCTCCATCGACACTTGGCAGTTACAACTATTCCGTGAGGTTCAATCCTGCGGTTCTCACAATGACGGGGCGTACCGAGTCTGCATTTGGCGTTCTTAACCCTAGTTCTGGTACCGATCCCATCAACAACACAACGGGACTTGCTTTCAATTTCGACGGGCAAGCGTTCTCTGGTAGTGGGCAGACAACTCCGCTCGGTCCATTGCAGATTGGCACGATAACATTCAATGTGAAGACGGCTGCCCAATCATCGATAGAGGTTGGACGATTTGATTCGAATTTTGATCTCTTCGTTGCATCCAATGGTAATGACGTCTCCGGAACAGTTGTCTTTAATTCAGGTACATTGGTCACTGCGGTGCCGGAGCCTGCTCCCTATACGTTGATTGGACTTGGGCTGGTTGGCTTTGTGATAGGACGCAGGCGCTTCGCATTTCGAGCAAATCGGGCAACTCGATTTACTTTTCGATAGGCGACGTTGTGTTCCATACGCTAGACTAATTCAATTCTTATCTGAAATCCTTGTCGTGATCATTCCATGTAGATGGATAGTATTGAAATGCGAAGTAAACGTTTTGGCATGGCTTCGAACCGCAAGTTATTGTTTGAGCGACTCTCAATGCGCTGTATGATGGCGGCTGATCTGCAGTCGGATCACTATGACGATGACAGTTTTCTTCGATTCGATTCGGATGGACTTGCATACTATTTAGATCCAGAATTCGTTCCAGACGCGAAGGGTGAAACCAGCGACACGCCGATACTTTCGGGACCAGGGTTACTTTCCGTTCCAGCATATCATTCGAATGCGAGTTACCCAAAGAAGATCTATCTGGATTTTGATGGCCAGCAGATAAGTGGAACCACTTGGAACAACAAGGTCTACAATGGATCTTACAACACTGGGAATGTAATCAACGCACCTGCTTTTTCGTTGGACAGTGACCTGACAACGTATAGCCCTACCGAACTTGCGGCCATCCAGGAGGTTTGGGCACGTGTCGCAGAAGACTACGCACCTTTTCAAGTGGACGTGACCACGGAGTCTCCAAGTGCCGCAGCGTTCACGGCTGGCGGACAAGCCATTCGTGTTATGATTTCAACCGACATCGATGCGACCACTGGGCAACAATGGTACCCATCCGCTGGTGGCGTAGCGTATTTGAACAGTTGGAATTGGACGAATGGATCACCTGTTTGGGTTTTTCGAAATCGGTTGGGATCCTCATCCAAGAACTTTGCAGAAGCCGCCTCACACGAAGTCGGCCATGCCTATAACTTATCGCATGACGGGCGTATTACTCCTGCGGAATCCTACTACGCAGGCCATGGTAGTGGCGCGACTGGTTGGGCACCCATCATGGGTGTTGGCTACAATCGGAGTCTTACAGCATGGAGCAAAGGGGAGTATACGAGCGCCTCGAACACGCAAGATGATTTGGCAATCATCAACAATGCTCTCGTCTATAGCATCGACGACCACGGCAACAACCCCGCCGCTTCAACCGAACTTCTTGTCGGATCGAATGGCGTGGTCGCTAACGCTGGTCTGATTGCAACACGCACGGACGTGGACGCATTTCGATTTGCGACACAAGCGGGGCCCGTCTCCATCAGCGTTAATCCGTTTGACTTCTCGACGTCCAAGGCGAATTTGGATGTGCAAATTGCACTTCTCAACGCAGCTGGCGCGGTGCTGACAACTGTGAATAACGCAAGCCAGCTCAATGCGACATTGACCTCCACTTTAGCCAAAGGATTCTACACACTGGTAGTCGATGGAACCGGACGGACCGCAGTTTCGGGAGACGAGGGCTATTCAGACTACGCGTCACTCGGTAAGTACACGCTTACCGGTTCGGTTGTCCCCAACGCGTCGCCCGTCGCAGTCACCGATACCGTTGCGGTTCAGAGTTCCAGCTCGCTACTGATTGACGTTTTGGCCAATGATACCGATGCAAACGCGGATGCATTATCGGTGTTTAGTTTTGGTGCACCGTCCGCCGGCGCGGTAGTACTAGAATCCGGAAAACTGCGGTACACGCCACTCGTCGGATTTATTGGTCAAGCGACATTTCCGTACACGGTGGTTGACGAGCTTGGAGCGACCGCAACGGGACTCGTTTCGGTGGATGTGATTGTGAATACTCCGCCGACAATAGCATCGAATCAATCCGCCGTTTCAGGAAACGAAGGGGTTCTTATTGCCAATAGCGGCACTTGGTCTGATGTCGGGGACACCGTAATTATTACTGCATCGGCTGGCAATGTGACGCAAACAAGTAATGGCACTTGGTCATGGAATGTTACTCCAGCCGACGATACTGCGGCGACGGTCGTAACCATTACGGTTACCGACACGATCGGCGGTTCGAGTTCGACCAATTTCACATATACAGCCATTAATGTGTCTCCGACACTGAGTCGTAGTTTGGGGAGTGTCACGGGAGGATTGCAGTCGCCGATAGGCAACACGGGAACGTACGGTGATGTGCCGTCGGATACGGTGACATTGACCGCTGACGCAGGAACGATTGTGAATCATGGCAATGGGTCATGGTCGTGGACCATAACACCCGTTGCGTTG
>JANMGH010000062.1:0-33688 GCA_031374515.1 Pirellula sp. | reverse complement strand
CACTAGCTATTCGGTTAGCGGTTCCCCGAACGGTCGCCCTCACGAATCGTTCAGCCTCAATTTTGAAGAGATCAAAGTGAAGTACACGTCGGCTTCGGCTGGTGGGCAAAAGGGATCAAATGTCGAGTACGGCTGGAAGGTCGAAGAAGGCGAATCCGCTTAATGCTACTCATAGCACCAAGATGGCTGGCGAGTTGCCAGCCATCACCGCAGTCACGGGTTAAGTAAATTTCAGTCACTACCTTACAAGGGTGCCATCATGCACTTAATTCGAATGGAAGACGCGAGTGACGATTTAACAATGGCTCAGTTTGCGTATAGCCATTACAAAAAGCGGCTAATGACTACCAATGTAAACGACAGACCGATCGAGCACCGCGAAGCGACCGGTGAATTCCGATTTCCATCGGTCGGGCTTACTGATGAATATTGTAGAGGGACAAATCTGTTAAACGATTGCCCCACACCTACATGGCCGAGGTTGTGTCGTGAGTAGATCATCGAACTCAGCGACAAAGAATGGGTTTCGTTTTAGGCCTCATGTCCTCAATGCACAACTGTCAGTTGGATTGAGTTGGATGAGCTCTTATGGAACGGTTGAGACTACTGACGCACCTATTTGCAGTTGGTTTTTTGGTTTTAAGTCACTATAGAGAGTTCTATCAATGCCTCACCGAGGGATGATTTTCACTGCTGTCGGCCCAGCCGATAATCTAGTCGTGGTTTTCGACGAAGTCCGTTCCTCATCAGACGAGACCGATGAATGGTGGAGCCTCAAGGTCTATATCCCAGTTCGCTATGAATTTATGGGGGATTGGGACACTGCTCCAGCACCTTCGAACTCGGACACTTGGAATCCAAAAATCGGCTTTGTCCGACAGATGGAGTTTCGCGAGAAATTCGAGAAAATTATTTCGGACGTTTGGAGTCCGGAGTTTAGTCTTCACGGAAAAGAGAGGTCCTTTATGCTTTATTGTGAGACTATTCGCTGTTTCATCGATTTCCGAGTTTTGGATGTGGAACGAGATGATCTAACACGATCGATTGGACCGGGGTGGAGGCTAGACTATTTGAAGAAAAAGCAATCCATAGAGAAGATAGAGGTATATCCAGGAAGTCAATCAGGCGCTCATTACGAAAACATGATCGGCATTTTGAGAATTTGCGAGGACCTTTCTCTTGTCACCAAAAAGGTGAACGACAACGATCCCTCTCCACAAAGTCAAATAGATGCCGCACACGAAATGGGGCACGCTTTGGGTTTTGACCATCCTGTTTGCCGTGGCGGAGAAGATCGGTGTTACGGTGGTGCAGGGTCTGCGAAGAATCAAAGCATCATGGGGAGAGGAATGGATGCTACCATGTATCAGGAGAAGTTGTTTGTTTCATTATTGAACGAACTCACATCGTCCTACGAGTGGTCTATTTATTCGGGCACGCTCGCAGCCCGATCGCACCTGAGCCATGGGAGACGTGATGGATACACGTATCCATCAAGTGCCGTGAATCCACCCGGACCTCTTGGCAGTGTTCGGATGTTTGGATGAGCTACGGGAGCCAGGAGTTGGATATTGCCTTTTCTTGCCGGAATCGAAGCGTTTGATGAGATATTATCAGCAGCGCAGGCAACACGACTAGGTTACCGACTAGCCCGCCAAGCATGCTAATGGATGCTGTGGTTCCGAATACCACAGTTGGCAAAAAATGGCTAGCTGACAGCGAGCCAAACCCAAGAACAAGTGCCACAGTTGAAAGCAGGATTGCCATTCCAATATCGGATTGCGCTGCAATCAAAGACTGGTCAAAATTACGACCGTCCTTCCGCTCGCGTTGAAAGCGAATCAAATAATGAAGCGAGGAATCAACGCTTAGTCCCATCGATACGGCGGCGATCATGGCTGCCCCTAAATTGACACGTGTTCCGGTCCAGCCCATCCAGCCTAGAATACAGAAACTCGGGAGAGCATTTGGCAGGATCGTGAGCAGCGCTAACCAGGGGCTTCGTAGTGCGATAGTCATGGCGATCCAAATCCCAATGGTAGCCATAGCAAAGCATCGCCATTGATCTGCGACGACACTTGAAACCAATTGCGATAACAACACATAGTAACCTGAAACTGTAGCTTGGGTGGCAAGCGTTTTTTCCTCGAAGAGCGAACTCCATTCTTCGGAACTAGTTGCATCGTTTACGGCTTTTCGCACTTCGTTAATTAGTTGTTCCTTTTGGTGTGCGTCCGATTGCTCACGTGACCTCAGCATCATGTGCAAGTAGCGAGCACCACCGATGGGTTTGGAAATAAGCGTGTCCGTAAAGCTGCCCATAATCTGCTGCATCCCAATGAGCCTGGCTTCGATCGTCAATCGGCCCAAAATCGGCGACAATCGCGATGCTTGATCTGCGTCCGCAAAACTCATTACCTTGGTCAGTCGCAACGATTCAGGACCCGCAATTTCTATGCCTCGTAAACGATTCTCGAGTGAAACGAGTTGGTCCAAGTAGCGTTGGGACAGATTTTTGGGGACTGGCAGAATGATATCCCAAACTCCCGCGCCACCGAGATCTTTCTCAACGGCCCTGTATGCGACCACGAGAGGAGATTCAGGGTTGAAATTCTTTATGAAATCGGTCTCAACTTTGAGCCGCAGCGCGCCCAGTATTGCAAAGGCGCACAGTGCGAGTGCTAGGACCGAAATCGCGACGGGTTGCTTCATGACAAGCATCAAAACCCTTCTTAGGAACCTTCGCAGCGGCTCATCACCTGGAATCGAGAAAAGCTTGTACGATAGTCCTAGTCTTTCAAAAATTCTATTCGGAGGACTCGGGATAAGAGCCATTGTCGGAACGAGCAGGAAAATCCCTACTAGAACTACTAGCGAGCCGATTGCCATCATGCAGCCATAGTCTTGGACTGGGCCTACTTTGGCATAGGAAAGTGATGCGAAGCCGATGGCATCGGTGACGCAGGCCCAAACGATTGGGCGCCACAACGATTGCATCGACTGCCTCAACGCTGATTCCGGCGACGGCTGAGACTCCATCGCTCGTTGGTATCCGAGCATCCAGTGCATTGTCGTCGCTACTCCTATCACGGTGATTATGGACGCGAGCATCGAAGATACCATGGTGAGGTCCCATGCCAGCCATGCGAGCAGGCCTCTGGTTACGATGAGAGACCATTGCACAACCGCAATTGAAATGACGGCCCACCTAACCGATCGAAACCCAATCAGAATGAGCAATGCAAGGCTGATAGTTGAAACCGTACTCAAACGCTTTCCGTCCTTTTCAATCTCATCAAATCCATCTTCGATCATGACAGGTTGTCCGACAAGCATACCTTTCTCTAGGCCAAGGTTTGGGAGCGAGTCAGCCACATCACGAAGTTTGGCAATTGTGTTTTTAGGGTTTGTCTCCTTTTCGCGATTGGAATTGAGCAGGCATGCAACTGCGACCAGTGTCCCATCGCGACTATGCGTTTGGCCCTCAAATATCTTCTTGAACTCTTTCGCGATTGCGTCCCCTTCGTTCAGCAGCGGGTGTCGCAGCTCTTTGCCTGTTAGGGAATTCAGGATTGAAAAAGGCTGCTCCAATTGACCCAACATTTGATCAATTTTTGACAAATCCATCGCAGTCGCAACGCCAGGTAGGTTTTCGATACGACTGCGAATGCCTTTAAGCCGCTCTAGGCCGGATCCGTCCTTATTCCACAACTCTGAATCGCGGTACGCAAAGACGACGAGGTCGGCAATTCCAAATGTGGATTGCAAAAACTCAAAATCGATTCGAGTTGGATCTGTCGGAGCAAACATCCGATGGAGCGATCGATCGAAACTCAATCTTTGCGAAGCGGGCCAAGCGACCGACAGCATCACGATACTGATTGAAAACCAAATCCATCGCCAGCGAATCATGGGCAATCAATTGTTTAGTGGAAGGCGCCTGGGCGTATAAAATGTGCGAACATCTACGCACGGCATTCCGGCACGTTGAGCCGCCTCCACACCAAGATCAGCGTCTTCAAAAACAATGCATTGATCAGCAGAAATCCCCAATCGGCGAGCGGCCTCCAAGAACACATCGGGTTCCGGTTTGTGTCTGACCGTGTCCTCAGCAGTTACGATAGTATCAAACCAATCGAGTAGGTGTACCTGCCGCAACTGTTGTTCGATGATAGGACGAAAACCTCCGCTTGCAACCGCAATCGGTTTGACTCCCCGCGTGGCGCGAACGACAGCCACCACGGCTTCGATTGGAATCAGCAAATGGACTCTGTCCAAAAACGCTTGTTCTTTCTCATGGGCTACGGCGATCGCATCTAATTCGATGCCCTGCTCCCTAGCAAGAATTTCGATAATGCGATGGCTAGGCACTCCGCCGAGGGAATAGAAACGTTCCTCTGGAAATGAAATCCCATAGCGTTCCATCGTTTCATGCCAAGCGACAAAATGCACTGGCATCGAATCTACCAACGTCCCATCGCAGTCAAAAATGATCGCTTTGCAATCTCTCACCAGATCGCGGTCTCGGTCGCTCAACGCTCTAGGATTCAAACTGCTGGCTTTCGACAATGTGTTTCCAAAGGTCATTGGGAAGGAGCGGACGACTCAACCAACCATCTATACGATAGCTACAGGACAACTCATAGTGTTCCAATGCGCATTCAGAAACGCTTGTCATAAAGATCTTCGTTGAGTCCAAATGCCGATTCGATCGTATTGTGCGCACTAAGTCCAATTCGTCAAATGCCAGTGAGCTATCATTGCAGACGACATAATCGAAACGATCGTTTGAAACAATGGCCTGCAATGCGGTCTGGCGATTGTTTACGGTGCAAACTTGGCACCCATGAAATGTTCCTGCGGGAATTGAGAGCCCGCAGGTATTGTTCGATTCATTCACGACCAAGATTTGGATTTGGTCTGACTGCCGGCGAAATGCGTAATCTGTCATAGGCTCAGACACAATCCCAACGTTCTTTCGCATGGAGCGGAGAGGTGAATCGGGGAGGCTCTTTAGGGAATCTGCGTCCAAATTAGCGAGCTCATTGAGCAGGTCTCCGAACACTTGATCGGCGCCTGTCTCATCTCCCGCAGCTCTTCGTTGCTGAAAGAGGTGCAGACCAGCCTTGATCTGCGCGAGCCTTTGAGCAAACTGAAGAACCGGCAGGTGCTCCTCCGGTGTAGCATATTGTTCCGAATGCTCTGAAAAGCCCGAGATTGCGGTCTCAGAACTGTGACTATGAGAAGAAAATGCTAATTCACCCCGCATGATGGCCACACTTTTGGGCGCCTCGATTCCTACTTTGGCCACGCGGCCATTTACATCGAGAATTCGGACGGTGATTCCACAGTTGGGGAAGACAATAGATTGATTGATTCGGCGACCAAGGATCAACAAGATAGAGACTCCATTCTTGTGCAGACAGATGTATGTTCTTCGAAATACTGAAAGAAGATTTTAGCGAACTCTCGGAGCAATTGGCAGGGGATCGTTTATTTGTAGGAATCGGTGAAGCGAAACGCTAGCACTTTTGCGACCGGCGGCTCCACATTCCGACCAATGCCGGACCGTCACTGAGCCTGTAACGACGCAACCGACTTTGATCGTAACTTAGACCGGGTTCTAACATTACTTAGACCGATGTTTGCCATCCGGCTATAATCACCGCGTGGTGCCTCCATTTCACAGATAGGTCTTTTATGTCCTCGCCAAAGCGACAAGTGCCGATCGGCGGCGTTATTCATACGTACCAGAAGTACAACCCGACCGAGTTTCCGAGTCCGACTGGCGAACCACCCGACATGGTTTCCAGTGCGTTCGAGCACGCGCTAGCTTATGGAAAATACCGGGAGCTTTCTGAAGAGGAGTTGGCTCGGGCAATCAAAATTGATCCAAGTCAAATTGGTGGCCTAGGGCCTAGTATCGACATGCTCATGGCGATGCTCGAAGACCGAAAACGCAAAATCCTTGAGACTTATCAAACCGATGGACTGGATAAGAAAGCAAACGACCGCTTCGACAAGCTTGCGAAACGGGCTAATCCGCCGTCCAAACTCAAAGCGGAATTCAACAAGGCGGTGCATTCTCAACAAATCTATTTGTTGGAGCAAGTCTGGTACCGTTCGGACCGCGAATCGCCCGACTTTGCTTCGCAAGTTTTGCACGTAATGGAGTCGCTTGGAGATAAATACAACATCGATGAGTTGATCAGTAAATACGCATTTACAGGCCGGGAAAAGATGGAAATCGCAAAGGCACTTGAGATAAAAAAAGAGCTTGAGAAGATCGACGAACTGCTTGAACAACTAAAGGAAGCGGCCAAAACAGCGCAGATCGGATTGATTGACATGGAGGCTTTAGCGGAATTCGCACCTCCCGAGGATTTGAACCAGTTGGAAGAGCTCAGACAACAAATTAATAATTACGTTCGCGAAATGGCTGAGAGACAGGGCTTAGAGCGAGACGAAAAGGGGGCGTTTCATTTAACACCCAAGGCGCACAAGATCTTCCAAAGTCGACTTCTTGCCCGCATTTTTTCGCAACTGAAAGCTTCGCGATCGGGGAGACACCAAGGTCGCATTGTTGGCGATGGGAGTGTGGAGCTCCCAACGACCAAGCAGTACGAGTTTGGGGATTCGATTTCCCATTTGGATACGACTCAATCGGTCATCAACGCCATGCTCAAACGTCCCGGCGAACGACCAGTTCGGTTGCTGTCTGATGATTTGGAGATTCACAAAACTAAAAACAGTCCGAAGTGCGCGACAGTCGTCGTGATGGATATGAGCGGTTCAATGCGCTACGACGGTCAATACATGAATGTCAAGCGAATGGGTTTGGCCCTCCAAGGCTTGATCACCAGTGAGTACCCAGGAGATTTTTTGCGATTTATTGAAATGTACTCGTTCGCAAAACTGCGTCGGCCTGGAGAGATTATCGATCTGATGCCTAAGCCGGTTACGATACACAATCCGGTGGTTCGCCTCAAAGCCGACATGAGCGCTGAGAACATTAGCGAACACGATGTACCGCCACATTTTACGAACATCCAACATGCGTTGCGGTTGGCAAGACAAAATCTTGCGACAGCCGATTCGATTAACAAACAAATTGTATTGATCACTGACGGGCTTCCGACCGCTCACTTCGAGGGCGAAATGCTTTATCTGATGTATCCGCCTGACCCGCGGACCGAAAAAGAAACGATGCGAGAAGCCATTCAGTGTGCTAAAGAAGGCATTGTAATCAATATGTTCCTTGTCCCGAGTTGGTCGCAATCCGAAGAGGACATTCGATTCGCCTATCGCATGGCAGAACAAACCAAGGGACGCGTCTTCTTTACTGCAGGCAATGACCTGGATCGATTTGTCCTCTGGGATTATGTCGATAGAAAGCGCGAGATACTTTAGTGCTCCGTCCAGATTGGAAATGAGGGGTGATGGTTTTGCCCGTAGCGAAAGTCGTCAAGACTTTCGGCGATTTGAACATTCCGAAGCTCTTGACGAGTTCCGCCACCCAATAATGGAATTGTGCTGCAGCACTAGCTAATTGATCAATATTACTTGTGATTTGATTGCGCAAGTTCGACGGCGCGACTCATGTTGAACCGCTATGGGAGCACATGCATCGAGCGTGCATTTTAAGAAACGCCAGGAGGACACAGAACATCTTTTCCCATCGGGACTCGCCGTATGGCAGCTATCTCCGGAGTCAGCTTGGCTGCAAGCCTCCGAGTTTAGCCCCCCTGTTTAGTGCCGGTTGCAAAGAGTTCCCGTTTGAAAATGACCTTCCTGCGAGAATATTTTGCATTTGTTTCACGAACGGAGTTCACTGCTCCGAATGGTGCGGCGCTTAGGAAGTAGTATCGCGATGAAGAGTTTTATCGACGAGTTAAGCTAGTACGACGCCACATGCTTAGGAACAAAGAAAATGTTGGCCTGAAAAGTCGAATGGAACCAGAATTGGAAGAGAATAACGGCTGCGCATGGCGCAGATAGCGACTTCTGCACTTACAACCTGAAATCCTGTTGCAATCCTTAAGCGTACATACGCTTTGTGCCGAGAATCACAGCAAGTCGACCACCGGTGCTTTGCCATCGGTCTACCCCTAGGTCGACTTTTTAATACACTTTTACTGCAGGTGGCAGGATGTCACTCATAAACGCCAGGACGGCAACCAGGATTGCTTTGTTGCGCCTTATCAAAAACTCATGCTTCTTTGCTGGGTTCGGTGCAGCCCTCTCTTGCGATGCGATTTATGCACAAGAGAATATTTTCCGGCTTTCGTCGATGCAGGTGCCAGCCATTCTCGAGGTCGCTTCGCCTAAACTGCAGCAAGAGGGCGAGAAGAAAGTGGATCAACAAAAAGTAGTTCCGTTGTCGCAGGACGTGATTCGATTTAAGCCCGAACAGAGTCAGGACAAGGATTCCACGAACGAATCGCCAAGTGAGTCAACTGCGGTCAAGGATGCGGCAAAAGTCAAAAGCCGTGAACCTCTCGTTTTGCCTCCATTATCGGTACCAAATACCTCTATAGCGGGAACGGGTAAGGGAGCTACACCCGATGACCAAGTGTCTGGTAGGTTGCCAAGTGCCATTTCGCTTCCCTACGGTTCAGATCGCTACGGTTTTTGGGCATTGGATAGCAAAACCTGGGCAGCACCCGTCTTTTGCCATCAACCCGTCTACTTCGAAGATACAATGTTGGAGCGGCATGGGCATGAACGAGCACCGTGTATTCAGCCGATTCTTTCTGGAGCAAGGTTTTTTTCCGACATAGCCTTACTCCCTTATCATTCGTATTTGCAACGACCGCTAGAAGAGCGATACAACACGGGGCATTACAGACAGGGATCGGCAGCCTGTGCCTTGCGGCAACGATCACCGTATGATGCTGGCGCCATGCGATTCCAATTGTTGACGACAGGTACCGGCGTTCTCATCGCGCAGCCTTAAGGAATAAGGTCTAGTCCATCAAAATACCTGCAATCGCGGCGTTGATCAGGGTGGCAAGAAAACCACCTAGCAAAGCGCGTAAGCCCAGGCTGGCTAGGTCTGAGCGACGGCTCGGTGCCATAGCACCGATGCCGCCCAATTGGATACCGATAGACGAGATGTTAGCAAAGCCAGTGAGAGCATAGACGGCTAATCGATACGAACGTTCCTGCATTCCCTTGACCGCAACGAATTTGTCATTCTCTCGAATGCTGTTGAGATCGGTTAGATCCTTGAAGGCAACAAACTCGTTTAGCACTAGTTTCTTGCCCAAAAGTTCGCCGACTCGAGGCGCATCCTCGATTGACACCCCGGTAAAGAAGGCGATCGGCGAAAACACCTTGGAAAATATTATCTCCAATGATAGTTTCGGTACCTGAAAAGCTATACCCGCCTTGGCGATGAGATAGTTTAGTCCTTGACCACTAAGCATGAGCAGATGGTTGATTAGAGCGATTCCCGCGATGAACGCGATTAGCATCGCAATGATGTTCAAAACTAACATCATTCCATCCGAAGCGCCGCCCGCAGCAGCATCGACGACATTGGCGTGCGTTTTTTCGTCCGCGATTTTGATCTCTCCGCGAGTGACCGGCTCGCCCGTTTCCGGAATTAGCATCTTGGATAAATATAGGCCACTCGGTGCAGCCATGACACTTGTTGCTAAGATTGCAACAGGGTCAGCCCCCATTCCGATGTAGACAGCCATGACGCCGCCGGACACCGTCGCCATTCCGCCGATCATCAGGGCCAACAACTCCGATCGGGTCATGGTGGCAACGTAGGGTTTGATGATCAGCGGTGCTTCTGTCTGGCCCATAAATACGTTTGCTGTAGCCGCAAGCGTTTCCGCGCCACTTACTCCCTTGCTCCCAAACACGAGCAACATAGCCTTTGCAAAGAACCAAACAATCGCTTGCAAAATGCGCAGATGGTACATCACTGTAAAAACGGCGGAAACAAAAATGACTGTCGGAAGCGCTCGAACGGCAAATATAAAACCTTGTCCCGCTCCAAATGCTCCCTCCGATTGAAGATGATTCGCTAGCGGTCCAAACACGAATTCCGACCCGCGGTTAGCAAAATCCAAGAATTGTGCAACCATCCCTCCTATCATTTCGAACGCAGCGTAAACGAACCCAACCTTAAGAATCAACAAACCGAGTGCGAATTGCAATCCGACCCCTGTGATGATTGTGCGCCAATTCACTCTACTCAAATTATCGGAACAAGCCGCTGCGAGCCCTAAAAATAACAAAACTCCGAAACACGCTTGTCCTCGAAGTCCAATGCTCTCGCTCATGAACCAAGCCAATCCGCATACAACGAGCAAAACACTGACTATCGCAATTCGCGATTGACTGGAAGTTTCAATAGAGTGTGACGAGGCCATATGCGAATTCGATTTCACTGATTAAGGCTAGATTCGTTGCAACGCAGCAAGCGCCGACTTTTAAAGTTTCAATCATTTGCGAAAAAAAGAAACCCTAAACTCGCTCTCTACGCGTGGAAAAACAGTCGATTCTCGACTCAACTTCGTTCGACGAGCCGAAGGTGCGCTCGCCAATAATGCACCGTTTTGGCCACCGACGTAATGACATTCTTGATCTGCTTTTTCACGAGGAAGTCGGGGCCTGCGGGCAAGTATAGTGTCTTCCCCTCGCGCCGAACCATTACGTTTTCGACGATGATCGCTCGCATTAACCATACGGCCATCGCCTCGTCATGGCATGCTACGCCGACCCACCCCAACGCTTCCGCCCGCTCGGTTTTTAATCCTGTGACCATCTCGATACCACGCTCAATCTCCTGAACGACTCGTTCATAGGCAACCATGTTTTTCTTTACTTCCTCCGAAGAAATGGCCTCCAGTAGTCTACCCCGATGCGGTGGACCGCCCGCCATCGCTAAATCGCAAAAGCTCGTCCATATTTCGTCCCATGGGACTGTGCCAAATTGATCGGAGGGTATCGACGCTGTCCCCATCGACTGCGTATCAACCTCTTCTTTTCGATTCTGATACTCGGACGGTAAAACTGCATCGATTCGTTTATCCAGCTCGACAAGACTACTTTCAATCCAGCCGATCGCGGATTGCGTTCCATCGGGATCACGCGAGAAGTACCTTTCTACGGATCGAGTCGCCAATGCATCCAAGTAAAATCCGAGGACAGAATGCAGCAACCCAGGATGTTCTAAAAGTTCGATCGGCTCAGGTGGATCTAAGGAGAATCGATTCCACTTCCAAGCCAAGCCAATTGGCTCGGCTAGCAATTCCGTGGCGTGCAACGAACCCATCTCAGTAAACATCTTCACTAATTCTTCGTGGCTCGTGCGCCAAGGCAATATAGCCAGACGTTGAGTCCCTTCTACATCCAACTTTTGCATGACGCTTCGCAAGCTCGGCTTGAGTTTTTCCAGGAAGCAAAATCGCACGTCCACATTCGCTTGCGTTTGCTGGAAATGATAAGCGAACGACGCTAACTCCAGTCCAGTCCCTTGTTGATAACTACTGCCATGTGATACCAGAAGAAGTGTCGGAATGCGCTCTTTGACATCTCGAAGACCCTCCGCAGGTAACTTTTCAAGTGCCTCTAGTAGTGGAGGCTGTAATGCATCTACCCAGTCTTTCGATGTCCATTCTCGTCCAATGTGAATATATAGCATTACCTGGGCAGATCGCATCCAGGTTATGATCGTCAGCAGGAGTTCTAAGTCGAGTGGTTGTAGACCTAATGGAATCAACACAAAGCGACGGAATCCAATCGCAGCGTACCATTCGATGGTAGAAAGCAAATCCGCATTGCCTGTTGGATCGTCCTCTAAATCGACGCAGGCGACGGGATGACGTAACCTAGCTGCAAGGGTTTCAGCAACACGACGCCATTTTTCTTGAGAGACAGAAAGAAAATTGGCTTTCAACAGTAGAATTGCAACAGTTTTTATCGGCTCGTCATTCTCTTTCATCCCTCGAATGATATTCAACGAACACTACCGCTTCAATGACCTGTCTCCAATTACTAGAACTTCGCCTCGGTTTGGAAACTGTGAAACGCGTTCGATGACGCTGGCCGAGTCAGGCAGTCTGTCCTTAATCTTTTCATACTGCCTGTCTGTCGTAACCAAGATGGAATTCCCACCCAATGTTGCAGCCCTAATCGCTTCTTCATCCGAATTACAATAGTCAATGTCCCTTCCAAAGTAGAAGACCATCGTCGGGCGAAAATAGCCAAATACAGCTACTTCGGAACTGCCGCTTGGCAACTGAGAATTCCATCGCTGAGCAAGCAATTGAGCCGATTGGAAACGATCAAGTTCCGGCGCGGTGTGTTGACAAAGAAGCACAATCATCGACACAGCGGCCACCGAAAAAGTTACCGCAGAGAGGCGGGTACGATTTTTCAAGAGTAAACAGAATCCTATGCTGCCGAACAAAACAAGGGGAACGCCAGCAATTCCGAGCCAAACAACTCGCTGCTGAGAAGCTGGATCCATCCCAACATGATCCAGCACCGATTGACCACCGATCTGCAATAAGCCGGAAACAGGAAAACCGAACAGGATGACAGCACCAACAAAAACCAGCAGTAACCACCCCGCGTTTAGCCATCTTCGGCTCACTAACGTCACATCCCGCGTCCAGAGCGCAAAGTACCTACCGATGACAATTGCCAACGCTGGATAGGCAGGCACGATGTAGTTGGGAAGTTTCGTGCTAGCCATTGAAAAGATTACCAAATATACGGCAATCCAACAGCTGACAAATCGAACCGACCGAGTTTGCGATGGAATGCGTGCTTGTCCAATCCAACTCAACAATGTCGGGATGGCAAATGCCGACCAAGGATACAAACCGATCAGGCATGCTGCGACATAATAGAAAAATGGGCCGCTATGATTGTCCATCGCTTGTGACATTCGACCGAGATGATGAACGCCAATGAATTCAGTCAAGAATTCTCCGTTTGTTCGCCATTGTACGATGAGGTACCAAGGCGATGCTATGAGCAAAACAACAACCGCTGCAGTGATGGGCCGCATTCCCCAAACTGTCTTGAAAAACGAGATCGGTAAATACGGCTTGATCAAAATCCAAGAACGAATGAGTTTCCCTGCGCCGTCTGGAGCGGGGCGATATTGCTCGGTCAACAAGAATAACCCAATGACCGCCGTTGGAAAAAGAAAGCCGATCGGTCCCTTGGTCAAGACGGCCAATCCCATGACAGCATACGTCGCAATCCAAGTTCGGTAACGAATGAGATTGGACGTTCGTTCGCCGTAGCTATCTTTCTCCCGAAACGCATCCATGCACCAAATGGCTAGTGCGAGTACTGTAAAAAACGTGAGATGCGCGTCGGCGGTTGCCGATCGAGCGATCATCGTGAAAGTGATGCAGGAGCCAATCGCAAGTCCCGCAAACAGGCCTGTCGCTGTATCAAATAGTCGCCGCCCGACGGCGAAGGTCAAGAGCATAGTGCCGATGCCAAAAAGACTTGAGACAAATCGAGCGCCTAGTTCAGAAACTCCAAATGCTTGATATCCGAGGAGCATTCCCCAAAACATCATGGGGGGCTTGTGGGCAAACAATTTGCCATTGAACGTTGGAGTGATCCAGTCGCTTCTCGAGTGCATTTCGGCTGCAGTGGTGGCATAGAAACCCTCATCTTGATCCCAAAGATGAGTGTTTCCCAAATTGAGCAACATCACCAACGATCCGACAAAAAGCAAACAGAGCAGTGAGCAAACGAGTTCTTTTCGATGTGTTAGCCGCATTCTCCGTGCTTATGCCGCCCTCTTTGATTCGGAAGACTCGACCTTGCCATGAGGTTGTGGACTACGGAAAAGATGGGTGGTTTGCACTTCCGAATCCGGCGGGTTAATCCATACCATTCGATTCGCACAACCGGACGATAGCACATTGACGGAATCGCCCAAAACGTAAAGCGGACGCTGCTTGGACTCGTCATAGATCCGTCCAACGTAATCTCCAACCAACCCTACGGCAGTGAGAGTTGCTCCGTTGAAAATCAATTGGAAACAGACCAATGAACTCCATCCCGGCGCGGTAGATGCGACAAAAATGGCTGCGTAAATAGCGTAGACTGAATACGCCACTCCGAAAAACGTCATCGCCATTCCGGCATAGAGGCAAGCCTTGAGCGGCATCGCAGAGAACGAGGAAACAGCGGTCCATGCCAGTTGAAATAGTTTGAAGGGTGAGTATTTTGTTTCGCCCGCAAATCGTGCGGGGCGATGAAACCGGATGATCGTTTCACGCAACCCCAACCATGCAACTAAGCCCCTCATAAAACGATGTTGTTCACGGAACTTTCGGATGGCTTGCACCGCTCCACGACTAAACAATCGAAAATCTCCACATTGCGGGGGCAACCGTTCGTCAATCGCCCGTTGCATGAAGGAGTAGAACGCGGATGCGGTTACCTTCTTGAAAACACTCTCTCCGTCCCTCGCAATTCTTTGTGTCGAAACCACATCAAAGCCTTGCCTGAATTGCTCGACCATCGATTCCAGTAGCTCTGGGGGATCCTGAAGATCTGCGTCCATGACCACGACAGCATCGCCCTGGGCAAAATCCAGACCGGCTGTTATGGCGGCTTGCTGGCCGAAGTTTCGGCTGAAGCCTAGAATCTTCACTCGGCTGTCTCGGCTGGCTTGCGCATTGAGGAGGTCGCGTGTGGCGTCGCGACTTCCGTCATCCACAAAGATCAGTTCGTAATCACACCCGATTTTTTTCAAAACTGCAGGGAGCACTTGAAAAAGGGAGGGCAAAACTTCCTGTTCGTTGTAAACGGGCAGCACAATGGAAAGCAACATCGAGTTTGCCTCATTCAAACGGGGGGACGCGGTCAAAACACAGTTCTCGACATTGGTTAGATAGCGAATTTGTGCGGTCCGGGTCAAGCTCATCCAACGATCGAAATCACATGTTAATAAGGCATAATTCCATTGGCTCGGATCGAAAAATTGCGAATACCTTCGCAAATTTCCTTGAGTTCACGAATGCGAACATGGGATGGTCCCCCAGCCCCTCTTTCAAAGACTATCTGCTTACCATCGAATCTCGCTATAACTTAAGCGTATTCGGAAAAACAGCGAGTTGCAGTGAACGGAATTCCTACTGCCGCTCTCCATTTGGGAGATTCCATTCCATGTTGATGGTTTCACAGAAGAACATACCGAAAAATCAAAAGGAAATTTGAATCAATGCTCCCTATCGTAATGCCTACCATATGCGCTTTGGACTGCCCTGACGCTTGTTCATTACATATCACGGTCGAGGGCAATCGCGTCACGCATCTCGCAGGCAATCCATCGCACCCTATCACCCAAGGGTTCGCATGTGCCAAAATGGCCCGCTACCCACAGCGTCAAGAGCAGGATGATCGCTTGCTTTTGCCTCAGCGCAGAAACGGAAAAAAAGGGGAAGGGCGATTCGAAGCCGTTTCTTGGGAGACTGCACTCGACGAAATAGCAGCCCGAACACAGTCCATTATAGATAAACATGGCCCCCAATCGATTCTGCCCTATTGCTATGGGGGGACGATGGGCGCGATCGAAGGCAATTCCCCGTTCGCGTTCTTTCGAAAACTCGGCGCATTAGAACTCGATCAAACTATTTGCGCATCGACTGGTGGAGTTGCATGGGAGACTACATATGGGCCCAACAAACTTGGTACTGACCCCGAGGATTTGGTGCATAGCAAGTTCGTGGTACTCTGGGGAATCAACGCGCTGAGAAGCAATTCGCACATCGCCCCTTTTCTCAAGGCTGCAAGAAAGAATGGGTGTCATATCCTTCATATCGACCCATATCGGAACGAAACCTCACGATTTGCGGACGATCATTGGCAAATCAAAGTTGGTACAGACGCCGCGCTCGCATTGGCAATCGGCAACGAGATCTTTCGCAACAATTGGCATGACCAAGACTATCTAGCTCAGTTTGCCCATGGGATAGAGGAGTACCGTGAAGCCTGTAAACAATGGCCGCTAGAAAAAGCTGCTAAGTATTGCGATGTTCCGCTAGAGGCGGTACGAGAAATGGTTCGCAGATTCGCGAACAGTGAAGCGGCGTTCGTTAAAGTTGGATATGGTATGACTCGCAATGAAGGGGGTGGCAATGCGATGCGAGCGATCGCTTTGCTTCCGGCTCTGACCGGAGCATGGAAAAGGAAAGGTGGAGGCGGATGCTTGTCCACAAGTGGTGCCTTTGGACTCAACACGCACCGCATGTCCGGTGCGCATTTGATTCGACCCGGAGCCCGACATGTTAACATGAACTTGATCGCATCCGAGTTAGATCCAGAGTCGACCCAAGTCCGCGCACTTTTCGTTTACAACAGCAATCCAGCAGCCGTTGCGCCAGATTCATCGCGCATTCGACAAGGTCTCGCCAACGAGAAATTATTTACCGTTGTTTTGGAACACTTCCAAACCGATACAGCGGACTATGCAGATTACTTGTTACCCGCAACCACTTTTCTTGAACACACCGACGTGTATACCGCCTACGGCCATTACTATCTGCAATATTCTGAACCAGTGGTCTCTGCCCGCGGACTGGCCAAATCCAACCGTTGGATTTTCACCGAGCTCGCCCGTCGAATGGGATTGAAAGACGAATGTTTGAGTTGGACGTCAACAGAAATCATCGAAGAGTTGTTGACTTCTTCGAATCCGAAACTCGCGGGAATCACGGCGCAGAGATTGATGACCGAGAAGAGTATTAAGTTGCAATTGCCAGTTCCGTTTCTTCCTTATTCAGATGGAAGCAACTTCCCAGACCGCAAGATTCGGTTCTCTCCGTCACCTCGGCAGCTCGATTTCGAAGTTCAGCCGAGTACCGAGTATCCGTTGCGACTCATCTCGCCCCCAGGGCCATTTATCTTGAATACCTCTATGGGAAACGTTCCCAGCGTCATTAAAATGGCGGGCGGTGAGCCGCAGATTATTATCCACCCTGCTGATGCAGCTCCGCTTGGCATTGTTGATGGAGATCGCGTGAATATTACCAGCGTCAATGGCAGCATTCTTCGGAAAGCGATCGTTAGCGAAGACGGAAAAGAGGGTGTTGCGATCGCCTTAGGGCAATGGTGGCCAAAGCTCGCCCCCGATCGCAAGAGTCTAAACGACATCACGAGCGAACGCCTCACGGACCTGGGTGGCGGGAGCACGTTTGGAAATCCCGTCGTTCGAGTTACCAAGGCTTAGACCTGCAAAGCCAGGGGTCGCGCGCCGGCGCCTAATGGCCACCTTTCGCTGGTGGTGCCGCCGCAGCAGCTGCTTTGTCCTGCGCTTCTAGTTCGGTGGCTTGCGCATCGAGTACCTTTCCGGAAGTAAGCCTCTGCGTTTTGGATGCTGGTTCTTCGAATATCTCTGTCAATAAGTACACTTCAACGCGTGAATCGCTTGCCTGATCCACTTCGTCGGCAGTAAATCGAGGATCCGAATTTCCCGCTGCGCTCGGCCTAAGTCGCCTCGAGTCGATACCGTTATCGATTAGGAACTGTGTCACGGCAATAGAACGCTTGTACGATATATTCCAGGCGTCAAATGCAGACTGCTGCGTATTCCCGTTGCTTGCTGAATGGCCTCGCACCTCGATACGATGCTGCTTGCCGTCCAACTCGGGAATGAGGTTCATCAATACCTGTTTGCCATCATCGTTGAGTTCGACAGAGTTGAGCGGGAACAACACGATCGACCCGACGTTGCTTTTCTCCCCTTCGTCGGACATCTTGCGAACCTTGGTATTTCCCTCGGACTGTTTGGTGCCGCGTTCCTTAGTAACACGCCGGTTGCCGTTCCCGTTTTTGCTGGAGGGGATCATCGACTTGGCGTCATTGCCTGTCAATCGTTTCCCACCTGGGTTCCGAAAGTGATCAGCGACCGCCTTAACAACTTCGGGCTTTTGAGACGTTAACCACATCACCATGAAAAAGGCCATCATGGCTGTTACGAAGTCTGCATAGGCAACTTTCCACGCACCACCGCCACCACTTGCCATAACTAAGCTCCGCCCGCATCAACGGTTTTGAATAGCTTTTCGATTTCTTCACCGGACGGGCGAACATCGCTCTCGAGTCCACGCCGACCTGTCTCAATGGCCATTTTGGGTTGCATGCCATTAAAGAAGCCTTGAAGCACGACTGCGATGGTTCGAAAATATGCGCCTTCGGAGTGACCGATGCTGTTCATTTTCGCGGCCAATGGGCCCAAGAAGCCGTACGATGCGAGAATTCCAAGGAATGTTCCAACGAGTGCAGCGCCAACGTGGTGACCAATCTCTGCTGGCGGACCGTCGATATGTCCCATCGTAACCACGATCCCAAGTACCGCAGCCACGATCCCGAATCCTGGCAATCCGTCCGCCGTTTTGGACAATGCGTCTACTGGGTGATGGTGTTCAGATTCCATCGCAGTGATTTCAATGTCCATAAGGTTACCAATATCTTCTGGTCGAACCGAACCATCGATTACTGGGCCAAAGGCACCTTTGATGAATTCCGTTGCGTGATGATCGGCCGCAAGTTTTGGATACTTTGCAAAGACAGCACTTTTGTGAGGATCTGCAATATGCCCTTCGAGGGCGAGCAATCCGTCTCGTCGAGCGATCCGAAATAGTTCGTAAAGCGCAGAGAACGTCTCTTCATAGGACTTCTTACTATAGGGTGCGCCTTTAAGCGCCTGAATGATCCCCGCAACGATTCCTTTCAGAACAGGAAACGGTGACATCACGATCAGTGCTCCCAGAGAAGCACCGCCGATCGTAACAAATTCGGACGGTTGATTGAGTGCTAAAACGTCTCCGCCAGCCCACAAGAAGCCGCCAATAACAGATCCTGTTACGACAATACAACCGATTATTACAACCATACCTGAGATCCTTTGTTGTTATGAACCCAGGTATATAGCCCTCAAACTGTTTAGAAGCAAAGTTTCACTGTCAGGTTACCTGTTATGAACATTGAGAGTTTTTCGAAATTTCGGCTTGTAGCGGTTATACGGACTTCATCACGCCCATCGCTAAACTCGAAGTGTGCCAATCAGAGTAAAAGGCATACAATACAGATTCGAGGCGTAGGCTTGCTAAGGCGAGTGGCTTTTTCAAATTTTCGCTGCGAAATGAGCGATTTTAGTCTTCCGGAAACAAAATGACCAAATTCCCTCTAATAAAAACCGTCTTTGGTGGTCTTGTATGTAGGGACTAACGAATCGGCTAGTTGTGGAGAAGTACAGCGTGAAGAGGCCATGTTGAAATCGACTCCAGAAGCCAATCGGATGGAAGAGTCCAATGAGGGTTCACTGTCGCTAAGAACGTTGTTCGAAAGCGAGGAGTCGAATTTGCTGCGTTTTGCTTTTTCTCTCACCGGCCGCCGTGCGGTCGCTGAGGAGATTGTGCAAGAGGTATTCCTGCACCTTCACGCCAAATGGTCGGTGGTCAAAGAGCCGCGAGCTTGGCTTTTCCGCAGCGTTCGAAATCGAGCTTTTCATTACCTGCGCAAGTGCCGACGGGAGACGCTCAGCAGTGATGATGATGCCACGATGATCGATGTTTGTTCGGAGGATCCCCCTGACGAGTTGATTGCTCGTATGGAGACGGTGGCCGAGCTTAGGCAGTTGGTGAGCCAATTGCCAGAAAAAGATCGGCGGCTTGTGCAGCTGAAATACTACGAAGATCTAAAGTACCGAGACATCAGCCAGCGAACGGGGCTGACGATAAGCAATGTGGGCTTCAGACTGCACCAAGTTCTAAAAAAGCTTGCGGTCGGTCTGTTACCTAAAGGAGTCGACGACGAATCATGAACGAGGAATTTAGCAACAACAATTTTATCGACGCGGAGCTTCAGGTCCGTTTGATGAATCTGGTCATGGGTGAATCGTCCGACTTCGAAAGTGATCAGCTGCATTTAATGATGGAACAACGCGCAGAGGTGGCAGCGCACTACGAACATCTCAAGCACCTTCACGGCTTGCTATCCGATGTTGGAGCGGGAGACCCCTCAATGGATATCGATCCAGCAAACTCAGAGGATCTTTGGCAATTGTCACTCGATCGGCGAAAGCAACTGTTGGCCGTGTTGGATAACAACGACCATACTCCAGCAAAAGTTGTGTTAGCAAAATCGATGGGCAGTCAGCGATGGTCAATGACTTGGATGGAATCGGTTATGGTCGCTTCGATAGCCTGCGTGCTACTTGGACTGATGTTGCCAAGTGTTCCATCGGCCAGAAGTGTTGCTAGAAAGTTCAACGTAATACCGTCTATCCCAAGCGCGACATTGCCGGAGCGAGCGTTTTTTGGAAGGGTTGATTCACCATATGATTATTACGCTGGCCCCAAAGAAACTTCTGGAAATGCCGATACCAAACAAAACGGCGAAAGGAATCAATTCGGTCAACCAGCCCGAGGAGGCAGTTTGGGATATTCCGGGTACGCGCCACCTAGCAGTTCATTTCCTGTTCCTAAGCTTGGATCAATTGCAGGAGCAGTCGTAGCTGACGATCAAAATGGCCGCTTGGGTGAGGGGGGCATAGCTAATAGTGGCATTGAGGGAAGAGAACTCAGAGAAAGCAACTCCTGGCAAGACAAGACTGACGCTAAACAAAAGGGTTACCAATTGGATCTATTTCACGACGGTATTGATTCCAGATCGAGTTCAAGCTCGTTTGATGAACCACGCAAAGCTGATAACGATGGAGAAATTGCAGAACTATCCAAAAATACAACACAAGAATTTGGGGATATTGCTTCAATAGTTCCGGTGCCGCGTTTTGGGAATCTTGAAGTTGAGACGACGCTAAGTGTCCCCGATGGTGGAATGATAACTTTGGGCGGAATCAAAAAATTGAGAGCGGAGAAATTTCAAATAGACCGGGATCCATCGACATTAATGAGGAACGTAACTCCTAGAATATTGATCCCAGAAGAGGAAGAAAGTTCTCTAGGGAATGGGACTGTACAAAATAAAGAACTGAACGATGACACGATTTTCTATCGAAATTCTATGCTCACTATTCCGTTGGGAATTAGTTCACCGGACTTCGATTCGAACATCGAGCGATTTAGTGAGGGAGAAAGTCGCCATGAAGGCTTCGACTCAGTTCAGTTGCAAATTGAGTCGCTACCAAATGACAAGTCGCTCGATGCGTTACTATCCGCTGCCGATGGACGAGAATACTTAGATTTCACAGAATCAAAGCAGCTAGGGGAAGAATGGCTGAAACGGCATACGTTGTCCCGAAACGATCCTGTCACGGCTAGAGACCGTATAGCAATTGAAGATTCTTCGAAAACTGAAGATCGGGAGAGACCCCAACTGAGCCTGGGTGATCTAGGGAAAGATGTGATAGATCGCAATGCCAACACTCGGTGGTACGCAGATCGTGCGAGTGGGTTGGAAAGAAAAAGTGAGACAGTGTCGGAGGATTTCGCAGGCCGAGAACAGCGTTCAAGTTGGATGTTCAATTCAGCACCAAGCCCTGAGATCGATGCCAGGAGTCGGTACCGAGTCGAGGTAGCTGGTAAACCATTGGCACCAAAACAAGCTGAAGCGATCAACGAACAATCGGCTTCATTGGAATCATTCTCGACATTCTCGTTGCATGTAAGTGATGTCTCATTCAAGCTTGCACATGCAGCCCTCAGCCAAGGACAATGGCCCGAAGCTGCGAAGATTCGTATCGAAGAGTTCGTCAATGCACTGGACTATCACGATCCCCTGCCCACTGCCAATCAAAAGGTGGCTTGCCGAGTCGAACAGGCGATCCATCCTTTTCTGATGCAACGCAACTTGCTGCGAGTCTCGATGCGAACAGCAGCCACAGGCCGCTCGCAGAATATCCCGCTGAGACTGACCTTGTTACTCGATAATTCGGGTTCGATGGAGCGTCCGGATCGACGTCAAGCAGTGATGCGAGCATTTCAGACTCTGACAGCGCAACTGGGCGCCGCCGACCAAGTCACTTTGATCAGCTTCGCCAGTACACCTCGACTATTAGCCGACAACGTCCCTGGCAATCAAGGCGAATCGTTGCTGAAACTTATCGAGAACTTGCCAAGCGAAGGGGGCACAAACATCGAAGCCGCATTGTTGTTGGCTAAAGAAAAGGCAACCGAAAAACAACTTGCTGGCGCTCAAAATCGAATCGTTTTAATGACGGACGGTGCAGTCAACTTAGGCGACGCCAATCCTGAGAGCCTTGCCAAACTGGTGACGCAATTGCGAGACAACGGTATCGCCTTTGATGCTGCTGGAATTTGCGAGCAGGATCTGAACGATGAAGTGTTAGAGACCTTAACGCGTCAAGGCGACGGTCGCTACTATTTGATAGACTCAGCCGAAGCAGCCAGCCAGAGCTTTGCATCGCAAATCGCTGGTGCTCTCCGTCCCTCGGCTCAGAATGTCAAAGTGCAAGTGGAGTTTAATCCGAAGCGAGTCGGACGTTACAAGCTGCTTGGGTTCGAGAAGCATCGACTCAGTAAAGAGGACTTCCGCAACGATCAAGTCGACGCGGCCGAAATGGCAGCGGCAGAAACTGGAGTCGCCGTATATCAGTTCGAGATCAAGCCAAATGGGAGCGGCGATGTTGGCAGTGTCTCGGTTCGATTTCGCGATCTTTCAACTAGCCAGATGGTCGAACGTCGCTGGCCTATTCCCTATGAAACGAATGCCGCCAGTTTGGAACATTCTGGCGCATCGATGCAACTCGCTGCCTCTGCAGCGTTGTTTGCTGCCAAGCTAGCTGGCGGTCCATTATCCGACAGCATCGACTTAGCGCCATTACAAAAGTTGCTCTCAAATTTATCAGATCAGTGTGCCAATCAACCAAGAGTTCAGCAGTTGCGCACCATGATCGAACAAGCGAGAGCAATAAGCCCGTAATCAATCCTGAGCTCTAGAGAATGCAGGACGACGAAGCGGAGCTTCGAGAGAGAGACGTTCCCAAGCTGTCGTTTGGGTACCAGCTTATCTACTAACCAACAATTACTAACTCCTAATTATGTTGCAACTACTCAAAACAAGCGTTCTCACATCACTCTTTGCAGGCCTGTTCCTAAGCTGTTTCGGGCAGACAACAGCATTGACCGCTGTTCAAAGTCAAGAGCCTGAGAATTCTCAGGAGGCGCACACAATTATTTTGAGCCCTGGGAAAACAAAGCCGCCAGCCTTTCTGTATGCTGCCAATGCCCGAGCCAATGTGCGAGTTGGCTTGAAAGAGATTGAACAGAGCATAATACTTCAGTTTCGTGTTGTCCAAGGCCAAGGCGAGACAATCAGCCTTGGGCTAGGAGGCGTTGGCGAAGTGGTCGATGTACAATGTGCGTCAATCGCATCGTGGTCGGTTCGCACAGTTGATGCGCTACGGTACCTCGATCTCCAGCTCAAGCCCACCGATTCCAAGAGCGTTGAGGATTCTAAAGATTCAAATAAAACGGCAACGATCCGCATTCGAAGTAAACATTCGGAACTTCCATCGCGAGTAGAGCTCGCACACTTAATGCCTGGCAAGTCTCTTGGGTTCGATTCGCAGATCGAAATTCAGTATGTTGGTGGAGTGGCTGGAAAGGTTATTGCGGCAGACGGCTTCGCACCTCTTGTTACTGGCAAGCAGATGGACCGTCTGCAAACTGCAACTGGAGGCCGGTTGGAACTGCAGCTCGACCGCAGCAGTGCACTGCCACCTCCTGTGGAATTGCTTGACACGACGCTGGTCGGCGAGGTTCATGCCAGCGGCAAATCGGTTGGCTTTCAACTTAGAGGGACGGCTTCGGTTCGCGTTGCTGGCACTCGACTGCGCGCTTTGATGGGTAACTTGGCGATGAGTGAACTCCCACAGAGTGCCGACTATCGCTTGGAGTTGTTGAGCTCCGAAACTGGACCCGTGTTTGAAATGGTCTTTCACAAGAGTGGAAATTATCCAATCGCATTGGATTTTGTTGCAGCCTTAAATGCCGATTCGGCCAATTGGAAAGGCTTGGATTTCACCGTTGCCGCTAACGCTGTAGTACCTATTCGATTGCGAGGCTTAGATGCAGATATCGAGTTCTCTCGCGATCAACATGCGATCGTCCCCTTGCTTGTCGAAAAAGACTGGCGAGGATTTTTGCCAGCGACCGGACACGTTCTCTTGCGCTGGCAGAGCGCGCGAGATACCGGTGAAAGAAAACTATTCTTCACTACGAGTGCAACGATTGAAGCGACTGTCGGCCCAGGTCTCCTTCGGCAGGATCACCGTATCGATTATCAGTTGTTACAAGGGCAATTGAAATCGCTCACCATCCAGCTTCTCGGACCCGGCGAAATCTTGAGCGTCGAAGGGGATCACATCGTCGGATGGAAAGTGGTTGGCGAAGGCAATCAACGGCAACTTGATATTGCACTCAATCAACCGCTCACGGGAAACAGTCAATTAACCGTCCGCAGTCAAACGCCACTGGGAGCGTTCCCCGTACGCGTCGAGGGCCTCTGCCTGCAACCGCAAGGGGCCATTCGAAACTCGGGCCATCTGCGCATCTCCAACTCGGGTTCGGTGAGTGTTGAGCCGACCGGTTTGCGAGGCCTAACTCAATTGGCCCCGGAGCAATTTCCAGGCAGAGCACTCCAATCTCGACAGATATTTGTCTATCGCTTTCCTTCAGGCGACCATGGGTTTACGATAGTAGCAGAACGAGTACAAGCCGAAGTAAGCGTAACGCAACTGGTGCTCTATCAACTTTCCGAATCCGATCGAGTGATCGCGGCGGACATCGAGCTAGATATTCGCGAGGCTGCAATTCGCGAGTGGAGTTTAAGCCTACCGGAGGACTACTCCATTGTTTCCGTTACCGGTGCGAATGTGGCAGACTATATCGCATCCTCGGACGCGGCAGACGGTCAACGCAACCTTAAACTCCTTTTTAGCAAAGATGTTCTTGGACGGCAACTGATCGGGCTTCGGTTGGAGAAGAGCGAGGTTGCTGCGGCTGGCCAATGGACCTTGCCGCATATTCTATTCCCAGATGCAAAAGCCGTTCGAGGCGATATTGGCATCGTAGCCGCTCCTGGCTTCCGCGCGACTGCGGGCACGATCGATCGCTTAGTCGAAAAACCATTATCGTACTTCCCTCGCCCCGTCGCCAATCTTCAACAAGCGTTTCGAATTCGTGATCCCGGATGGAATGCATCTATGCTGATTGAAAAGCTAGAGAGAAGCATTCAATCGGATGTTTTTCACTTGTATTCACTAAGTCATGGTACAGTGTATGGGAGCGCATTAGTCAATTATTCGGTGACGGGTGCACCGGTGGCCGAGTGGCAGCTGACGATTCCTGCTTCGCTCGCAAACGTCACGGTGGATGGACAGGACGTCCGAACTTGGCGGCGTGACGGTGATACTCTGATCGTCTCGTTGCAACAGCCGATTCTAGGGGCTTATACGTTACTTGTCACTTTTGAAGAGAAGCCTAATGTAGCCGATGGATCCTTCCAAGCCGGTCGAGTCACGCCATTGGGTGTGCAGAGTGATCGCGGTTACATCGAGGTGGTTAGTCCAGTCCAGGTTGAAATGCAACCGTTGCTGGTATCCAGCCAGCTATTGACCCTTGATCCGCTGGAGCTACCAGCCGAATTTCGCTTGCTCAGCACAGCACCGGCACTAGGAACATGGCAATACACTCAGCGTCCATTCGATCTAAGGCTCAAGGTCAATTGGTTCGACCCTGGCACGACGGCTGCCCAAGTGGTCGAATTCTCTGAGGCGAATAGTCGTGTTTCGCAAGATGGCGAGTTGGTCACAGATCTGCTGTACTACGTAAAGTCGCGAGGGCAGCGCACTTTGAAATTGCAATTGCCAGGCGATCCCGTTCGGCTATGGGCTGTAGCAGTAAACGGACGCCCAGTGACGGCTCGACAGTCTGGAGATGAAATGCTCATTCCATTGCCTGGGGGAGCAGATCCTAACGCTCCTATCGAAGTTAGCTTGCGACTTGGTAAGCCAGCTCAGGCCAAATCATTTGCTTCGCTCCAGCTGCCGATTGTCTTCGCGCCGGTTTTAAAAACTCAATGGAATGTGCATGCTGACGAAAACCACGTTCTCATTCCCTACAGCGGTTCCGTGGAACCGACTATGCCGGTGGGATGGCCCAATGGCTTTGACTGGATTGCTGGTCGAGGACTAATTCCATTTGTCTCGCTCGTGGTCTTAGCGGCAGCAATTGCCAACGCGAGTTCAATGCCAATTAGGCTTATAGCTTTGGCAATTGCGGTGCTTGTTGCCATTGGAGCGGGCTGGGACGCGTTCAAACAGATCTCGCCGGCTGCACCACTGCAACTTAGCCTTCCAGTTATGGCTTCAGGCGAGAGAGTGAGTGTGGAGCTTGGCAATATTCCAACTTGGCGAGCTTATATATCGTGGCCAGGAATAGCGGTCCTGGTGTTGGGTTTTGTAGTGCTATCGCTCGTTTGGAGACTTCATTCACCTGGTGGTCGTTGGATTGGGCGTTGGTTCGCTTTTGGACTGATCGCGATAGGACTATTATTGCAAAACAATGGTGCCCCATGGTTCTTTGGACTGTCGGCATTCTCGATCTTGTTGTTTCAACTCCTTCCGGACGCAATTCGATGGCAGAAGAGCAGTTTGTTCAAATCGACGGGTCGTACGACAAACCAGGACGACCAACAATCCTCCGATGGCAAGGTGGGTTCGGTGGTAACAACGTCGATCCTATTGCTATTATTCAGCTTGGTGCACATATGCCCGTCAGGCCGTGCCATCGCCGCGGATGATACCCAATCCGTCGCAACTGCTAACCAATTTGGTTCCAATGATCTTGCGTCGCTTCAATCCGCTAGTTCGCTCTTTCAGAACTGGACTGTCTCTGGACGCGATAAACGGCTTACTGCTTCAGCCGAGATCAACGTCCAAGGACGTCCGGGAGATCGCTTCTTGCTGCTTTCTGCTCCCGCTGTCTTGACCCAGTTCACTGGCCCAGGGCTGAGGCTCAGTAAACTGGAAACGCCCAATCAGAGCGTGACCTATATCGTTACCATCCCCGCCGCCGAAACCGAAGATGCAAACAAGGACGATGCTAATAACGCTGCCAGCGAAAAACGGAATGAAGATGTCAAACAAAACGAAAAAGAGGAACCGTTCAAAAAATATGCGGCAACTTTTCAGTATCAATTGGAAGCGATTCAATCCTCGATCGGTATTCCGGTACTGACAGGTAGTGCGGCCTTGCATCGAATCATGCTCAGCCATGACGAAGCAAATTGGGAGGTCGTTTGTGACACAGCTGCGCAAATTGAATCAATAACCGCAAAGCAGTCGCCCGACACAGTAGCAACCAATGTTAGGATGCTGCTTGGTCCAGGCCCCGCTAAAGTCATTTTGCGACCACAGATGCGTGATCTCAAAACAGAGGAGACGCAGTTCTTTGTCGAAGGCTCTGGACTCTATATGCCTGGACCAGGTGTTATTGATGGCAAGCATCGATTCAAGATTCGAACGTCGCAAGGAAGAGTGAAACAGCTTAGTATTGTCATCCCCTCAGGATTAACCGTTAGCTCCGTCAATGGCCCGGTTAGTTCGTGGCAGTTTGATGCGGACTCTAGCCGCTTACAGTTAGAGATCGTACCAACCGCAGCACCGGATTTTGCCGTTTTGGTTGAAACGCAGCGCAGTCTCGATCCCCTGCCAACGGTCGTTCAGCTATCGCCGCTGCGAGTGGAAAAAGCTGCTGGCGAAGTGGGACTGATCGCATTGGCGTTCGGTTCTGAAGCGCAACCGGAAAATATGCAAACCGAATCACTCTCTCAAGTGAACCTGGGCGACTTTGATGCCAGCTTAGTCACCAACCCTCAGACAACACTGCATCGCGTTTATCGCTACGGAGCGGAATCGGGCAGTCTATCCGTCCAAGTCTCTCCAGTCGCTCCCGAAGTGCGAGTGGGAAGCAAACAAGTCGTTTCGTTCGGGGACGAACGTCTGGTAATGAGCATCAATTTTGTCGCAGAGATTACTCGGACTGGCCTGTTCCAATTGAGCTTTCGGCTACCAGACGGATTGGAGGTGGAATCACTAACAGGCGAAGCGCTACACCACTGGTCGGAACTAACGGAGAATGGCCAGCGAATGATCGTATTGCATTTGAAGGGTAAAACCATGGGCGATCAAAAGTTCTCGTTGACGCTAGCTGGAGCGTCGCCAACCGAAGCTACCGAATGGGCAATCCCCCGGTTCGAGTTAGACCAATCCACTCGTCAATCGGGTGATATAGTTGTGCAACCGATTACGGGCATTCGGCTTCGAACACTGACTCGACAAAATGTATCGGAAGCGGATCCCCGTTCGTTGGTCGCTCAAGGGCAAGGAGCGCTTGCCTTTCGTCTACTACAACGCGATTGGAGTCTCAGACTGGGGATCGAGAAACTTCTGCCATGGGTTACCGGTCAAGTGTTGCACGATGTCACCTTACGCGAGGGGCAAACTCGTTCCACTCTACTCGCAGATTTCGCGGTTCAGAATGCTGCGATTCGCTCCCTGTCGGTTAAGTTGCCGAGCATGGGCGCTGACGAGATCAAGACGATTCGCGCGAACGGAGAGACGGTTAGCGACTTCGTACGCTCAACCGAAGATGGAAGCGTATGGGAGTTACGTTTCAAGAGACGAGTCATCGGGCAAGTGCAATTTCAAATCGAGTACGAACGTCGCGGCGAACGCACTAACGATCGCGAGTCACTCAGTCAAATCGATTTCCCCAATGCTCGTCAAGTCGGATACTACTTCGCAGTTCGAACCGGTGGTCGCTTGGAGATTGAACCTGGGACACTGACTCAAGGCTGGCAACCTAACGACTGGGGTACTGTACCGCAGTCGCTTCGTGAAGCAGGCAATCGCAATGCACCAGCTCTAACGCTTCGAGCCATGTCTCCCTCAACGCCACTGAGCTTGAAGGTCATTCGCCATTCCTTGGCTGACGCCCTCAAACTGCGTGTCGCATCTGGGACGTTGACGACTGTCCTTTCGCCTACCGGTGACCAGCTTACGGCTGTCGATGTAAACATGGAAGTGATTCAGCGAAGTAGTTTGAGCGTCCAGCTTCCAGCGAGTGGCGACCTGTTTAGCATTTTCGTCAACGGTGAGAGCGTCCATTCGATTCGACAGAAAGGGACCAATAACACTTGGCAATTCTACATCCTACCGGGGATCGACGATCGTACAGCTCATGTTCGATTTGTCTACTCGCTAGTCGGTGACAACTTAAGGTCGCTCAACCTTGTTAGCCCGCAACTCAACGTGCCCTTGGAAAACATCCAATGGAACGTGATCGCGCCCAGCGGTTTCCAACTGATCGATAGCGATGGAAACTTGGAACTTGTTGGGCAGGAAAGCCGAGCCAATTACGATCGTCAATCCTATCTGTCGAGCCTCCAAGGCAAGCGGCAAGATCAGGCACAGCAAGCATCGAAGCTGCTAGAACAAGCCAACAGCTTACTGCAGACCGGCGAGCAGTCCAAGGCTCAATGGGCCTTCAACAATGTCGCCAATCGCTATGCACTCGATGCTGCTTCGAACGAAGACGCTCGAGTCCAATTAGAAAACCTGCAAACTCAGCAAGCCATCATTGGTCTGAACACTCGCCGTCAGCGGCTGTACCTGGATAGCAATCGAGGAAACTCCGACATCGCCGACAACGAGCAACTGCGGCAGGCAGCGGCAATCAACCCTATACTGCAGCAGGATCAACTCAACTATCGTCCACAAGAGTTGAGTCAGTTGCTGGCGGGCAATACCAAAGAAGATAACGCAATCCTTCAACAGATCGCAGCACGTCTGGTCCATCATCAACGCACCACCGAGCCAGCACCGCAAGCGATCATTATCAGCCTCCCCGAAGAAGGAAATATTTACAGCTTTCGTCGCAGTGTTCAAGTCGCTGAGAATGCGCCGCTCTCGCTCCAGCTCAAGTTCAACTCGCAATACCGACTCCGAAATTGGCAGTGGGTGATGTTGACTAGCCTCATTGTCGCTCTCGCGGCAGGCCTAGCGACTAGGTCTCGATTCAAATAGCCAAATTGACCTCATGATTGAATAGACTAGCGCTCCTTCCATCTCAAACCCCAGTGTAGTGATTCGGGGCAACAGTTTTTGCCCACCGAGGCGTGTGTTTTCGAATCAACCTGTTAAACTGACGTTAGGGTTAGGGGAATGTTTTCAAGGAGAAAGCGCCTAACCGTACGCTTCAGTTTCCTAAGCAGCATGCTGTGAGAATGCGATGAAGATCGATAAGGATTTCCGAATTGAGACTACGCCCAGCCATGTCGATGATTCGGAGATCGTTAGTCTACTAACTAGAGTTTATGTTGACGGCGGGTTTACTTCCCCCGAAAAAGCCAGAGCATTGTTCTGTGCTAAAGCAGTCCGAAACAGAGGGAATATAGTCATTGCAAGGACCCAGCAAGATTGCAAACTCGTTGGAATGGTCATTGTAGTGCTACCTAACTCACCGGCCCGACGACTTGCAGGATGCGATGAAGTTGAATTGCATTTACTTGCTGTTGATCCACTTTACCGTGGCCTCGGAGTTGGGCGTACGCTGCTTGCATCAGCGATAGAGTCGATACACCAACTTGGATTTCGAAAGACTGTGCTATGGACCCAACCAACGATGACAGCAGCTCAGAGACTCTACGAAAATATTGGATTCGTGCGAGTAGAGGCTCGTGACCCAACCTTCGAAGACATGCGATTTCTGGCATACGCGAAGCAATGGCTTTGAAAACAGAACGGAAGGAAATGAAGAGACGCAGGCGCACGGAGGAGAAGCAGATGTACGATGCGAAAGAGAACACCAGTTTGGACATCGAGTCCAATCTAATCGACGCGATACAAGAAGGTCGACAAGAAGACATTGAGATAAGCGAACAACGCGGGAAATATAAAGCACGTATCCAAATCCCGAAGGGCTACACAAGGATGCTATAAATTCCGTCAGCAACCTGAGGAATCGCTCGTTTTAAGGATTGAAATCGATGGTCTGCTATTTGCAATAGCGATTCCGCGATTGGACAACGAGGATTCAGATTTCGACAACAGAACACGCAAAAGGTAGATCACAAAAATGGTGACAACGGCAGATCGAAGCACCTGGACCTACGTTTACGCTACACGAACGTATTCTGGTACGATCGTAAATGCACCTATTTTTTCGTGGACTTCGGTCAATTCGAGTTGCGATCCTCCATCTACGACAAAAACGGTAGGGTTCCTCACCAGAGACCCTATCGGGTATTGGGACGGTGCAATCTTGTATGGATTCTTAGTTAAGTACTTATTTCGTGGAGTCGATCCCGATGGTTTACGTTGCAAAAAACTATATTGCGATGATTACATGCAGGCAAAGTACGGAAAACCCACCATAACAATTGATGTGATACCGACCTTTCCCGGAAGGAACCCGACTTGCCCAGTCGAGATTAGTTGTGATTTTTTAAGAAATCAGAATGCATATGGCATTACGGATCCCGGACCTCCCATACGGATAACTATTAGTCTTTTTCATGGATTTGATGATCTATTGGATTTTGACTTGATCTTTGCGCATGAGCTACAGCACGCCAAGGATGAATGCAATCCACATCCTATAGGTTGGCCCAAGGACGACTGTGCGAGATGCTTGGATAAGGAAACCAGAGCCTATTTTGCAGAGTGTGCAGTACTGTACCCGGTAGATGCAACGCGAGCGTTAAATTGCGCGATTGCAAAGGCTTCAGAACAATGCGTACTGGCAAATAAATGTTCCAAAAGTCAGGCACCCGGGACAGGCTTTCCAATATTCGATGGAGATAATTTCTAGGATGAAGATTGAGTTTCTCTGTTTCTTGCTTTTGATAGAGTTGTCATCATCTGCAAAATGCCAGGAGGAGACTTCCATTACCAATAGCATTGGTATGAAATTCGCGCTAGTAAGTGCTGGATCTTTCTCTATGGGGTCGCAATCTTCGGACGATGGAATCGATCACGGCAAACAAAAGGATTCGACTCACAAGGTAATCCTAAGTAATTCGTACTGCATCGGCGTATTCGAGGTTACGCAAGGGCAATTTGAGAAAGTTATGCGATATAACCCGAGCAGCTGCCGCGGTGGGGACTTACCGGTCGAGACGGTTAGTTGGACCGAGGCGGATGCTTTTTGTAAAACCTTGTCGGCTGTGCAAGTCGAGAGGGATGCCGGGCGGCAGTACAGACTACCAACGGAAGCAGAGTGGGAGTACGCCTGCCGTGCGTCCAGCAAGTCTGATTATTGCTGCGGTGAATCGTCCGAGATTTTAAATGAGTTTGCTTGGTTCGGCGAAGCCCGCAGTGATGGTTCTCACTCGGTAGGAGCAAAGAAGCCGAATAAGTGGGGGCTTTTTGACATGCATGGAAACGTTTGGGAATGGTGTAACGACTTCGAAGGGGAATATTCAATTGATGCCGCAACGGATCCAAAAGGACCGAGCACTGGAGAATATCGTGTGTTTCGAGGCGGTTGTTGGTTTTGTAACGCCAAATCATGTCGCGCCTGGGTTCGTCGCGCTGGAAATCAGTTAACTGGGCACCCTGGTATAGGTTTTCGAGTTGTCGTAAACAGCCCGGCTTTGGCCAACAAACGGTGAAGTTATAGGTGCTTCGGAAAAGCAAAAAGCAGACTCCGCTCAAGTCGCTTCGATTGTGTGCCCTGCGGCGTCTCAAGACATTGTGGACATTTGAGGGTACCGGAAAAGGTGTCCGGTACCGATAACCTTGCTTTCGCGAGGAAATGCCGGGCGCGATACGCGCTGAACAGGCGGCGACAGTGTGGCGTCCAACGAATAGGTGACAACGGTCGCTGCCGCACCGACATGCACTTTGATCGGAGTTGCCCGCTGCAAGACGCACGCTTGGCCGCTGGTCTGTCGGTAAAGCAAAGAACTGATATGGCGAAGCATGGACGCTGAGCTTTGACAGGGCGGGATGGCAAGGAAGCCAGTCTGATTGACAATCGGCAGGAGAGCGGAGAATGAAGTACGAAGTTTGAATGAACGGCCAGGCATGCTTCTATGTCTGGGATCTAGCGAGGCCGATGTCAATCAGACCGAGCGTAGCGAGTCCCGCCCAGCGAAGGCGGGCGTACGAGCGACGGGCACGAGTGATGATGATCGAACCTCAAGGCCCCGCGTCCATCCCTTGCAACCTTGGCACGCCGTGTTTCGCATCCAACGAATGCTCTTCATCATCGCGACTGCCCACCGCGTGTCCGAAGGCACGATGCCGTAGGACCGTGCGACCGCCGGAGCCAGGACAGGACGTCCGCGTGGGTTCCGATGAGACAGGAAGTCAAATTCCGCTTAAAGAGTGTAGTAGCTCGGGCCCCCAAAGGCCCGAGCGGGACATGCCAGCCCTGTTGCAAGGCGGCGGCGTAGCGTTGATGTTCGGCGGTCCGGTGGGCCATTGGCCAATCAAGAGAGTACAAGGGACACAGCTTATCTTTGGGGGGCAGCCTAACCGAGTAACTCGAAAGAGTGATTTGGGCGACCAACCGACAATTGATTGTGTCCCTCTCATTGTCGAGCAAAAGACTTTCATTTTTTCTGATATAGCGCAGCAAAAAATGCGATCAACCGATGGATTGAGACTTAGGTCTGATCTTATCGTCCACGATTTGCT
>JANMGH010000057.1:0-27879 GCA_031374515.1 Pirellula sp. | reverse complement strand
CACTAGCTATTCGGTTAGCGGTTCCCCGAACGGTCGCCCTCACGAATCGTTCAGCCTCAATTTTGAAGAGATCAAAGTGAAGTACACGTCGGCTTCGGCTGGTGGGCAAAAGGGATCAAATGTCGAGTACGGCTGGAAGGTGGAAGAAGGCGAATCCGCTTAGTGCTACTCATAGCGATAGGATGGCTGGCGAGTTGCCAGCCATCGTTGCATTCGGTGGTTTTGTAAGGTTCAGTTACCATCCACAGAGTGTGCGTTAATTCAGTTGCGTCGAATGGAAGCCGCGAAACATTGGACGATTGCGAATGAGATCGTGCATTGAATTGATGGGCAACTTTCCGAGTGGAGGAAATTCCAAGACCCCACGAATAAAACGTGTTACTCATAACACTGCCTTTTACCCAAGAACCTGGAGCACATTGTGACAACGATTACAGGATCTGTTGGCATTCTCAATGGCACAAAGCAAGTAGAGAACGCAGTCGCTGATCAGACGAAAGTGATTGGGCTGTTATTGCAGATTGAGCCAAAAGACGGGGGCAACAAAGGGCAATGGGCTCCGCCCCCGGTACCTGGGTCGGCTCGCAATTGTCCGCAAAAACTCGCCGATGCGATCCGCGATTTCCAGGAGGTTTGGCGGAAACGCGGCAAAGTAAAAAAGGTCGATGGTGTTCTCGATCGAGATGGATGGTCATTTCGGAAGATCGATGACCTGGCTTCAGACTCACTTATTGGCCCCAACGGGATCGATACGTCGAGTATACGATTCAGGCAAATGAATCCAGAAAACCTTACGAAGGTCCACGATGTCACGCAGAACGTGATTTCGCCACTATCGATTGGTAATGATTTTCAGGAGATTGCGCAAAAGGGTTCGATACGCGAATTTCTATTTGAAATGCGAAAAGACAACCACGTTTATTGGATCGGGGTGGCAGTGCCGCAGGGGACTTCCAACTTCTCAAAGACGCAAGTGTTCTTCCATCCGACTGTGGTAAATGGTGGAAATGTTCATGCCGCAGATGGGGACTACAAGACCTTTCGAGGCGGATGGGCCAAGAGCATTCAGCGATACGTTTCAATGCAAGGTGGACAACTTGCAGGCGCACGCCAGACTACCTTGCTCGTTCCTTTCATGACAATGGCCGCTCAGTCGGGGAGCGATCGTGATTATATGTTTGCTACCCGACCAACCGAAACGCTCAACGCAATTATGACGGCCGTCCGCAACGCATGCATACAAGGGGCTGAGAGTCCAGTTCAGGTATCACAAGTTGGCGTGTCAAGTTTTTCGTCAGGAATCGGTGCGATGCGACTTTTCATCAAGACCTTTGGTTCAACTGGAGTGATAAAGGAAACGACCGATTTTGACAGTCCCTACATCGTCGCGGAACCGAAGCTAATTACTCGCGCGTCGGGTGCCGTTGGCCGCGTCTTTACGCAAATGGCTCTTCACTCGCCTCAGTTTGGTTGGTTGACTTTGGCTCCCAATAGGTTGCGAAAAATTTCGAAATATAAAGACAAGGGAGCGCATGCTCAAATCGGTTGGATGACCTACTTTCTAGCTTCCCTGTCGAGCGTTATTATCTGATCCTGTGTTCCACCGACGAAGAGAGAACTCTCACCTCAGTCGATGACTTATTAGCAATTTCCTTCGTTCGGTACTTAAGTCCGTCGGTCAAACCTGGTATTTTATGGTCAAGAGAGATCCCAATTTCCGAACAGGGGCATCCTCGAAAAATCACAACACTTATTTTCGCTTTCCTCGGAGCTTCCATGAAACGAGTCACTGGTATTGGCGGCATCTTCTTTAAAGCCAAAGACGCGCCGGCACTACAGGCTTGGTACAAGCGGCACTTAGGAATCGATGTCCAAGAATGGGGTGGCGCGGCCTTCAATTGGACCGACAGTGAAGGTAAGGCGTTTCCCGGAACAACCATCTGGTCCATCGGTTCTGCGCAAAGTGACCAATTTGCACCCAGCACCGCAAGTTTTATGATCAATTATCGGGTCGAAGATCTTCAATCGCTAGTGAAAGTCTTGCGTGAAGAAGGTTGCAACGTTCTTGAGAAGAGCGACAATTCCGAATATGGGGAGTTTGCTTGGGTCATCGATCCAGAAGGAAACAAGGTAGAACTATGGCAACCGCCAGCTGGTCAATGATTCTGGACATCGGCCTGGGCAAGAACCTGCGGCAAGCGACGTTGGATGCGTTGGGGCCTTTCAACTAGACTCGTCGCGGGGCGCGTTTTTTGGCGCTTTGCTTTAATTACAAAGCAGATTAGAGCACGACGGCAAACCTGGGTAACCATTCCATTGAAAAGGCAAGTGATTGCGATAGCAAGAGCGAATAAACGACTACTTTGCCCTGCGACAACTCCCATTCTCATAAATGGCTTATCCGAGCAAGTCGATCGCTTCTTGGTACCCCGGAGCCTCCCTACCGAACTCGCTCGCAGTAACTCTTGCAAGCGACACAGCGAATTCCCATCGATGTTCTGGCATTGCGGTTTCAAACTCCTCTCGGACAGTGCTGTAATATTTTTCGGCGTGCAAAGCGCCGTCTTCGCTGACTGCATATTTCAAAAGACGATCAAAAACAAGTTGCGGGTTATGGCCCAATTTACCGAATTGTGCGACGACCGAAGCGGCAACTGACTGAAGGTTGTTTCGGATCGCATCATCCAATTGTTTGATCAGTGCCTCGGGAGTCGTTTCTTTGATACGTTCTAGCGAAATGGGCATCGGATCCCAATGCAAAAAATCACCCCCTCTGGCTACGCGATCGTATGCGACTTGGTAGGCGCCCAGGATTGTGCATGCAATTCGGTGTGTCGGGTCCGCGTGTTTGGCGAGACATCGCCATGCATTTGCCGAGTCCGTGGCATGGACGCCGATGGAATCGCCGTGCACACTGCCGATTGGCTTTCCGAGTTGCTCCTCGCGAGGTGTTCGACCGCGATCTCGCAACACAAGCTGATTTGCAGCTAGAGTAGTCGCAAGACCGATTGGTTCGCACGCGATTCCCTCGGCGATTGCCGCTGCAACCGCTTCTGCAGCTTGGCTGGCGTTGGATCGAAAAATAGTCTCCGAAAAAGTCCGAATCCACTTGTGGTCGACGCTTTTCGTAGGCTCAAGGTTTCTATCTAGATGGAATTGGTCATACAGTTTTGGAAGCAAGGTCGAAGGCGACTCGTTCTCCCTACCGTGCGGCATATTTCCTGCTTTGACGCAATATCGAATCGCTTGTCGTAGCATGGTATGCGCGTGTTCCGATCCCACGATGTCGAGCAAATCCCAAGCTCGATAAGGGAGTGCAACGCGATGTACTTCCGTTTCATCCTCGACGCACATCAACACGGAATTAAGCGCGTTTGCAGCCGAAGCCGATTTGTCATTGGAATATGCAAAGATCCACTCGGCTCTTTGCAGGTCGCGTTTTCGGACGGATTCTCTTAATGACTTCGAGTCGATCGAACTTATGTCGATTCCTTGTGGCATTGAATGGATATCGATTTGGCGAAGCACTTCGCGATCTCGGCCTCCGAATTCATGAATACGATTGGTGTTGCGATAAAGCACTTTCAATACTGGCAAGGCTTTGTGTTTGGTGGAGAGTTCCGATGACATGCGAAATGCAGGAGCCAGTGCCATCATCGTATGGAAACCAATGTAGTCTTCGCCGCCAAAGGTTCGAGCGTTAGCGAGCGAGGCTGCAGCAACGAGCGACTTCAGCGTCAATCCTGCGTTCAGCCGATCAACCAAGACCTTCAACAAATTGTTGGGCTCGGTTTCCTGCAAGAGCGTCACCAGCGGATCGAGCGGACCAAAATCCAAACGGCGGTCGTCTAGGTTGATAGGCGCTGCGAAGCCCATGTCATGGATCAAGGTCGATCCGACAGTCGCCGCCAACATGCCATATCCTACATCGCCAATAAACTGCCTTCGTGATTTTCGCCTCATCGCTGATCTCCTTCGTTCTGGGACCCGATCTGAAAACTTACTTTAGCGTATCAGATTTCGCGGCGAACCGTCAAAACAATTGTTCGACGCCAAGGAACCCATGCGAAATCCGCACAATGCGACAGCTTCATATGGGGTTGTTCATCACCCTTGGTGCCCCTGTTGCCCGTAGGAAGTCACATACATTGGCGGGTAAATGCGATTCGCTTCGATCCCTTTTCACTTAAAAGAAAGGGTTGTCGCGAACGCGTTGTGGAGCCTTGAGAAACGACTCTGCAATCCTGAGATCCTCTTTGGTAGTAATCTTGATATTCGTTTCTGGCCCTTCCACGCAAAAGACGGGAATGCCGCTTTGCTCAACAACCTGTGAGTCATCGGTCGGTTTGCCTTTCATTTTGGCATAAGCCGACTTCAAGATAGTTGCCTTGAACAATTGCGGCGTTTGTGCTTGCCATAAACCTTCTCGGGACACCGTCTCGGAGATCTGATCGTTGTTGGTACAGCGTTTGACGGTCGCACGAATTGGGGACGCCAAGATCGCGGCGCCGGTTCGATCCGCAGCACTGATGACTGCGTCAAACGACTGTTTTGTCAAACAAGGGCGAGCAGCATCATGTACTCCAATAAGTTTGATTTCAGTCCTGACTTTTTCGAGAGCGTTTCGAATGCTATGGAACCGCTCTTCGCCTCCCAACACGATCTCGACGCCAAGCATAGACAAATTCCCCGAATATTTCTCTTGGACCAACTCCTTGTCTTCGGGCGAGATAGCCATAATGATCTGCGCGACGCGCGGATGCTCCGCAAAGAGCTGTGCGCTGTGCTGCCAAACCGGTTTTCCCGACGCAAGAGTAAATACCTTTTTGAAAAACGGGTCCTTGAAACGACTGCTCTTGCCTGCGGCAGCCAAAATGATTGCGATATCTTTCATACCATCTCTTGAGATTTCTTGAGGGCGACTGCGGCTGCTTCGTGGTCCGTTGTGTCGGCTATGATCTTTCCATCGCGCAAGACGATATTGCGGCGGGCATTTCTCGCGACGGAGACGTCGTGTGTTACCAAGATGACTGTTAAGTTGCGCTCTTCGTTGAGCTTTCGAAACATCTCGATCACTTCTCGGCTCGTTCTGGAATCCAAGTTTCCAGTTGGCTCATCTCCCATCAGTATTGACGGAGCGGTCGCGAGCGCACGCGCGATCGCAACGCGTTGCTGTTGCCCACCGGAGAGTTGCCCGGGATGATGGTCGAGTCGATCGGAAAGGCCAACAAGAGCCAGCAACTCCTTCGCACGATCACGACGTTGTTTCGCCGAGATTACGGCACCGTACATCAGCGGTAACTCAACATTTTCCAGCGCAGACGTTCTCGCCAACAGATTAAAATTTTGAAACACGAAACCGATATGTTCATTTCGGATTCGGGCTCTCTGGTCGCGAGTCATGTGGACCACTTCTTGTCCGCTGAGCTTGTAGCTCCCCATCGTTGGGCGGTCCAAACAACCAAGGGTATTCATCAGCGTAGACTTACCCGATCCGCTAGGACCGATTAGGGCGGCGTATTCACCGCGCTCCATGTTCAGATCGATTCCATCCAGTGCGCGGACCTCCACTTCGTCGAGCTGATAGATCTTTGAGACATTCTTGATTTGGATAAGCGGTTCGGTGGTTGTATTCATCGCGAAGGATTATATTGCCTCCGGTCCGCGTTCACCGGTTCGAATTCTAATACAGTCGTCCATAGGCAAGACGAAGATCTTCCCGTCGCCGATTTGACCTTTCTCGCCTGTTTTTGCACCTTTGAGAATGGCGCTGATGGTTGGCTCCACGAATTCGTCGTTCACAGCGATCTGAAGCTGGACTTTACGAAGTAGGTTTACCGAAACATCATGTCCACGGAACGCGGTTTTCTGGCCTTTTTGCCTTCCGAAGCCGAGGCAATCCAGAACAGTCAAACGAAAGACCTCGACTTCGGTCAAGGCTTCTTTGACCTCCTCCAATCGGCTTGGTTGCACGATTGCTATTATCAACTTCACGGTAATTCCTGACGTTTTTTGACGGCGCGGCATCGGCGAATAGGGAGACTAATTGTCTTCGGAAAATGCCTGCGATTCAAGGCTGACTGCGATGGTTGGTGAAGATCGGCATCAGAATCGAGCAGAAAGGCCTACTGTCCATCCACGAAAAAGCTGATCATCCCGAGTTCGCAATGAAAACGCCGCTCCCTGTGCCGAGCTTTCTGGTCGTTGATCCGCTGCCGTTGTCAACGCAGAAAAATACCAACCTTCGTAACCTCCAGAGAGGAGTATGTTCTGGGTAATTCGATAGTTGATCATCGCAACTGACTCCCACATTGTTGTCAGTCGAAGCTTTCTATCCTTCAAGTCAGCCAAAGTAGAGTTCCCTGACGTTGCCTGTAGAGTTCCATTTGCGAAATTCCCGTAGAGACCACCACCCGTTCCAATGCCGATCGTCAAACGTTGGCTTAAAGGTCGATTCAATTGCAGACCGATCTGCCACCCGGCTAGTATGTTGCTCGTTTCCAGCTGAAATCGGCTCGTTGATGCATTGCTTACCGAATCCAATTGAAATTGCTCTCCATGATCGAAGAAACGAACCCCATAGAAGAATTGGGAAAGTTCGTCCCCCGTATTGCAGCGATTCAATTCATAAGAAGTGAGGCGAACCTGATGCGACTGTTGATGGACGGTCGCATTGTCAAACTGAGGTGCGAGCGATAGTGGAAGAAGCGAATCGATGGGACCGATGCTCGTTGAATGCCGCCCCCAGTGCAAGGGCCCCGTGAATTTGAATTCGATACGTTCTATTCCACCAAGAAGCCTAGAAACCGTAATACGGCCTGAGTTCTCACGAGCAAAACGATCCATTTCTTGCCCCATTGAATAGGGACCAATGGAATCGTTGCTTCGTTGAATGCTGATGGCTTCATATCCGAATAGAAAATCGGGGAGATTAGGGTCAAGTTCCAACTTGCTTCGCCATTCACCAAATCTCTGACTCATGGAAGTGTCAGCGATTGGCTTGTTGGTGATTGGACCTGGTTCCAATGGGAGAGTGGACACAGGTTGGACAACACCCGAACCGATGGGTAATGTGCGTTGAGAAGACGATTCGAATTGGGCGGTTTTGACGGGTTGCTGCTCAGGGCGCGCCAGTTCCTGGTCAAAGGATGCTGTAACAGAATCGGGTTCCAATTTGGGACGTTGCGAAGTCAAAATCCCAGATGGGAAACTGTGCAAGGCCGCCCGGGCTGTCAAGCTCTCGAGGTCTATATGATTCAGGAACTCACTCGAGCTAATCCCTTGTGGTTCACTCGGTTGTTGTGTTGTTGCAAATCCGGTTGTACCGTCGCAAAGCATGCATAGCAGTGCTGAGGCGATCAACATGGTCACATGTTGCACTATATGCCAAAGGAATCTGCAACACTGAGACATTGGTTTATTGGGGCGTAACAGAGTGTTCTACTAATTAGAGACGGTAAGCTTATCCTTGACAGGCACCAGGTACAGCTTGCGAACGAGTTCCAAAATGCGTCTCGCAGATTCTTCACTCTCCGTGGTACCCGCCACCTCCATACTGCCATCATCCTTGGTGACAATGTGTACATTTGCGCGTGGGAAGCTCTGTGCAATTACCTGATTGATGTCTTTCACTTCAGTGGATGTCGCTTGATATTTACCCCCTTGTAGACAGACATTCACCCTAACCACTTGTGGCTTTTCCCCAAGGTCTGCGGTCCAAATCTGCACCAAGGTCGTACCAGCTTGATTCCCGACTAACGAAACGGTGCGATCATTGTGCAGAGCTTTGCAAACATTCTCGTCTTGAACTGCGATGGCGACAAGTTTGCTGGGTAAATCCATAGTGGTCGCGGCCAAACATTCTAGATCAACGGTCGCAATGGGGGATTGATGGACTGGTCGAGAGTCGAATTTACGACGAGACCGATCCACTATCGACTCCGCTGCAAGTGACTTGCCTCTATTGCTATTCGATATAGATTCAAATTGAAGATCTTTGGCAGGGGGTGCAAGAGCTACAAACGCATCGGTTACCGCATCTGTCACTACGGCTTGTGGACCGTTGCTTTTTGATTTGTTGTACCCAACTGCTCCTGAAATGGACTGTGGTACCATCGATGCGTCCACTTCCACTTTGGGCAAATACACTTCTTGTTCATCATTGACGCGTCGAGACTCAATTTCTGTCGATTGAGCCAAGGTCACAGTATGTTCAAGTGGTATCGGCTTGGGCTTGACCAATTGAGGTGTTCGTACCTTAAACGAAGTTTCGTTTTCAACTCCGTCCGCGATCGTCATTCGGATTCCACCCGGAAGTGATACCAACGCTGCGGATGAACCTGCTACCTCCTTGCCATCTTCAACTTTTTTTCCGGACTGCTGAAATATGAAGGGAGGCATTCTGGCAGGCTGGCCCATGGAGCGAGATTGGACAACACGAATGTCGACCGACTCGGTTGTCACTGAGGGATCCTCTGCAGGGACAGTGTTGACAGTGTTGACAGTGTTGACAGTGTTTTCAGCCAACTCGCCACCATTCAATTTCATAACCACTTTACCCTCCGGCCTAGCAGACTGAACATCTGACATGCGTGACATGCGCGGAGGGACCGAAAGGTTTGCAAACGTTGATGGTAGAGCAACTTCTGTTGGAACATCAGAATTGTTTCTCGTAACGGGTACCGGCAACCATTCTCGATCAACGGACTGCGGCAACGCGGCATTCGAAAGTGCGGGCTGAGATGTTATTGCCGGTTGAATTGCTCCTGGCGAGGGTGCAGTCGGTAGCGATGCAGTCGGTAGCGATGCTGCCGGTAATATAGATGCCGGTGCGCTTCCGGGCGGGATCGCCTGCGGAGCGGTTGCGGCTGTCAACTTAGGATTTGGATTGATCAGCCGAATGCCCACCGCTTTTACGCCAGGCATTTTACTCATCTTTTCAATAGGTAATTGACTGGTTTTGTCGTCTTGTGCAAAGATAGACAAAGCGCCATATCCAGCGAAAGCGGTTGCAACCAGGGCCAATGCTAGAATTCTTCTTTTGGCTCGCTTGTGGATGCTGATAATTCGATTGCTTTGCATTTGCTTTGCCCCGTGCTTCGACTTGGACACGCACCGAAACGACTTCGCCGTTTCCGGATACGTTGTTGACGATTACTATCGGACGGAAGCCTCAATCAAGTTGAGCGAATTTAACGTTTGTATCGGTATTAACGCCAAACGAATTGATAGCTAACTCATTACGGAGCGGCCTTGATCTGATGCGGTTCCACGGGATAGACTGCGTCGATGGCAACGATTCTTATCACCAATTCCGTCCCGACAGATCCGATTCTGCGACAGGTTCCTCACCTGGAAGCAAATTGGTGTAGGCATCGCTTTCTGTTGCAGCCCACTGGCGAACCAATCGACGCATGGGTTGTGTACGACAATTTGCTCAAACCGGAAACGAATCGAATTGAACGCAGCAAAACACTGCTCGTCACAGGTGAGCCTCCGAGTATCAGGCGTTATCGGCCTGTTTTTACAAGCCAGTTTGGTGCGGTGAGGACCTCGCATGCAAGCGTTGAGCACCCGCAAGTAGTCCGTGCCCACGAGGCACAACCATGGCATTTTGGGACGCACCCTTGCCGATCCCATCCACAAATACTGGACTACGACGCGTTAGCAGCAATGAAGCCACCGAACAAGACGAAGCTTCTGAGTGTCATTTCCAGCAGCAAAGCGATCACAGAAGACCATCGACAAAGATTAAGATTTGTGGAGCAATTAAAGTCGGCTTTTGGAGATCAAATCGATGTTTTCGGTAGAGGCATTCGGGACGTTTCAGACAAAGCAGATGCTATTTGGGACTACCACTACCATATTGTTTTAGAAAACGACCATTCTCCATATTACATGTCGGAGAAATTACCGGATAGTTTTCTGGGGTGGAGTTTTCCGTTCTACTCAGGTGGTCCTTTTGCAGACACCGTATTTCCAGCCCGCAGCTTCGCTCGAATCGACATGTACGATCCCATTCGTTCCATCGCGACGATCCGTGAAAAGATTCATAGCACGACTGGATTCGACTTCGTTCGCCTCGCCAAAGCCCGCGAGATTGTTCTTGATGAACTCAATTTGTTCGCAGTTCTGTGCAATTCCTACGACGCTTTGGAATCTCGGAGTCGATCCACTTCTAGGGCTGGAACGAGCGTCAATCGATTCACGACATTGTTGCCAAAAAAGAAGTCCATTCAGTTGAGCCTACGTCGATTCCTCCGCGCCCTATCGTCAGCCGCTTAACAGGTTAGCAATTGCACTGTAGACTCTTGCAGGAAATCGGTAACTCGAATGAGCAAGCCCGCCGTATCCGTTGTACTCCCCGTCTTCAATGCTGGGAAGTATTTAGTGTCCGCGATCGGAAGCATTATTGGCCAGACGTATTGCGACTGGGAGATGATTTGCATCAATGATGGAAGTACCGATCGCAGCCCTGAAATCTTGGATTGGTTCGCAAAGAAAGACCCGCGGATTCGCGTGGTTCACCAATCCAATGCAGGGGTCGTAGCTGCGGCAAATCGAGGACACGCATTGGTTCAAACGGAATTCGTCTGCCGCATGGATGCAGACGATATCGCGATGCCAAATCGAATCTCACATCAGGTCGATTTTCTTTGCCGACACCCAGACCATGTTGCCGTGAGCGGTACTATTCTGGAAATCGATACGGACTCCGAACCACTTGGACTGCAAACATTGCCACCCGATCATGACACGATCGTACGGCGATTGCTTTTGCGTGAGACGGGACTGTTTCAGCCGGCAAGCATCATGAGGACTGATGCATTTAAAAAGATTGGTGGTTTTCGGGAGAAATACCAATGGATCGAAGACCACGATTTATGGCTGCGCATGAGCCGAGTTGGGCAATTGGGAAACACCCAGGAGTTAGTCCTATGTTATCGCCTGCATGCGTCAAGCTGTACATGGTCAATGTCCAATCTACGATCTAAATTGATGACTCAGTTGATATGCGAAGCCCAAGCAGAACGCGGTGTCCAAGAAATTGGCCGTGAAGCAAACACTCCACCACCTCGATCGTTTGCTGGACCCGGCAAGTGGGCACGCAAAGCAATACGTGGCGGGTACCCTCGAACTGCCTTGAAGCATTTGAGGAGCCTTTGGAAGGAAGAGGGCCTATCTTGGTACACCTTGAGAATGTTCGCTGAGATCGGTTTGCGATTGCCGGGTGCTGCTGCTATTCATCGCAACGCTCCATCGAGCATACAAGTTCCAAAAATCCAAGTATGGGATGAGCTATCTGCTCTCGTTGGCTGATACGCGCTGTTAGGACACGCGAACGATGGGCAGGACCATCATTTATGAATTAATAGGGACATTGCCGACCTTGAAAACGGTCTCGACATATCGAAATCCGATTGATTCATACAGGCGAATCGCCCCAGTGTTGTGGATCGTCACTTCCAGATTTACCTTGGTACAGCCTGTGTCCCGAAAGCCTTGCAGTGCGAGCTGAAGCAATTCCCGACCCAATCCCAAGCCTCGAAATTGCGGTACTACTCCTACGTTTTGAATTGCACCTTCGATCGCATTGAGCCTTAGTCCTTGAATCGTACCAACGGGAACTTCTGGCTTACCCTCCGGATCTGCGATGGCAAGCCAGGTTGCTTCGGGCACAAAGTTGGATCGCAACGAAATATCTCGCATGAGTTGCCTGCAACCATCTCGATCGCCGAGACAGGGAAATACGTTGGCGTCGATTTCTAGGCGAAAGCTATCCCATTTTGCCAGTGCATGTTGCCCAAGCACTTTTTCAGACCATGGAACAAACCGAAAAACACTCTGGTCTGGAATGTGAGTGCGATCGAACTTGATCAAGTCGATCTGCATTTTATGGCGCTTGAAATAAACTACAGGCATCGACGTTCGCATGTTTCCAGAATGGATGGATTGTTGCTTTTGTTCTTGGTCATTTAGGTCGGGTCGAATTCGATTGCAGCCAACAAGATGCAATTCTCAAAAAACTACCAGGAGACTGATTCACCGTCGGTCCGCGGGTCTGATACGGCAAGCAGGCCATTACCTTTTTGCTGAATACCTTGAGCGATGGCGAGAGAATTAGAAACTTTCAGCGGATGACCGAGTTTCTCGAGGTGTTTTGATGCCTCGCTCGAAGTGTCGCCATCGCTAACAGGATGTCTAACTCCGCCTAAGTTCGGTTCATGATAAACAATGTTTGGTTGCCATTGTTGATGAAGCCTCGCCGACGCGATTGCAAGTTCGATGGACTCATGCAAGTCTACGCACCGGACAATGTTTTGAAGCGTCGCATTAATAATCTTGGGACCGCCAGCGGCACCACAACTCAGAAAGGGATTTCCGTCTCGTGCTAAAACGATGGTCGGACTCATGCTGGAAAGTGGTCGCTTGTTGGGAGCGATTGCATTCGCTTCCGAACCGATCAAACCAAAGGCATTTGGGACGCCTGGCGAAATACTGAAATCATCCATCTGGTTATTGAGCATGACACCGGTGCCTGGAATCATGACCTTACACCCCCAGGTTGTATTAACGGTAGAAGTGAGGGCAACCCAGTTGCCTAATGAGTCAGCAGTCGCCAGATGCGTGGTGTGTTTCTTGCTTTCGTCGTGAGCTACGCCGCCTAAGGTATTGCCGTGTTCAATTCCCGTCGACGCGTGATCGAGTCGGATTTGCGAAGCAAGGCTCGCGGCATAAGCAGGGTCCACGAGGAATTTTGGAACATCGAAGAAATCGCCATCCCCCAGCCAATGTGCTCGATCCGCAAAGGCCCTTTTCATGCACTCGCATAGCAAATGAAAGAACTCACCTTTAGACCTAGAGTGTATTTTGGCCACATCGAAGTTGCTAAGCATGTTGAGCATCTGCGCGATGTGGATTCCGCCAGAGCTCGGGGTTGGAAAGCCGATGACCTCATACTCTCGATAGTTAGTCCTAAGGCATGTGCGTTCGATGGCTTTGTAGTTTGCAAAATCAGCCAACGACATCAATCCAGCGTGCTTTTCGAGATACTCAACGGTCTGTTTCGCGAAATCACCTCGGTAGAACCAAGCAGTACCGTTTATAGCGATTTGGCGAAGTGTATTAGCGAGATCTGTTTGCTTGAGGAAATCGCCTATCTTCGGCGGGCTCCCATCTGGCTTGAGCAAGACGGATCGACTTGCTTCGAATTTTGCGAGATCAGCTCTTTCGGAAGCGATTGCGTTGTGCGTTGCAGCACCGATGGCATATCCATTCGCAGCGGCGTCGATAGCTGGCTCGAAAAGCGAGCCCCAATTCAGCACACCTAGCTTATCGTGCGCGAGTTTTAACGCAGCGATTTGACTTGGTACAGCGCATGCGAGTGAACCCGTTTGGCTCAATTCTGCGACCGGCTTGCCGTTGCGAATGTACATTTTTTCGAAAGCAGCAGCGGGAGCGGTTTCTCGACCATCGATCGCATGGATCGCGCCCGCTGCGGTTCGAATGAGCATCAAGCAACCGCCTCCAATCCCCGAGTTATGTCCGTCGACTACACCGAGGCAAAGTGCTGCGGCAATCGCGGAATCGATTGCATTCCCACCTTGCCGAAACACCTGCAACGCAGCCTGGGAAGCGAGAGGATGGACCGTCGCCGCTACATTGGCACCTGTTGCAATGCGTTGGGACTTTCTCCCACTAACCTCAATGCGTTTTTCCTGGCCAAAGACGCTCGCACGATTCGGCAAAAGACTAATCAATGAAGCTGCACCCACGGTTTGAACTCCAAACGACTGATGAAACTGTCTTCGCGTCAACGGAGGCTTCATTTTGGTAACAGATCGCTTTCATCGAAGTAGTTTCGCAGTGATGACCAATCGCAGTGTTGACTTGCCTGTTGTCTAACTTGGATCAACCGCGTTGCCCCTTAGCATATCACTTCTCGGCAAGTATTTGCACATTGCAATTCCAACGAAGTACAGGCCGATCAAGGGGATGGCCATTCCCAACATGCTTCCGACGTCGTTGGGGGTTAGGACCATCGAAAGGAAGGCGATGATCAAAATCGCCATTCTCCATTGGGATACGTACAGCTGGACCGAGAGTATACCCAGTCGCTCGAGCACCAACATGACCAAGGGGAGCTGAAAGGAAATTCCGAATCCCAATGGGAGCAAGAGTGCAAAGGACATATAATCTGTCAGTCGTGGCGAGGCGCCGATGCCCATGCTGGCGTTGAATTCAAGCAAGAAGTCGATAACCATGTTGAAGATGACAAAAAAAGCAAGTGCGGCTCCGGACCAAAACAGAAGCAAACTCGTTGGCAAAAAGAAGTAAACGTAACGACGTTCGTGCGGATACAACCCGGCGGATATAAACTGCCAGATATGAAAGAAGATTCCGGGGCTCGCAACTAGAAATGCCACAACCAAACCGGCTTTAAACCAAATCATAAAAGGTTCTTGCAGTCCAAGAGCCTCTGTTCCTGCATCAACGCTCACAAATTCGCGAAACGCAACCAAGTCATTACTATCGGGGAGCCCAAGACTATCTGGGTTGATGCGATCGTTTTCGGATAGATCACCAGCAAGAGCCGCCTTCATGCGTCGCAGGTCTCGGTAAACAATTTTGCTTACTCGAACATTCTTGCTTTCCGCCATCCATTTCGAAAGATCTTCTGGCACTTCTACACCAGCAGATGCCTTCATTTCTGTTTTGCTCTTTTTCAAGTTGTACCGATCGAGCGAAACTTGAAGTGGAACCTGCATGTAGTTCACGACGGTTGTGGCTGAAGGCAGGCCGACTACCAAACCGACGGCCAACCAAATAGATGCTTTGAGGAGAGTTCGGCGAAGTTCTTCGAGGTGGTCTCCAAAACTCATCGAGCTTTTCTCAAAGAGGTCGTCAGCCTTTTTCAGGGCGAGAACGCTTTTGGCCATGAATCAACTCTCCGGTATGGTGCGGGCACTAATTTCAATGCCGTGATGCGTAGTTTGGGTGGGGCGAGTAAAATCATTGTGTGGATCGCCCGATTTGTGTCCACCCAGTTTGTTCTTCTCCGTCCTTTTAGCAATCCATGTTTTTACCAGATCAGCCGATTCGTTTTGAACCAATCTTTCGATCGTACATTTGGGGCGGTGATCGTCTTGCCTCACAATTAGGCAAAAAGCCGCCTGGAAGCGGAATTTGGGCGGAAAGTTGGGAGATCGTGGACCACCGCGAAGGGGAATCCGTCGTTTCTGACGGGGACTTTGCAGGTTGGACGTTGCGACAATTAATCGAATCATTTCCTAACGAAATTATCGGTTGTGACACCCCTAACGAACGATTCCCACTTTTGCTTAAGTATTTGGACTGCCAGAGAGTACTCAGCGTACAAGTCCATCCGGATGACCTTTACGGTGCAAAAATGCCATTACCCGACCGTGGCAAGACTGAGGCATGGTATGTGATTGAAGCCGAACTCGACTCGAAACTGTATGCGGGACTCAAGCCAGGTGTCGACAGGAAAACGCTCCAGGAAGCGATTGAGCATGGAGAAACGGAACAATGTTTGCATGTTCTTTCACCCAAGTCCGGTGATTGTGTTTTTATTCCTGCGGGTACAGTGCATGCATTGGGTGCCGGTCTATTGGTCGCAGAAATTCAACAAGCAAGCGATTGTACCTTTCGTCTCTTCGATTGGGATCGGGTGGACAAAGACGGCTTGCCTCGCCAATTGCATATCGATCAAGCGCTTGAGGTAATCGATTTCCAACGCGGTCCGGTACAGTTTGTCGCTAAGCCAAGCATTGTGGCCAAAACCGTTCGCACGTTGGTCGATTGCGACAAATTTACTTTACAGGAGTACACAGCGTCGGGAAGTTACAAACTTCAGGACACCAAACTGGCGATCCTCACTGTGCCTCAAGGGAGCGCAGTATTAGAAACCCCTTCCCAAGAGTTCTTTCTTGAGCGAGGGCAAACAATCTTGATTCCTGCCGCATGCAAGTCTGCAACCCTAATCCTTGCAGAAAACACGACCGTGCTCGCCTCTACTTTACCTCGTGCATCATGAAGCGGACATTGGCTAAGCAAACCGTGCAGGACTGGAGTCTTTTGGGCCTCAAGCCGATGCATCGTGCACTTCTGAGGCGTTGCGTTGAGCTGCATAACTCGACTCAAAACGGGACGATGCCTAGCGAGCGATCGGTGGCGTGGTACGTTGAATCATGGGACTCGACCTGCGAAAAATCGATTTTGCACATCTTAAATCGGCCTGGAATACTCCTGTTGGACTGCAATGGACTGATTGAGAGAGCTCAAGTTAAGAAGGCATTGGATCCTTTTTTGTTTGCCCTGTATCGACGGTCCAATCCACAGATTCGATTGATTTGGAATTGGACGTTACAAGGAAAGCAAGACCTTCGGTGGTGTACGGAGATGTCCTTTGACGGTGTGATCCACGACGCGCGAAGCTTAATGATGTGGCTCCCTGTTTGCCTTCGGCAAGGCAAATCGAGTACGAGTCAATTAAATAGTTTCTTGCGCGGCGTTGAGCTGCCACACCTCGGAAAACCAAGAATTATCCCAAACTAGATGGACCGTCAGATTTTATGGAAACCTTGTTAATCACTGGCGCTGCTGGCTTCATTGGGTTTCATGTCGCACGACGTTGTCTCGAGTCAGGCGTGCAAGTTGTTGGCCTCGACAATTTGAATGAGTACTATGACGTCAGTTTAAAGAAAGAAAGACTTCGTCAACTTTGCCAATTCCAGAATTTCGAATTCGCTCTATTGGACCTGAATGATCGCAACGCGATCGCCCGCCTCTTCCAAGAACGCGGTTTTAACAAAGTCGTACACCTAGGTGCCCAAGCTGGAGTTCGGTATTCGGTAGAAAATCCGTTTGTTTATGTCGACTCAAATGTTCTTGGAACGTTGACTATTCTGGAGGGTTGCCGACAGACCGGCGTTTCACACCTGGTTTACGCGAGTAGTTCAAGCGTTTATGGCAGTAATACTTCTCAGCCTTTCTCAGTACATGACGCGGTGGATCATCCGCTCAGTCTCTATGCCGCCACAAAAAAAGCTACTGAGATGATGGCCCATTCCTATTCTCATCTGTACGACCTACCAACAACCGGGCTTAGATTCTTTACTGCCTATGGCCCGTGGGGCAGGCCTGACATGGCGCTATTCAAGTTCACAAAAGCCATCTTGAGTAGGGAAACCATCGACGTATATAACCAGGGAAAAATGAAGCGGGACTTTACGTATGTTGATGACATTGCGACGGTGGTAGAGTTGGTTCTCAATCAGATTCCAGCGAAAGATGCTTTGTGGAATAGCAATCAGCCCGATCCCTCCACAAGCTCAGCTCCATTTCGTATCTTCAACGTTGGAAATCAACAACCAACCGAACTGACACGGTTCATTGAAATACTAGAAGAAGCGATTGGTATCAAAGCGAACAAGAACTTGCTACCCATCCAGCCTGGTGACGTCGTAGATACCTTCGCTAATGTGGATTCGCTCGACAAGGTCATTGGCTTTTGTCCTCAAACACCCATTGAAATTGGTGTCCCTCGCTTCGTTCAATGGTACCGGGAATACTATCGAGTATAGGTCGACTACCGCAGCGTCCCAAGAGTATCCAATATAGAGCCTTGATCCATGAAAACACGAAATCACGCCCACTTATCTGTCAACGTTAACAAAGTAGCGTTGCTTCGCAACACGAGGCACTTAGGGGAACCAAGCGTCGTTCGTGCATCGACGATTTGTCTCAACGCAGGGGCACACGGCATCACCGTCCACCCAAGGCCGGACGAGCGTCACATCCGTCGGGCTGATGTTTTCGAAATCGCTGCGTTGCTCAAGCAATGGCCAAGAGCTGAGTACAATATAGAAGGCAACCCGTTCCACAATTTGATGGATTTTGTTCGTTGGGTTCGCCCCGCGCAAGTGACGTTTGTCCCCGATAGCGAATCGCAAAGCACTTCCGACCATGGGTGGGATTTGCAAAAGGACGGATCTCGACTGAGACCCTTAATCCGTGAGTGCAACGAACTCGGCGTCCGAGTAAGTCTCTTCATGGACCCGATCGCGGAACAAATGTCCGAAGCAAAGAAATTAGGTGCCGAACGAATCGAACTTTACACGGAAACTTGGGCTAGCTCGTTTCGTACTTCCTCTCGAGACGCAACGTTACTGCAATTTGTGAATGCTGCCCAAGCGGCCATTGAGGCGGGGCTAGTCATCAACGCAGGTCACGATCTAAATCGTGAAAATCTCCCACCGTTCCTTGCCGCTGTCCCTGGTGTCGCAGAAGTTTCCATCGGTCATGCGTTGATCGGAGATGCGTTGGAAATGGGTTACGTGGCTGCCGTTCAAGCGTATTTGGAATGTATTCTATCCGCATACATTTGATTCTATTTAGCTGACACAGTCTATTCTGGAGTATGCTGTTTCAAAGATTCTCGCTTTGCTTCAAAGCGTTTGAGAGCCTTCGTAAACTCGGGGTGATGAGGCTTGAGTTCCACGGCAAGTCTCTGATATTGGATGGCATCGTCGAATCGCTCCATAGCCGCATAGCAATAGGCTAGGGTATCTAAATTCTCTGCCGTTTCGGGTGCGAGCATACATGCCTTGCGACTCAAGAACAATGCTTCATCTTTGTTCCCTTCCGTATTTACGATTACCCAGGCTAAGTTATTGCAACGGTCGGCAAGTCGAACGGAGTAGGAAGCATGCTCACCTGGACTCGACTTTTTGAGAACCTCTTCGTCTGCGCGAATCTTGAACCGGCTCTCGGCGATCGACTTGGTCAGCTTGACTCGGAGTTTGTCACGTTCCGTATCCGATAGCGCTAGTCTGTAAAGTCCGATAAACGCATCAACATTCTCGGGCTCGTTTTCGATTGCAAGCCAATAATTTCTCGCTGCGATTTCGAATTCGTTGTTTTCGCGAGCTTTATTCGCAGTATACAAGTGGAAGTTGGAAAGGATTTCCTGACTAAAACTCTTCAATTCGCTTAATTGACGTTTGAACATCGGCTCGTCGCTGTATCGCGTAAAGAACGGCTCCAGCACTTCCGCCGCTTCACTGTGTTTGCCCTGAAGATGAAGCATCGCTGCCAAATCTCGCATACCTTCCAACGTTACCATATTGGTTAAGTCGTTATTGGGAACCAATCGGAACTCCGATTCTGCCCATGCAAACTGCCCGCGTTCCTCTAGCTTTTTCGCAAGATTGTATCGACGATCTTGGCCAGAAAGTTGGCGGTTTGTAGAGAAGTCAATGGCTCGAAGTTTGTTCACTTCGTCAGATGCATTTGGATCCAGAGGTGCTCCGAGTTCATTGCAAGCAATTTGATTCAAGCTGTGCAACGCAATTGCGTTTGCACGTTCATCGTTTGCTTGCAGCTTAAAACTCTCAGCTAGTAAGTACCCAAAGAAAAACTCACGCGAGAGAATGGACTTATGCAGCTTTGCGTGTTGCTCTTGAACCAGCTCTGGCATTTTGTATTTCAATGCCCATTGCGCAAACTCATTGGCGCGGGTCGAGCGGTTTCCGATCATCGAATCAAGTGTCGGCACGGACTTGCCAACCGTCAGGATGGAGCGTCCGATCGACAACGCGGCGTCACGCATCATAGGTCGATCGAACAGTTGTTCTACGAGCCATTTGTGCAATTCGATGACCAGCTCTATGTTCGTTTCGACGGAACCTGCTTTGAGCAGTTTTACCTCGTCAGCGAGGGTCTGCTCCCACCATTTCAAATCCAACTCGTTGCGATTTGAAGCGTAATGAACCAGCCAGCGGCTTGCCTGACTTTGGCCGCCACCGATGTAATTGCGAATAGACTCCTTTCGGCTTTCCAAAGTTTGACCTACAGTAGGTTTGCTCCGCATGAGAATCAACGCTGCACGCTTTGCAAGTCCACTGCGTGTCTCGTAGCGCACAAGTCGACACAGGGCCGGGAAGCCTTCGTCATGATCAAGGCGTTGAAGCTGATCGATATACATCGATTTCTCTGAATCAGCGGAACCATAATTCTTCAGTAGCTGTCGAACGCTTACTGGATCGGTATCCCAAGTCCACGAAAACTGATTGCTTTGCACGACGAATCTCGCCGTGGAAGCGATTTGTGGGTCGGGGTGAAAACTGGCCGCATGCAGTTGATCCAAAGCCAGCACACCGATCCGTTCCAATTCAGATTGGGCACTCAAACGACGCGAGTAGTTTGGGTCACTGAGCTGTTCGATCAAACTAGAGATATGAATTCGCAGTTCGTCATGCGCTTCGAAGGACCCCGTTTCATTTTGAGCAATCCCACGTTGGCAATACGAAAACCCTAGCAATAGAAATATTGCCAGCTGTAGTCCCCAACCCAAACGCTTGGGATCTATGAGCTGGATCGGCATTATCTCAATCAATCCGTTCAATGGGTCTTTGTTCATGGTTTGAAATGCTCTCTCCGTTGCATTGTTCAAGCAAGGGTCACACGCAATTGTTTCATTATCTTGGCGTTAATCTACTGTCCATGCCAAGTGGAGTTGGGGTTTGAGCGAAAAAAAGGGGCTCAAAAAGGATTATGCTGGTTAGAAGTGGCGTTTTTGCTGTTTACTGTTGGGCAATTCATTTTTTTTCGTCCGTATTGCGGTGAAAATTTGACAGAGGGTGGTGTGAGGCGATACGATAACGGGTGAGCGATGTTCTCTTAAAGAATGATCTTCGTAGAGGATTTCGCCATACTCATCACTTTCACACTTATCCTTAGCGACCTGTCGTTTCGTACTCGTTTTGCTTGTTCGAGAACTTAGACAGGAAGAGGTTCGCACGATGGCGAAGAAAATTCAGCACGTTTGGGGCTTGGAAATCGGTCAGAGCGCACTCAAAGCCATGCGCTGCCACCTGGAGGGTGACAACGTTGTAACAGACGTTTTTGATTTCGTAGAGTACCCAAAGATCCTCAGTCAACCTGAGGCGGAACCAGAACTCTTGATCGCTGACGCGATGCAACAATTCTTGTCCCGTAACGACTTGCGTGGAGCCAAAGTTGGGGTGAGTGTTCCGGGTCAAAGCGGCTTGGCAAAGTTCTTCAAGCCTCCGCCAGTGGAAGTCAAGAAAATTGGCGACATCGTCAAGTACGAAGCAAAGCAACAGATCCCTTTCGACTTGAATGACGTCATTTGGGACTACCAACAAATGGAGGGAGCTCAAATCGAAGACGGCTACGCTCTCGAAAGCGAAGTCGGTTTGTTTGCGATGAAGCGAGATGCGGTGATTCGGTCCTTGAAACCCTATCGCGATCGCACGATGGACATCGACCTTGTTCAGTTGGCTCCGATGAGCATTTACAACATGATCGCGCACGATCGCTTTAAAGAACGGATGGCCAATGAACCGTTCGATCCGGAGAGCCCGCAGAAGTCAACCGTTGTGCTTTCGATCGGAACCGATGCAAGTGACTTGATTGTCACCAACGGCTTTCGAGTTTGGCAGAGAAGTATCCCCATTGGTGGAAACCACTTTACACGCCAACTTACAAAGGACTTGAAGCTGACCTTTGCGAAAGCGGAACATTTGAAACGCAATGCAATGCAGGCGGACGACCCCAAGCTGGTCTTCCAAGCGATGCGCCCTGTATTTAACGATATGGTGACAGAGATTCAACGATCGCTCAATTTCTTCAAAACGCTTAACAAAAAGAGCGAATTGGAAGCGATGTTGCTGCTTGGCAATACAGCCAAACTGCCTGGATTACAACAGTTCTTGAACAAGAATTTGGGTTTGGATGTCGACATCCTCGACAAGTTCCCCAAGCTAGATGGAACTGAGGTCACAGGCGCGCAAGCATTCAAAGACAATGCAGCAGCCTTTGGTGTCGTATACGGTATCTGCTTGCAACTTCTCAAACGCGGCCCAATGAGGACAAGCTTACTGCCTCGCGAAATCGTTGTCGATCGAATTATTCGAATGAAAAGACCGTGGGTAATCGGTGCTTTGTCGGTGCTCTTGGTTGGGATGGCAACAAATCACGCGACGATGGGGCGTGTCCTGAGTGTGGTTGCAGAAGACCGTTGGAAGGATGCTGAAGGATTGGTGGCACGCGTTGCGACGGAATCCGATGGCGAAAAGAAAGTAGATGCTGGTCATAAGACCGCAATGGAACTGTTCGAAAAGGTCGGAAAAGAAGTTGGCGTTGGTGCTAAGAAGCGAGTCATGATTCTTGAGTTGCACAAAGCGATCGAGGCCTCCTTAAACCGAGACCCCGTACTGGCGGACAAATCACCGGCGGAACTCCCCTACACCGAGCGGAAGGATTTTCACAAAACCAAGATCGAGCAGAAATTCGAAACAGACCTAACCAAGTGGTTTAGCCCCGCTCTGCTTACGAATTACAAACAGGCAGTTTCGAGCAGACGACAATTGCTAAAGCTCCCGGATGTTGACAAAGAAGTGCCTGACCCAACTCCTTTGGAGGGTGCAGGGTATGTTGTTGAAATAAAAGGGTATCACTATTTCAACGGACCAGAACATAAGGGGGAGGAAGGTGGGGCCCACGTTCTGAAGTACATGATCGATTTCTTAGAAAATGGTAGCGTGGAACTGCCGGACGAAAACAAAAACGTCAAGAAGTTTACGCTCCGAGAGTTGGGGATTCGATTGCCTGTACTGATTTCCGCAACCGAGGCAGACCTTAAGCAACGAATACCGAATCCCGAGTACACCAAAAAGCTCATAGAGTTGGGATACCAACCACCACCATCGACTTCTGGAATGTCGGGTGGGTACGGCGGTGGCTCACCAGGCGGCTACCCGGGTTCCGGAGGGGGTGGCAAGTCAGGCGGTGGAATGAGCATGGGTGGTCCGAGCGGTGGTGGCATGAGCATGGGCGGTCCGAGCGGTGGCGGCATGAGCATGGGTGGTCCCGGCGAAGGATCCGGCTATGGTGGAGGTGATGGCCTTGGCGGAAATCTTGGAAAGCCGCCAGCTGAAAAGATGGTCGATAAAGATGGAAAACCGATTCCACCGGATTTCGCGGCTCCACGTTGCGAGTTCGTGGTGCAGTTTGCATGGCAACCAAGATTCGATCCGCTAGGAGGCGAGAAAGCTGGGGGACTTCTGCCAGTTCCCGAGGAAGAGGCAGCGGCCGAGGGTGCGAGCGAAACGCCGGCAGGCGACGCTGTTACGTCTGGTTAGTAAGTACAAAACCAGTTAGCGTGTTTAAGAACGAAGCAAGTAAATAGAACTGTATTGGAGCTAAAAATGGACTTCCTCAAAAAACAATGGAACAAGATCGTCCGGTACCAATTCTGGATACTCTCAAGCCTCGTTTTTGTGCTATCTATAGTCGTCTTTTACCTAACGAGCAGTAGTTTATCCGCTCTCATCGGAGCAAGGGAGACAAAACTCAAAGCTGCTGTGGACCAGATCAGCAAGATTAGACGTGAGGCAACGTCGCACCCAAATGGTTACTCGCACAAACAAATGGAAAACGCAGCAAGCTTGTTAGAAGCAGACATCAAACAAGCTTGGGGCGTGCAATTCAACAGTCAGAGAGGCTTGATGAAGTGGCCTAAAGAGGCTTTTGCTCGCCCTGAAATTCAACGGATTTTTGAATCTTTGCGACCCGTTGAGCAGTTCATTGATTTTCCCATTCAAAGCCCGCTCCCTCCACCTTTTAGCTCTATCACAACGACCGATAAAGCGGTTTACAAAAAGTATATTGGCGAAGAGTTCGCAAACGTCTCTGCCATCATCGGTACCGAATGGAAAGCAAAGCTTACATCAACCACCACATCTACTTATGGATCGAGCGAAGGTGGGATGAGCGGCATGAGTGGGATGGGTGGCGATGGTTATGAAGCCGGCGGTTCTGGCTATGGTGCTGGCGGAGTTGCACCGCTGAGCAATCGTAAGAAGGACTTGGTTCGCTGGAGCGCCTCATCGCAACAAACACTTCTTGGCCAGATTGCGCCTTGGTATAGCCGCCCTTCGGTCCCTTCGATATTGGAGATTTACTACACGCAAGAAGATATGTGGATCTTAAACGGCATCATGGAAATCATCAAATTGTCCAACGGAGATGCGATCGAGGATTTCCAAACCGTTGTGCGTGAGATCGAGTGGGTTCGCATGGGAAAACATGCCAGTCGTAACGCAGGCGTTCTAACGAATCTTCCCTCGGCAGCTGGGAGCGGGATGTACGGCGGGATGGAAGGTGGAGGAATGGATTACGGGATGGGTATGGCCGAAGCGGAATCCGGTAGTGGCGGCGACATGTATGGTGGCAAGATGGGGGGCATGGCCGAAGGAGAGTCGGGAGCAGACCCCACCAGCAGTGTTGATCCAGTCGATGGTCGCTACTTGAGTTTTGCTGAAGGAACGGAATTCGAACCGCGAAAAGGGGAAGAGATCCGAGCCGCAATTCGCGAAATTAGCCCCGCAAATGCGGTAGATGCTGTTGTAAAACGTGTGCCCGTTCGCTTGCGACTTAAGGTCGACAGAGATCGATATAGTGAAGTAATTCTTGCTTGCGGTAGTGCAAATCTAAAGTTGGAAGTTTATCAGGTGCGAGAGAATACGGACCCCGCTCCAGCAACCGCTGCCGGTGCCGGTGGCATGGGTGGCATGGGTGGCATGGGCGGATACGAAGGTGGCATGACCAGCGGGGGAGGCGGCGGCGGCAAGATGAGCATGCCAGGTGAGTCAGGAATGGGAATGGGGGGAATGGGTGGCAGCGTAAGTGGCGATGGCTATGGTGGAGAAGGCGGTTATGGAATGGGTGGCATGACAAACATGGAGGACCCAACTGAAATTTCGATCGAGATCTTCGGATTGATTTATCTTTACAACCCAGTCAATATCAAGTCGCTTGGCACGGAAGTCATCGCAGAAAAAATCGATCAAGCTGCGGCGGCAACGACTTCGGGCGCTAATTCGGAAACGACAGGTACCGCAAATACGAGCCCTGCAGCAACGACACTGCCGGTAACCGAGTCACCAGCGACTGCTGTCCCACCCGCGAACAATTTGACCGCTCCTAATGTTCCGGTAAACGATGCAAACAAACAACCGTCCGATACAAACTAAAACGAAACCCCGTATTTCGTTCGCAAGTAAATCAAGTCTACGTCCTTCAGACACGTCTAAATTGGAATAAGGAGTCTGGGTATGTCCAAGAAAAAGAAAAGTTCGGGATCCAGTTTCAGCATCAAAAATTTTCTCATCATGCATGTTGAGAAGATTGTCTTTGCAGGAATAGCGCTCCTTGCAGGCATGGTTGTGTATTTCGGTTTTACTGCGAAACCTTTCTCAGGTACTGAGTCCCCCGCGAAACTTCAAGAGAATGCCAATCAGGTATCTCGAAGCATCAAAGAGGATCATTGGGAATCTATAAAGACAGAGGAAGGGCGCATCATCGCTCCAGTCTTTTTAAAGGCGGCAAAAGAATCATTGCTCGCGATTCCAACGGACCTTTACCCACCTCCACGTCCACCCGCTGATATTTTTGCAAGGCGAGGGGACCCGGTATTGCCCGCCCCTCAAGAGCTAGAAGTAAAGTACTTCTATGGGTCGATCTCGCGATTTTTGCCGGCTGGCAAGGATGACTTAATCGAAAAACTGGATGATGCCAAAAAGCCTGATCCGCCTAAGCAGAGAAAGAGCGCTGCGAGTACACCAGGCTATGGATCTGATGGGGGAATGGCCAGCGGAGGTATGGCCAGCGGAGGAATGGGTGGTTACACCGAAGGGGGAATGGGAGGGGGTTACGGTGGAGGTATGCCTGGCTATGGTGGCGATTCTACAACTGCCTTGGGTGTCAGGAAATTGGCGTTTGGATATGACCTGGGGTTCCGCATGGGGATGAAGACTTTCCAAGATTCCATTAGTTCGATGGGCGCGATGTCCGGAATGTCGAACTACGGTTCTGAAGGAATGACCAATCAAAAGCCGGTAGCACCTAAGAAAACCATTCCTTTCACCGTCGGTTGTGTGGTTGTCACCGCACTTGCACCGCATCAAGATATGGAAGCAGACTATAAAAGCGAGTTCTACAAAGTCGTTGGATACATGGAAGGAAGAGATACTCCGAATTATGTTGGATTCGAGGCTCAACGTGTTGAGATCGATCCCAACAATCCCAACAAAGAAATCACGGAAGCGGATTGGCAATCCTTGCCCTATGTAAGTCCAGCAAGTTACAAGGAGGACTTCATTAAAAAACTACCCGGCAGTTGCTCGGAAGTGCATTTGTCTACCTGGACCGATCCAAATATCTCAATGCCGATTCTTCCATTCCTGTTGGATGACTATAAAAAGTATGCTTCGCATAGCAAGATCCCGACTTTGATTAAGGAAGAGTCAGATGCTGTAAATCCTGCGGGTGGAATGCCAGGCATGGGTGGATATGGTGGCTCAATGGGGGGCGGCTACGGCGACGCAGGGAGCGGATATGGCGGCATGGGTGATTCCGGTGGATTCACCGAAGGAGGTGGCGGAATGCAAAGTGGCTACCCCGGTGGGATGGGTGGCGAAAGTGAAATGGGCGGCGGCTACCCAGGGGGCGGCAAGGGCAGCGGCGGCGGGATGGCTAGTAGCGGACCTGGCGGCATGGGTGGTGGGATGTACGGTGAGAGCGGGTATGGTGGCGGAATGGGTGGCACGGGCATGACAATGATGGAAATGCCAAAGAAACTCCCTAGTACGAAACACAAATTGGTTCGCTTTTACGATTACAAAGCATTGCCAGGAAAAGTTTATCGTTACCGAGTCAGGTTGTTGATGTACGATCCAAACTATCCCGAATGGGCACAGTTTAAACCGGACTTGAGCAAACTGACTCAAGCGGCTTTGAGACGAATTCAAATTCAAGAGCAAAAGGAACCGAAAGACAACAAAGCAGCATCTGCGACCAAACCAGCGACGACCGCTTCGTCGACCACATTTGTAATGCCAACCAAACGAACGAGCCGTCGTGAATCGGCATGGTCGGAACCGAGCCAACCGATTTTAACAGTCAAACCGGCGTCTGTTTATACGGCACGCAAGGACGAAGAAAAGCCTGAATTGCTACTTGTAGATCACGACAAGGACAAATCAGTGAATGTCCCTAGAAAAGAGGTGGCGGTCGGAGGATTGGTATTTGGTACCTCAGCAAAGGTTCTCAAAGGAAAGGAAGCACCGGCAGAAATCATCCATCCGACGTTGCACGTCATTAAGTGGCTGCGGGACTTTAGATCGTCGAATTATGTTTCCAAGTTTGTGACGGTCGTAGAGCTGAAGGGATTGTCGCCGCTTTCCGTCGCCAATTCAAAAGACCCTCTCAAAACAGGATCGGAGATTGTTTCTTACGATCCCGTTACGGGGCAAATTGTCGTCAGCCGAGAGTTTGACAACTTTACTAACTTCCATATGTTCGCGCAACCGGATTCGCCAGCCGTTGGCCCATTAGGCGGGGGCCTAACCGGGGCTGGAGCTGCTGCAGGTGGTGGCATGTATGGTGGAATGGGTGAAGGGGGCATGTATGGTGGAGGTTCTGGCTCCGATGGAGGAATGGCACCGCCAGGTGGTCCTGGGGGAGGTGGTGGTCCTGGCGGTAAAGGCAAATAGCCTTTGTTGAACGGGCTGACTCTTCCGCGGCTTAGGCGGGTGGCGATTTAAATACTACCACTTGAGCCTGAGGCGCTAGCCGAGTTAACCACAGAAAATCGGCTAGCGCCTCAGGCTCAAATAGAGCTCAACTGGTAGGTTTTAACCTGCCGGTCGCCGTTACGCTAGAAAAGCTTGCCAGGCCTTTGCTGGTATCCGGCGAACAGTCTATCCCGGTGTTTAGTTTCTTAGAAGGGCTTACAATAGGTTGCCCATACCTTGCCCTAACTCGTCGAAT
>JANMGH010000162.1:0-2295 GCA_031374515.1 Pirellula sp. | reverse complement strand
ACAGCATCCCGTTTGAATTCGTCCGTGAACTGTCTCCGTTTTTTCGATGCCAGCTTCGTGCTCTTTGCGCTCATCCTGAAAGTCTCCTTGACCGTTCATTCTAAGCTCTGGGCGCGCCCGGAATTACGGCACCACCTCACTCTATCCGCTCCTTGGCCCGCGAAAAGACCGCCTCAATCTGCTCGGATGACTCGTAGAGTATGTTCATAAATGGAAGAGCGAGCGCTGTGGCCTAACGTGCCATCCTTGTTGATATTTAAGCAGCTAGTCGGACGGAATCAAACGCTTGCACAAGAAGATAAGCGTAGCTTTGCCAAGATGCAAGACGCCTGTTGCTGGCTAGGCCGATCCTGCAGGAGTACGACGCTTTCCACAGTTAATGAGCTCGCAGCTAGGCACAACCTCGTGGAAATCGCAGAAGCTTGTCGGGAGGAAGCGAAATAGGATCGCCAAGAATGCAGCCTCAGTCCAACTGTGGAAATCGTAGCTGCTAGGTTGCTGGCTAGGTCGATCTTGCAGGCTTACGACCGTGTCCGATGAGGCGTGAGTACTATCCATCTATCCAATGTAGCAGTCGTCCAGCAAGCAGCCAGCGCCGTAGCCGAAGTAGTCTCTAGTCAATCTGTGAAAAGGTAGGATCTGGGCGGCCATCGCCAACGTCCACAGTTGCCATAACCATTTGTGGAAAGAGACCGATGGCTCAATCGAGTTATGACCTATGGGGATGGGGAGGTTTTGGCCTAGGGAAGACGTCCAGCGAAATGCGTGTCCTACGCCGAGGCTTGGTTATCCGAATTTAACGATCAGTTCAACCGGACCCTCAGTATTCGGGAAAGCACCAACACCGCGAGCAACCCGGCGACGCTAGAGGTCGAGACGCTGACAGCGAGCGTTCCGAGAGGTCCGAGTATGGGCTCCAGCACTGTACGCAATTCCTGAAATGTGTTTAGTCCAATGGATGTCGATAGCCCGATGATGAGCCCCGCCCGCCAGCCCCATTTGAGCGCCAGACAGGCCAGCATCACAAACACCGATCCGATTAGTCCACTCAAGAGGATGCCCGGCCAATATCCGAGACCCAGCACCAAGTCCTTTTTGAAACTTTCCTGCACGCTCAACGCAAAGATGGCGACCAGCAACATTTTCCATGTCATCGCTGGCAAGGTGCTGTGCGAGGCATCCTCCTCGTCGGTTCGGAGCCAAATGCTGAGCGAATGGCCGCTCCCTGCATTGCTTTTGAATTCCGTCGGCCGGGTGGCACCGGCCAGTGCCATGCAGGCAAGGAGCACGTCGCCTTCTATCCAGAAGATTTGGGGAAATGTCTTTCCCGCTTCCGGCCCCTCGGTCACCATCACATCCGATTGTTGTGGGTATTTATCATAGTCGTGCGTGGATGTCCCTCTTTGAAGGACTTTGCCGTTGAACACAATCGAGTAACCATTGGAATCGACAATTAAGACAGCACCCGGACCGACTGGTACTCGCTGCCCATTAATTATCGCCGCAATTTGTCGCCAGTGGCCCATTCCCTGTAAATTGCTTTTCGACATCAAATCGACTCCTGTTGGGATATATGTCGCTGCACGTAGGGGCGGCAACTGAAGTCTCTACTTGAAGCGGCCATCCATCAGCTCCGTTGCATGTACGACCGTCATGGTCGTCAGTTATGGATTGTATTCCGACGAGGACTAGGCCCTTTGTTTAAATCCCATCGAGTTACGGGCGCAAGTATATCAAATGAATAGCTCATAAGCAACAAACACGAGGCGAAGGCAACTGCGCAAAGGCGACAATCGGGGGAAGGTTGCCTGCGAATGCAAGGGTAAGCCCTGAGTCTGTCGACTGCCCACAGAACGTCAGCGTGCCAATTCCAATTTATGTCTGCGCGAGTGTACCGACGCAGCCGGGAGTCATATCGGCTATCGCCAATCCATCGATATTCATGTCTTTGCAGCTATGTGCACTCGTGCTGCTGCCGAAGCTTCACTAATCAACGAATAATCGCACCAAGCGAAACTAACATTGAGAACTGGTTCTGAAAAGTTGTGTGTTGGCCCGCTGCTCAGCGACTCCGACAATGTGCTCTCCTGTCGCGCACTTGTTTGACGCGCCGCGCGACTACACGTCTTGGATCGATCTATCGATTGAAACAGGCAAATGCATGTAAACCATTCTTGAAATCGTCACTGAACAAACAGTACGACGTTCAATCCAAGGATAGCTGCAACCAGAACAAAGAGCACAATCTTTTCGCCAAAGGTTGTTTTCAATTCCCTCCAAATTTGATCATTGAGA
>JANMGH010000161.1:0-5388 GCA_031374515.1 Pirellula sp. | reverse complement strand
ACGAATTCCGGTGGGTTGTGGAGAAGGTGAGATTAAGGAGCGCATTCGCGGCGTTAGTTGGCGAAATGCTTGGGAATCAACGATTGTGGAAGGAGTAAGGCTCATAACCTGGATGGGACAACGCTGTGGATACGGTCTAATCCTGAACAACATGGTGGTCGAAAGGCCTTTACAATTCAACTTAGGGATCCTGCTATCCGAACAGAAAGACATTGACGACTTCAAGGAAATGAGGCGATCCAAGGTGACGAAGCAGATGGATGGCAATGCGTAACCCTTGTGGAAAATGCGAAGCGTGTCGGAAGGAAGAGGACGGATACGCAATGGAGCCAGCTGCAGTCAACGCCACTTTCACAGGTGATGAGTTAGCCGGAATCCAGCCTCAGTCCAAACTGTGGACGCGGTAACCGCTGGGTTGCTGACTAGGCCGATCCTGCAGGAGTACGACACGTTCACAGTTGATGAGCTAACATGGATCGCAGCTAGACACAACCTTGTGGAAATCGCAGACGCTTGTCGGAGGGAAGCGGACGCTTACATGGGCGAACTTCCTTGGGGATGTGAGGAGTCGGATGGGTGCCAGGAAAGGGGCATCCTGAATTGCTTTCAGTACTCAACGTTTCGGCGTATATTCAAGTGCTACGGTACCTGTCTTTGGGTAAACGAGATGATTTGCAAGTTGGAGTTTACCGTACTTGCTTGGATGCGGCAGCAAAGGCAACCCACCACCCAGCAAGACGGGGATCACGGCCACTTCGACGGAATCAACCAATCCAAGATCAAGCAGACTATGAAACAGCTTGCCGCCGCCGAAAAGCCAGATGTCTTTGCCTTCTTGTTTTCGAATCGTCCATAATGTCGCCTTCGGATCATTTGCAACGAACACTCCCGGACAATCTTCTTGACGGAGCGTATTCGAGAACACGAACGTAGTCATGCCTGCCATTTCGCCAACCGCATGCCTGCGTGTAGCCTCATACGTATTGCGGCCAAGAAGGATTGTATCAAACGCTCCCATCAGTGCGCCGAAGTCTATATCGGGGTCCATGACAATCCAGTCACTTTCACCGGACGGGCCAGCAATGAATCCATCAAGGCTCATGGCGACGGAAAAACGCACACGTCTCATAAACAGAACGCCTAGAATACCGAACTTGTTTCCATCCCGGTTAGGGACTGATATCCCATAAAGTATGGGGAGTTACGCTTTCCCCGCCGCTACCAACATCAGTCTAACCCATTTAGCAGGCGTTGAGCAAGCAGCCAGCGCAAACGCCAACAGTGGTGCCATCAAACTTGTGGAAAGTTTCGTCGATGACTCCGGCTACGTCCACATGTAGATGGGAAGCTTGCGGCCTAGGGAAGACGCTAGGTTGCTGGCTAGGCCGATCCTGCAGGAGTACGACGCTTTCACAGTTGAGGAGCTAGCCGGAATCCAGCCTCAGTCCAACCTGTGGCAATAGTTGGTTGCTGCTAGGCCGATCCGGCAGGAGTACCCTCCAACGAGGCCGCCAAGATTGAAACCGGGATAATTGGCCTGATTCAGGGATAGAATATTTGACAGATCAGGGATAAGTCCCCTAGATTCATGGATAACCGTCCCAAAATCGGGATAAAAACAAGTTCCCTCGGTCGATCATGCGTCGACTGCGAATGATACGATTAGATCATCATTGCATTGTTGATAGTTCACAGAAGTAACGGAAGAAGTTGCCTGCCATTGGTCTGCGAGATTGAGGCTTACAAATACAACTTGGAGAAAATTGCGTGTCAGAGTTCCACTTTCACATCGCTTGGGCCGCGATACTCGCCATCGGACTGATGCCATTTGCAATTTGCAATTTGTCTTCGTTTGTGTTGGTCGTGCAGGTCCTGGCGACGTTGGGTTGCGGTTGTATTGACACTCGTTACGGGGGCGATATTCCTCTTGGAGCTTTTCAACATCGGCACTTTAACGGGATTACTCTGGTTAATCTCATTTCCATTCGTGTCACTTGCCGTTATCGTACTATACGTGACTGAAATGATCTTTGGGGCTCCCACGCGATCAGAGAGGCAAGATATGACGGTAAGTGGCGATGAATCAGAGCCGAACATTGCGATCGTAAGGCGCTCCCCACATGAATCCATATAAAAGCCCTGATCAAGCGAACGAGACTTTGATGCCCAATACGGTGAAATGTTCGGTTGTTCGTTTTGTATTGACGACATTAACGATTGCTGTCTTGTCAACAACGATTTGCGCCGGTCTAGCGCTAACACTAACTTCGGGTTCCACGACGGGGAATGGTTATCTATTTTACTGGGCAAATATTTACTCTTTACCGATCTACGCATTTTTGATGTCGTGGATTGGCTTTCGGAAATTCCGTACAAAACGGAGAATTTTGCTTTCGATCGCTTCGACAGTTTTAGCCCCGGTTCTATTTTTCGTCGTGGTCATTATCGTGTTTACAAACCTTGGGAACAGCACATAGTACTAGACCAGGGACAATGTCCGACGAACCGTTCCAAAGCATTTGTTCGATCGAGAACCATTGGTTAGTGCGGATCGGGCCCGTCAAACACGGATGGGTGAGGGCTTGCTGGCACGTCAAGATACAATCGGGAACCATTTAGCAGCAGGACGACAAGCCAGAACCTCATACTCGAACCATGACGAATGTTCGTGCCACTTCACGGAATCATACACGAGGGAACAATGTGGTGCACCGAAGTCGCCGCCGGTGCATTCATGACTTTTTGAAGCGTGGTCTCCGGCGACATCGATGACCACTGCTAGGTTGCTGGCTAGGCCGATCCTGCAGGAGTACGCCACTTTCCACAGTTGATGTGCGTGCCGTGAATCCTGCCGAACTGGAGAATCTAGCAGCTAGGCATTACCTTGTGGAAATCGCAGAAGCTTGTCGGAAGGAATCAGACGCTTGCACAATGGATGGGAATTAGCAATTGCTACGGTAGACGCTAGGTTGCTGGCTAGTCCGATCCTGCAGGAGTACGACGCTTTCACCGGAGATGGTCCAGAGGCCGATGACGCAGTAGATTCAGAATCCGCCCGAACTGCCGCTCGGGTTGACCACTTTGTTCGGCACGTCGGTTCGTTTTCTTCCCATTGCCCAAACAGTCACACACAAAAGTGCGAACATCACAATGCCACCAAGCAAAGCGAAAGGCCATATGCCAATTAAGATTAACAGTGAAAGCGGATTCAACGCTATTAGCGTACCTGTTGGCGAGATGGCTATCGCAATCGCCAAACCACACGCGAAAGTAATTAGGCCAAGTAGCCTTCCATTTCGATCCCCAGTTCGTCCAATCGCTAACGAGATGAGACCACCAAGTAATGAGGAAAAAACACCGCCATAACCGATTAGATTCGTGACCACTTCGGGTGGCTGATTCAGATCTGCCCCGAAAACATAATTTACGGCAATCCAAGTGCCTGCAGATCCACCAACGGCGGTTACGAGCATTCCTAACGCTACCCAAGCATATTTTGACATGATGCACTTCAGATACTGCAGACGAACGAATAACAATCAATCCCAACAGCATCGAAGCCAATTAAAACGATCATACTCCACCCCAATACACTTCCCCTCCAACCATCATCCGTCAGTCTATCCGATCCAGCAAGCGTAGTCTAATCGGCCGTAGCCAACGTCCACATTGATTTGAAGCAACTTGTGGCAGCGGCAGGAATCTGGCTAGGGCTTTGCCGAAGACGGCAGACGCTCTTCGATCGCGTAAAGATAAAGTTGCCGGCTTGTTGTTCGGCTTCCCTAAGAATGACCCGCTGGGGAAACCGTGGTTCGTGCGGTATCCTATTGCGAAAGTAATGAAGTGAAAGTTGAATAGTGGGAGTAACTGAGACTTGTGGCGTGGGATCGGAGAGGGGACACAAATGGCAAGGCCAAAGGTAATTTTGTTCGACGTGAACGAGACGCTGCTCGACCTTACGCCCTTAAAGGAGAGCGTTGGGAACGCCCTCGGCGGCCGTTCGGAGCTTGTTCAGTTATGGTTCACGACACTCCTCCAATATTCCCTCGCGACGACCGTTGCGGATAAATATTTCGACTTTGCGGAGATTGGGGCGGCGTGCCTACGCATGGTTGCCAAGAGCCACGCCGGTGAGTTGTCCGAAGATGCCGCCAAGAAAGCCATCGCTCCCATGCAACCTTGCCGCCCCACCCTGACGTTATCCCGGCGATTGAACGCTTGAGGGATGCCAGCTACCGGCTGTTCACGCTGACCAACTCCTCGAAGCCGGCGATGGCCGAGCAGATGAGGCACGCTGGGCTTACGAAGTTATTCGACGGATTGCTCAGTGTCGAAAGCGTGGGGAAGTACAAGCCGCACGCCGAAGTCTACCGCTGGGCGGCGAGTCGGGTTGAAGCCGATGTTTCCGAGTGCCTGTTGGTCGCCGCTCACGGGTGGGACGTAGCGGGAGCGGCATGGGTCGGGATGAAGACCGCCTTCGTCGCACGCCCCGGGCAGCAAATGTTTCCGCTCGGCCCAGTGATTGACATCACAGTTCCGTCACTGACCGAACTACTGGGAGAATTGGAACGACTGTAGGCGACTGCGGGGCGAAATCCCGGTTCGGATTCGTCTGACGCAAAGCTGGATGCGACAAATCCACGATTGCGAACGAATCATCTGGCTCCATCATCGTTTGATTCTCCGCAACCCGAGAATTTTCGCATGAACTCAAGTAGCGGATATGAGAAGCTAGCGGATAGAACATCCGTGTGGAAACGGATTCCTTCCAACCAGCGATAATACACTCCTCAACGCGATGCAGCAGTCGACGTCACTTTCACAGTCGATGAGTCAGCCGGAATCCAGCCTAAATCCAACCTGTGGAAAGCGGCAGACTCTAGGTTGCTGGCTAGGCCGATCCCGCAGGAGTACGACGCTTTCCACAGTTGAGCTAGCCGATGAATCCAGCCGAATTCGAGAATCTAGCTAAGCTAACCGTACAACCTTGTGGAAATCGCAGAAGCCTGTCGGAGGGAAGCGAAATATTCAAATTGGATGGCCAAGATCCAGCCTCAGTCCAACCTGTGGAAACGGTAGATGCTGGTTACTGGCTAGACCGATCCGGCAGGAGTACGTCGCTTTCCACAGTTGATGGGATATCGGCATCGATCAGTCCTGCTGCCATGATCGCACTCTACACTCGCGATTTTGGCGATATTACAAGCGTTTCCTGATCCCTTAACAGTTGCCAAACGAAAGGGAGGACAAATGCATGTAAACCATTCTTGAAATCGTCACTGAACAAACAGTACGACGTTCAATCCAAGGATAGCTGCAACCAGAACAAAGAGCACAATCTTTTCGCCAAAGGTTGTTTTCAATTCCCTCCAAATTTGATCATTGAGA
>JANMGH010000148.1:0-3650 GCA_031374515.1 Pirellula sp. | reverse complement strand
TGACGCGTTGCCACCCGTGAACTTCGTTACGGTGAATAGTGGGGTTTTGGTACCTTCGTATGCCAGTGGGGATGCGACCGTGTTGTGGCGCGAGGGTGGCGTTGGTGAGCAATGGGCAATCATTCGAATTGGACAAGTTGCTACAACGCATCACTTGTTCACTTTGACCGAAGACATGAGCACTGGGGCCGGAGTCGCAGATATCCAAGACATGGACGATTCCGTTACGATCGAACAAGGCGTGGAGGTACTAGATCCGCTTGGAATCTTTGAATCGCCCGAGGAAGGGGTTCGTGGGATCTGTGTTTTACAACGGGGCAAGTACTACATCATCCAAGCGGAGTGCATCTAGCTATGGGATGGTTTCCATGTTGCTGTGAGATTCCTAGTTCATCTAGCTCGAGCGGTTCTTCAAGCAGTATTTCCAGTTCGAGTTCCAGCAATCCCAGCTCTAGTTCTAGCAATCCAAGTTCTAGTGCTAGCTCATCCAGTTCCAGCAATCCAAGTTCGAGTATCGGCAGTTCCAGCAAAGAGAGCTCTAGTTCGAGCAATCCCAGTTCCAGCTCGAGTATCCCGAGTTCCAGTTCACGTAGTCCGAGTTCGAGTTCTAGCGTTGTGAGCTCGAGTAAGCCAAGCTCCAGTGTGGCAAGTTCGAGCCTTCCTAGTTCTAGTAACCCTGTCAGTTCATCCTCACAAGGTTGTTCGGGTAGTTGTGACTGGCAATGGACTGGGGTCCGGTGGCTACCGTTTGGTGTTAATGGTTGTCCAGATGGGTGTGGTTGCCCAGAGCCGTCCTATGATGGCACATTCCCAGGTGAAATGGCGATTACCTATTGTGTCTAAAGCAAACAAGTCATGACCATCCAGTGCGAGCATCTACGAGCCGGGAATTGCAGAGTGGCCTCGCACTTAGCCGACCGAGAAATACCAACAACTGAATCCATGTGTGGGCACTGTCAGCAGCATGCGCAGCCAATGCAAGTAAATGTCGTCACCGCGTCTTTGGCTTGGGCGACACTCCGCCGCACCGATGCGATCGAGTTGCCAAAGCACCAAGCGATTGTCGATGTATTGTCGATTAGATCACCAAAGCCAATCAACGATGGTCCAGGAGAGGAACTTAAAAAGCTCATTTCTTGGTTCTACTCACCGGAGAAACGCAAATGCAAGTGCAAGACGCGAATTCAGAAAATGAACAAGTGGGGGCCGGATGGATGCGAACAGAAAATGGAAACGATAGTCAGATGGCTCAAGCACTCAGCCAAGATTGCAAAGATACCGTTCTTTCGCCCGGTCGCAATGAAGTTGATTCGGACAGCGATTGCAAGAGCTCGGTTAAAGTCTGTACGGTTGCGGTAACAACAGCGCCGCGTAAAGATTGCACGCTTGAGTTCTGTTTGGCATCTATCGAGGTATGCGGTTGGGATCCTATCGTGTTTGCAGAACCGGGGTCAACTCGAACGGATTACAGGACCATTGAAAACGAAGCTAGACTAGGCATCTGGCACAATTGGCTTGCTTCCTGCAGGTGGTGCCTTGAGCATTCAAGTACGCCATATATTATGACCGTCCAGGACGACTCTCTGTTTCATCCGGACAGCAAGTCATTCATTGACGCCATGCAATGGCCAGACAACGCGGGTTTCGTGTCTCTTTATACACCCAAACACTACTCACTCCCTGGCAAATCTAGAAGACTGCGATCCGTAGGAATTAATCGAATCGCAACCAAAAGTCTCTGGGGCGCATGTGCTTTGCTCTGGCAGCGCGCCACGCTTGAAAGAGTGATTGAAACACCTACGTGCAAGTATTGGCTAGGCGCGAGACCCAAATCTGGAAACACGCAAGTCATCGAACGACGTAGGGAACACCCATCTACCATTGCGAACAGCGATACAGCAATTGGCAAGGCAGTCAACCGGCTAGGGCTCGACATGTATTTCATTGATCCTTCGCCTGTCCAACACGTCGCACGGTACTCCACGATTTCGCATGGAGACAACACGGGCAGAAGGAATTGCGGTCGCTGTGCCGACTTTGACCTGCCACTGAAAGAACAGGTGTTTCCATGAGATTCATAACGTCGATCAGTCCGAGACGAATCGAACGACAGCAATACTGCATGGCGACTTGGTTGCAGTACGGCGAGATCACAGCGGTTCAAACGGCTAGCGACATTCCGTTGCTTCAACCACATTTCCCCGATGTGCAATTCGTGGCGACGGAGAAAACAGGCGCAAACATATTTGGCTATCCAAGCCGCGTCAGTATCTCGGCCATGGTCGAACAAGGCCCGGGGTTACTAATCAACTCGGACATCAAAATCGATACCAACCAAAGGCAATTCGATTCCGACTGGGAGCCAAAGCCGAAACAATTCAATGTGGGCGTGCGATTTGACTTTGACGGACCAGGGAAGCCAAAGTTCTTAAACAAGCACGGTATTGATGTGTTCTTGATTACCGAAGAAGTAATGGCTGTCATGGAAGACCATGGCTTTGTGATTGGAGTCCCAGTTTGGGACAGCTGGATTGTCTGGCACATGCTTATGCATCGATTCAAAATCAAAGCCAAACTCACGCCAGGATTGTTGCACCTGACCCATCCTCTGGGATGGTCGGATCAAGACTTAGCAAAAGGACTATCAATCATGCAGCGTGAGTACGGCATTGGCCAGAAGGGACTTTCGGTAGCAGTCAGCGATGTAACTGGAAGATTGCAGGTCAAACCAGGTAGACGCAATACTCCCGTGGAGGCCATTGCATGAGAGGAGCGGTTGGTTAAAGTGATGCTTCTGAAGCGAGATTGACTCCAGGATCACCACTGGCCGTCGACTACGAGCACACAGTCACCTCGTTTGGGAAGGAAGCTCAAGCGATTGTGTTGGAAATTGAGCGAGGATTAGGAATACCGGCTTAGCCAAGAATAGAGATAGATATGAGCATTGGACCCTATGAGCTCGTCCGCTTTTCCAATCTACCCGGCTTCCCATGCCCATGTGGAACCGCGCGGCGGGCTTTTGCCGATACAGAGGATTTCCCGGGAACCATTCATGTCACCGAAATATCTGCCGACTCGCAGCTTCATTACCATATGCGGTTGACGGAGACATACTATTTCCTAGAGTGCCAGCCGGGGGCGAAGATGCAGCTTAATGAGGAAGTCATCGAAGTTCAGCCCGGCGACTGCATCTTGATTCGGCCGGGAACGCGGCACCGAGCCATCGGCCAGATGAAAGTGTTGATAGTCGTCTATCCGAAATTCGATGAGACGGATGAGTGGTTCGACTGAGCGAGCGGAAATCGCCACGGCTTGGCAATGGGTGTAACAAAGTTTGGAGATTGCATGGGCCGGTTGTTGTCACAGGCATTTCAACAGGAATACTCAGGTAAACGATGTATTTGTCACCCAATTGGACTTTCAATGGTGGATGGAAAGTTGGTTCGTGATGCAGGCGACATTAGCCACATTGTTGTAAACATCCAGAACCAATGTCGAAGAGTTCTCAATCGAAAAGGGTGTTGATTGCGTTACGGGTGTGACCGGCTAATCAAGATGGGTATTGTAACTAGCGTTTGAATGCTGGCGCAACATTTGGTAGCAGCATTTATTCGAAGCACGATTTCTTTGCAGATCGTTCAGGATGTGGA
>JANMGH010000120.1:0-41535 GCA_031374515.1 Pirellula sp. | reverse complement strand
GACAAACTGCTTCAGCACATCCTGCCAAAACTCAGCCCGAGACGAACGCTTTGAACTTTCCACAGTTGAACTCCTGGATTCGAGGAAACAAAACCCTCGAAAATACCAGCCTACGCAAGATGGGGTTCAACGAACGCTCACTTGGAGTCGGGGCGGCGTTAGGTCTTGCATCACTGGCATTGACATTTTTTGTGCGCGACTCGAAAAATTTTCTGCCCACCGAGTCTTTAAGTGAGTCTGGCGAAAGCGCTCAGGTTTCGGCTATTCGGGAATTTGTAAAAAAAGAGCCGTCGACTCTATCCACTTCCTATTGGTATGTCTTGGCGATTCTAGTTTTGTTTTCACTTGCCAATAGTAGCGACACATTTCTATTGCTTCGCGCGCGCGAACTTGGCTTTTCACCCTGGGCTGTTGTAATGGTCTATGCGTTCTACAATTTTTTCTATTCGCTACTGTCATACCCCATTGGTGTTCTGAGCGATCGATTTGGGCGATGGAGAATTATCGTTGTTGGTTGGTTGATTTATGCGTCCGTCTACGCTGGCTTTGCATTTTTGCCGATATCGCAAGCTTGGGGGTTATGGCCGCTTATGGCCGTTTACGGAGTATATATGGCTCTGACTGACGGTGTGGGCAAAGCACTCATCGCCGATCATGCACCGCGTGAATCCCGCGGAAAGGCAATGGGCCTTTTCTACGGTTTGACCGGCGCGACGACCTTTGTTGCAAGTTTAGGTGCAGGATTGGTATGGGATCATTTTGGCGCTACGCCTGCACTCATGCTTGGGTCTTTCTTTTCGATTCTGGCTGTAGCGGCACTCGCGATATTTCGCGACCAAGTCGAATCTCCGGCTGCCCTATCGTAACGAAAATTGGTAAATCGAGCGTTATCGATAACGATACCGTCGTCCGGAATAAACCCTTACCGGAGCTGAATACAACCTCGGAGCTGCGTACCCATAGCCGGCGTTTGGGTAGCTATTGTAGCCATAGCTATTGTTGTAATAGCCATTCGAATAGTTGCCGAACCGACTACCGTATCCGTAGTTCCCGTTGTTCCCATAGTACGTGTTACCAAATCCGTTGCCATAGCCACCGTAGTAACCGTTGCCGTAACCGAAGTTGCCGATACGCACTCCAGATCCATAACCACCTAATTGCACTTGCACGCCGCCGAACTGCGAATAGACCTCGCTACTCGATAAAGCGAAAGCAGCAAACAGAACCGACGTTATGAAAAATCGTTGGAACATAATCAAGTCCTCTTAAACGTGAACGAATCGAAACAAATACTTAGGTCTGAGGCGTGAGTCTGACCTCCCAATTTCCATGCAAGTCACCCACGGGTTGCGACTTGAGCTTGAGACGCTACTAGCCAAGACCCCAATGCAAACGGCTAACAACTCAGGATCAGTAACCCCCATGATTTGTTGCAATGCGTGTTTGCAAGACACTCTACGCGATTCTTGGAGTCGATCCGGAAAAGTCAACTCGCACGCACCTGTCCGATACAGCGGACGCTGCCCGATGTGAGGCCCTAAACAACGCGAACTTTTTGCAAGCACATAGCACGATCTTCGCCTTTGCTCAAACAGATCGAGTGGTATTCGATAGCGTTTCGCGATCGAGTATAGGCTTTGTCCGCAGTCGCTAAATCATCAAGCTGTGGGACAGGACACTTCGCGAACGTGTGCTGCCACTTGGTAAAAAGCGTTTCTTGCGTCGGCGTTTACCTTGGTGACTTCGGTTGCCTCAACACCATTTCCTGCCTTGACAATCATTTTGATTCCCTGGTTGTCAATTGGTAAATAGCAACTTGTATGCTTCCGACAGAATGCATTATGAAGCTTTTCGACACAGCCGACAAAAGTAGCAGGCACGCTCCGTCGTGCCGTATGCTTGCGTATATTGGCTGGGTTTTGAGGCGGACGGCACATGGAATGTGCCTGCTACTTTGATTTTTGTCGGCTGTGTCCTATTCGCCGACCGTGTATTGCACAAAGTGTCCAATGCCAAACTGAATTTGAAGCGAAAGGACGACAAATGGAGTTACTAGGTCCGATAACCTGCCGCTAGCGGTTGTAAGGCGAGCGGCAGAATGAAAACTACCTGCCGAGGGATCTAATGGGGACACAGCCGACAAAAGTAGCAGGCACGCTCCGCCGTGCCGTATGCTTGCGTATATTGGCTGGGTTTTCAGGCGGACGGCACATGGAATGTGCCTGCTACTTTGACTTTTGTCGGCTGAATCGACCAAAGCGTTTACCTCCCTTTGGATCTGTCTTACGAGCGTTTGCACCTTGCTCTTTGGCATCCAAGTCCTATGCTAGGGGCTGAAACATAACCAATCGGATGACACATAGAAGAGCGATTCGGTACTGCCGGATAGCTAGTCAACAGGTAAGCCGACGAGGCAGAGTGCCAAAAGGTACTTCTTGCCCCGTCGGCTTTTTTGTTGAATAGTCCTTGAATCCTACAATAAACCTAGACGACAATCTCAATGGCAGAAACCTCAACTCCGTTAAAAAACAACCGCAGTTGTATGATTCCAAGGATTTCGACAGAGTCCTCCTTGTTGGAACAACCGTATCGCGATGAGTTGCTGAGCGCTGATCAACTGGAGCAGTACGCACGTCATATCGCTGCAACACATACGCTGGCTATTGGACGGGTAGCGGACAAGCTTATCAACCGATTGGCTGAAAACGAAAAGATACTTCAATCGACCTACGACCTGGTTGCAACTGCAGTCGTTAAAAATCGCAGAATTGCTCCTGCTGCGGAGTGGCTACTCGACAACTTCTACCTCTTAAAGGAACAGATTCATTCTACGCGTCGACTCTTGCCCCGTTCGTACAGCCAGGAACTACCACGCCTAATCGCCGGACCAGCCGCCGACTATCCTCGCGTTTACGGTATTTCTCTTGAGTTGATTTCGCACACGGATGGACGCGTGGACTCACAAACTTTAGACGGGTTCATCGCCTCGTACCAGTCCGTTGTGCCACTCCAATTGGGTGAACTTTGGGCGTTGCCATTGATGCTTCGGCTTGCTTTGATTGAAAACCTGAGGAGGGTTGCTGGCAGAATAGCCGTTGCACGCCGGGAACGAGATCTGGCTGCCGACTGGGCTGACCAAATGATATCGACAGTCGAGCAATGCCCTTCCGATTTGATTCTGGTACTCGCGGACATGGCGAGGTCGAACCCGCCACTTTCAGGTGCTTTTCTAGCCGACTTGACCCGTCATTTACATGGCCAAAACCCAAGTTTCGCGATCGTACACAGCTGGCTCGAGCACCGCTTAAGCGACTCTGGGTTTTCCACCGAACAACTCGTTCAAGATGAGGGGCAAGCACAGGCAGCAGAGCAAATATCCGTAGGCAATTGCATCACGAGTTTGCGATTCCTCAGCGTTCATGATTGGCCGCAATTCGTTGCTAGCCAAAGTCTTGTCGAGCAAACACTCAATCGCGATCCTTCTGAAGTCTATGCACTTATGGACTTTCAGACTCGGAATCGTTACCGGCACGCGGTAGAGGCGATTGCAAAACGTTCCAAAGTCTCCGAGTTCGATGTGGCATTTCGGGCGATCCAACTGTCTGAAAACGAGCCCGCAAGTAACACGAACTCTCCAATGCGACACGTTGGGTATTATCTTGTCGACCAAGGCCGACCCGTTCTTGAGCGACTCGTTCAAATGCGTCTAACAACTTCCGTGGTTGTCGACAAGCTTCGGCGGACATTCCCATTGTCCATTTATTTTTTGGCGGTCCTCCTGTTCGCATGGCTCGGAATCGAAGCGTTATTCCGCTTGCGCGATTGGTCGTCAAGCTCCACGATAATGCTGTGCATCATTGTGATACCCGTGCTCATGTGCGGGATTCAATTTGGTCTGGGGATGGTGAATTGGCTGATCACTGTACTGATGCGGCCCAATGCATTGCCCAGGATGGATTTTCGGAAAGGCATTCCCGAAAAACATCGAACACTGGTGGTCGTTCCAACGATGTTGACGAGTTTGGACTCGATCGAAGTACTGCTAGAAGGGCTAGAAATACGCTTCCTAGCTAATCGCGACGCTTCACTGCAGTTTGCCCTTTTAACCGATTTCCAGGATGCAGATCATGAAACAATGCCAAACGACCTCGAGCTTGTTACAAATGCCAAGCGCGGAATTGATCGACTCAATCAACTCTACAGTCTCGAAGATCGGGACACGTTCTTCTTGTTGAACCGAGGTCGAAAATGGAATGAGTCCGAAGGCACTTGGATGGGTGTTGAACGCAAACGGGGGAAGCTTGCGGATCTCAACGCCACTCTAAGGGGCGCAACTAGCCGATTTACGGAAACGGCTGGCAATTTGAATCATCTAAGCAATGTAAGCTATGTAATCACTCTCGATACGGACACCCAGCTCCCTCGAGATTCTGCACGCAAGATGGTCGAGGCGATGGCTCATCCGCTGAACCGACCGAGGACGGACCCAAATTGCGGAATAGTAAACACGGGATACGCAATCCTGCAGCCGCGCGTTGCTATTACTATGTCGAGTTCACGTCGTTCCTGGTTCGTTCGATTGATCGGGTCGGATCCAAGTATTGACCCTTACACTCGAGTTGTTTCAGATGTCTATCAAGATCTTTTTGGGGAAGGCTCCTTTATCGGCAAGGGGATTTATGATGTCGATGCATTTGAAAAGTGTTGCGGCAACTTCCCCGACAACGCTATTCTTAGCCATGATTTGCTCGAAAGTTGTTTCGGTCGATCTGCGCTTCTCAGCGACGTAACATTATACGAAGACCATCCATCAAGTTACGCTGCGGACGTAAATCGGCGTCATCGGTGGATTCGGGGCGATTGGCAAATTGCCGCGTGGATAATGCCTCGCATTCGCAATAAACAGTTGGACTACGTTGAGAATCCAATTTCAGCCTTATCAAAGTGGAAGATCTTTGACAACCTGCGCCGAAGCCTAATGCCGATTGCAATGGTCGTGCTTCTGCTCGTCACTTGGATATTTGCGAGCTCGTCTGCCGCTCTTGCCGCAACCTGGTTTGTCGTGATGGTCATCGCAGCGCCAAGAGTGATGGCGGCATTGATTGATTTCACTTTTAAGCCTAGCGATCTTTCAATCCCAACGCATCTGCATTCGGCGATGCAATCCCTCGTTCGGCCTATAGCTCAGTCCCTGTTCACGTTGGCATTCCTACCATATGACGTATTCATAAGTATCGATGCGATCGCTCGTACCTTAGTCCGAGTCCATTGGACAAAGCGCAGAATGCTCGAGTGGCGAACGTCCAACGATTCAGAACGCAGCGCACGTTCGGACTTGCTAGGAATCTTGAGAACGATGTTCATTGCCCCCTTGATTGCCACATGTGCAACTGCAATCATCGCTTTTTTTAATACCGAAACGCTCGCGATTGCGATTCCATTATTGAGCTTGTGGTTGTTTTCGCCACTCATCGCCTGGTGGCTAAGTCGTCCAATTCCGTTGACAGTCGTCCGATTGAAGGAATCTCAACGTCGATTCCTTCGCAGCATGTCTCGACGAACTTGGCGTTACTTTGAGGATTTTGTAACAGTCGAGAACAATTGGCTTCCGCCGGACAACGTGCACATGAACCCAAAGGAAGTGATTGCATTTCGCACCAGCCCAACCAATATTGGGATGGGGCTGTTGGCGGATTTGGCCGCTTATGATTTTGGCTACTGCTCCGTCCCTAACCTTCTGCGTCGGACCCACAACACGTTCGGTACCATGACAAGGATGGAACGGTATCGAGGCCACTTTCTCAATTGGTACGACACCCGCACATTGTCGCCTCTCCTACCACAATACGTTTCAACCGTGGACAGCGGCAATCTCGCAGCCCATCTGAGGGTTCTGGCGGCAGGCTTAGAACAGATGATCGACATGTCGATCGTACCCGCTCAAGTCTTCGGTGGCTTGCAGGATACGCTAGGGATTCTGCTTCAAGAGATGGCCTCGAACACACCTCGCATTGGTGATGTTGCGAATCGATTGGTCGGGAGTGCAACCTACCGTCGCATCGAACTTCAGATAGAAAGCCTCGCAAATCAAGAAGTCAGTCTTCGGTCAGCGTTGGATTTCTTACCCAAAATTAAGTGCGAAATTACGGAGTTGGGAACGACTATGGCCGTTCATCCAGAGTCCGCATGGTGGCGAGATGCTTTTGCGCGAACCTGCGAAGAGCAATTGGCCGATTTGCAAATCATGGGAAATTGGTCTGCTATGGCAATGCCAGTCGAGGGTGCATTGGGACAGCAGACACAAGAATGTCTCAGCATGCTAAAGAAATTGCAAATCCAAATGGAGGGGATTGCCTCCAACCCAACGCTTCGTTGCATCGCATCTCTACCAGAGGCAGTTTGCCCAATCATCGACGCGGTACGAACTATTTCATCTGATGGCAACAGCGATGAGGGTAGCAAACCCTCGGAATTGAATGCTTGGTTAGATGCTTTGCAGACCTCCATGATGGAGTCTGCGCATTTCGCGGCCAATCGCGTTCATGAGCTGGAGCAATTATGCAAAGAATGTAGAGAACTTGCCGACATGGACTTCAGTTGCTTGGAAAGCAAGATGCGAGATCTATTCGCTATCGGTTTTAACGTGACTGAGAACCAACTCGACTCCGGCTGTTACGATTTGCTGGCATCCGAGGCTCGTCTCGCGACTTATGTTCTTATTGCGCAAGGTCAACTAGGGCAAGAGCATTGGTTCGCATTGGGACGGTTGCTTACAAGTACCAAGGGAGAACCTGCCCTCCTAAGTTGGAGTGGATCCATGTTCGAGTACTTAATGCCTTTATTGGTAATGCCCACGTATGACCATACGCTACTCGACCAGACGTATCGAGCTGTAGTGGCGAGGCAGATTGAATACGGCCGACAACGAGGGGTACCGTGGGGCGTCTCCGAGTCGGGATACAACGCATTCGATCTCAATCTGAACTATCAGTATCGAGCCTTTGGCGTTCCTGGCTTGGGCTTGAAACGCGGTCTCGCCGACGATTTGGTGATTGCACCGTATGCATCCGCATTGGCCTTGATGGTGTCGCCAGACTCCGCTTGCCGAAATCTGGAGCGACTTGCTCGCGATGGTCGAGTTGGCGGATACGGTTTTTATGAGGCGATCGACTACACGGCTTCTCGAATGCCGCCAGGTACTAGTAGTGTCACCATTCGACAATATATGGCCCACCATGCTGGGATGAGTTTGCTCTCGTTTGCGTATGTTCTCTTGGACAAGCCGATGCAGCGGAGATTTAGTCTAGACCTGGCGCTCCGTTCGACGGATTTGCTGCTTCAAGAGCGAGTGCCACGCAATACGGTTCCGCTTTTCCCACATGCAATTGAATCCGATACGGCGCGGACTTCGGCGGCCGAAGACTCGGGTACGATGCGAGTATTTACCGATCCCTCAACGGCAGTGCCTGAAGTGCACCTATTGTCCAATGGCCAGTACCATGTTGCCATTACCAGTGCGGGTAGTGGTTACAGTCGATGGCGTGGGCTCTCGGTCACGCGTTGGCGAGAAGATCCGACACGCGATTGCTGGGGCAATTTTTGCTATGTTCGCGACCTGGATAGCGGCGCGATATGGTCGACGGCATGGCAGCCCACCACCAAAACCGCAAAGAAATACGAAGCCATCTTCACTCAGTCGCGGGCCGAGTTTCGTCGAATCGATGAGCAAATAGAGATGCACACCATGATCAGTGTTGCGTCGGATGATGACTTGGAGGTACGCCGGACCAAACTTACGAATCGATCGGATCGTGCTCGTCAAATCGAAATCACAAGTTATGCCGAAGTGGTATTAGCCCCACAAACACATGACGAATCGCATCCGGCATTTAGCAATCTGTTTGTGCAGACCGAGCTACTGCCGCTAAGAGGAGCCATCCTTTGCACGCGTCGCCCCCGTTCCGCAGAAGAACTACCACCCTGGATGGTGCACATGATGACCGCGACCGGCACACAAGTGGGCGCAACGTCCTATGAAACCGACCGTATGCGATTCTTAGGACGTGGCCAAACGACTGCAACACCAGTGGCTCTTCAGAGTCCAAGCCCACTCTCAAATAGTCAGGGGGCAACGTTAGACCCGATTGTGAGCATTCGCAAAGTAATGCTCCTTCAACCCAATGAGACTGTGACCATCGATGTCATAACCGGAGTAGGCGAGTCGAGCTCCATTGCGAAGGGAATGGTCGAGAAATACAGCGACCCAAGTCTGGTAGATCGTGTTTTCGAACTCGCTTGGACTCGAGGCCTCATCATGCTTCAACAGCTCAACGCATCGGAATCGGAAGCATTAGCCTATAGCCGACTCGCGGGATCGGTCATCTACGCCACGGGATTGCGACGTGCGAAGGAGAGTGTTCTCATTCAAAATCACCGTGGCCAATCTGGACTTTGGAGCTATGGGATCTCTGGCGACTTGCCAATCGTGTTGGTTCGCATCCGCGATGCTGAGAAGCTGGATTTGATCCGCGAAGCGGTCCGAGCTCATTCCTACTGGAGAATGAAAGGTCTCAACGTCGATTTAGTGATTTGGAACGAAGATGATTCGGTCTATCGACAATCTTTGCAAGAATCTATTTTGGACATTGTGTCTGCAAGCCCGGAGGCTGCTTTGGTCGATCGGCCCGGCGGCGTGTTTGTGCGTCGTGGCGAACATATGTCCGAAGAGGACCGCGCTCTGTTGCAGACCATTGCTCGCATTGTGCTTCAAGATGATGCGGGAACGCTGATTGATCAAGTGAATCGACGCATTCGCCCGGGGATGGCAATGCCGCGCTTTCGGCCAAGTAGAACGCGTCTTGAAACCGTCGCTACTCCGGAACCCCCAATTCGGGATCTTGCATTCGCCAATGGAATCGGTGGCTTCAGCCGCGACGGGCGCGAGTACGTCGTGACACTTAGGCCAGGTCAAGCGACTCCTGCGCCGTGGGTGAATGTCATTGCAAATTCCAAGATTGGGACAGTTATCTCGGAGACCGGCAGCGCCTACACTTGGACTGAGAACAGTCATGAATTCCGGCTCACGACCTGGAGCAATGATCCGGTCTCGGATACCGCCAGCGAAGCAATCTATATGAGAGACGAGGAGACAGGCCAATTCTGGTCTCCTTCGCCCGCTCCGGTTCGGGGTAATGGAACGTACGTCAGTCGACATGGGTTCGGGTATAGCATGTTCGACTATACCGAAGACGGCATTACAACAGAATTGTGTATCTACGTGTCCATCGATGAACCCATTAAGTATGCACGCTTGAAAGTGACCAATCACTCCGGTAGGCAGCGTAAACTCTCTGCGACTGGGTACTGGGAATGGGTACTTGGCGAAGTGAGAAGCAAATCCCTTATGCACGTTTCGACGGAAGTGGATCCTGTGACCAATGCGATATTCGCACGCAATCCCTATAGTCCAGAATTTGCAGATCGAGTTGCTTTCGTTGATTGCAGCGAGACCAATCGAACAATTACGTGCGATCGCACTGAGTTTCTAGGTCGCAATGGAGGCCCATCGAACCCATCCGCAATGCGTCAATCCAAGCTTTCCAACCGCACTGGAGCGGGACTTGATCCTTGCGCTGCGATTCAAACGCACATGACGATCGAGAACGATCAAGAGAAGACGGTGATGTTTACAATTGGCTCTGCAAGAACCGACGACGAGGCTCGACGACTGATTCTCAAAACGAGAGGGACTGAGAATAGTTACAAAGCGCTTAAAGAAATATGGCATTATTGGAGCCAAACACTGGGCAAGGTGAGCATCGAAACGCCAGACTCCTCTGTGAACTTCCTGGCAAACGGTTGGCTCATTTACCAAACCCTTTCATGCCGCATGTGGGCTCGATCAGGATTTTATCAGTCTGGTGGTGCATATGGTTTTCGCGATCAACTCCAGGATTCGATGGCGCTCATTCATGCCGAGCCATGCTTGTTCCGAGAGCAAATCCAACGCGCTGCATCTCGGCAGTACCGCGAAGGGGACGTCCAACATTGGTGGCATCCGCCTGTCGGAAGAGGTGTTCGTACGCACTTCTCCGATGACCTCTTGTGGCTGCCCCTGTCGCTATGCCGGTATGTTCAAATGACAGGCGACACCGGATTGCTCGATGAGCCGATTCCGTTTTTGACTTCGAGACTATTGCATGACGAAGAGGAAGCGAACTACGAACTTCCACAAATCTCCGAAGATGTCGGATCGATCTACGAACACGCACTGAGAGCTATCGATAAGGCATCGCAATTTGGATCACATGGGTTACCTCTCATGGGCTGTGGAGACTGGAATGACGGAATGAATCTCGTCGGACAGCATGGAAAAGGGGAGAGTGTTTGGTTGGCGTTCTTTCTGTATGAAGTCCTGAACCAATTTGCTGCTCTTGCACGACTACGCGAAGATATGGGCACCGCGGATCGACTCAAGTTAGAAGCAGGTCGATTACGAGGTAACATTGAACAATCGGCTTGGGATGGTCAATGGTATCGACGGGCTTACTTTGATGATGGAACTCCACTTGGTTCATCGGAGAATTCAGAGTGCCAGATCGATTCGATCTCACAAAGTTGGTCGGTTTTGTCGGCGGCTGGGACGCAGGATAGGACAACGATCGCAATGGAGAGTCTCTACAAGCGACTTGTTAAAAGCGATGAGCATTTAATATTACTGCTCGATCCTCCGTTCGATAAATCGGAACTCAATCCAGGTTATATCAAGGGTTACGTACCAGGAGTTCGCGAGAATGGCGGACAATACACACATGGTGCCATTTGGACCGCGATGGCTTTTGCGGAGATGGGTGACACGGAGCGAGCTTGGGAACTATTTTCTCTCATCAACCCAATTCATCACGGTTCATCGCCGTCTGGCATCGAAAAGTACCGTGTAGAACCTTACGTGGTGGCAGCAGATGTTTATGGAGTGGAGCCACATGTGGGTCGGGGCGGTTGGACGTGGTACACAGGATCCGCTGGCTGGATGTATCGACTCATCATGGAATCGCTACTGGGTCTGCATTTGGAAGTCGATAAACTCCGTTTCAATCCTCGCCCTCCACGTGACTGGCCGTCGTTCAAAATACACTATCATTTCCGAGACTCGCTTTACCATATCACCGTGAATTGCAGCGTTCATGGCAATTCGATTCAATCGATCTCGCTCGACGGAGTTGAGCAATCGGAACATTATTTGAATCTACACGACGGCGGAACAATCCATGAGGTTGTTATTACACTAGGAAAATCAGCCAATCCAGTTCAAACGATGGGCGACAGAAACAGATAACCGCATGCCCTATGAGCCGCGCAGTCGGCTTATGGTTATCTTCTTGTCAGATGTTCCGTGCGGACCCTGCGTCCACAAAAAACGATTCTTCGATTTTCGCGTGTGCTTCAAGAGGTCCGATTCGCTGAATCGACTCTTCACGAACCGCAATGAAGCGAGCGGAATCCGTACCTGCATTTCCCTCTACTTGGTAAGCCCGTTGTCGCTCGAAGGACTTGTGTGGGGTTCGATGTGGATGAAAGCGTCAGCAATCCTCAAGGTCGATTCTCGCAATATGCTACGTACATGTCCGCCAATGTCGTGTCCTTTTTGCACGGTTGCACTCCCGTCAACTTCGACATGTATTTCAACAAAGTAGGCAGTGCCGCTCTTTCTGATCCTGCATTTCTCGATGGCTTGAACCCCTTCGACGCCAAGTGCCAGTACTCTTACTCGCTCTTCAAATTGCTTTGGGGGTGATGCGTCAAGTAGGTCCCTTACGGCCATCCATAAGAGTCTAAAACTGCTGTAGGCAATAATGAAGCAAGCGACCAGGGCTGCCCAGTCATCGGCGGGCTCATATCCAGGCCCTCCAACTAAACCCATTGTGATCCCCAAGAAGGCCGCGACAGACGTCAGTGCATCCGAACGATGATGCCAGGCATCCGCCTGAAGCGACGTGCTTTCTACCTCCGATCCGATCTTGCCAACCCACCTCGCTAAGCATACTTTGATCGACACTACAAGAATCAAAACGATTAACGTCGACCAATGTGGCAAATGATGCGGCGTGAGAATTTCGCGAACGCTTTGAACCGCGATAATCATCGCAGCTCCCAGCAACGCCAACGCGGCAACAATCCCGGCTAGCGCCTCTGCCTTGCCATAGCCGTATGGGTGCTGATCGTCGGCCGGCGTAATTGCCACCCGCAAGCCACCCCAAACCACGAGAGAAGTAACAATGTCCGAAGTGGACTCGATGCCATCAGCAATCAACGCATAGGAGTTGCCAAATACACCGGTAAGAATCTTGAGTATTGCCAGCGCAGCATTGACCGCGACCCCAACCAGAGGGACTGTAGTGAGTTGTTGCGGGTTAGAAGATTCGTTCGACATCTTTAACTATCGATTTGTTGTCCAAATAACTGCGGACTTTACCAGTTTCAAACGGTGAAATTGATTGAATCGTTGTAAAACCGAGTTCGGGCGGACTAATTCGTGCGTTTTCCGCTTTCTCGTAGACAGATGATATGCAGTCCCGATCTTGCGTACTAGTGCCACGCAGATACTGCCGAATCGGCGACCAAATCGTGCAAAATGGATTGAACGTAGCGAGAGATATTCGGTTGGCCTAATCGATGTTGCTTTGGCGACAGACCAACCTGGGTTGGACTCAGTAGCTTTCGCAATTCGTCAAGAAATCGCAGTTGAGGGTACGGCTTGCCCGGTGGTTTGACCGGGGTTTCGTAGTAAAGAAAAAATCGCATGAACGCAATCCAATTGTTCTTCATCCTCCAAAGAATCCTCCAATGAGACGAAATAATTTGCCCCGGAATTGCCCCACGACCGGCGAACCAGGCTTGGTCGACGACTCCGACAACTCGCATGTCCCCTTCAACCAGCTCATATTTGGTCCACCCATAGGCCCAGCTGGAGGACCTGTTCCAATCTTGGTCACCGACCCACGGATACCTATGTTTGCGTTAGCCATTTCAGGATTTGCAAAGTCAGAGTTGTCAAAAGTCAACGATAAGACATATTTTTCGCCAGCTGTGCTTTCCCCTGCGAACTCGACAATCGGCGGCTGCGTTTCCGACGGTGCCCCAAAACCCATAAACCCCATCGTAAACCGCTTGGCTGTGATCTTAATTGCGAGAAATTCCACGTCCTCATTGCCGAGTCGTAGCGTGAGCTTGCCAGAAGACTGCTGATCTTTTGGAGTCGTTTGCCAAAACGTGGCGAACTCGCCTGAAGCTTCGCCAACTTCATTCGCGTAGGTTGGGCGTCGGGCTTTGTCCGGAATCGTGACGGGCCATTTTTGCAATTCGCGATCAACGCGTTGCCTGCGTGTATCGATGAATCTTTTCATCTCTCTTTGAGCTCCAGCCGCGTTTTTTTGCCGTGTGTGTAAATGCGGTTTTATCAGCTCTGCCAGTTCGTCAACCTTTCCCTTCATCGCCGTTTCATCCCAATGTTTTGCGAGCAACTCGCTTAGCGATTGACGGTAGCGTTCACGTCCTTCTTCTGTCTTGAAAAGCCGGTTTGAAAGGAGGGAGTTCGCAAACACAGACTCATTCGGCTTTGAAAAGCCTCCAAAGGGACCAGACATCGTGGACCACAACGAGTCCGCCCCCCATGGCATGAAGTGCATGCGACCTGACTTTGGATCATCGTAAACGAAAAAGTTATTTTGATTGGCATTGTATCCGTCCCAAAACGCAAGGAGGCTTTCCGTCGCCCAATAGCGATAGAATCTATCCAAGTCGATCAACTCTTTTAATTGAACCATGTCGAGCTCTGTACCTTCTAGCAACTCAGCCAATTCATTGACTCTCCAGTTTTGATACGTCTTGTTTTCGCCAGACTTGAGGTCCATCCTTTTGAGAGACTTCTTCGAAAAATCAGCCAGGGTCCCCTCGAGGAGATCGCCTGAACTGGATCCAAAATTGGCGGTCAAAAATGGCTTGTCCAAAGTCTCGATAACACTGTAAACCCCCAAGTGCTTACCGTTGACAAAAAGACTCGCAAATCCCACACGTGGGGCAGGCACCCCCACTTGATTAAAGAACCGATAAGCCATGTACTGGCTAACCAACGGCAAGTCTTGCTTGTTGTTGTTCAACGTGAGACGCTTGCTCAAACCCATGGGAGACTGGTTTACGTACTCATCCAATTTAATCTTTAGCGATGGGAAATTGTCGTCGACAGAGCCAAAGAATCCCTTCTTGCGGATGGCAACATTGGGAATCTCAAATCCGTCGATTCGGATATCAGCATGGAAGTTGTCAAAAGTCGATGTGCTCGGGTCCAGCATCGAGTCAGCGAAATCACGTTTCTGAAGCCGGAGCTTGTCCCACAATTGTGGCTCCATCGAGATCTCAATCTTCGAAACATGTTCGCTGCCGTACAGTTTATTTGGATTAAATGGAATTGGCTCGTCAGCGAATGCAATAACACCCAACGTTTCCAGCGGGTGCACTGCAAGGCAAAGAACGGCCACCTTGAAAACCGCGTGCCAAAGTAATTTTAGAGGCATGATGCAGCTGAATTCTTCCGTTGTCAGAGTATCCTTGTTCCTATTGCAATTGTATCCAGATTCGTTCAGCAATGGTCAGCTGTTGAAGACGTACGGATAGGAACTTTTTAACGGATAACCATGAACCTATTCGGGCGGGTGTTGTCTGGTGGGACTCGGCACACTCTCGAAAGGTCATAAAGCGGAGAATCAGAATGGGGGCGTCATACGGTGATATCATAAAATACCCCCGAACACCGCATCTGTTTGGATCTAGGGGAACTGCCGATGATAAGCACTTATGCGAATCGGAATCGAGTCGGTTTGTTGCTGACCCATCTCTCATCGTTGAGGAAAAGATAGATGGCACGAACGTAGGACTCCATTTCTCGAATGATGGTGACTTAGTTTTGCAATGCCGTGGACACTTGATAACCGCTGGAATGCATGCGCAATACGACTTGTTCAAGCAGTGGGTGACAGTCAAACGCAACGTTTTGGAACCGCGACTTGCCGATCAATTCATTCTTTTCGGAGAATGGGTCTATGCTCGCCATTCGATCCACTATCGAAGTTTGAAACACTACTTTTTTGAGTTCGATATCTACGATAAGAAAAAAGACGTTTTTTTGGACCTGAATCGGCGTCTGTCAATCCTTGAAAACACCGGGATAGAAACCGTGCCAGTCCTTTCGAAAGGGTCACTCTCTCGGAAGGAGTTGGCTGCGTTGATTGGTCCATCGCGGTTTGGGAGCCGATTTCATAATCCCACGACACAATGCTCAGACGATCTCATGGAGGGTCTGTATCTGCGAACCGAGTCCCAGGGTATCGTTACCGGCCGTGCAAAAATGGTGCGGCCTGAGTTTGTCGAACGCGTGAAACTGAGTACGCACTGGCAGTCGCAAACCATGGTCGTTAACCAACTTGCCGAAGGTGTGGATATTTGGTCATGAAATGGGAAACGCTCAAAGATTCCTCACTCAGCGAGATAATCCGTTGGGCTGAGTCGCAAGCTTGGTGCAGCGCAATGTCGCAATGCGTTCAGGATGCTCACTGGCATTCAGAAGGCGACGTTTGGACCCATACCAAACGTGTGCTTGAGCAACTTGTCAGCCTTAATGAATGGACTTCGCTCACGTCACGCGAACGAGTAGTGCTAACTTTTACTGCTTTGTTCCACGACGTTGCAAAGCCCATAACGACAGAAGTCGATCCCGAAACCGGACGCGTGACTTCACCCAAACACGCTGTCCAAGGAGAACATGTTGCGAGACGGTTACTGCGTGAAATCGGGTGCGACTTGCCCATCAGGGAAGAAATAGCGCGCATGGTTCGTTACCATGGTCGACCGAATTTCCTAGGCGAGCGAGATAATCCGATTCAAGAAGTTGTTCGAATGTCCTGGCTTGTCAGCAACCGTCTCCTATATCTTTTCGCGATCGCAGACACTCGTGGGCGAGATACCGAATCCATGAACCGTCCTGAAGAGAACCTGCACTATTGGAAAATGCTTGCGGAAGAGCTCGACTGTTTTCAGAGCCCCTATTCGTTCCAAAATAATCATGCTCGCTTTGTCTATTTCCGTCAGAAAGCGCCGGACTTGCTTTATGTTCCCTACGAAGAGTTCCGTTGCACCGTGACACTCATATCAGGATTGCCCGGAAGCGGCAAAGATAGCTGGCTTGCAAAAAACCGACCGGAGCTCCCGATTGTGTCATTGGATATCCTTCGAGAAGAGCTCTCAGTCGAGCCGACGGACAACCAAGGAACTATCGCGCAATTGGCACAAGAACGTTGCCGAGAACTTCTTCGTGACCGAGCCTCGTTTGCATTCAACGCGACCAATACAATGCGATTAACCCGTGCGCGTTGGCTGGATCTTTTCTCGCAGTACAATGCCCAAATCGAGATCGTCTATTTGGAACCGTCCTTCGAAACGATCTTGAGCCAAAATAAGGGGCGGGAAAACCAAGTTCCCGAGCATGTCATTCGTAAATTGGCGAATCGCTGCGAGCCACCGACTTGGCTCGAATGCCATAGCCTTTTTCTGTTCGGCTAGACTTCACGACGTTACCAAAAACGGCTTTGCTATGCCAGCGGACTGGCGAGTGACAACAGCGACTTGATAGCCGGCGTCGGTGCCAGCCGCTCCCCATTGGCCCGCTTTGTTAATCGCCAAGAAATTGACATGCAATTTAGCTGGCTCTATCTTCTCGATTTTAGCGATTCGCTCGATGGTCTTACGACAAGCCATTTCCGGATTCATTCCCGATCGCATAAGCTCGACGATTAAGAAGGAGCCGCAGTGCCGCATGACGTTCTCTCCGAGTCCGGTGGCGCCTGCCGCCCCTATTTCTCCATCTACATAAAGTCCACTACCTAGGATTGGGCTATCGCCGACTCGACCCGGCAGCTTGTAGGCCACTCCGCTAGTCGAACAACCACCTGCAAGATGTCCCGTTGCGTCAACTCCCAGCAAAGCGATTGTGTCATGGTTGTCTGGGCCTGCATTTTGGATTTGGAGACTCTTCGCATTTGCCTGCTCTGCACTCCAGTTTTCCCATTTTGTCTTCTGTTTGTCCGTTAGCAATTCCAGTTTAGAAAAACCTTGGTCGTTCGCGAACTCGGCTGCTCCCGCACCAACCAAGAGCACATGCTTGGTTTTTTCCATCACGCGGCGCGCGACAGAAATAGGGTGAGGATAGCCTTCCAACGCCGCAACGGAGCCCGCTTGATGTGTTTCGCCGTCCATGATGCATGCATCCAGCTGAACGATGCCCGACGCATTCGGCGCACCGCCAACTCCAACTGAGTTGACTTGCGTGTCTGCCTCAGTGACTCGAATTCCTTGCTCGATCGCATCGAGCATGGAATTGGTTTGCCCCAACGTCGCTAGCGATTTTTGACATGCTGGTAGTCCAAATTTCCAAGTTGCAATGAACACGGGCTGAGCTCCATTCAGATTCGCCTGCGACTTTCTTGAAAGCGCACCCAATAATGCAGTGGAGGTTAGACATGTGGTAAATTGCCGCCGGTCGACTTGCATGGTTCGTTTCCTTTTTCAAACATTGGCTCAGAAAGATACTTCGTGCGAGCACCTCGTGAAAAAAATACAGGTTCTTGCAGGTTTTAGAGTCCTTCCTCACGGGAAGCAATAATATCATGCCAAGATAGGTTGTGAGAATCACAAAATCAGCCATAACAAATCCACGGACGGGCTCCTTAAGGCTATCGAACCGTCGAATTATTGCATTGGATTGACCAAACAGGGCTAATAGGCCTGTCCAAAACGAAGTGAATGAGATGAGTCATTTTTTTACTGCTGTTTTTTTGATAAGTGTTTCGATCACCCTCAAGGCTGATGAACGAATTGAACTGGAGTACGCCCCGAGTCCTGTATCCAATCCGTTGAAGGGATTGGTACCTTATGCAAGCGATACCAATGTTCATTACCCGCATTCCATGGAGTTCAGCTACATCGGATTCGCTCAATTAATGCAGGGGTATGACTCATGCTATTGGGGTCCAATGGAGAAGCTATTGGATGAAATCGCTCAACGCGGGCATCAAGCAGTCTTTCGAGTTTACTTAGAATACCCAGGCAAGACCGATGTCATCCCAGAATTCCTTCTCTCGGATGGCCTCAAGATACATAAGTATCTCAATACCAACACACAACCGCTGCCACCTGCCCAAGTTGAGACACCCGACTATGAGGACAAGAACCTTCGTATTGCGTTGACGAACTTTATTGCGGCCTTGGGCTCGAAGTATGACGGAGACCCCAGGATCGGTTTTATCACCGCCGGCCTACTCGGTACTTGGGGCGAATGGCATACGTATCCCAGGGAAGAGCTGTTCGCGTCGAAGACAGTACAGGAGGAAGTAATGGATGCCTACGAAGCAGCATTCAAAGTGACCCCTGTTTTGCTTCGTTATCCCGCTGGCAAAGAGACGTGGGGCAAGGCGTCCAACGCCAATCGGCCGTTTGGGTACCACGATGATTCCTTTGCCTGGGCAACACTCGATACTGGCAAAAGGGAAGACGACTGGTTTTATATGCCCGCGCTCAAGTTTGCTGGCTCTTCTGCATTGAATAAATGGCAGACGTATCCAATCGGAGGCGAGATCCGCCCCGAAGCATGGGGCAAGGTTTTCGACGTAGTCCCAGGCGACATCAGGATACAAAACTTCAGAAAATGTGTCGATCAAACACACGTTTCTTGGCTAATGGATACGGGCATGTTCCGAAAAAAATCTAGCCCTGAAAGAAAAAAATTCGCCGATTCGGAAGTACAGCACATGGGTTATGAGTTCCATGTTCGTTCCATCAATTTGGTTGACGACAGTAACAAACTCAGGATTCAAATTGAATTGCAGAATCGAGGGGTGGCTCCGTTCTATTACGACTGGAAAGCAGAATACGGGCTGATAGCGGCAGGCAAAGTTTACAAGACGATGCAGTCCACCGGCAAACTTCCTGGAATACTGCCAAACGAACCACCACGGGTCTGGAGCGACTCGCTGGATCTTTCAGATATGCCAACGGGAAAATACACGATTGGGTTGCGAGTCTTGAACCCGTTAGCGAATGGCCTGCCTCTTCGATTTGCAAACGCAACCCAGGATCGAGACCTTGACGGTTGGCTATCGCTAGCAACAGTCGAGCGGTAGTTGCTCTTTGCTCCCTCCCTGTTTTCATTGGTAAGAACGGAGTCGCCAAGTGATTGTTTCTTTAGCTCCTCTTTCGTTTCTTCTTGGCTGGCTTTTTCGTAATGGAAACAAGCTCTTCGAACCGAGGTTTGAAGCTATCGTTTCTGCCTTTCTTGTATAGCATCTCCATGATTTCCAATCTGTCGATTAGCATTTGGGGCGTAAACGGAATCGAATGGGCAAAAACGGCTGGGTCAAGTTGCAGAAGCTCATAGATGGCGTTGGCATCTTGAACTGAATCGTTGGTCAATAGACTTCGCTGCATCCTGCTATCAACGTACATGCGAATCGAAGTAAACGCGGCATCGATAACCACAGGCAAACAGGTAGGATTCGCTTTAATGATAGGAAGATACTCCTGGGCTGCGGCGGGCCGAACGCGAACCTCTTCCAATCCCTCCTGTATCGCATCCGAATCCGGTGCAAAGACGAGCAGCCAAGCCAACTCGTGAAATCGCATTCGGGGTTTCGCCTCCCGAAACAACTTCCCAATGACTGCTTTCAGCCTTGGCCGTAATTCCGGTTTGAACTGAATGAGGGCATGTATTGTTTCTTGCCCAAGACTCTCGCTTCGCAGGAGCCACCTAAGTGACTCGGCATCCATCGTACATGCGACCTCAGCTAAGGACTCCCATCGTTTCCCAATGATGCAGGCGACCGCAAACGCTTTGGTGCGATCATCTCGCTCGCCAACGGTACAAGATTCCAGTGCTTCTTGTGATCGAGGTCACTGAGCGGAGCCCTAGCTATAGCTACTTCGGGCAAGGTCGATTCTTGGTAAGCCTGCTGAAGTGCAGTTGTCCGTCGCACATATTCGGTCTCGTCGAAACCGAGGTCAGTTGTAATGAGCGTCGCTTGCACCACCAAATGCGAACGGTGTTTTTCGAGTACATATCCATTGCGATGCATTATCATCAAGGAGAACTTCTTTGCGTCATGCGTGACTAAGCGGAACTCATCTTGTCATTTCAAGCCAACGCGCCTCGATCCACTCGGTCTCGGGCGGTGTATCGGTTATCAAGTAACGATACTTCGATCGCAATGGTTGCGATTTGGAGATTTCGAACGCATCCGTCACGCATGGTGAAAAGCAGAAATAGGGCTTGGAGTCGTGCAAACGAGCAGGCTGAGGCGATCGAAAGTTCTGAGGCGCGCTCATAACCGTGATGGATACGGGCTGCTGGTCGATTGTTCCCGTAAACGCCACCCATCTAGAAGGGGTATGATTTCCCTCTTTGCGAGCTTGGCCCGAATTGTTGAGAAACGCGCTCGGTTCGAACTGAATTTTCTCGCTGCCAATCTTTTCCCTATCTGCATTGGTAAGCCATTTCGTGAGGCCTCGAAAAGCCATTCCGCCGTAGTGATACTTCTCGATCACAAGAGGCGTTTCGGTGAGTGCACGCTGCTCGGAATCGATGTCGAAGCAATAGAAGTCCGCGACTGGATTTGGGACTGTGATTTTCCAACGTTCTAGCAGTACATCGACAGTTGGATTTTCGGCACGGTGAATCAAATCCACTTCGAATGCGACCCCCTCATCATTACGCAAAATGTTAACAACACGATCATGCACAACTCGTCCGGTTCTGCCAGCAAGGTTCCAGAAATCGACGGATCGATCTCCATACTTTGTCTTCACCCATGCGAAGAAGATTCCGTGTTGATGCGGATGATCCGCAGGAAACGCCTGCGTAATGGTCCTGCCCTTGGGCGTAACAATGGGATGCAAGAATCCGCTTCGGTTGTAAATGGGATCCAAACCTTCTGGAACTGGAGGCGATACTTTATTGTAGACCAATACCGTCTTGTCACCGTGATTGACTGTGATGGTCGAATCCGTTTCGACGATATTTAGAAGCTCGGCTGCGGCTGCATATGTTGATATGCAACCGTTGGCGTAACGTGCCATGGCGATAAGCCAAAAAAAGGATCGACGAATCATGTTCAAAGCCAGTCTTTTAGGAGGCGATTCCAATTGAGAGTAGTGGTCCGACTACTTGGTGAGGCTTCGGCGGCGCATCGCTTCCGTCACTTCCTCTAACAAGGTGAGCCTACCGCCATACGTCCGACGCAGGTTTTCGGGGGTGAACGTCGTACTCATTGTACCCCATGCAACGGCGCGAACATTGAGCAAGATGAGATGGTCAAAGTACTCAGGGACCGTATGAAGATCATGGTGAACCACCAAAATCGTTTTGCCTAACGACTGCTGTTGTCTAAGCACTTGAATAATAGATTGCTCTGTTGCAGCATCGACTGCAGCAAACGGTTCGTCCATCAGAAAAACATTTGCGGATTGGACCAATGCCCGTGCCAAGAATGTGCGTTGCTGTTGACCACCGGAAAGTTGACTGATCTGCCTATCGGCGAGTTCTGCAATTCCGACCTGTTCTAAGGCCTCGATGGAACGTTTACGGTGCTCTTTGCGAATTGGCATGAACCAGCCTATCTCGCGATAGAGCCCCATAGTTACAACATCCAAAACAGTAGCTGGGAAATCCCAATCCACCGATTCGCGTTGCGGGACATAGGCGACATTGCGACGCTGCATCGCTAACGATTGCCCATGCACTTCCACGGTACCAGAAATGCGAGGCACCATATCCATGATCGATTTGATAAGGGTGCTTTTTCCCGCGCCATTCGGACCAACCAAACCAACGAGTGCACCTCGCGGGATTGAGAGGTTGATTTCCCAAAGCACAGGTTTGCGTTGGTATGCGACTGTCAAGTCGGCTATTCGTATTGCGGCGTCCATCATTCCGTTGGATTGCCACCAAGTGCAGTTGTAATCGTTTTGAAATTATGTTTCATCATGCCTTCATATGTGTCCGCGCCACTTCCCGTTGCTCCCATCGCATCGGAGTAAAGCACCCCTCCTTCCGAAACTTTCACACCTTTCACTGCCGCTCCCTCAAGAATGGAAACGATGGATTTTCTGGGTACGCTCGATTCTACAAATGCTGCCGGAACCTTTCGGTCGACCAGCAGATTTACGAGTTCTTCGATGCGCCTCAATCCTGCTTCGGTAGCGGTCGAAACTCCTTGAATCCCTTCTACCTGTAGCCCGTACTGCCGCCCAAAGTACCGGAACGCATCATGAGACGTAATGACGATGCGTTGTTCGACTGGAATTGTGTTGATCCATTTTTTTCCCAGCTCATCGAGTTTTTGCAACCGCTCCCTCAACAGCTTGGCGCGCTCAGTGAAGAATTCGGATTGAGCAGGAACAAGCCGCTTGAGCTCTTTCTCAATCAAAACGGTGGTTGAGGACCAGAGCAAAACGTCCATCCAAACATGCGGGTCGGCGGTTTCGTGTTCAGGATCGCCGATGGCTGCTTCTTTCGGGATTGCATCCACGAGTGCAATATGAATTTTGTTGGCATTCGTTGAATCTTTTTTATTGACGTCAAGCAGATCGCTCATTTTGCCTTCGAGTTTGAAGCCGTTGTAAAAGACCACGTCAGCTCGCTTGATCGCTATCACATCATCCGTATTCGCTTTATACAAATGCGGATCAATACCGCTGCTCATCAACTGAACCACGTCGACATAATCGCCACCGATCTGCCTAACCATGTCCGCAACCATCCCTGTTGTTGCGACCACTTTTAACTTCGCAGAAGGAGTCGCCTGTCCCTTTGGCTTCTGGCAACCGCTGACGGCAATGAAAACCAGGCAAAGCAAAAAACTCGTGAGGGGAATTCTTTTTTGATTCTTGTTTGTCATCGTTTGACCGCTACTTTTTACACGAGTGAATCCAGATGCTTCATTCCAATAGGCTCTTTCGAAGCAAACGGCTCCCCATATCGTACACCAATTGCTCTCCCCCAGAACGCAGCGTCCTCGCGCAGCTTTTCAATGAAAAGGGGCTGAGTTGGACGTCCAGTAACAAATTGGCTCTGATAGGCGTCGATCGAGTTCGCTTTGGCGGCCCATTGATCCGTTATGTCCAAGATAAAGGCAGGTTGGGGAACCATTTTTAGATGAATACAAAAGTAATAGTAGATTCGTTCAGGATGGTATGGCTCACCGGCTAAATCGCTCTTGGTCAATTTTGCCCAGAATCTTGCTGCTTCGACAAGTTCTGTCGCAGCAGTATGATCAGGATGTGCGTCAGACCAATACGGAGCAAAAATCCATCGAGGCCGAGCCAATCGAAAAAGGCCGGCGAGTCGATGCCGATTTTCGAGTGTGGGTTCGAGAGAACGGTTCTTCAATCCCAAATTAAATCGCCATGTAACGCCGAGTGCCTTTGAGGCTGCGGCTGTTTCCTGGCTCCGAATCTCAGGACTTCCATACGGTGTCGGTTCCCCATCGGTCAAATCAACTATTCCAACCTTTTTCCCTTGCAAAATCATTTTGCATATCGCTCCGCCCATGCCTAACTCAGCATCGTCTGGATGCGGCGCAACGACCAAGACGTCCAAGGGTGTGGTGGTATCCGGCAAGTCCGAGATATTGCTTTTAATGGAACTCATTTTGGTAGATCAATCAGTTGTTTTTGAATGTGACTCAGGATTCCACGAGCCACATGCAACTTTGGACCAGTCAAAGTACCTAATATGCTGCCGTCGCGCAAAATGACTTCGACTGCATTGTCGTCGGCATTCATCGCCTCTGCGCTATTGGATACCATCATGTCGCAACACTTGCGAGACATTTTTACGATTGCTCTGAATCGGATGTCCTGTGTCTCCAGTGCAAAGCCAACCACCCATTGGCGAGCAAGTTTCAACGCACCGAGGGTTGCTACGATGTCCGGCGTTTCGATCAGGGACAATTCGAGCCCTTCGCCCGTTTTGGATAGCTTATGCTTCTCGATTTGTTTTGGCATGTAGTCACACGGTGCTGCTGCACCGATTAAGCCGTCTGCAGAATGAAACGCGATTCGAGTGGCCTCAAGCATTTCCTGAGTTGTGACGACCTCAACTACCTTTGCAGCGGATGGGTACGCGACAGCAACAGGGCCACTTACGACGGTTACAGTATGCCCCAATTCAATTGCGGCTTGTGCCAGCGAAGCGCCCATGCGTCCGCTCGAGCCATTTGTCAAGTAGCGAACTGGGTCAAGATATTGTCGCGTAGGTCCGGAGGTAATAACAATTTGTGCCATGCAAGTCTACCTAACCAGAGCCTCACACTAGGAATTGCTCACATGCTGCCAGAATCGCTTCCGGTTCAGACATCCGTCCTGCACCCAAGCGTCTGCATGAAAGCCAACCGGAGTCTGGTCCAACGAAATGAACGCCATCGGACTTGAGTTGATTTACGTTGCGCATGACGGCTGGTTTTTCCCACATTGGAGTGCTCATTGCGGGTGCGAACAGGACGGGGCATTCCATATTGAGGTAGAGAGTGGAAAGCAGGCAATCCGCTAATCCCAGCGTACAACTGGCGATGATATGGGCTGTGGCAGGTGCAACGATGAAGAGCTTGCAGTCCAATGCCAGTTCGATGTGCGGACCTAGTGGGAATCGCGGATCGAATGCGCTCACAACAGGAGCGCGATTGCACAAGGCAGAAAATGTTGCCGGGCCGACAAACTGCTGTGCGGCGTCGGTTAGCACGACAAAAACATCTAAACCACGTTGCGCCAAGCGGCTTACAAGTGCCGCTGATTTGTAAGCGGCGATGCCGCCCGAGATGCCGACAACTACGCGATGATTCATTCAACATCCACCGCAAGAAAGCGTGTCTGAATTGTACCGAGTTCAGCGATTATTAAAGATCGCTAGTATCCAAGTCCAACAGGTCACCTAAGTCAGCCGTCTCGCTCAGTACTTTGAGTTCACCGGATGTCGTCAAAAAAATCTTGTCTTGCAAAATCTCTTGAATAACAACTTCCATTTTGTCGTCGGTATTCATTTCAACCAATGGTCTGCTGCCTCGATTGATTTGAACCAAACGCTTTTGAATCAAAGTGGATAATTTGAAGCGACCGCCAACTTTGTTGACGATAAATTCTTCTTTCAATTCTTCGAGCATGGAACCTTTTCTCCCTGGTACTGCACAAGCAAATTGCAAAGTTGCTGAACGGTTGTATTGATATCGACGTTGATTACTTCGTGTGTGTAATGATGCCTTAGGGCCAATTCTTCCGCTGCTACGTCGAGGCGACGTTGAATCGATTCATGATTTTCCGTGCCACGGTTTCGAAGCCGCTTTTCAAGTTCGGCCATCGAACCGGGGTGGACAAAGATGGTGATTGCCTCTGGGTAGGTCTGCAACACCGCAAGAGCCCCTTGAACATCAATCTCTAAGATTACCCACTTTCCTTCTTTTAGGCCAGCCGAAACCGCGTTTCGCAGCGTTCCGTACCAATATCCTCGGGCAAATACTTCTTTGCATTCGAGAAACTGCCCGGAATTGCGACGGTTTTGGAATTCTTCGTCCGTAAGGAAAATGTACTCTCGCCCGTTTACTTCGCTTGGTCTAGGCGGACGTGTCGTAGCCGAAACGCTCAAAGTCAGAGGAAGTTCCGATTGCGCAAGGAGCTGCCGGACAACGGTGGATTTGCCAGACCCCGACGGACCAGAGACGATTATGAGTTTTCCGGAATGGTTCATAGATGACGACCTACTCCACATTTTGGACTAGCTCCCTTATTTGTTCAATTGCGGTCTTGATCGAAACAACCAGCTTTGAGACCTGTGCATCGTTGGCCTTCGAACCGATTGTGTTCGTTTCTCGAAAAAGTTCCTGGATTAAAAAATCGAGACGCCTGCCCTGGCTTTCTGCTTGGGAAAGTGCGGAATGGAACTGATCTAGATGGCTTGCCAACCTAGTGATTTCCTCAGAAACGTCACATCGGTCGGTATAAATAAGCACTTCTCGAAGTAAGTCAATTTCTGTAACCTCGTGCCCTAAATTGGATAGTGCATTCCGGATGCGTAACACTAGTTTAGTCCGATATTCCGATACAACTTCGGGTGTTCTCAATTCAATGGACGATTTATGAACTGCAATTTGCGAAAGTAATTCCAAAAACTGGCATCGAATCGCCTCCCCTTCTTTGCTTCGCATGGACTGAAGGTCCGTTAATGCAGCTTTCACAACTTTCTGGACTTCGCCCAACAACGCTTCGTCGTCCTTTTGACGCGTAGACTCCAGAATTCCAGGCAAAAGCAGAATCTCACCAAGGTCGTATTGAATCGAAATTCCAAGTCTGTCTGCAATTAGTTTTGACTGCGAAAGGTAATCCTCTAACGTTTCTTTGTTGATGCGGGATGCGTTGCTTTTGCCGGATTGATTAACTCGAACCGATACGGTTACACTCCCACGTTTCAAGTAGTCGCGGACGATAGATTCGAGTTGCGGCTCAAGCGAAGAAACGCAATCTGATATTTTAGAAACGACTTTGAGGTAACGGTTATTAACCGTGCGGATTTCAACATCGATAGCGAAATCGCCGAACACCTTAGAGGCCTGACCATGCCCGGTCATACTTAGTAACAATGAATGAATACCTAGCGAAAAGACTGCCGAATTTGCAAATGCACTTGGGTGAGGAACTAAGGCTTTGGTACCGTAGGGGTTGCCTCGTTTAGGATGTCAGCCGACTGAGGAGTAAGCGCCGATGGCAACGCCGGATCGCTCGAGGCAGGTGACGCGAGCGGCGACGACGGCGTGTTGGCTGCCGGGGGTAATTCGATGGCTCCGTTCGTTTTGCCGGGCTCAGGAGCGATGGATGGCACGGCACCATCGATGGATCCACCAGTTTTGCCAGCTTCGCCAATCCCTTCGCCCCCAAGGCCTCCCATTCCGCCCATTGAGCTTTCTGACTTTTCGGATGACAGAATCGACGGAGTGGTTGCGATATTGAGCTTAGTGGGCAAATACCAGAAACAGGTTACTGCGCACAACACAATCCATAGCAAGACGGCAACCGCTGTTATTCGGGTGAAAATATCTCCGGCTTTCACCCCGAATGCGCTCGCGCCGCCTGCCCCACCCAGTGCTCCGGTCAATCCACCACCTCTACCCCTCTGAAGCAAAATAATCAGAACGATAAAAACGGAAATGAGGAAAAGTAATGGGCCAAAGACATATTGGGAAAGCATCGCCAAAGGGAAAAACACGGCTGAAATCTCCTCGCCAGCTTCGAAAAAACCAAAAAAACGCTACTCGCCTATCCTAGACGATCGGGAATGTAGCAAATGTACACCTTTTTGTTGAGGGCCAATTCCTTTTTTTCGCGTCAATAGAACGCATTGGTCCGGAGCTAGCATTGATTGAGATAGGTTGTTGACACGATAAAACAGTCTGCTACGCTTCCATCTTACCAATTTTACGCAAAGCCCCTAACCGGCAATGTCTGCCACCGTAGGTTAACCACGGCAGCCATTGCGGCTCGGAGCGCCAGAGACGTTTCTGGCAGATTAGGTCCATAACTCAGGAAGTACATCGTGGCGTTGCGTGGATCCATGTTTAGTTCTCTCGGGAGGAAGATTTTGATGAATACAGTACGATTTGCATCCCTAGCGTTGGCAGCTTTCGCAGTTAGCTTCGGATCAGTAGCAATGGCAGACTGCGGCGGATGCGGCGGACGACAAGGCCTTTTGGCTAAGTTGCATGCGAAAAAGGATAACGGATGCAATGGTGGCGGCTTGCTCGCCAAGATCAAGGACAAGAGGGCTAGCAAGTGCGGTGGCGCTCCTGCATGCTGTGCTCCGGCTCCAGCACCAAAGTGCTGTCCAGCTCCAGCACCAAGCTGCGGTTGTGCAGCACCAGCAGCACCAAGCTGTGGTTGTGCAGCTCCAGCACCAAGCTGCGGTTGTGCAGCTCCAGCAGCACCAAGCTGTGGTTGTGCAGCACCAGCAGCACCAAGCTGCGGTTGTGCAGCACCAGTTGCTCCAAGCTGCGGTTGTGGCGTTGCAATGTCAGGTTCCATGGAGTCCTACATCTCCGCTCCAGCGGTTTCATCCGGTTGCAGCTCCTGCGGAACAACAATGGACGCTGGTGTTATCGGCACCTCCACTGTTGTGCCGCCAGCACCAGCAGCACCAGCAGCACCAGCAGCTCCAGTTGCGCCAGCTTCGGTCAGCGACAAGGCTCCAGCAGCGTAAGCTGTTGTCTCCAATGCAAACCTACTCCCACCAGGTAAGGATTGCGAAAAAAAACTTAGATAACCGAGTTGAATTTTCAGTTGAAATTCAGCTCGGTTTTTTCGTTTTCTACAGCGAGACTGCAATTAAACTGTTAACCCACCTTGCGTTGCCCGCCAATCAATGCGACACAGCGTTTCAGCCATTTTTGATTCTTCGGTGAGCAAAATAATACGACAACAACAATCTGTTCCTCCCTCGCTCACCAGTTGGCGTTGGCAAATTCTCATTAGCTTTTTGCTGATGTTGCATTTGTTCTCGGTCGCAATCTCCTATAGTGCCAATTGGCGTCGTTCCTCTATTCAAGACGCCGCAATCGTTTGGCTACAACCCTATTTAATCGGTGCCAATTGGTATCAAGAAATGTTACCGATTGAGTGGATTTCGGAAAACAATAGACCGGGCAGCATCCAACTTCTAGTAGAGCACGAGGCCGGACATAATCATTGGGTACCCACCCTGGATTCCGATAACTCAAACAACGAAAAAAGAAAGTTCGACCGACTGCTCCATGTCCTGTCCGAATTGGCTATCGGAGAAGATTCACAAGGACTGACGCGAATTCTAAAATCGATTGTTCTGCATTTGGAAGCAGGAGGCTCAGGAAATGCATCGCGTATTTCAAAAATTCGGCTCTTGAAACGTTCCGAATCCAACCTGTCGAAGGAAGCGGATAGCGTGCTCTATGAAGCAGCCTTGGCACGATTTCCAAGCGGCGAATTCGGGTTTATCCCAAAAATTGATAGCCACCGGTCTGTGCGAGCCCACGAAACGGTGCAGGTGAACCAGTGAATTCGCATTTGCGAGAAACGACAAAATGGTGGATCGAAGCGTGGTTTGTTCCAAAAGATCCTAGCCTTCTTTCCTGTGTGCGTATCGGGGCTGGAGTCGTGGCGATTTTGCATTTCCTAACTCTGCTGCTAGGTGGCGACGACTGGCTTGGCCCGAATGGCTGGCTTAATGTAGACGCCGGTCGCTATTTGGTTGGCAACGAAGTCGAAGGGACTGGCAGCCTATACCGATGGTCTTGGTTGTACTGGTATCCAGATAGCACCGGGCTGTTTGCTGGACTAGGCTTGGTTGCAAGCGCAGCAACCATTGCAGGCGTTGGATCACGCCTCTCGCCGTTCATTGTATGGTTTTGTCTTGGCACGTTTCACCATCGAGCACCGTTATTGACTACGATGCATGAGCCCTTGCTGACCGCATTAATGGCATACCTTATCATCGATAATGGTCGAACGATTTGGACCTTTCGCCCTGGGTTGTCGAGTGGCGATCCCAGAATAAGCGTCAATTTCGTATTGCGTTTGATGCGATGCCATTTTTGGATTTGGATCGCCTTTAGCTTATCCCACATGCTTGCAAATTCCATTTGGTGGAATGGCGAAGCGGGATGGCTGTTGACCCAACAATCTCGCGGATTGCTATCCCTTTCCGATGGCTGGCAATGGCTTGGCCAAGTGTTGACTCATTCGGTTATCTTAACGCAAGTAGCGATTCTTTTTTGTCTATCGCAAAGCGTTTTGCATTGGCTGGGAAAATGGATGACTTACCTTTTCCTTTTTGCCATGCTTTTGTTGTTGTCGGACTGGATGTATGCTTCAGTACTAATTGTCGTCAGTTTCGCTGTTTGGCCCATCCAAATCCCAATCCCAAAACCCCCCTCAAATAAATAGTTATGTCTCTACCCATCGAATCGGTTTCTCGACGGTTGTTCCAACAAACGGCGATCGCTGCAGCTTCTGCATCGGTATTAGGAATGACCTCAATGCCATCCGCGTCAATCGCTTCCCCCACCACTTCAACCGCAGTGAAAAGGACCAGATCAATGAAATATTGCCTCAACACAAGCACAATTCATGGCGAGGTCGTCCCGATCATTGAACAAGTTGCGATCGCAAAAAAAGCAGGCTACGATTCCATCGAGTTTTGGCTAAGAGACATCAACAAGTATACCGCTGAAGGTGGAACGTTACCCGATCTCAGAAAGCGAATTGTAGACGCAGGGCTCACGGTTGAAAGCTCGATTGCATTTGCCAATTGGATCGTTGACGATGAAGAGGCTCGCAAAAAGGGGCTGGAACAAGCCCGCAAGGACATGGATACCGTCACGGCGATCGGCGGGATTAGAATCGCGGCACCACCTGCCGGAGCGACTAATTCAGGCCCACTAAATCTGGAGCAAGCCGGCGAACGCTATCGCGCATTATTAGAGGTAGGCAAGTCAGCGGGTTGCGTCGCACAACTTGAGGTTTGGGGTTTCTCCAAGAACTTGTCGAAACTGTCGGAAGTTCTTTATGTCGCCGCTGCCGCCCAACATCCCGACGCATGCGTCTTGCCCGATATTTATCACTTGTATAAAGGCGGTTCTTCATTCAATGATCTATCATTGCTCTCTGGAAAGCGAATCCATGTCTTCCACATGAACGACTACCCTGATATGGCTCGAGATAAAATCAACGACGCTGATCGCGTCTACCCTGGCGATGGCATTGCGCCAGTGAGTCAGATTCTATCAACCGTTTTTGCAAGTGGATTCGATGGCGTATTGTCCCTCGAGTTGTTTAACAGAACCTATTGGACCCAAGATCCGAACTTGGTCGCCGCCAGGGGACTAGAATCCATGAAATTGGCGGTCTCCAAAGCCAAGTGATTCGAGAGAACGAGTTACTTGGGGTAACTGCGGATTGGATCATGCCAATCGCAACCACTCCAATCGAAAACGGATGGGTCGTTATCCGAAACGGAATCATCGTTTTTGTGGGCCCGGGTCTGCCAGCGGAGTTCCAATCGGCAAAGCGATATGCCCTGGATGGATATGCCATATTGCCAGGGCTTATCAATTCCCATTGCCATTTGGAATTTAGCTCCATGCAAATCCCAATCCCCGCTGGCAACTCCTTTTCGAGTTGGATTGGACAACTTTTAGCTTACAGAAGTCTTCAGCAAAGCACTCCTGAGAAAAACGAAACATCAAGGCGACTTGCGATCGAGTCCGGTATTCGGGAATCCTACGCTGCAGGTGTCCGTTGGATCATTGATATGACAACACAACCCTGGGATCAAACTTGGATTGAAAACGCTGTCGAAGAATTGTTAGTGAATCCAAGACCCTTGCGTAGCCCCTTGGCACCCATCGTCATTCAGCCCTGCATTGAGGTACTTGACGTCGCCCAACAAAGACTGACCGAGACGATTGCCTTCGCTGCGGAACAAATCATTGCGCCTGTGTCCAAGGTTGTAATGGCAATGGGATACGCACCGCATGCACCCTACACGACATCTCTTGCGGCTACTAAGTTGTGTGTTGAATTGGCGAACGCAAGCCAGCGACTGGTCACCATGCATCTAGGCGAATCGATTGATGAGGTCGCTTGGCTCGAGCATCGAAGCGGCGGATTTCAACAATTACTTGGCCCGAACCTTGACCAAGATTACTTCAATAAATTGGGACAAGTTTCGGAACATTTAGCGTTGCTCACCACTTCTGCAAAAGCGATCGTCGCGCATGGAAACTACCTGTCCGAAAGCAACTTGCGAGAGTTGGCGATGAGATCGCAATCGATGGCAATCGTGCATTGCCCTCGAACACATCGTCATTTTGGGCATCGGAATCAAGAAAGCCATCAGTATCCTCTTGCCGAGCGGCAGTCACTCGGGGTGAGGCATTTGATTGGTACGGACTCGCGTGCTTCGAATCCGGATTTGAATCTCTGGAGCGAAGCGAAAAAGATCCGTGTCGATCACCCGGAAGTGGCTTCCGAATCAATACTGAAGATGATCACTCTCGATGCAGCCGAATTCCTGGGAATCGATCATCTTTACGGATCGATTCGCACGGGCGCTCCAGCGTTGCTCACCGCCGTTAAGCTGGCAACCGAATGCGTGCCAACGAGTCAATCGCATGGTATGGATGTACCATACGATTTAGTTCTGTCATTGGAAACCATTTCTGCCCCGCTCGAACTAGTGCTTTGTTCAACTTAGAAATTGGGGTTGATGATTTTGTCTCGTAGCGAAAGTCGTCAAGACTTTCGTCGATTTGCACTTGCCGAAACGCTCGACAAGTTTCGCTACCCAAGAATCTAATGTGGATAGAGCACTCATTCTACAACCGCTCAGTACCTTTTTGCTTCTTCTTAATTAGCTCATCTAGCTGCTTCTTAAGTAGCTCGGATTGACGTTGCATCGATTCAATCCTTGCCTTCAATACACCTGTTTCTTCGGCCGTGCCTCGAACCCGCTCCTCCAATTGCGTTCCGTTTGTCTCTTTCGATTCACGCAGTGTCTCACGAAGTGACTCTAGCCGAGGCAGGCTTCGAAACTCCTGCGATAGACCATGCCGTTCTGTCGATCTCATTTCCTTTTCGACCCGTTCCTTTTCAGCCCGTGCGCGATCGAGGAGTCCTTTTGAACGGGCCATGGCCTCGGCATTCTGCAATTCGCGGTTGGTATCGCGAACGCTTTTCTCCATTTCGATAGCGCGTTGTGCTGCCTGCTCGGCCTCTTTTCGACTCTTTTGAAAAAAGTTTTGCGCGGCTTTGAATTTGTCGAAGTCCAACCTCGTTGCCCACTCCTGTGGAAATTCTTTTGGAAATTCCTTTGGGAACTCGAATACGAACTCCCGACCAAGCAACTCCGCATCCCGACCTTCCTTGCTGTTCGCATCCAAATTAATCGATGGCTCGTGATCCCAGCTCAGCTCGTCGGATTCGCCTAGGAGCTCTCCAAGTCGCCTCTCAACTATTTGCTCCTCAAGGTTGGAGCGCTTTTCTAACTGTGACTCAATCTCTTCAAGTCGTTCCCGCATACCGGCGATCCGTTGTCGTTGGGCTTCCGTCCTTTTTCGGAAAATTTGGGCCAATGCCTGTTTCAAGGCGTCGCGCTTTTCGCTCCTCTCTTCCTTGGAAGCATCGGAAACTTGATCGATGAGTCTCTGTAGGGAATGTTCATCTGATTCTTCGGCTGCCTCTTCGTCCGAAAGCTGATCCTCATCATCCGGCATCGCTTCAAATGCAACCAAGTTCGAATCGCCTTCCGAAGGGGGATCCACCTTCTTCATCCCTGTTGCAACCGCCATCGTGGCAGCACCGAACAGGCAACAAGTGATTGTACGTTCAAAAAAGCTCAATTTCATCGTATTCTCCTCACGGGTAGTCGTTCACTAACTCGTTCACTTCCGGACTTCAACACCGACATCCGAAATCTCCTGCAAAAGCAAATCCAATTGAAAGTCAATGGAGTTGCGCCAGCTCGTCGCACCCTCTTTCCACAATTCACGCAGTAATTCGTCTTGTGGCAATGGGCCAGCGTTCATCCAATTCTGATTTTCAACACCAACGTGCGCAGGAGAATCGTTAGGCACAATTGCGTTCATTCCCGCCGAGGGAATCGGTGAAGATTGGACGGGAGTCACCACGGGGTTCTGCCAATTTGCAAATGCGAGCGCACAAAGCAAAACCGTCAAGAGTACTGCAGTCACTTGTAAAATCGGTCGCACCGATTTGTTTTGCGTTACATGAAATCCGCGAGGCAATGGTCCACTCGATGGATTCTGTACGTGCTGCAAACAGCAACGAATCAAACTGCTTGCTTCGACCGCTGTCGCGATTCGATCATTCGGGTTCTTGGCATGAAGTCGTTCGATAAGCTGGTGAGCCCAGAAGGGCAAATGATCCTGAACTTCATGAATTGGTTTCGCCCGATCTCGACTGACCTTCTGCATGATTGCTACGGCGGTCTCAGCACGAAAAGGGGGCCTCCCAGCAAGCATTGCGTAGAGAACACTCCCGAGACTAAACAAGTCGCTTCGATGATCAACCCTATCGCCGCGAGATTGCTCGGGTGACATGTATTGAGGCGTGCCGGCAAGATGTCCACTAGCCGTAACACTGGAGTCGTCTAAAGCTCTCGCCAGTCCAAAATCGGTGATCAAGACCCGCTGCCATCGCGCCTCCAGCAGGATATTGGCCGGTTTGATATCGCGATGAACTAAACCATGTGAATGCGCCGCCTCAAGCCCCTCTGCGATCTGCAATCCGATTCGAAGCGATTCTTCTAACGATAACGGGCCCTCCCCATCCAGTCTGTCTTGTAGCGACCCTCCAGACACAAATCCCATGACAATGTAAGGTTGCGTATGGTCGTCGGCAACATCATGGATGGGCACCACATTCGGATGGGAAATACTCGCAACCAATTGTGCTTCCCTAGCAAAACGAACGCGAGCGGCACCGCTCATCGCAAGATGCGGATGGAGAACTTTTATCGCGACGACGCGTGACAGTCGTTTGTCCCATGCCTTTAGCACGGTCCCCATTCCGCCGTATCCAATGACTTCGCGTACCGTATAATCTCCGAGTTCACCCAACGCGTCGTGCTCTTGCGATGGCTTTAAACCAGAAATGACTACCAGAGGTGAGCCCTTCGCAACGGTGCTGCGCTTGTCATCTTCTATCCCGACTAGCGAGTCTCTCCGGCTCGATCGATCAATCGAATGGAATGCACCGGATTCCCTCTCTATCAATTGCAATGTTCTCGACGAGTCTTTCCACCAAGAGGCGTCCGCACAAAGCGATTCGAACTTCTCTCGACAGGTCTCACAAACTTCCAAGTGAGCTGTCAGCTTTTGGGCTTCTGAGGTGGGCAAACTATTTTCCACCAAGCGTCCCCAGTCTTTTCGTTCTTCACCACAAATACTCGCTACCATGTTTAGGCTATTCCTCTGCACATTCGCGTGATTCCACTTCTTGCCTAAGGGTTGCCATGATTCGACCACGAGACACATAAAGAGAGCCTGGCGTTATCCCAAGCTCCCTCGCAACTTTTTCAACAGATTCTCCTTCAACTACGGTTCTCCAAAACGCGCTAAAGGTGGATTGAGAAACGCGCGCAGCTACTCGCATCGCAGCCCATTGCAACACTTGCCTTTGGTATTCTCGATCCCATTGCTCCTTGAGAATCTCTTTGGTTGAATTCCGGTCGGTTAATAGGGCGCCATTGTGCAAGGACTCGGTTCGCTGCGGGCTCTTGCGACTTAAATAGTTGATCGCGGTATTCCTAGCAATTTTGGCGAGCCACCCACGAAATGCAAAAGAATGAGAGCGAGCTTCGTACTTTTCGATTCCTTTGTAGATCGCGATCCAAATCTCCTGAACCACGTCCTGTTGATCGCTCGATGGCAAACCAACCGCTGCCACCATTCGTGCCAAAACAGGTCGATAGATTTCGTGGAACTCTGCCCACGCAGTCTCGTCCTGGCCGTTCTGCAGCCGCTTGAGCAGGCTGATTCGAGTTTCCGGAAAGTCTGGCATAAGTCATTTTAACGAAAGAACAGATAAAAATTGGTCTGGCAAACTAAGAACACATTATGTTTCAACAATCTAACACGAAAGCATGAAAAAATTTGAATCCTCGGTACAACGGTCCATCTATGTACGCTTGCGGCGAGAAAATTTGCGGGAAACTCGAGGATTTCCATCTCTCTCAGAGGTCGGACGGTTCGCCTCATTTGCTTTTATATTCAAGTCATCCTCCCATCGGGAAGTTCGAACCCCATCTGGTGTAATCTCGAACCCTTGGACGACAGTACAACGCTCTGTTGCCTTGACACAGCTGACAAAAGTCAAAGGAGCAGGCACATTCCATGTGCCGTCCGCCTGAAAACCCAGCCAATATACGCAAGCATACGGCACGGCGGAGCGTGCCTGCTACTTTTGTCGGCTGTGTCTGCCCTAGAATACGTTTGTTTTCCTTTGTCGGACCACAAGGCAGTTTGATTTTGCTTTATCCAGTTGCTCTCTACTTGACCCGCTCGTCATCTGCTACCTCAACATCTTGAGTGAAGTTCATTATGCTTATCAATCGAAGAAGTTTCGTAACCGGTAGCGCCGTTGCAATAGGCTCGGCGATAGCAAATTGTTGGCCTGTTTGTCAACGATTCCTCCATGGTCAGGACGACGCGACAAAAGCATTGTTTGGTCCGTTGGAGACATTTGTACCTGTGCGGCAAATCACGCATGGACCCAAGTTTCATTGGTTCGGTTACTACGACAAAAATGAGTTTGACCCCAGCGGTCGATTGGTTCTTGCCAATCAAGTTTCTTTCGAAGGAAGACCCCCCTCGAAAGATGATGAGATTGAAGTTGGGTATGTAGATACCGCAAATCAAGACGCTTGGATTCCGATCGGTAGAAGTCGAGCCTGGGGGTGGCAACAAGGATGCATGTTGCAGTGGGTAGGGGACGCGGGACGTAAAATCCTGTGGAATGATCGCGAAGGAGATCGCTTTGTGTGTCGAATCTACGATCTGATTACAAAGCAAACGCGGACCATCGACAGGCCTATATACTGCATCAATAAGGATGGGCGAACCGGTCTTTCGTTGAACTTCAGTCGCTTGGATAATCTCCGTCCCGGGTATGGATACGAAGGACTTATGGATGAAAATGTTGCGACACACGCTCCGGAAAATGACGGCGTCTGGCGAGTTGATTTGCAAACTGGAAATAGCGACCTAATCTTCTCGCACGCTCAGTCTGCCGCAATCGCTTGGCCTGATGGCGATTCACGCGACAAAGCATGGCATTATTTCAATCACTTGTTGCTGAACCCGTCTGGGACGCGATTCATCGTACTTCACCGATACCGTCCTCATTTTGATCCTGCAACCCTGAAGTTTGAAGGAAACTTCGTCACTCGGATGTTCACCGTGGGTATCGATGGAAGCAACCCCTTTATCCTTGACCCTTCAGGATTTACATCGCACTTCATTTGGAAAGAGGACCAATTCGTAACGATGTTTACCAAACCCGCCGGATTGCCGGAGGGCTTTTATCAGATGAGGGATCAATCGAACAGCTTTCGACGAATCGGTGAACGGAGCATGAAAGTTAATGGCCACAACACCTACCTACCTGAACCCTACAGTGAATGGATTCTGAATGATTGCTATCCTGACGCGAAGTCTTCGCGTCAAACCGTTTATCTTTATCATCCACCAACCGACCGACGAATCGACCTAGGACACTTTCCAAGTCCGAGGTCTTACCGAGGGGAATGGCGATGCGACACTCACCCACGCACAAGTGTTGACGGGCACACTGTCGCTATCGATAGCCCACATTCATCGGGCCGCCAAGTGTATCTTCTGGATATACGCGAATTACTCGCCAAGCAAGCTTAATGTCAAGCATCAATCCACACTCAGATTTGGGCCGAGAGTAAGACATTTGAGATAATCGTTCGACAAGGAATCAGCAAGCTAGCCATCGTAAGCACCTATGCATAAGTTTTCGAACAAACTGAATGAACATTGATGGACAAGATGCAGCGACGTGGAATCGCATTGGCTTTGCGTGAAAACTACAGTCGCCATTTTCCACTCACCATAACTCGCCTCAACGACGAGCCAAGATTACAAAAAATATAGCGGTCCAATAATCTGTCGCCCGAAGCGTTAGCAATACTCGCATGCGCGGGGTCTACCAAGATGAGATCTGCGCGATATCCTACAGCTAATTTGCCAGTAAGTACTCCTAACGCTTGGCCTCCCGCCGATGCGCAGTTCTGGTAAAGAAATCGGCCAACGGACTCATTTTCGCTCCCCAGGATGGCTCGTTCGTGAAGCATCAATCGCTGTCCATACTCTAGCCACCGAAGCTCTTCACGGACATCGATCGAACAGTGACTATCGCTGCCGATCGCAATCCTACCGCCCGCATCTCGAAGTCGCTTGGCCGGAAAAATACCATCTCCAAGATTGGCTTCCGTAGTCGGACACAATCCAACAACGGATTGCGATCTCGCGATCAGATCGATTTCCGTTGTATCCGAATGGGTCGCATGAATGAGGCACCAGTTCTTATCCACGTCATAGCTATCAAACAAATATGCGACCGGACGTATGCCATGAATTCGGACACACTCCGTTAACTCAGCCAATTGTTCCGCTACATGGATATGAATCGGACAATTTGCGTATGCTCGTCGGATCTCCCTTATGACACGATTCCCGACTATCGACGACACCGCACGCAGTGAATGCAGTGCCATTCCAACACGGTAATCGTTGTTGCAAGACATCTTTCGGCAAGCGGAGACCAAATCTACGAAGTCGCTCTCTTCCAAAACAAAGCGATGTTGCCCTTCTCCCACCTGTTCATCACGAAAACCGCCGCGCTGGTACAGGACCGGAATCAAGCAAAGGCCGATTCCAGTTTCTTCGGCCGCCAACCGTAACGCATCGCAAATTTCCAACGCTTGCGATTCATTACTTTGGCCGTTACATCGGTGCAGATAGTGAAACTCGCCGACCCATGTATAGCCTGCACGCAACATCTCTCCATAGAGCAGTTTCGCAATTGAGTAGATCGTCGACGGTTCGAGAGTCAGGACGTAATTGTACATCTGGTTTCGCCAAGTCCAAAAACTGTCCTTCGACTCGGTTCGGAACTCGGTTGAACCAGCAAAGCCTCTTTGAAATGCATGGCTGTGAATGTTGCACATCCCAGGCAATGCAACCCAGTCAACGTATTCGCGCTTTAAAGTATGAGAAACGTCCGATACGTTTTTTTCAATGCAAACGATGTCGCCGGCACGCGAGATTCCGATAGCGACGTTGTCTACCCAACCCTCGTCTAACAGTGCTGCTCGAACATGAATGATCTCTTCCACTGACGTCATGTTCTTTCTCGCTTTTGGTCGCGATAGTAAACTTCATGGCATGGGTTGTGCCCAATTCCATAAAGTATCTCCGCCGGACGCTCAACATCCCAAACTGCCAAATCGGCGTAATATCCGGGAAGCAATGTTCCAATCTCACGCCCCCTCCCCAATGCCACAGCCGCATGACGAGTAATACCCAAAAACGCTTCTTCGGGTGTAAGTCCGAAAAGTGTGCATGCCATGTGCCCGATGGTTAAGAGCGATAATACGGGCGAGCTCCCAGGATTGGAATCACTTGCAATTGCGATCGGCACACCTGCTTGTCGCAATGCAGCGACCGGTGGCTTCTGCTTTTCGTTCAAGCAATAGTACGCTCCGGGCAACAATACGGCGACCGTGCCGCATTGTGCGAGCACTTTGCATTCTTCTTCTGCTAGATACTCGAGATGATCGACCGAGAGCGCGCCCATTAAGGCAGCCGATGCAGCAATGCCTGTATGAGTCAGCTGTTCCGCATGCACTTTGATCTTCAACTCGAGTGACTTCGCCGTGCGGAGTATCTTCTCAGTCTGTCTGCGATCGAAAGCGATTTTTTCGCAGAAAGCATCGACTGCATTGCACCAAGGACGTGCTGCCGGAATTATTTCTTCGCATACAAGGGAGACGTATTCCTCAATGCGTCCATGAAACTCCGATGGTATTGCATGCGCGGCCAAGAGAGTTGCATCGACTCCGACCATGAATGACTTGCGTAGGACTTGTGCAACACGCAACATCTTCAGCTCGGATTCCAAATCCAAGCCATACCCCGATTTGATCTCGATGGTCGTAACACCTTCATGGAGCAGGCGACTCAAGCGTCGGCCTGCAGAGCTTACGAGCTCTTCCTCGCTAGCGGCTCGAGTACTCCGCACGGAAGATAGAATTCCTCCACCTGCGTTGGCGATTTCCGCATAACTGGCTCCGCCCAGTCTCGCCTCCCACTCGTCCGCACGATTGCCTCCATAAATGATATGTGTGTGGCAATCGATAAGTCCAGGAGTTAGCAAACGTCGATCGCCCCAAACCGTCTCCACTTCTCGACTCAATCGGAGGAAGTCAGCCTCGGGACAAATCCAGGCGATCCTTCCTTGTCTGGTACCCAATACGGTACCCTCGGTCACGCCAAATGGTGACGCCGTTTGACGATAGCGAACTTCACCATCTGTTTGCACGCAAAGTGGCGAACCTGCAGGAGCCATACTTGCTATCTTAAAACCGCGATAAACTCGATCCACAATCGGTAATGAGTCAAAGGCAACATTTTTCCTCATTTTAAGAGCGTTGTCCTGTCAAGGTTTGTCTAACCAATTTCGAATCGTTCTAATAGTCTCACGTAGGACTTTTTGAACACGATCCGCTTTCATTGAGTTCCATGCCAGGCTGGCTTCGTCCAAATACGTAGATTGAGATAGTTCGATTTGCACCGCGTGGATATCTTTCGATGGATTCCCGTAGTGTCTGGTTATGTATCCCCCTATAAACCTCCCATTTGCAACGTGGCTATAGTCGTTTTGTTTTGTCAAAGCTTCAAGGATCGAATTTTCCAATTCTGCGTCACAGGATTTGCCTCGGTTGGTCCCGATGTTAAAATCTGGCAAAACCCCGTCGAAAAGGCGAGGAACAACAGACGCAATTGAATGTGCTTCAAGCAAAACAAGCCGATGATGTAGACTGATCAGCCTATCGATCTCCAGCTGCAATTGACAATGGTAGGGTTGCCACACTTCTTTCACGTGGCGTTGAATTTCGGCAGCGTCAGGCTCTTCACCAAGGTACAGGGCTGATGCATCAAAGCTAATCGTAGGTACTAACCCGGTAGTCGCTTGACCGGGATACAAAGTTTCTCCATTATGTGGCCGGTTTAGGTCGATTACATATCGCGATGTTTCTGCAACAATCCAACTCGCATCGTTCAATTCAGAAACCTGGTACAAACGATCAAGATACCAGTCTGTGTCACGCGATGAGCGTCCAACGTCCGTCATTTTCGCAACGATACCGGGTGGAATATCTGCGCCGTTATGCGGGATGCTCACAAGAATAGGGTAGGTGCCTGATCGAGATTGGTATGACATGATCTTAGTTTACACGTTTTCCATCGAACAAGGACAACCTGTGCTACTACGGTCGACTGTTGTTATGATCTAATGTGCACCGGGAAAGCCAAGTTCAAGATTGCAAGTTACGCAAGGCCCCAGCACTAAATGGAAAAACCCAAGGTGATACGCGCGCCGCGAGGATCGATGCTCACTTGCCGCTGTTGGCAGACGGAAGCCCCGCTTCGCATGTTGATGAACAACCTGGATCCCGAGGTTGCCGAACGACCGGAGGATTTAGTGGTCTATGGAGGCATCGGGAGGGCGGCCCGCAATTGGGATTGTTACCACCAGATTGTTGCAGCGTTGCAGCGGTTGGAGGAAGACCAGACGCTCTTGATCCAGTCCGGCAAGCCG
>JANMGH010000089.1:0-5345 GCA_031374515.1 Pirellula sp. | reverse complement strand
TTTCGCGACAATGATGGGTTGGTTTGACGACAAGATATGCGAATGGGAGGTTGGGAAGGCTGGGCACAGGTGTGGCTCGGTGGTCCCACCGAGGAATCACGAGGGAGACCGTCTTGCCACTATGGTTTGAAACCCAACGTTTTATTAGGTAGGAGAGTATAGCAGCAATGCCAAAGCATGACAGAGTTCCCCTAATGAGGATTATCCTCACGGAAACGATAAGCTCTGCGGCTTAGGCAAAACACGTTGGCAGGACTATTTCCCGACTGATTAGGCCCTCTAATTTTATTAACAAGTATTCAACAATTTATGTCCAGACATCCTTTTGGGGGGTGACTACGAGCATACTGGGACGTTAAATTTAGGGGACTTGCGGGCCGCCGGATCGCACTTTGTATGTGTGATTTTTTGCCTTTACGCACGGCTCGATTCGTAAACTCCAACCATAGAAAGTGCTGATGTTGCGATGTGCTTACTAGCCATTCAATATCGCGTGGTTTCCGAAAGTCCGATCCTAGTCGCTGCTAATCGAGAGGAGTTTTTTGACAGAAGAAGTTCGGCCCCCGCGATTCAGTCGGGCAAGCCGCGAATCCTTTGCCCCACCGATCAACGCAATGGTGGAACCTGGCTTGGAGTCAATCAGCACGGCATTTTTGTAGGAATCTGCAATCGCCGAACCATGGAGCCTCTTGGGAGCAATCGTTCTCGAGGTCTGTTATGCAAAGAAGCTCTAAAGGCAACTTGTTCGCGAACAGCTCTCGAACGGATCTTGGAAGAATTCGACAAACACCAGTTTGAAGCATGCAACCTTGTCGTTGTAGACCGCAATGCTGGCTTTGCAATTCACCATGAAACTGAGAACGAAGTCATCGAGATGCAATCTGGGCTGAATATCATTGGCGGCCGTAATTTAAACGACCCGCGTGATGAACGTGTTCAACTGGCAAATCGGCTGTTAACTCTGCAAACGCTGGACTCACCTGTGAAGTTCCTTGCGGTTGCTAGCAAAGTGTTCGCTCGGTCACCGTCGCCAACAGGGCGTGCTAACATGGTGTTGCGTGGTGCAGACTACGGCACAGTGTCAAGCACATTGATCGCATTAGGGGCTAAACCTCGAGATGCGATATACCAATATGCGGACGGCCCCGCGGACGAGTCCAGATACGAAGACTACTCACCATTGCTAAGAGATATACTCAGTCGTGGCCTGCGAGAATCGCGTACGAAAGTTTCGATGGCTGAATAACCTCACGGTCGTTCTCCAACGAAAACAAAAGCCCTGCCTTGGGAGCAAGACAGGGCTTTTTTATTTGTGCCACAACGTTTGCCCCGACTCGTTCCAACGCAGACACAGCCGACAAAAGTAGCAGGCACGCTCCGCCGTGCCGTATGCTTGCGTATATTGGCTGGGTTTTCAGGCGGACGGAACATGGAATGTGCCTGCTACTTTGACTTTTGTCGGCTGTGTCAACGCACCGACTCCTTGTCGAGCACTAGCTACACGGAGCTCACGAAACCAACATACGAGTATAAAGCTTGCGTGAAATCGCGCTAGGCCGCAGAATAACCTCGACTGTCGTCTCTCCTGGACTTATCAACCAAGTTCAGGAAACGACTCTCGCCCGGCGATCCGGCTGATAAGTGTTTTGGACCGAAGTACAAAATCCGACTTGTAGTTAGCAACCTGTTGTTCGGTGATGCCAAGGAGTTCTGCTGTATCTTTGTTGCTCATTCCAGCAACAAAGAGAAGCTCCATACACTTTAGTTTAGGCCAATCCGCCTTAGACTGCCATTTCCCGATTTGGTCCTTGAGCGCCTCGACCAAGGCCATTTCTTCGGTATCACGACGCTCGACGGACTGGGCAAGGCTGCTAACCGCCCGTTGCGCTCCAGGAACTTGCTGAGCGCCGTCGCTGGAATCGTCGCCTGTATAGAAGGCGAGCGTATGCCGTCGTCCTTCTCGACGCAAATGGTCTGTTAGCTTGTATGCAGCAATCGAGAACAAATAGCTCTCGAGGGGTCGCTGGCAATCGAAGTTGGGTAAACTATTTAAGAAACCCACAAATGTCTCTTGTACGATGTCTTCCGCATGCGATCGATCAATAAGTCGCGAACCGACAAAGGCGAGGAGCCGACCCTCGAAGCGGTCGATTAGTTGTTGCCAAGCGTCCGCATTTCCGCCTCGAATGCTGTCGACAAGTAATCTTTCCGGGGAGTTTGGGTTTGTCGATTCATCGCTCATTTCTTGAGTTTAGCTTTTTCACGCCGAGCTAAAAGGCCAACTGCGCCCGACAGTAGGGTTATGGCGAAAACGCTGATGCCACCTGCGACCCCTGCTTTCTTGGTTCGAATATCTCTTTCGCTTCGTTTTTCCCAATCCTTAATTTTTGCGAGTTGTTCGGAAGAAATATGCAGTCCAATCCACACCTGGTGGTAGGAACCGGACGGTCGGTCCTGGACGTTGTCGAACACCTGCCCTCGCACCACCCAGTATTTCTCGATGTATTCTTGCGTCAGTTCTGGAAGCTTGACATTTTCGTGTTCTAAAACGTTCTTCTTGAGATAAGCGCGAACTTCGACCATCATTCTTGATTTGAGATCTTCATTGCACTGCTCAAGATCTGGCAGCAAAGTGCTGCTGATTACAAAGTTGCGTTCGTTGTCGAACAATTGCCCGTTCTTCAGACCGTTTTTCACCCATTCTGGTGTGCTTTCGTTGAGGAATGGCATCGCAGCAGCCTCTTGAGAGTCCATACCATCGCCGACAATCAATCCAAACGAATCGTTGGTAACTCGCTCGGCCTCGACAATTGTCCTCGCTGGTTGAGGGGTTGCTGGATGAGCTGGCGGAGCGATCTGGTGCGGTTCAGCTGCAGGTTCCGGTTCCTGCGCTGAGGCGGCGTTTTGAATTTTTTTTGCGGCGGCCTCGATACGAGCCTCCACTTTGGACAATTCCTGAGACAAGTCTACAAGTCGTTTGCCGAACAAGTCTTCCATTTTTCGGAAAAAGCTTGTTGAATCCACCGAACTGTTTTGCCCCACTCCGTCCTTCCCCTGATTCAAAACAACCACTTCATTCGTTGGCTCATCGGTTTGCGCGACAGCTATCGCCCCAAGCAAGAGGTAGACCGACATGATCGTCACAAAACGGGATTGGGGCTTACGCATAATATCGCCAAATGGAAGAGTGGTAGGGCTCATGAGTTGTGTCTTACGCCAACTTTGTTTTCTCGTGGTAATCCATCCAAGGAGACGCCATTTGCAAAGTGAAAGACGTGACGCCGGCTAGGATAAAACACCATGGGGTGGGGAAGTAAAACAGACCTTGTACCAAGGCAGCCATGGCGACACTCCAAGCGATGGCCCACACGCTGAATCGATTTTTTCGGAGGATATCCGATTGTCGCCACCAGCGCACGATCCACATGAGTGCTCCAAAGTAGGCGATATGGCCAGCAAGCAAGGGAACCGAGTCACCATCGTAGAATCCTTGCCAACTCTTGTTCCAATTTCCGCTACCTGCGTTGATTACGACGAAGTCTTGATTGGTGGTGATCTCAGACCAGGGGACCATGAGAAACTCACTGAGGAAAAAACTGCCGACCCCGAGCATAACGCCAGCCGTCAATTGAGCGAATCGAAATACAATCGAGTCCTCTGTTTTGGATTCCCAACGACGTGCGAGAAACAAAATGGTCCAGGTCATCGCTAAAGACATGATTCCAGTCCAAGCGATCCCGCTTACCAAGGTCGCGGCATTCCCCTCGTTCTTGGCCGCAGTCAGTAAGCTGCCACCTACCGCAAGCACCGCGGTCACCAGACCGGAGAAAGCCCAGCTTCGAGTGTATTCGTGACTTCTTGCCCAGAAGCCGCGGTTTTTTAAGTCGTTTCGCGTTTCCGCTTGCCATGTTCGCAACGCGACTTTGCGAGGTACTGGAGCTGTTTTTGCAGCAGCCACTGGCGCGTTGGCATAATGGACCGTCGGCGGAACTGCGGCGGGCGGGCTCCGGACCGGCTGCGGGCTTCGTGCATACTGCGCTCGAGCATGCATGGATTGCGTCGAAAGAGGTTCATTTGCCCCTCCCAACAAATACCAGATAACGTAGTAGCATGCGTAGACTATCAAGAGTGCGAGCATCATGGGCGCGATTAGGGCCGAGTTCATCACTAGGAAAACGATGGCCAGTGCAATTGCAACTCCGCGAGGACCTTTGGGTAGGTTTCGAAAGAAGTTCTGCGATTCGAGAACCGCTTGATGAATTGCTCTGGCGACTGGCTCTCGGTACAAGTTCTCTGCCATGGTTGGTCTGTTCGCACCATTGCGATATCGCCATGGATTTGAAACTGGTGTTGCTGGGGACGCAACAGTCGCATCGAAGTTGCCAATAGGTCTGGCGATCGGAATGTTGTTGGCTGCTGCGGTACGTACAGGTTGCATAACGGGCGGAGAGTTCACCTCGACCGCATTGGTAACTTTGATTGCTAATCCGCTTGCGTCCAATCCCCATCCGAGCTCCTGAAGCATTTCCCTACAATCTCGAAATCGAGCGGTGGGGTTCTTCGCTAACGACTTTTGGATGACATACGCGAACGGTTGCGGCACCTGCGACAAATCCGGATCCGCCGTCAAGTGCTTGAGAATGATTTCTTGGCTGCTTTCGCCTTCGAAGGGGACTTTACCGGTCAGCATCTCGTAGAGCATGATCCCAAGTGAATAGATGTCGATCTCCTTGCCATACTCACCTTTACCGATTTCCGGAGCCATGTAGTGAAAGGTCCCGACGCTTTCCGTCTGGCCGCCACGTCGAGAGGCTGATATGAATTTAGAAAGGCCGTAGTCGCCGATTTTGATCCAGTTGTTCTCGATAAAAATATTCGCCGGCTTGAGATCACGATGAACTATCCCTTGATCATGCAAGTATTGGACGCCGGCTGCCATCTGGCCGAAAAGCTGCAAGGCTTCATTGGTCGGTAAGCCTGACGGATGGCGATCGAGTCGATCCATGAGGCTTTCACCTGCGATATACTCCATGACGATCCATGCTTGATCGGCATCTTCCTGTCGAATGTCGTAGAGCCCAACGAGATTGGGATGCCTGAGATTTAAGCAATGGGATGCACCACGAACTTCGACATCGAGATTGCGATGAATGCGCTTTAAGGCGACTTCTTTTCCAGAGTCGGAAACCGCGAAATAAACTTCGCCAAAGCCGCCCATGCCTAAGCCGCGACGGATCACATATCCGGTCAGCGGTTTGTCACCTGCAGCAAGTTTAAAACCCATGGTTGGTTCTCGACGGTCTAAGTTGGGATGGCGAGTCAACGTGGAAAACGGGGTCAGGTAC
>JANMGH010000034.1:0-25649 GCA_031374515.1 Pirellula sp. | reverse complement strand
CGATCGACCACGTTGTCGGTCGGTACCTCAACGGAATCGCCATGGATCGAGTAAATCCAACCGTCCTTTCCAAGCGACAAATCATTCCGACCGTGCCCAACACCTCCAGGGAATTCTCGCAGGAGTTGAACTTCGTCGAGGGTATCGTCCCCGTCGGTATCTCGAAGTCGATACAGCCCTTTGGAATTATTGGCGTTGGCATACAGAGCGTTGTGGACATAAAGTAAACCCCGACATTCGAGCAATTGATCATTGATCACCTCGACTTTTTCGATGGAACGGGACTCTTTATCCAACGTCATTCGCAACAAGCCTTTTTCTTCGCGAGCGATCGTCAAACGCCCTTTTGGGTCGAATGCCATACGTACCCAAGAGCCCTCCTCCGATGTTGCGGTTCGAACGAGTGCTATATCAAAACCGGGGACAGTCCAAAATCGGTTTTTGTCCACTGCCTTCCCTGCAACGGCTTGTCGCCACTGCTCGTCGTTTTCGGTCGGCTCTACTTTGGAGGAGCGTCGACCGATCCCCCAAAGCTCGGGCTTGACGGTACCTAAGGATGAAACTTGCTTCGTTTTCGATTCGCGTCCGGCGTTGTGTGACCGAGACGTATAGGTCCATGCACGGTCCGTTACTATCGTTTGAATAACAGGATCGTTGGCGATCCCGATTGTAAGACTGGATGCGATGGCGGATGGACCAGCACGGGCGGTGACGTCGATGCGAACAACGTTCTTTCCAGCGACCATCGCATCGGTGATGTCCGCATCTATGGTTTGGCTATAGGGTTCCACGGAGAAGAGTCTTCGATCATTGAAAAGGGAATAGCTCGACTGCTAAGACGGAAACATCATCTTGAGGTTTTTCTTCTCCATACCAAAGCGCGAGTTCGTGGATCAGGGTTGCCACACTGTCCTGCAGTGACTGAGACCTGCCTATCCTGATAGCCTCCAGAAGTCGGTCGTTTCCAAATTGCATGCCACCGGCGTCCATCGCTTCTGGAACGCCATCCGAATAAATATACAATCGATCGCCAACTCCTAACTGCACCGATCGCTCTTCATACACCTCATCTGTCAATCCGATCGGGTACCCGTCACTCTCCAAAATCACTGGCTCGGCACCGATAGGTAGATGCACCGGGCCGGGATGCCCAGCGGAAACGTAGCGGAACAATCCATTTGGGATATCGAAGATACCATAGACCATCGTCGTCAACTGTTCCGTCTTCGAGTCAAACGGGAAAAGGCGATTGAGGTTGGCAGCAACTTCGGCTGGCGGAATGATGATTTGAGGATTACCAAGTTTTACAGTCCGGATCAGAATGGAAGATGGGTCTAATGGCGGCGAGAGCATACGGCTAATTGTCACAGATAGTAGCGCTGATGCAACGCCATGGCCGCTAACGTCCAGTACGTAGAGCCCGATCTTGCCATTGTCAAAAGGGATGACATTAAGGCCATCGCCGGCCAACTCGTCACACGGACGATAGATCCAGGCAAAGTCCAAGCCCGGGATGGGCGGTATGTGGCGAGGCAACAGCGTCTCTTGGATCCGGGCCGCGGATTGTAAATCGCGCAACATACGGCGGTTGACGTTCGCCAAAGTCGAATTGGCCTCCTCCAACTCAATTTGCAGGCGCCGTAGCTTGAGATGGGTTTCGACACGCGCATGCAATTCTTCCATTTGAAATGGCTTGGTGATGTAATCCACACCACCAGTAGCAAACGCCTTTACCTTATCTAGCTGCTCGGTGAGAGCGCTAATGAAGATAACCGGTATTTTTTGGAGAGTGATATCTGCTTTTAGGCGTTCGCAAACCTCATAACCGTTCATCTCCGGCATATTGATGTCCAGCAGGATGAGGTCCGGAGGGTTTTTATGAGCGGCCAGCAACGCAAGCTTACCACTGGGAACAGGGCGGACCTTATACCCGCGCTCTTTGAGCATTCCTGTCAAAACCTGGAGATTGGTGGGTGTGTCATCTACGATCAATATGCTTGAGGATTGTCCGGTAGTATTATTGGGCTGTAGTGGATTCAATGCGGCCTCCTCAATGAAAATAGATCAAGAAGTTTTTGGTATTGGAAGCTTTCGGCTAGGCGACGCAGCCCTTGAGCAATTCTAGGATCATGAGCTTCAACCTCCTGAATCTTTATTAGTAACTGGTCCAGATCCGCAGTGATAACGGCTTCGCTCATCGAGTCGAGGAGATCGTGCGGTACACCCGATAGTGACTCGATCGTAAGTTCGGCCACCTCCTCAAGATTGGTTACGGGATCTGCCGCGTAATCGTACTCCACTCCCAAGTGGGTGTGAATTTTCTGGAATAGTTCCGCTTCCCTAAAGGGCTTGCCTATAAAATCGTTGGCACCTATTTCCATCAACTCTTGGCGGTTGTCGTCCATCGCGCTGGCCGTTACAGCAATAATCTTGGGGACTTCGCCACCGACCATGGCCCGGATCTTATGGATCGCCTCATGACCGTCCATAACCGGCATACGGAAATCCATTAGGATCAGTTGGGGGCGCGACCGCTCAAATTCCGCAACGGCTTCCGCTCCATTCGTAGCTAGATGGATCTCAAATCCCACGGGACCCAGGAGTTGTGCAAGGAGTTGGCGGTTATCCTCAATGTCGTCGGCGATAAGAACTCGGAACGTTGCCTGGCCAGCCCGAAGCTTCAGGACATGCCGACTATTGTCTTTGGGTTGAGCCGACTCGGCTTGCCCTTCCTTCAACGGTATGTCGATTACGAAAACGCTACCTTGGCCTACATGGCTGCTAACTGTGATATCGCCTCCCATTAAGCGAGCAAATTCCCGGCTGATGGCCAAGCCAAGCCCTGTACCGGTCCCTGTTTGTTGACCGGTTTTGGTCTGCTCAAAGTGGCGGAAAAGCCTACCTAAGTCGTCCGGCGAAATGCCCGGGCCTGTGTCCTCGATTTCGACTCGCAAAATAGGTCCCGACACGTCCTTGCGATCAACGCGCAAGCGTAAACCAATGCCCCCCTGCTCGGTAAACTTGACGGCATTGCCAATCACGTTGATGAAAATCTGACGGAGCTTATTAATATCGGTCGTGATGAACTGGGGAACATTGTCGATCATCTCGACCGAAAACGATATTTTTTTCTCATTCGTACGAACGCGAAACATCATCTCCATGTCTTTGAGCAGCACAGGCAAATCAAACGTCGAAGGATTCAAGGTCGTGCGGCCCGCTTCGATCTTTGACATCTCCAAAATGTCGTTGATGAGGGCTAGTAGATGCTCACCACTACGGTTGATCGTTCCCAGATACTGGCATTGCCGCGGGGTTAGGTCTAGATCGCGAAGCATGAGCTGAGAGAAGCCGAGGATGGCGTTCATAGGGGTGCGGATTTCGTGCGACATATTGGCCAGGAAGACGCTTTTGGCACGGTTGGCTTGCTGCAGCGACTGCTCGTAGCGTTTACGTTCTGTAACATCGCGTGCGGACGCAAACACGCCCTGTAGCTTCCGGTCGCGGTCATGAAAAGTACTGGCGTTGTAGGACACAACTGTTTCCTTCCCGTCTCGCGCACAAGCGGTGAGTTCGTAGTCGGTGAGCTTGCTTTCGCCTAGAACGCGTTTGATGCCGGCCTCAGCCCTCTCGGGATCGGTAAAGTAGTCCTTAAATGGCGCCCCGATCAGCTCATCTCGCGTGCATCCGGTGAGCGCCTCCATCTGCTTGTTGACGTCAGTAATGATACCGCGAGGATCGGTGGTGATCAGGGCATCAATATTTGATTCAATGAGCGAGCGGGTGTAGAATTGTTGATCGCGTACGCGTTGATCTAGCAGCATTCGCTCCGCTTCAACCTGCTTGCGAGCGGTATTATCGGTGCCAATTAACAGATAACCGATGATTGAGTTTTCATCGTCGCGCAATGCAGTGACAGAGACGACTGCCGAAAAACGGCTGACGTCTTTGCGGATGTACGTCAATTCGTAAATGTCCTCGATCCCTCGCGCAGCTTTAAATACCAAGGCTTCAAAGCCCGGAGTGATCGTGGTTCCCAGTTCGGCGCTTAAAGCTTTGGCCCGCGCGATCACTTCTTGTGGGTCGGAAATATCTGCCGGCGTAATCTTGTCCACTACCTCGATTGCCGCGTAACCCAGCATCCGCTCAGCACCCACATTGAAGATTTGAATGACGCCCTTCTCATCGGTGGCAATGCTCGAGAAATTAGCACTGTTGAAAATTGCGTTCTGCAACGCCCCCGCCTTGAGCAACGCCTCCTCGGCCTGCCAGCGGGCGGTGTTGTCAGTGCCAATTAACAGGTAGCCGATTATTGAATTTTCATCGTCGCGCAGCGCAGTGACGGACACGACGGCCGGAAAACGGCTGCCATCCTTGCGGATGTAGGTAAGCTCATAAATGTCTTCGATTCCGCGAGCTGCCTTAAAGACAAGAGCTTCGAAGCCAGGCGTGATGGGTGTAGCGAGTTCAAGACTCAAAGCGGCGGCACGCGCGATCACTTCCTGCGGATCGGAAATGTCGGCCGGGGTAATCTTGTTCATCACCTCTGTTGCCGCATAGCCTAGCATCCGCTCAGCACCCACATTGAAGATCTGAATGACGCCCTTCTCGTCGGTGGCGATGCTCGAGAAATTGGCACTGTTAAAGATCGCGTTTTGAAGCGCCCCGGCTTTCAGCAATTCTTCTTCCGCGCGTTTGCGAGCAGTCACATCTTCCATGGCCAAGACCAGCAACTCGCCGTGGTGGCCAGCTTGAAGCTTGCGTGCGTTTAGCAGCATCACGCGGCGGCCGATCACCGGAAACGTGTGATCGAGTTCGAAATCATCGAACACAGAACTCTTCGGGACAATATCCTCAAGTAGAGTTCGCAGATCGGGGATGTCCCACTGACCGTTGCCCAACTCATAGATCAAGCGGCCCTCGGTCTCGGCAGGCGAAACGTGGAAGGTCTGGTAGAAGGCTCGGTTAGCCGACTGAACACGCAGCGTGGCGTCAAGTATCAGCAACGGCTCGCGAACGGTATCGACGATGTTTTGAGCGTAGTTCTGAATGTCCTCAGTCGGAGCATTCACAACCTGACTCTCATCAACCAGCGGTGTTTTTCCATATTGGCCAATCTTCTTTATTCGTCGACGACTTAAATTGTAAGGAACACAGCCCCAAGCCCGGAGCGACATGAGAAACACATAGCGATCGTTAGCAGAGCTCAGTTTGCCAGATGACGATTGACCCAATTGCTCATATTATACGTCAATTTAACCGTTTACTTAACCGTTTACGAGGCCCGATTGCCCGCATAACGAGTGATCGGCAATCGGGGCAATACGAGAAAGCACCCTACTTCAGGCATCCACAATTAGTCCATACGCATTCGCCATTCTGCAGCAAAAGTACTCGACATGGTCGGATTTAATCGCTCGGTCAATCGCAGGTGAGATCGGAGAAACATACACCGAGCCGGGGCGAGGCAGATTGATGAGTTAGGCATGTTTCTGTTCGAACACGTCAAAAAAATAACAGCTATAGGTCCGGACAACCTTCTCGTCGAGATTCATTGTCTTGGCGATGCGATTCAACGACTCGCCAGCCAATATTCGCAACCGGAGCTCCAGTCTCTTTGGTGTGGATTGACGATCTATATCCTTGGCTAGGTCAATATCGATGTACTGTTGTCGCATCGCTCCCTGACGTCGCTCCCGGATGTATCCCCAGCGGTTTGCTTTGAGGTAGAGGAGGTAACGATAAACGGCCGCCCCTTCGCTCCACTTTGACACTTGGTTGCGAACTAGCCTACCATAGGGGCCAATACACTGCCTGTACTATCGCACCCAAACCGGTTATCAAAAGAATCAAAGCTAATGCGGCTCAGGTCCACATAGAAACGCCAAAACCATTTCGACCGCTTACACCTGCCCTTACACCAAACTCCGTCCACGGGAGTCAATCAGGGTCCATTTCTGACCATTTCGGGGGGAAGCACGCATTGATTCCCAAAACGAAAAAAGCCTTGTTTCTCAAAGAAAAACAAGGCTTTTTAAGAGTCGGGGTGAGAGGATTCGAACCTCCGACCCTCTGGTCCCAAACCAGATGCGCTAGCCAGGCTGCGCTACACCCCGATACTGGAAGACGACGTCACTTCTGTGCGATCCAAATTCGCCCTCTTCTCACCAACTTTTACCCTACCCACTCATTGTTCGCTAGGCCATTTCGACCCAAATTGATTCAATTTGCTTGCCAACCCACAAATTTCAGCGATTGCCACGTTCCGGCATTAAAATTCAGCTTTACGTAAAGCGACCGACGCTAAGAGTTCATTAACAACGGACAAATCCTAGTCCTAAAAGTTCGCGCTGAGTTGTTTCCTCAACGACGGCTGAATAACTAAGTTGCAAACTATCCGGGCATCGAGCGCGAACGCTGAGGTTTTGTAACTATAGTAATCCAATACCCCTTTTTCAGTTCTTTTGGACTGTCACGCAGAATCTCCGAGAACTAAAAAAAGGCGAAATCGGGCAGTGCCTAAAAGCCTTCGCCCTCCCGCCTCGCTTTTCCCACCCAATACACCAGACTCGATTTTGAGTTTCCTCGATGAAAAATAATCGATTTGCGTTTTTGTTCAGCGTCCACGCGGTGATCGCGGTATTTGCCTGCTGGACCGCAGCGCAAGAGCCAGATGTCGCTAGTCTTATTCATCCGGATGTGGCCGATAGACTCAGCCTTGTCGATTCCCAGCGTGCTCAGATTCAGTCTCTTCTCCAATCGCGAGCCGAAGCCATTGCAAGCGCGCGCGACAAGGTTGCGAAGGACACGGCAAGGACCGAGTTCCGTTCTCGCATCTTGGCAATCCTCAACGAAGAGCAGCGAGCCAAGTTTGACGATGCGCAAGTGTCCAATCGACTCAAATTCCAGTTCCGCGAAATGAAATGGGATATCGTGCTCGATTGGTTTGCCGGTCAGCAGGATTTGACTTTGGTGATGGACCAGATACCTCCCGGAACTTTCACTTACAGCGACACTCGTTCGTATTCTCCAAGCGAAGGAATCGACTTATTGAACAGCGTACTCATGACACGCAACTTCACGTTAGTTCGACGCGAGAAAATGCTTGTCGTCATGGCTCTAAGCGATTCAATACCGTTAGAGCTACTGCCTCGCGTCAAACTTGACGAGCTAGTACAAAGGGGGCGATTCGAATTGGTAAGTGTTCTGTTTCCAACGGGTGGCCGCGCAATTGACACTGTTTTGCAGGAAGTTAAACCTTTTTTGAGCACGTATGGTCGAATCGTTCCACTCGCGCAGGGGAGTCAAGTGCTTGTCGTCGAAACGGCAGGTAAAATGCAGACGATTAATGAGATTATCGCTTCGGTCCCATTGCCGAAAACCTCGCCCAAGCCAGAATCGCCAACTCCTGCGCAAAAGCCAATATTCGCATCGTATCCGCTTGGGAACCTGGACGCGGCACGCGCCCTCGAGACTATTCGCAAACTCATTCCAAGTGACCAGATCACCGTCGATGCAAAAACTGGGGTGCTGAGCGCGTTCCTTATCCCCGATCAACAAACGGCGGTCAAACTGTCAATCGATCAGATGATCGCTAGCACGTCTCAACTTCCATCGTTCGAATTTATTGCTTATCCACTACCAAACGCAACCACGGAGGAGAACAAAAAGCAGATTGCCAGTTTAGAAAAGCAGATACTCAGCCTCGCACCCAACGCAACGGTGTCTGCAACGGTGGATCGTCTCTTGGTCATCGCACGAACGGAAGACCAGAAGCGAATCAAAGAGAGCCTTGCCGCATTGGAAGTGTTTCCAATCGATGGTGCCGCGAAAGCGATGAAGGTCTTCGAAATGGAACCCGCTATCTCCCTTTCGGCCGAGTCCGCGCTGAAATCTTTTTTGCCGAAAGGGCAAATCGCGTCCAACAGCAAAGCAGGGAGCCTAATAGTTCGCGGGTCCGAAGAAGATATTCGAATTGCAACCGAAGTGATCGATATTTTCAAGCGATCCCAATCGGCGACCCAACTGCAAATGCGTGTATTCCCGCTTGACCAACCTGCGGATGCCAAGTGGTTGGCGACGCTTCAACGGGTCGTACCAAGCTCGAACGCTTGGCTGGGTGAGGATGGCCGACAGCTGTTTCTTTTGGCAGGTCAGAAGGACATCGAAATCGTCGATGCGATGTTGCCGCAACTCATGAGCGTACTCCCGAAGATCGATCATCGCCAACTGAAAATCTATGCGCTCACGAAGAGCCAGTTGTCGCGTCGAAGCAGTCTCACGGACCTCCCGATTGTGCTCAAGGATATCAAGATTGTAGACGGAAGTAACAAACAGGAACTTTTGGTTTGGGCTACTTCGGAACAGCATGTTGAATTTGCGAAGTTGTTGGAAGGATTGGACCAACCAGCCCCAACTCCGATTCCGACAACGCCAAAGACCTATCCAATAACCGTGCAAGATAGCGATTTGGTGTTGCAGATTTTGGCGGGGGAGTTCCCAGAGGCGAAGGTCACCATCGACACCGAGGGAACTCTGCTAACGGTGCTTGCAGACGAAAGTGCGCATTCCAAGATTTCAGCGAGAGTCACTACATTCAATGAACAGCTTCCCAAGAAAGCAACCTTTTCCTTAGAGACGTATACGGTGAGAGGGATGACAGCAGCTGCTTTGCAGCAATCCCTTTCCGCGGTCCTGAGCAAGGCGCGTGTCAATCTAGACACGGCACGCAATCGGCTGTTGGTCGCTGCGGATGCGAAAACGCATTTGGAAATCTCTTCATTGGTCACCGCATTGAGTGCGAAGCTCGATGTGGATCAGCAACAGGTTGTTGTTGCCTATTCGATTGAAAACGCGTTGCCGTCGCAGGTAAAGCTCGTTTTTGATCAGCTTGCATTGGGAGCGACTTCGATAGCGGACGACAAGTTAAGGCAGCTGGTGGTGACGGGTACTTTGGAAACGCATGCGATTGCGAAAACAATGATCCATCAGGTCGACAGGCCAAACGCGTCAAGCTCGCAGAAGGAGATTCGCTCATACGATGCCAAGAAGCTGCAGGCGGCAACCTTGTTGCCAACTTTGCAAAAACTCTGGCCCGATTTGCAGTTGTCGGCGGATGCTGTAGCGAATCGAATTATCGCGTCCGGAAGCGTCAAAGAGCTCGATCAGTTGGACAATGCAATCCAGCGATTGATCTCGGCCCCCGATGGAAAAATCCAGTCCGTCAAGACTTACACAGTACCAGCGGGAGATATGGTAACGCTCGCATCCATCCTCAGCCAAATCGCACCACAAGCAATCATTAGCAGCGACATTCCATCGAGGACCGTGACGGTCTGGGCAAACGACGATCAGCAGACGCGGGTTCAGCAGGCCTTGGAACAGATTAGCAAGACGGCTCAAGCAGCGAAAGAAGCTTCCACTTATTCGGTTAGGCCAACTCAGCTTGCAGCCGTTCAAGCGTCGCTTCAAAGCTTGTTTCCGACAATTGGGATTGCCTCCGTTCCTGCGACTGGTCAGCTCATTGTCGTTGCCTCCCCCGAACAACAAGCGAAGATAGCCGAGGTCATTGAGTTGATGGCCAGCGGCCCAAACGCTTTGGAGCGAACGGTCAAGGTGTTTCGTATCGAGCCCGAACGGGTCGAATTGGCCAGCATGCTGAATGCACTTCAGTTGACATTGCCATCGCAGATTCGACTGGAGTCCAACCCGATCAACAGCACAATCCTCGCCATCGGCACACCCGACGAACTTGCGATGGTCAGCGCAAAAGTGGAAGAGCTGCAGAAACAAATGCCTGCACCTGAGCCAATCACCTCGGTGATCTACCAGTTCAAGCATGCGACAACCGCTGGTGCGTTGGCAATCTTGCAGCCGTTGGTGCCAAGAGCGACGCTGGTTCAAGACGCAGCATCCAAAAGCATTGCAGTCTCGGCAAAAGCCACTGATCATCGCAAGATCGTTGAGCTGTTAGAAATGTACGATCTCCCCAAAGTGACCTCCACATACAGTATCAAGCCGGCTCAGTTGGCCATGGTGCAGACTTCCTTGCGAACATTATTTCCGTTGGTAGAAATGACATCGGATCCGACCACAGGGCAATTGATTGCGATTACTTCCGCTGATCAACAATCACGAATCGCTGAGGTTATCGAGTTAATGTTGACCGGCCCAAATGCAGCGGAACGTACTATCAAAGTTTTTTCGATCGATCAGGAACGAGTCGACCAAACAAGTTTGCTTGCTGCGCTCCAGGCAACACTGCCGTCGCAGATCCGATTGGAGTCGAATACTCGCAACGGAACGGTGATGGCTATTGGCACTCCGGACGAGATCGACTTGGTTACAAGCAAGCTAACGCAACTGCAACGAGAGTTGCCTGCTCCTGACTTAAGCATTTCTGCCGTTTATCCACTGCAGTATGGCAATACGGTAGGTGCGGTGGCTGTTCTGCAATCGCTTGTGCCACGGGCTACGATCGTTCAAGACGCCGCGTCCCGAACGATTGCGGCAACCGCAAAGGGGATTGAACATCAAAAAATTCGAGAATTCCTCAAGGCGTTTGATCAACCCAAGTCGTCGAATCGTGAGACGCGGGTTTACCGATTGAAGCAGGCTAGCGGGCGCGGATTGACAACCATTTTGACCGACCTTATGCCTGACGCAGTTATTTATGGGTCACGCGAAGAGGGTGTGCTAATCGCGACTGCGACAGCAGAGCAGCACAAAAGGATCGAGGTAATTGTCAAGGACTTTGATACCAGTACCCAGGATAGTGAGACTCGGGTTTTTACGATTGGAAAGGGGAACGCAACTTCATTGAAGGCTGCCCTTCAAGGGTTTTCATTGAAAGCCACTGCAACCGCGGACACTGCTACCAACAGTCTAATCGTGACCGCGCCCGCAACAGAAATGGAGAAGATTGCACAAATTGTTCAAGAGGTGGAGTTGGGCGGAAGCAAAAACAGGCAGACTCGGTTTTATGCGCTCACAACGGCCGAGCCGACCCCTTTGTCTCGAGCATTGCAGGATAGTTTTTCGAAGGCCAGTTTTTCTGCGGACACAGCTAGCGGCGGCGTCTTTGCGACCGCCACCGAAGAAGAACACGAGGCGATTGCTAAGGTTGTCGAAGAAATCAATGCACAGCCGACCAAACAACCTTCACTCAAAGCATTTGTTCTCAAGAATGCGAAAGTGGAGGTGGTCGCGGATGCCATTCAAAATGCGTTTGGTCGACGCTCGTCTGCAGGTGTAAGTTTCAGTCGTGACGCAAAGTCGGTATTCGTAGTTGGAAGTAGGCAGGAGCTGCTCGTAGCAGAACAAATGATTGAGCAACTTGACTCCAGTAGTTTGGCGGGTGAGACCAAGAAGCTGCAACTGTTTTCTTTGAGCGGCGTCGATGGCAAAGCGGTAACGACCTCTCTTGAGAGTCTTTTTAAAGGGGATAGTAGCTTGGTCGATGTTCGATACGATTCCATGAACAGACAACTGTTCGTCACCGGCACACCTTCTCAGCTGAAAATGGCTGCTGAGGCAATTCAACAGTTTGCGCCGCCTCAGCGCGACCTCGAAATCATTCAACTGAACTCGGCCGATCCTTTCGCAGTCAAGATGGCCGCAGACGCGATGTTTCAAGAGGAACCCACGTCGAATGCACCATTGATATCGATCGATACCAATCAACAGCAATTGATGATTCGCGCAACCAAACAGCAGTTGGAAAGTATTAGAGGCCTCCTGAAGCAAATGGGGGAAATGCAACCCTCCAACTCGACAATAGGGTCGGGGCGTTTGCGTTTCGTACCAGTGCACCGCAACTCGAAGCGTTTAATCGAAGACATCCAGCAGGTCTGGCCGACTTTACGGAAAAACCCCATCAACGTCGTCGACCCACAACCACAAATTCCAGTTGTACCTCGAAAGGAGAAGGAATTGGGAGAGTCCAAAACGTCCCCTTTTTCAAGACTGACAAGCGTGCAGACAACTGCCATTGCAAATCCTCCATCGCAACAGCAAGCAGCTTCACAATTATCTCCTATTATCGTTGTGACTGGAGAGGAGCAATGGACGATTGCTTCGGACGATACGGAAGCTCTTGAACTATTCACTCGCCTGTTAGACAGCCTCCTGAATCCGCGGGCAACACCGATCGCTATTACTGGGAATTTTTCCGTTTACATTTTGCGACATGCCGATGCGGAGCATCTGCAAGACCTGCTGGTGGATTTGTTTCGCACAGGAGACAGCAATCGCAGAACTTCCCTTTCGGACGCAGTGCAACGGGTGAAAATTGTCGCCGATTCTCGCATCAACGCACTGATCATCGGAGGCAACCGCGCGGATCGTAAGATTGTCGAAGAGCTCCTCGCGGTCTTCGATTCTGAAGATTTGCTCGAAACACTTCAGCAGGTTTACCCAACAATTGTGCAGCTACAGAACGCGAGCGTCAAGAACGTTGTTGCGATCGTTCAGGCTGTTTATAAATCTCAACTGTCTTCGGGAGCGGGACGACAGCCTGTGGAAATACCCGACGGTGTGACATCGGATGTTGCTCTGATTCTTCAGCAAATCAATGCACAGTCTTCGGGGCCATTGTTGACCGTTTCCGTCGATGAGACCACCAACTCCATGATCTTGAGAGGGCCACCCAGTTTGACCGCGGAAGTGAGTTCGTTTATTGAAAAGCTGGATAACCAATCATCGTCTGCGTCGGCTCGTCGGGTTCAATTGTTGCGACTGGAGTCAACCAACACCAAAAATATAGAGAAGGCACTCAATTTGCTGCGTTCGAAGTAGATCCAAGTAATGCAGCGGAGCGAAACAGCTCACTATCCCAATGTTTCACAGGCTTGAATGTGTTTTGCTGTCAGATTTTTAGGCCGTTTTTAAGACCGGTTTCCGAACCCAGGGTGCCCGACGGGTGGAGAAGATAGATATCGTCAAAACGACCTGTTTAGAGTATACTTCCGGAATGTGACGGACCCGTTATTTATTCATTCCCACCAACCTACCGCCCAGTAAATCGATCGAGTTAGCGGAAATCCTACTCGTTTGACCCCCACCTCCTAGCTTTTTTTCATCGAATCTTGAGTTCAACGCGAGTCGACTAGATTGATGAAGGACAGCATTCCTCGTACCTATGGATTGACACGATGATCTCGAATTCGTCGGGAATGCACCCATTGCTTGACTCTGTTCAATTGCGTCAATTGGCTGACTGTCTGAGTTTGGGTGAGTCGTTGGATCAATTGGCGGAGCAATGGTCGTTCGGCAGTCCGCACGAGCTGCTTGCCACCAGCGCGCGTTCTATGAAGCTCGAGTGGCTGGAGTCCGACAGTGTGGATCTTGCTGTAGACACACTCGAGGGTTTTCCTGCCAAGCTGATCCATCGCCATGCCGTTTTCCCGCTCGAACGCGGGACGGGTTGGCTTCGCCTCGCGGTAAGCAATCCGTTTGACTTTGCTGCAATTGACTCGGTTGCTTCCGCGCTGGAGGTCGAGGTACGCCCGGTGATGGCGATGCAGGAGACCGTTCAGCGACTGATCAAGAGGCATCTGGGGGTAGGCTCCGAGACCATTGACGGACTTATTGCATTGCAACGGCAACAGTCTGGCGACGTCGAGATGCTCGAGGGCATTGACCCCGATAGCTTGGATGATGCGGAAGAAGCACAGCAGGCTTCTGTAGTTGGGCTGGTCAATGAGATCCTCAGCGAAGCGGTCCAGGCTAGGGCTAGCGACATCCACATTGAGTCTCAAGAGTCTGGACTGAAAATTCGCCATCGCATTGACGGCGTTTTGCAAAGGCAACCCACTCCGCCAGAGATGAATCAATTTCGCGCTGCGATTATCAGCCGATTGAAGATTATGGCCAAGATGAACATCGCGGAAAAACGTGTGCCACAGGACGGGCGCATCAAATTGCGAGTCTCGGGCCGAGAGATTGACGTACGTGTCTCGATCATTCCGATGCTTCATGGCGAAGGGGTTGTGATGCGTGTGCTTGATAAGAGCAATTTAAAATTTTCGTTGCGGGGAATCGGGATGCCTGAGTCGGTGTACGAAACGTTTCAAAAACTGATTCGTATGCCCCACGGCATCGTGCTTGTTACCGGTCCAACCGGCTCTGGCAAAACGACTACGCTTTACAGCGCTTTGAGTGAGATCCGATCGGAGGACATCAAGATTGTTACCACTGAGGATCCGATTGAGTATCAACTCGAAGGAATCAATCAGATTCAGGTGCACACCAAGGTCGGTCTTACTTTCGCCGCCTGCTTGCGAGCCATTTTGCGGCATGACCCAGACGTAGTGCTGGTCGGTGAGATTCGCGACTTGGAGACTGCAGAAAATGCGACACAGGCTTCCCTTACTGGTCACCTCGTTTTTAGCACATTGCACACCAACGATTCGGCGAGTGCTTTCATGCGTTTATGCGACATGGGTGTTGAGCCTTTTTTGGTCGCCAGTACGGTTGAAGGGGTATTGGCACAGCGGCTAGTGCGGGTTTTGTGCGACGAATGCAAGGAACCTTTTCATCCCAAAGCGGCAGAACTTCCAGACGATTTTCCTGTCGAACACCGAATGGACCCGAAGTTGATTCTTTATCGACCCGTTGGCTGTGAGCATTGTCGCAAGACTGGCTACCATGGACGACTTGGGATCTACGAGCTGCTGGTAACCAACGAAGAGATTCGCCAAATGATGACGAAGCAGGGGACTTCCGATGCGATCAAGCAGGTAGCGATACGGAATGGAATGAAGACCATGCGAATGGATGGGTGGGACAAGGCACTGTCCGGGATCACGACGATCGACGAGATCGTGCGCGTGACGAAAGCGGATTAAGAGCGATGATGGACTTTGCGTACACAGCGAAATCAACAACCGGAGACAAATGCTCTGGTACCATTGCAGCGACGAGCAGGTCGGATGCCATGCAGCGTCTTCGCTCGCAGTCTTTGTTCCCAATGACTTTGATTGATCAAGGGGCAGGCAAGTCGAAGTTGAGTTCTATATCGCTCCCCGTGCGAGTGACCAAAGAGCAAACGGCAGATTTTTGCGGCCAACTCGCGGACTTGTTGAGCAATGGTGTTGCAATGCTGGAATCACTCCGAATTCTTGCCGATGCAACCGAAAACCAGAAACTCAAAGCGATTGCAATGCGCATTCACGACGCGGTTGCACAAGGGGACAGTTTGGACCTGGCGATGGGCCGGGAATCCTCTATGTTTTCGGAGTTAACACTCAGCATGGTGCGAGCGGGACAAGAGGGCGCCTTTCTAGAGGAAGCTCTTCAACGGACAGCAATGTTCTTGCGAAAGCAAGACGAAATGCGAAGCAAGATTGTCGGTGCGCTCGCATATCCCATGATCCTCGGAATCGTCGGCACCATTATTACTTCCGCGATGGTAGTTTTCCTTGTGCCTAAGTTTCAGCCATTCTTTGATCGCTTGGAGCAAAACGGGACTGGACTTCCTTTGATTACCATTGTCTTGCTTGGAACTAGTCACTTGATGTTGAAGTATGGATTATTGGTATTGCTGGGACTCGGCGGAGTTCTGTTGGGAATCTACCGAGCGTTGAAAACTGCGACAGGGCGTCGTATTCTAGATCGATTGAAACTAAAGACGCCGCTCGTCGGCTCCATCTTTCATGATTCTGCGGTTTCACGCGCTTGTAGAGTGCTGGGAACCATGCTGAAGAACGGCGTTCCGCTCCTCCGATCGTTACGAATTAGCAGCGAATCGACAGGCAACATGCTCCTTGCCGAAGCGATGATGAAGTCGGTAGAGAACGTAACTGCCGGCGATACGCTATCGAAGCCGCTTGCCGCGAGCGGACTCATTCCACCGCAAGTCATGGCTATGATCCGCGTTGCCGAGGAATCGAACACGCTCGACGAAGTTTTGATAGCGATCGCCGACCGGATAGACAATCGTATTGAACGCCGACTCGAAGTGCTGGTTCGGATGATCGAGCCTATGATGCTCATCTTAATCGGAGGCATGGTGATGTTCGTCATCGTCGGCGTCCTATTACCTGTGTTCGATCTTAACTCCTCGGTCGGATAAGTGACCTAAAATGCTTAGTCCTTAGTCATTACACCTTACACCTTACACCATTACCCCCACCCCAAGACTTACCATGCGACACCCAGCCTTCCGAAATACTCGTCTTATACACCGTGGCTTAACTCTGTTGGAGTTGATGATCGTACTGATCATATTGGTCGGCTTAATTGCAATCGTGGGACCGCGTCTCTTGGGGTCACAGAAAAAAGCAGATATTCGGACCGCGCAGGTTCAAATCGGTAGTCTTGTGTCTTCTCTTAAAATGTACGCCGTAGACATGAAGACATTTCCGTCGACCGAAGAAGGTCTCGAGCAATTGATCAGTGCCCCGGAAGATGAGGCGATGGCTAAGAAATGGAGTGGGCCTTACATCGAAGGTGGCAAGCTTCCGAAAGATCCTTGGGGTAGCAGCTATCAATATGAGTACGCAACCGACGGCGCTGCTTCGGAGAGCAGCAGTTTAAGTTCGGGCAGCGATTCCTCATCCGATTTTCCACGCATTTTTTCATTAGGACCAGATCGTCAACCGGGCACGAGCGATGACATCTCGAACCAACCCGAAAAGGAAGAAGAAAACGCTGGTTCCGCTTCCTCCTCAAAAAAGTAGTGGATCAAAATAATTATGCTTAGTAAACAACAGAGGCCTCGTTTCTCTCGCGGATTTTCGCTTTTGGAGTTGATGATTGTTCTCGCGTTAATGGTAGGCTTGCTAGCCATCGCATGGCCAAACATGCAGCGTCCACTAAGTCGAACAACGCTCAACGAAGCCGCGCAAGTGTTGCGAGAAGCCATCGACGATGGCCGTCACGAAGCCATCACGACCGGCAAGCCTATCTTTATTCAAATGCAAAATGATCACCACGAAGTTCGCAGCGGAGCATACGAGTCCTTTGCGAACGAGGAGTCTGACAGCCGTAACAACGATGGGTCAATGGAAGTTCCGGTGCTCGAAGCCGCGAACGCTCTGCCAACGGATGAAAAACCGACTCGTATGTGTCGTCGATGGCGGCTTCCAGAAACCGTCGTGATTACCGAAGTGAATTGGACAACCAACGCGAGCAGCGCTGGAAGCGAAGAGGATGCAATGGTTTCAGAATCTTCTTCGAGTGTATCCTCGAGTGCATCGAGCACGGGCAGCCTGGCGCAGCAGGGTACAGCCCCAGAGGATAGTCGATCGGAATCGCATGAGCTGGAATTGACGCACTCCGATTGGTGGTTACCGATTAGTGCCACTGGGCAAAGCCGTAGCGCATCGATTGTGCTATATGACACATCGATTCACGAGACCTTGACGGTTACATATGCGTCTGAAACCGGCGCGTTGGAGATTGTTCGGTGAACCTAAGTGCCGGCCGAACGCGGAGAGCTTTCTCATTGCTCGAAGTCATCATCGCGACAGCGATATTGGCAGGCAGTGCGATGGTACTGTTTTCGCTAATTTCGCTAGGTACCAAGTATGGCAACCGAGCAGAGGTTCGTACGATCGCAATCTGTCAGGCCCAGTCTGTTTTAGACGAATTTGTTGCGGGATTTGAGACTCAGGAGACGCTCGTCGAACTCACACAATCCGAGATCAAGGGTGTATTGCCGAGCGATCCGCCGAGGAGTTTTCGGATTTTGGTGACTCCATTTGAGGTTGGCGGTAACCAAGCAAAAATGGGGATTGGCTCAGCCACTCTGATGCAGACGAGTCTATACCGAGTGACGGTTGGACTCTACGAATCCCAAGGTCAGTCGACGAGCGAGTCTATTGAGCCGTTGTGCGAACTTTCTCGCCTGGTTCGTCGCCAACGACCCAATGTTGCCGATACATCTGTCGCGAACGGAAGTCGCATGGTCGGTGGAGCATCGCGATGATGCGCGTGCGAAAAGCGAAGCATGGCTTCACGTTGATGGAGCTGATGATTGCGCTCGGATTGCTTGGGGCCTTGATGATTGTCGCTTGGTCATTGCTTGGGACTTTCCGGGACGCGGAGATGCGTGGTTGGAAGCTTGCACATCGCACTCAAACGATTCGGTCCGCTCGGGCATGGCTTGAGAACGATATGCAGCATTTGATAGTCGATGCAACGCTCAGGCAACCTGTCCTCCCCTTGGGTTCCAATTCGAAAAAGCAGTCGGGGGCTGCCGTTTTTCATGGAAATGCGATGGGTTTCACGGCGGTCCTTTCGCCTTCGGTCGATCCCATTCCATTTCTCGGCAGCCTAATGTCGGATGGGTCCGAACCAAGTTCTCTGGACGCTCGTGAGGAGTTGGGGGTTGATGAAGGATTAGGCGATGCATCCTTGCCGGCGTCGCCGTGGCCCGCTGACTCTGTGGAGGTCCAGTACGAATTGAGGCCGATGGTGACCAGTCGATCCGCCTCGTCCAAAATTTTGGATAGCGTGTTGGACAGCACGCAGTATTCTCTAGTGCGTCGAGAGAAGATGGATTCGCTGGGTCGTACGGCATTGGCCCCTCCCTCTGAACGGGTATTGAGCGGAAAGGATCTCTATCGTCTAGAAGACCAGGCCATCGTTTCCAGCGCTGTCGCAACGAGCGAGTCGAAACTCGATGGATTAATGCGTCCGCAATTTCGATACTTCGATGGAGTTGCGTGGGTAGCACAATGGGATAGCATCCAGCGCGGAGGTTTACCTCGGGCTATTGCGATTGGATTTGATTTCCCACCATCTACTGACATTGTGCATCCATCCGAAAGAGAATTCGACGAGAGACCCGAAGTCGATCCGTCGCGAGTCGACGAGTTTACAGCTCTTTCCCAGTTCAACCCTGCAGAGCAAGAGCAGGAGTCCAGTTTGGAACGCGGCGGGGACAAACAAGGGATCATGATTTCTTCGACCAACGAAGTGCAAATGGTGATTTTGATTGCAGGAGGAGTCCCTTCAAACGCGACGGAGTCAAATCAACCGAGTCCGAGTCGACGGCAATGAGGATCAGTATGGCTCGGCGCAGGTCACAATCCAAGAATGTTTGCAATGGCCAACGGCACGGAATGGCACTACTGGTCGTGGTAGTTCTCGTCATGTTGATCTCGTTAGGTGCCTATCGGTTTTCCTTTTACATGGAAAGCCAGTATCGAGTCACGCGAACAGCTGAAGAGCAAGTCCACGCTAGGCTTGCTGCAATCAGTGGTTTGGAGTTGGCGTCAGCGATGGTGGAGTCACCAACAACACAGCGTCGCATGACCGGGGGGCTTGAAAACAACGAGTCTGCATTTCGCGATATCGTGGTCAGCGAAGAACCTGTTTCGCAATCTGGAGAAAGGGCCCCAAACGCGTGGAGGTTTTGCTTGGTGTCGCCATTGTCCAACGAACGCACAAATGGGATTCAATCAAACATATCAACTTTGCCCGGCAGTTCGTCTCATTCGATGCGATTTGGTTTGGAGAATGAGGCGGCGAAACTACATATTCCGACGTTGCTAGCGTGGGATCGAATGAAGCCAGGACATGCGAGAACGACCTTGCTTGGTTTACCAGGGACGAACGAAGCAATGGTAGATGCATGGTTGCGGGAGTTGGGGATTTTGAATCAGGCTACCAATGGAGGGACGGAAAACCGAAACGCACATAGGGACGATCTAAGGATGGCTTGGTTTGGCGGAGATCTGAATCAGAACTATCAACTCGATCCTTTTGAACGTCGCTTATTGAGTCAAAACATGGGCAAGCAAAGTGGGGGGCAGCGATTGGATATAGCTCCCAAAAGCATAATTCTGTTCTCGCCGCTTAAGCGTTACCTGACTTGGTATAGTGGTCACCGCAACTTGAATCGCAATGGGACACCAAGAGTCAATTTAAATGATCCTGATCTTCCCGCGTTGCATCGTAATTTGACGGCGGTGTGGCCCGCAGACCGTGCAAACTTTGTCATTGCCATGCGACAATTTGGACCCGGCAGTGGAGTCCCCAACCTTTCCAGCCAGGCCCTATTAAATTCTCCCACGCCGAATGCGGGATCGGTTAGTGCGTCTCAGCCTGCTTCGCAAGTTGATTGGGTCCAAAACTGGTCGCCAGATTTAAGCAAGAGTGCGGTTTATGCATTTCGCAATTCGCTCGAGTTAATTGGGGCAGTGGTGGATCTGCCGCCAACCGTTGTTGCAAATTCCGCTAAAGGAAGTCCTAACACTACAACTTCGGCGAAACGTATCGTTCGAAGCCCCTTTTCAAGTGACTTGTCGGATGCGCGCAATTACCTTAGTGGTTTACTCGACGATGTCACGATCGATTTGTCACCGATCACAATTGGACGGGTCGATGCTTCCGATGCTTCCTTAGAGGTCTTGGCAGGGGTGCCTGGTTTGGATTTGACCTTGGCGCAGCGAATTATCCAGCTTCGAACTGGGTCAACCAACGCTTCGAAACGAGAAGACGAGAACGACACCATCGCTTGGTTAGTGGACGCCATGGATATCGCAAAACTCAAAGAACTAGAACCCTACTTGACTAGCCGCAGCGATGTCTATTCCGTCCAGTCTGTCGGTTACAGGGACAACCAAAGCGCAGTTTACCGAATCACTGCAACGATTGATGCATGCACAACGCCCACACAATTGCGAAATACAAAAGTATGGCATCCTTGGGATCGCGGTTTTTCCATAGAACAATTGGCCGCATCAAGACCATGAATTTTCTGGAACGATTATCAAGTCTTAGGAAGCCTTCCACGCGATCGTCCGGTACCGGACGTATTGCGGTGGTGCATTGGGATCGAGAAGCAATTTACTTTTTTGTCGTTTCGCCAAAATCCAACGGTATCAAACCGAGTGATTTCGGCTCGCTCGCTCACACGGAGGCAGGTAACCCACTTTTGGCATTAGCCAATCACTTCCGTGAGCATTCGATTTCTATCCAACGGCTGGTCGTCCTATTATCCCGACCAGAGCTGGATCTGCCCACACTTAATTTGCCGCCTGCTGAGAACAGCGAACTACCTAGTTTGATCGCGATCGAGGTCGAACAGCAATTGGGCGAGACCGATGAGCCACCAATCATCGACTTTCATGTGGTGGACAATCCCACGGAGGATAAGAATGCAGGATGCCAAGTCTTGGTCTTCGCGTTGCCAGCCAACGAGCTCAGCTCGTTGCAAAAGCAAGTTGCCGCTGCAGGTTTTCGGTTGGCTGCTATATGCTCTCGACATCTTGCACCCCTCGGATTGCTTCGCCGTCAGAATATTTTGAATGACACATTGGCTATCGCGGTTCATCTTTATGCAGGTGAAGTTGAGTTGGCTGTCTGTCGTGGCGCAGAACCCATACTCCTTCGATCTATTCGATTGAGTACTGAGGAACCCAGCCGGATCGCGGAGCAGATTTGGATGGAGATGCAACGATGCATGACTCTATTGCCTCAAGAAACCGCAGAGTTGCAATTGAGCTGGTTTGTATTCGAGACTAGCGACGCGGCGTGGTATGTAGCTCAATCGCTGTCGGAGCGGGGTGAATTATCCATTCATATCATCGATCCCATGGTCGATTGGAAGCTAGAATCAAGTAGTCCAGGCGCGACAGAACACGGAGCCAATACGGCAACAGCGGCCAATACCGGTGCTGCATGGGACTTCCTGCATAACACATTACCCGTCAATCTACTGGCTCCAAAGCGAGCTCCAGTACCGATGAACCCGATGAAACGGTGGGGGGCAATTGGGGCGGGACTTGCCATCTTATTGTTGATCGGATCTTACCTTTCCTTGTCCGATGTTTGGAAACTACAAGCCGAAGTGGACTCGCTTCAAAGAGAATGGGATGAGGCCAAAAAAGTCACATCCAAGTATCAAGAAAAATCGGACCAAGTCGCTGCCGTCCAAGCTTGGATGGCGGATCGAGTCGATTGGTTATCGGAACTCAATGAACTATCGAGTCGCTTGCCCGATGGACAGGACGCAACGGTCCGTCGATTGTCCGCTACTGTGGCTGCGTCCGGCGCAGCAACGATTGATCTTTCGGTACAGGTTGCGGAACAAGAATTCATATCCCAATTGGAGTCGCGAATTCGGAGCGCCAAGTACGGCGCAACGAGCAAACAGATCAGCCAAAATCCAAATTCAACCGAGTACCCGTGGCAATTTGAGACTCGCATATCCTTCCCCATCGAAGCTCAGAACCTAAACACATTTGGGCCTGGTGTTGTTTCCGAGGGGCAACCCAAATGAGTCCTCGTACATTCTGGTTTGCACTTGCCGCGATGGGCGTGTTTGGTCTTTACGGGATGGACTCCCTCTATCGAAGCTGGATCGAGAGACCAACACAGCAATGGACTTCTGAGCTAAATGATCTATCTGAAAAGCTAAATGCTTCGAAAGTCGAACAACGTGTTGCGCTAAAGCAGGGCAAGCAACTTGAGTCCCTAGCTGCAAGGGCGTTGCCTGAGGATCCTCAATTGGCCCGTTCGCTCTATCAACAATGGCTGCTCAACTTGGTGGAGAAGAACGAGTTGGTAACGGCGTCGGTTGACGCTGGCCAACCTGTAAAACTTGAAATCCGTTCGAGAACCAAGAAAGGCAAACGCCAACTGGTAGGCCATCGAATCAGTTACTCACTTCGAGGACAAGCATCGCTTGCGAAGATATCTGCATTCCTAAACGATTTCCGCAAAGCCGGGCATCTGCATAAGATCCGCTCGATCACTCTCAATCCGATTGGAAATGAAGGGAGATTGGATGCGGATCTGACAATCGAAGTTTTATGCCTGGAAGCATCGCTCAATAAAACACAACTCAGCGAATGGGAAATCACAGATGAGGCTGCTGTTGCTTTGAGTTCGTACGACCACTTAGTGCGTCGCAATCTGTTCGCCCGCGGGTTTGCCAAAGCACTATTCGACGTCGAATTGAAGGCGATCACTTCGAATCGCGAAGGGGTCGCTCAAGCGTGGTTTCGAATCGATAGCCGCGGCACCACCAGGACCATTTTGGCAGGAGAACAAGTACCTGTTTCGCTGCACGACATCGCAGTGGTGGAAGTGTTAGGAAACAGAGTGCTCGTTCGCGTGAACGAAGAGACACATTGGATCAAGTTGGGGCAATCGGTGGGAGAAGTTGTTTCTAGAAAATTGGACGAAAGTCTCGGAGTAGTACAATGATCATTGGCCGTATTATGTGCACTTTCGCTTGTTGGATCTCGGTGCTGTTTGTGGCGATTGCACCACAGTTTGCCGAGGGCCAGCTCATCGGGAATCAGACTATCGGGTCGTCTGCGCTATCGCTGTCACAACAGCGGGCGGCCGCCGCCGCAGCCCCATCGAGCTCAATTGGCGGCGTGGGGGGAGCGAGCAACGCGATCGGTTCGATCGGCAATCGATTGCAAGTGAACAACACGCGATTTGTTCGAGGCAATCGAAATCGACAAGATTTTGTGGGTTCGAATCGATCGGATCAAACTGGATTCGTAGGCTCAGGTCAGGCTTTGGGGGTTGGGCGAGTCTCAACTGCCGCTGAGACGCTACGTCTTGAAACCACCAAGACTAAAATCAATCGGCCGCTCCCTCAACAGCCTGCAAAGGGGATGTACTATCCTCGCCTTGAGGTCGATGTAGGAGGCGAACAATCGCCAGAGGATGCGATCCAGGAAGTCGCAGCCGGTCGCGTCCTGAGTGATCGTGTCGCTCAGTTCTCCGACAGTACTGCTCGAGTCACGCTTGCAGGAAGAACCGCGATTCTTCGAGGTAGGGTCAGTTCGAATCGAGCAGCCGAATTGCTCGTCCAAATACTGAGTTTCGAGCCGGGAATCGATCGAGTCATTAATAAACTAAAAACCCCATAGGCTGCCCGTTGAACCTGCGAAGCGACGGAAATCGTCAGAAGTCAACCCTGTTGGTGGTGTCCGAGTCGTTCGTCCGAAACGCTGGATGGCCTCGAGCGGTTAAACCATTACTGCCGGATCGAAGTAGCAATCGACTTATTCACTCGAATCGACTATTTTATAGCGTTATCACTTTTGATTATCCAGATAAGAATGAGACTCGATCATGCTGAAAAAACGTCCCGCGAATCAATTACTCCTCTCGATTCGATTTCTTGCCGCTCCACTATTTTTTGGGTCGATAATATCGTTGGATTTGCCAAGGGTATTCTCGCAAGTGCCTGCTACTGCGACCGAAAACTGGACCGACAGCACAGGCTCAAAGACGATTAAGGGTGAGTTCGTCAAGTTGGATGGGGTCAATCTGAGTGTTCGCATGTCTGATGGCACAGAAAAGGTTATCCCGCTGAGCAAGCTTGATGATAAGAGTCGCCTCAAAGCCAGGGAAATGGCCAAGAGCGGTGCCAAGCCGAGCGCTTCTACCGTCGATAAGGCGACGAGTAAATCCAAGACGGGGGCCAAGAGCTCGACCCCGGTTTCTTTTCCATCGAGTCCGACGGCGCAAGAGTTTGCAGACATCATTGTTCGCGAACTCAATAACAAGAATCCGATGGTCATTTGGGATGCGTTGCCGAAGTCAAAACAAAAGCAAGTTCAAGAGATAGTCAAGTTGGCGGCTACACGTATCGAGCAACGAACTCTCAATGCGATCAAGAAGTTTCGCGGAGATTTGATGACAGCATTGAAGACCAAGAAAACATTTGTCCTCAACAGCAAGCAGATCCCAATTCCACCAGACCAAAAAAGCGTTCTTGAAGGTTCCTATGATCCTTTGGTGGCACTTATCGAAGCATACATTCCGGAGGGTTGGTTGGACGCAAGCTATTTAGAACAAGTTGAATTGCGAGAATTGCTCGCTACCTATACGGACGAACTGAGTAGGAGAGGGGAGGATGTTGAGAATTCATTGCCGAGCACCAGTCCGTTCCGGGCCATGTTGAATCAAACTCCCAGTTCCGCAAAAGTCGATAGTGCTACAGCCAAGGAGGCAATGGTCGCATTCATGATTCCGGGTCAGCCAGAGATTCCGATCAAGTATGTTGCGACGGAAGGACGATGGTTGCCCGAGCCGATGCTCGATGGCTGGGATCAAGGACTTGGGAGCGCGAAGGCGATGTTGCAAGGAGTGAATCCCAAAGACATTCACAAAGCAGTAAGCCAAGGCCTTTTGGGTGCCTATGGAGTTTTAGGCACGATCAGTTCTGCGGAAACGCAAGAAGATTTTGACGACGCAATCTCCCAACTGGTAGGGATGGCGCAGGCCGCTGCGCAGATGATACCTAGGTGAGCCTGCGATCAGAAGTGGAGCTCATCCATTATGACGCTTGCAATAGCTGGAGTTGCCAATTTCAGTATAAGACGGAACGCGTTTTATACTTGGACGCTTTTTTCAACTTCTTTGTCCCCCGTTTGATTGGATTCGTGTTCGCGTAAAACGCGGTCGAGAATGCCATTGACGAATTGCCCGGAGTTGCGATTTCTGCCCGGTGCAATTGGGCAATTGGGGCCATCCATCTATGCTTGTCGACCGATTCGGTTTTTGTTAGATTTGTAGCTTAGTTTGTGGTATTGCATTTTTCGTTTGGCATTTGCGGAAAGGGGCTCTGTCCATGGCTAGGCAGAATCGTCGCGATATTTTTGATCCGAATGAAGTTGGCTGTTTTCATGCCGTGCAGAGGACGGTTCGTCGGGCTTGGCTCTGTGGCTCCG
>JANMGH010000011.1:0-99660 GCA_031374515.1 Pirellula sp. | reverse complement strand
AATCCAACTGATTCCTACCGACTCAAGAGTTGAGGCAATTGCGGATGAATTGATCGCTCGATCCCTAATGCCCTCGAAAGCAAGACTTGATGCATTGCATGTTGCCACAGCAGCAGTTGGGGGAGTACAATTTCTATTGACTCAGAATTGCCGACATATTGCGAACGCACACATGCTTCCAAGGGTTTACAAGACGCTTGCAGACCTTGGTTACTCAAAATTATTGATTTACACGCCAGCGGAATTTCTTGGGAACCCCTAAAATGCCAGACAATCCAATCCTAGAAGAGATTTATGCCGCCCGTGAAAAGCTACTAGCTGACGCTGGCGGTGATGTACATCTGTACCTTGAGGGTGTTCGGAAACGCGAACTAGCATCTGGGCTGCTTAGAGACCCAAACAAGCAACGAACAAAGCATTGCATCGAAGTCGCCGATCAACCGCTTCCTGATGGTGGCACTTCTCCGGCGACTCGATGAATGCGGAGCGTTCTTTTGTTGAAACTCGACGAGGACACTTTTGATGGCGGGACGAATTCTCGCAATTGGCGATGTGCACGGATGTCATAGCGCACTTATCTTCTCACCTGGTTGGTCTCTTTGCAACCTACAACGAGCCGATGTGTTGTGCGTTGTGTGATTCCTCGCTCAACTCGGGTGCAATAACTTATTTTCTATGACCTGTTGCGGCTCTCGCTTTCGAAGAGTGCGTATATCCTGCCCACAGGCTTTACGCGTTCAAGGTTTTACGGAGTTTGGAGCAACACTCTGCGCAAGGACTACATTAAAACCTGTGACGAGCTATCGCCAGCGCCAACGCGATTAGTCGAGCTAACCACCAACCCACGGGCGATGGAAGAAGGGGACCGGCCATCAACGACCCAAAAGTGCTCAGTGAAACGGTGCTCAAGCTCGTAATCGAATCGGGGAAACCATGACAGAATACCTATTTGACCATGACCGACTTGACGTCTATCGTCTTTCGATCGAATACGTCGCGAATGCCTTTGAGACCTCGCGGTCGTTAGAGGGGCTTCATCGCCATGCTCGCGATCAATGGTTGCGTGAGGCACAATCCATTCCGCTGAACATTGCGGAGGGTAACGGCAAAATGCAGCTTAAAAGATCGAGCTAGGTTTTTGGATATTGCTCGTGGTTCAGCGATAGAGTGTGCTGCGATTCAAGACGTGCTGGTTGTTTCTGTCGGTCTGAATCGGGAATCGAGTTTCGATCTGAAATGCAAACTGTTGCGAATTGTGGCGATGTTGACAAAGACGGGAATGAAATTCGATGGTGTTTCGGAATCCCTGAGCGAGTATAATCTGGGCATCGATTACGAGCACGAGCACCGCGATGCTGAGCGAGTCGAGTCAACTCCTCGGCCTCGCTGTACCGGGTCGTTCGTCGAGAACGAGCTATTTCTCAAACTTAATGCTTCGAATCTCGCTGCGGTTGATCGTTAGCTCACCTGGGAGTTTCTCGACACCAATACCAGAATTTCGAAACATTCTACCGAGGTACGGAATGGCTCCCAAAAACGGCACGCTTTTCTCAACTCGAACTGTACGAGTCGCATCAACAAGAACAACCTTTAAATCGTCAAAACGTGAGATTTTTCCTGCGTCTGTTTCGGTGGTTGCGGACTTGGAGCTCTTTAGAACAATTTCGCAAACTTGATCGATAGCGTCATTTGGAATTGCGATCTGCGAGACGCCCTTTCCATCTTGGGCGTGCGTGGGTATCGATTGGCCGACTGCGAAGCAGAGAACGATTATTGCGACGAGGTGTTTCATTGGACGCTCCGAGGAATTCATGTACAATTTGAACTTATGGAGGTTGCGTTACCAAAATTCATGTAATCGCGTCAAGATCAATTCAAGGCCAAGTCAATCCACGCCATACTACAACATTGCTTGGTGTGACTCTTGCGATACGACTTGCCTTCGAATCGAAACGCAATCGCGTTGTCCGATACGGCGATCTAACAACGCCATCACTAACGCCGCCGCTTTTTCGCGCGAGTCACGATACTTGTCGATGAATTAGGCGAAAAACTTCTTTGCTTCAGTGTTTTTCCTTGGTCCAAGAATCACAACACGGATATCAGATTGACACTAGACCGTTACGGGCATCACTTCCCAGAAAGTGAAGCACCCGCGAAAGAACGCATTCAGAGGGCATTCACACAACCATACGAACTTCGAAAAACAGTTGCAGCACCTACGGTGGAATCCACAGTGCCCAAGATGCGGGACGGTGCGAGAAGATGCGAATCCATGCCATTAATCAGCGCCAACCATCACCGGGACAGAAACGAAAAAACCCCACTTTTTCCTAAGAATACTGAGGGAAAAGCGGGGTTTTCTGTTGAGAGGCTCCGGTGGGAGTTGAACCCACGATGGCGGATTTGCAATCCTGCATCGAATCCGCTAATTCCCTAACTTTCGCAACGTTTACTGGCATGGCTACACCCACATTCATCCAATTATACCTACTGGCAGGTGTAAGTGGGTGTAATGCGGGAAAAGGAATGGAAATCAAGCTTGCGGTGTTAACGGATCGACAAATTCCGATTCCTTAGACTCTCGCATCAATTTGGTGATCGCTTCCTGCAAATCTAAGTGGTCAGACTTCGCTCCCATTCTCGCTTGCTGCCCATTGCGTGATCAACAAAAGTTCCACGAGCGATTCCGGCGTTCCGATATTCTCTAAAAGTTGATGTGACTCCGTTTGCGATCCTGCATAATTGAAAAAATCACTACAATCGTCATTTTCGTTGTCTTGGAAGGGCATCTCTCAATATCAGGTTTGCAAATGACTCCGACTTCCAGCCCAAAAGACGACCTACGCACTACCACTGAACTCGTTTCCGTTGCAATGACGGAAACCAACGAGGAAATAGCCAGGGATGCTGTTCGTGCCCTTCATTGGCGAGGTGGACTTGATGTGTTGGAACGAGCTAAGCAACTTACAGAAAGCATATGTAGTCGAGAACGTCGCCTTGGTGCCGATATACTTGGGCAACTCGGTATTCCAGAAAGAGCCTACCCAGAGCAGTGCAAGTGTCTTCTGCGAGGTATGCTAACTGCCGACGAGATTGCAGATGTGCTGAGAGCCGTACTTGTTGCAATTTCGCACCAGAATGATATAGAGGCCATTCCTCGTGTAGTCGGTTTCTCGACACACCATGATTCAGAAGTGCGACACGGTGTCGTCCTCGCACTCTCGATTCACAATAGTCACGAAGTTCCACAAGCCATCGAAACGCTAATCAAACTGAGCAACGATTCTTGCGAACATGTGAGGGACTGGGCGACGTTTGCTCTCGGTACTCTCATCGAAATAGATGCCAAGCAAATTTGTGACGCACTTGCAGATCGGCTCAGTGATGCTGACTTCGACACTCGTGGTGAAGCTCTGGTTGGATTGGCGCAACGCAAAGACGTACGAGTGATTGCGGCTCTCAAGTTAGAATTGGAATCAGACTGTATTGGGTGCCTTGCTATCGAAGCCGCAGAACTGATCGCATCCAACGAGCTTTACGATCTCTTGATGGATTTGCGAGGATGGTGGGATATTGACGTTGATTTGCTTGAACGGGCCATAGAAGCCTCAAAGAATTAAACCTGGCGATTCGATTGTGATTCACTTCGTGATTCGGATTGCCTTCAATCGCTGTTCATCGATCTTTTCGCACTGTTCCTTTGCAAATCGAATTACATCTTCGGAATTCGTTGCGTCGCACATCGCTGGCAATTGGATGATGTCGTAGGGATACGTGTCGGTTTGCAAAACCACAAAAACATTTCCCTTGGTCCGTGAAAACTCCTTGTCTTGGACTGCAAGTAGATCACTTGTTCGGTTCCAAATTGATCCATAGCCAAACGTGCTCACTCGCTTGGCGTCCAACTGGACGTTGGTTGCTGAAACATCGGGTCCATCACCTCCGGAGGACGAGGTTTTTTCGTAAGAGCGATTGGGATCGAACAAGATGAATGCGATAAGCGTCTTGACGGCCCTTGGATTCGAAGCGTTTTTTGATCTCCCATACAACACGTCCATCCTACCGGAAAGGTTGTTCAGTTCACGAGTCTCCCGGCGAGTGACAATATGATTGCCTTGCTGTGTCCCAAAAATGAGCAGTATCGATGCATAAACGATGCACGGCATTGCAATGACAATATTGGTCCAATACCAGATTTGGAAAAGTCTTCCTGCAAAGCTGGTCCTTTCGAACTCAATTCGTCCATCAACTTGCCTAGATGTAACCAGAAGAGCCACAATCGACGCAAACGCTAAAATCAAGTTGAGCATCACATACAATGGCCCCGCAACCCAACTGATAGCAGGCGTCAATGCAACGAACAAAAATGCAAGTAGCTGGACTAAAAGACTTTTCATCCGAGATCGTTGCTCTACTATCTTGTGCTGATCAAATGTGAGATTTCGATTGGGTTTAACTGGAATAGTTCAAGGTTCTTAACCCAATTTGCCCAAAGGTATTGGGATGGCAGTCTAGTTTTCTGCTGCCAACGGAATTCTACGTAATTCCAAGTTTCAAGGCAGATTCTTAGTCGATGGAACAGACGCAACGATCTTGCCAAATCGAATCAGCATTGAAAAAGAAATCCAATACATCATTGGCAGTAATGGTATTAGAAAGCTGTAGTAATGCGGGGCAGGCACTGCAATCGGGGCGAACCGTTGGGCTATTGCTATGATTCCAATTCCTATGAGCACGAGCAAGCATTGATGACGAAGTGGAAGAACCAACCAAAGTTTCGCACCACAACCCTCGCAAGTCTTCCTTCGAATCGTATTCCAAACACTCCACCGAGATACTGGATTGCCACAAAGTGGGCATGCATTTTTTCCAAAATCGCTGACGATTTTGATCGAGTCAATGTCGCTTTCTAATCGAGGAGTTTCGTATGGATTGGGTTGATTCATTAGTTCGCTGTTTGCTGTTCAGGTTCTACCTAGTCTTTCAAGCCGTTGGCTGACAACGAATCGAATATCCCGATGGGATTTCTCGCCACCATTGGGACCGCCAAATTCCTATTCGTTCGTATGGCTCTACGGGAACGAATTCGCTGCATTTTACCTCATGGAGCATCTAATTCAAATCATATCCGATGAGTTTAATCGCATTGCGTCGGTAGATGAAAGCACCTGTATGGAACCAAAAGTGATCTCGTTCTTTGTCGCTCCTTTTAGAGTTCAGAATTGCACGACAAGTTTCCGCACCTTCGAGGGTAAAATCAAGCTCCCCAATGAGGGGCAAGCCTCCCGTTGGGCCGATACCTTCAAAAGTCGAAAGATGCTTCCTTACTCGTTTTAGGGTAGGCAGATCGACAATCTCGGTTAGTCCTCGACGACAAAGTCGCCCAATCGAATCGATGCATTCTTCTTTGGTTGGAAGGTAGGGTGCTAGTCGAGTTTGCTTCAGCAAAGCCAAGGCACATCCTGGTGCCTCAATAACAGGACGATTTTCAAAGCGTATCAAGTGGAGCATGACATACTCTGCCATGCTCAAGCGAAACTCATCGAGCGTTTGCTGAAGGGATTCAAACTCAGTCAATTCAAGGCGGCTAAGCATGCCGCTGGTGCATAAAAAGTTGGACAGGACGAATGACTGTCGCAGTGCGAAATTGTTATGTTAGGATTCTGGACTGAACCACTTGCTTTGTCAAACCCATACCGTCAATGCTGGGCAAGGATTGCTCCAATTCCGTCGAACTGGATATCTATGAAAACACCGCAATTCAGACTCCTTGTCATTCGAACAACCGATATCGAACTGGTCCTTGGATTCTATGAGTCGTTGGGATTGGAATTCATTGAGCACTGTCACGGGACAGGACCAATGCATTTTCCTACTGAACTTTCGGGCCTCGTGTTTGAGATTTATCCGACGAAGAAGCAGGAAAATGTGGATCGAATGACTCGACTTGGGTTCGCATTGCCTGACCTACCAAGTGTCGTCGATCGTCTTCGCTCTAATGCCATTCCAATCATCGAGGAACCAACACCATCGGATTGGGGAATGCGTGCAATTATACACGATCCAGATGGCAGAGTAGTGGAGTTGTACTCATTCGAGTCGCTGTAATAATTTCCCGATCGTTGCGATGGCGAAAATCAACTGCTTCCGTTTTGCTGACGGGAGGAACGGCGGGACCTCAACCACAATGCGAACATGATGGAATTTGGAATCGCAAGATAAGCGATTAGCAAAATAGCGAGTTCTGTTCCCGTCACTCCGGACACTCCGCTAAGCCAGTGACCATTCGCTGCCAAAACGAGATAGGCAGCCAAGGCACAGACCACTGGAACCAAAAACAAAACACCATTCAGAATGGCAAAACGACGAAACCACCGAATGCCTTTCAAAGGTTTCGTTGTCCCGCTCAATGTTGGTTGGTAGGGATTGGTATTCATGCGATGTTGGTCTTTTTTGGTCAATCATTGGTGAGCATAATCGTGCAATTTGGCAATCGATCCATCGTCTCACGCACTAACTGATCGGCGTTAGGAACGGGGCGATGCGAATGAATCGAAATTTCTGACAGGCTTGGGTTATCTAACGATTGAAGGATAACCTCTTCACGGAAACAAAAGAAGAATTTCACTTCATTTAGGGCCGTCAATGTGTTGAGCGTGGAAATGACGGTTTCAACTTTGTGGCAATAGTCAACGGTGACTGTCGCAAGGTTAGGTAACTCCCGAAGCGATGCGAAATCCATGCTTTCACCTTTAGGTCCCAATAGATGCACGGTCGTGACTGTTGCCGCAAATTGTTTGTCCTTGACCATCCTTTCAATCAGTTCCGGGTAGGCGACGTAGACTTCCGTTTTCGCTTCGCTTACCAGTCTGATGTAGTCTCTCTCGGCCTGGGACCTAAATGACATCTTGACGAGGTACGGACTTGCTATCACTAGAGCAATTACCCCGAAAGCAATAAATGCGATGGAACAGATTGCTATTCGTGCGATTTTCAATTTGGCTCCAAGGACCGAAACGCCACTTGCTTTCTGAGGGTGCATTGTACCCAATCTTCTTACCCTAACGGTATGGAGTCCCCAATCCAATGGAGAGCTTCGGTCAAATTCTGTTTGTCATGATTCGGTGTTCGAATCTTTTGGGACAATGGTGCTTCGTGCGATTGCCCATGAAGTAAGCAATATCCAAATGCTACGGATCAGAGCCAGATACGCCAGAACCATGAACAAGTACATTGGCAATAGAATCCACTCCACGGAGTTGTCTGAAAGCTCAAAAGCAAGGGCCACTTCGGTCATGATGCGAACAATCAAGTATTCGATAATCAAGAAGAAGCCCAATGCCAAAAATGGAATGCTTGCAGCTTTTCCTGGATGCACGCCAGCAAGCTTCGCTTGGCGAAGGAACGCAGTTGTTGCAATGAATGCTACGACGCAAAGTATGAGCATTGACCGTTCACTCTCGATATTCAGGTCTTACTAGGTTATCGTTAACAGGTAAAAATCCCAATCGATCATCAAGATCGATTGGCGTTTTGGAACCCTTAAAGTAGACCTTGCCACCCAGTTTTACGAACACACGCAAAATTTGACGAACGTTTTCAATTGCGAAAGTAAGTGCCATCAGCGAGTCGGTTCCAACTCCCCCGACTTCCCGTTCAACATTCAGCGGGAGCACTGCGACATAGCACCGAAAATCGGTTGAGCCATGTTTCGTTGAATACGGCACTGGAATTCCAATTTCAACAGTCGTTTCAAAGGCGTTGCCTTTTCGATCAACGCAGTCGAACTTTGCACTTGCGATTATGGGGTCCATTGTACAAGGCGAGTGCTTTCGATGAGGTCGAACATGGGAATTTATGTCCCAAAGAGTTTGGACTGTCATCAATCAATTGTCAATCAAGCTGTAACTAGCCGGTACTGGGACTTAGACGAGCTAGACTTCGGTGTCGCTATCGACCAACCGTTTTCTCAAAGGAATTAAAGCAAGCAACAGAAATAGCGATCCAAGGGAAACCAACACGGCCAAAGCAAGTATCCCAAGCGTTGCGCTAATCCAAAAAGTCATTCGACCCGGCAACGAAAATTCCCAAGTGGTTTCAGTGGAATAGGGTGTGTAAAACGTCCATGAATGAGAAGAGAAGTACAAGACGCCTGCCAAACAATAACAACCAATCGAAAGTGCCGCCATGACTGCTTTCGCTCGCCCATGACCTCGAACGACATTCGTTATTTGAACTGTCGCTTCGAAGGGATTGGTTGGAATCTCATTCTTCATGTTTGTGCTTATCTTTGTTCCAACGTCTCAGGCAAAACGATCAGCAATAACCGATCAGAGGTCCAACGACTTGCTCACAGAACAGAATATACAGCGTGTTCGCTTCGATGCGACTCCAAGTATCAACCCTTTGCGTTTTCCATAGCTCACGGGTGTTGTGTTCAAGCACTTCGTTTTTGCAGGACAGAATCGAACTCTGTTCGGAAAAAGAACTTTTCGAAAGCACGGAGGCCGTATCTGGCCATGCCTTTTGGAAGTGGTGATTGATGATGGCTTGGATGATTCCACGTAACGATATAGCCTTATCCACTTCCAATTTCAGACAAGCTTCCTTGAATTGCCGAAATCGTTTCAACTGCTTATCCAGTTCATGCTGACGTTTACGTGGCTTCATGCCAACGAGAGAGGCAACGTTGTCGGTCATCAAATAGCGATCTTCCATGTCGAGTCCTTCGATCAGTTCGAGGAAACGCTCCATCGATACCGATTCATGCGAAAGATCAGCGAAGGGGAACACCGCATGGACTGGGTGAATGAATGAGCAGTTTTGATGATCCAAATGAAGTTCTCAAACTGGAAAATGCGAGTCTGAACGGTTGGTTGGAATGGTAAGCCATCGAGTTTGAGCCGATCCCGCTGATTTGTCAAACTGGTCAGCTTGAAGTCGCAAAAGTACAGTCTTTTTTTGCGAATCAATCAAGCAAGGAACCGATCATTTGTTCGCAGATATTTACGACAGCGATGCTCTTGGTTGTGGGATTGGCGAGCCATTTTTGCATTAGTGCCGTAGGGCGGTCGATTCCTTCGCCTTTGCATGCGAACGCCCAACAACAGATAGCTTCGAACGCAGAGACAGTAATGTTGTCATTGGGTAGAGCCAATGCACTTTCCATAACATCAAGTCCCGCATGAATGGATCGGGGACCGATTTCAGTGCAAGGAAAGAGGCTGAAACGATCCCAGAAATTGAAACACAAGTGATCCATCGACAATGGGGCTACCAAGTGACCGGGTGTGTTTAGGTAATTCGGCGAGCAATACTTCAAAAGTATCTAGAGTAGAGCCACCGCAGATTCAAAATGCCTTGAATGCGACGTTCTTCGTTTGGCAAGCGTGTGTAGCACCACGGATAGTCGGTAAAAGTTTTGCCGTAAACGAGCGAAAACCCGATGACGAATTGCTCTTCCTTGAACGAGTACATGCCATCATCAATCAAGGCTCGGTCGATTTGGTCCAATGCTTCGGCGAGTCCAAGACAGAAGGCTTCGCTCTCGTAGTCGGCTTTCGCCAGATCTTGAATCGGTTGATTGAATACGGCGTTTCGCCAGTCGTAGTAGTTCAAGCTGTCCTCGATCGAATGCACTATCCAGATAAATCAACCACTGGCTATTCCGTTTTCGCTCCAAGCAACTTCAGATTGAGCATTCCACCTTTGAAAAGCATCTCGTCAAGTGCATTGTCAATGTCCGTGTGGGTGACATTGCCTGTTCCATCCGCCTCAATGTGAAACTGCACAATGCGACGCATAAGTTCTTTGATGAAGGACGCACTCACACCTTCAGTTCGCTTGGTGATCTCGATAATTCCGTCTTCGGACACCGCAACACCCTGCGAATACAATCGCACGAGCTTGGCCCGTCCCTCTTTATCGGGTAGCGGGAATTCAATCGCTTGATCAATTCGTCCTGGCCGAGCCGCCAGTGCTGCTTCGAGAGCTTCGGGGCGATTGGTGGTAAGAAGAAACAGGATGTCCGCTTCTTCTTTCAGCCCGTCCATTTCGTTGAGCAGTTTGTTCAATAGAACTTCCTCACATGGACTGTTCATTTGACGCCGGTCACGAGCGATGAGATCGACGTCTTCGATGACGACGAAACACCTACCGCTGCACCCACTGCGAGGGCAAACAAAATCCATCCAACATATTCCATATCCTACCTTTGTCATACTTAGGAAATCGCATTTCGATCAACTCAGTTCAAAAGTTAACGATAGCGTACCATCTTGTTCGACCACACGTTCGACACTACCTGTTTAAGTGAACCTGAGATCCATCGCAATTGCGACACACCAATAGCCCCCAAAGTTCGATTTTGATCCATCACAACGAAAAGAAACCCACGATCGCTGCATCGGGAATGTTGAAGTCGTAGAATTGGCTTGAAAACATCGCCAAAAGAAATCCGCCGACAAGGAGGAAGTACAACCCGAGCCACCAATCGGCCACTGGCCTAGCGGTGTTGAATTCATCCTGGGACATGTTTGGATTCCAGTTTTTGCCAATCCATGTTCACACTCGATAGTTCCATAGACCCAGCACGAGAAGAGCGGGTAACATACAACCCAACCATACCGTATTGTGATGAAATTGGGCCGTTACAAGGACATTACAACCACGATGAAATACACACATCGGGCCGAGACAGCATACATTAAAGCGATTCGGGCAATGTCGCCACCCAAGCGAACTGCCGACAGCAACAGGGGAAGCTAAAACGCAACTGGACAGCAATTTTTGCTGTCCAGTGTTCTTGAAGAAAAGCCTCTGAGGCCCGCAGACCAGTCGTTTTTCAGTACACCCATCAGGATTCGATTGGACCAACAAAAAACCAGGGTAGAAACGGCAAATGCAACATCCGTAGGCCCCCCGGTAGGCCCATCAGAGGCCACCGAGCTACTGGCTATATGGTCGAAACTGGATGAGCCGGCCCGGCGTGATCTGATTGCGGTGGCCCGTGGTTGGGTAGCTACGAAGTGATCGTGGTGCGTTTCTAAACTCTCGGGTAGTTCAGGATGGCCGGACTTTTCCTGCGGTAGGCGAGTTGATGCGATTTCGTGTAGGCTAGAGTGCCACCAATTCAACCACCGAGATGAGATTGCAAATGGCCATTGAAATACCGTCCAAACTTAGCAAAACCCTAACGGGGAAAATCCAGGTCAATAATGCTTGCCCAGGCTGCGGTTTGGAGTTGAACAATTCGTTGGATGAAGCGGGTAACAAAGACACTTGTCCCGGTTGCGGTACGAGTTTCGTTGTGCCTGGTGAAGCGAAGCGAATAGAACTTGAAAAGCAAAAGGCGGAGGAAGAAGAAAAAAAACGTCAGGAAGTTTTGCAACATACAAAGGACGTTGAGCAATCTCGAAGAAAGCAAATTGAACTGCAACGGCAAGCCGAACATGATCAAAAGGCATCAGTTGATGCTCAGCAAAAAAAACCGGATGAGATAAAGGTAAAAAAACAAGTAGAGGAAAAGACGCTCGTACCCCACGGGAAACTGACGATGCTACCCATTGCAGCTGCCATCATCATTGTTCTCTCATTTTGCTCACTTGGATTATTTACTGTAGTGATGATGTTGGCATTTTTTCACGATTACGGGATAGCGACCACTGCTCCTCAGCAGGCAGCCGTTGCTGCTAGTTGTTCCGCGATGCTTATCGGAGGATATGTATTCACGCGGTGTATCGAAAAAGTTGTTAGGGCTATATCACGCCTTTAGGTGCCAACCATGCGGGAACCATTAAAAGCAAGCGGAACAACACGATACACCGGTGAGATTGGCTGGCTGACTAGAAAGGCGATATGATACGGGGCAGGCGGAACCCCCGGGGACCGATAATTGAGTGTTCTGATGGCTAGCGATACCATGGGCGTGATGCGTACAATTTGACGTCAAATAACTTTTTGGGGGAAACATGGTTGGAATTCCTGGTAGAAGCGGTGGTGATCGGTGGAATGAAGGTGTTGACCGGACGGTGGACGATGACGGACCGTTGAAACCATCGTTGCCCGATGCTGTTGGTAAAAAGTGGGATGAGTTGATGGAACAACTGCCGGCGGGAAGCCTGCGAAAAATCGATGGCCATGAACTGAAAATTTTGTCTGAGTTGCTGGCGATGTCGGACGGCCTGGCTGAATCCTGCCGGCTTGATCCAAGTGACCATCGAGCGGCCCGAGTGTATCTGAATACGGTGGCCCAAGTGCATCGGTTATCGGCAAGTTTTGGCATGAATCCAGGCGATAGAAAACGGCTTGCCATTGCCCCGGCGGTGGATGAGGAAGATGGATTCGCTGCGATGTTGAAACGACGAATGGCTAAAGGTTAATCCCGTGGGCCTAAAACTCTAATTTCGCGGAACTTTTTGTACGTGAGTGCGAGCGGTCGCCTAGGCGCAATCGTGTAGAAAAACATAGCCCGGGGTACAATGGGTCCCTCTATGTGTTACCCATCCCATGAGGTGAATAACGTCCCGGACCCATGCGAACACAGTCCGGCGTTGGTGCGGGGCTTGGGGGCTTGGGGGAGGTTTGGAATGGCTGACGAATTAGACGAAAAATTGCGAAAGTTGAATACGGATTTCGATGCAAGGTGGCCCGGTTTATGGCTGAGGAATGGCCTGAACTTGTTGCCGAAACGGATGCGATGGTGGCGGCATTCCTGGCCGAGCCAATTGGCTTTTCTAACGGACCCCGTTAGAATTCTTGAATCGGGTAGCGGTCTGATCCACTGCGAACGGTCGGCCCTCGGTGATGCGTCTCCATGCGTCCCCTGGGTTGGCCGGCCCATCATTCAACATGGAGAATTCTAACGATGGCGTATGCTGATCTAGCGGTGGAATGCGAACGGCTGGCCCGTGATTTTGGGCGGCTGGCGTTGGCTGATGTGTCGGGGGCGATCGTGACTGAGCGAAGCCTGACATGGTGTAGGCGGCCTATCCCTCGGGTAACAGACTATGAACGATTGAGAGCGCGAATAACGGCCAAGCCTAGGCATGGTGTGATTACCGGCTATGCGAACGGCTGCGAACTATCGGACCTGGCCCCACAAACTGCCCGATGTGCTGGGAAAATATCAGGTAGTTTTCGATTGGACTTGGATTCCAAGTAGGGTCTTATCGTGGTCCAGAGCCATTCGTCGGCGGTTCCATCGTTCCCGATGACTTCCGGCGTAGGGAAGTTTGTGTCGTCTTCCTTCCAACGCTCCAATGTTCGCTTGTTCTTCTTTATGATCCCAGCGCATTGCCGCAAGGTTACATGGTCTGTAGGGGCAGTGTTCGGCCTTGTTTCTGCTTGCAATTGTTCCTCAATGCGAATCATCTTTGCTGTGGCCCAACATCTATCAATTTGCCTGTCGAATGCTGCCAAATCTCCGCTATCGTGTGCAATAACCAATTGCATGAAAGAACCTAAAACGTCCAACGCGGCCGCCGCATCAGGAAGTTTCAAAGATCGTGCTTCTTGAACCAAGTCTTTTAGGATTGGCTTGAGTCCAAGAACTAGCATCGAAGCTTTCTCCGGGGTGGAATGTTGGTAAGTTTGACACCAACTGAAAAACGCTTCTGCAGCAACACCCATTTTTAGATTCCTTTAGTGTGAAAATCGCTGTCCTCCGATGGCACCAGCTAAAGGTCTGATGCCATCGGAAAACACGGGGTAGCTACTCCCCTGGCGACTTGTGATTATACCAATTCGTTTCAGTCTGCCCGAATCAATCGTTTGATTGATTGGCTTGCCTTTTCAAGTGAATCAAAGGCTTTGTCTAAGTCCTTCCGTGTCTCGTTCGTCGGATCAATCTTGATGATCTCTTTCATCGCTGTTTGTATCGCTGCCAATGCGGTTTCGAGAATCGGGAGGGTCATTTACTGCCATCCTTGATTGCAAGGCTTGGAGCGTAGTTGGCGGCTTCTATCGCTTTGCGTTCCGAAACTTTGGCATAGTGTTCGGTCATGCTTATGTGCGAATGCCCCAATAGAGCTTGTGCGGCCTCTGGTCCGAGTGCATCCCGAACCGTAGTTGCTGCCAAATGTCGGATTTGGTAGGGGTGCCACGATTCGACGCCTGCCCGCAATGCAGCTCGTTGAATCGATTGGCGATACGAATGTGAATCGAAGGATTCCCCTGGAGTTTTGCGAGGGTTTTCTATGGCTCGACTGACTTGTGAAGGTTGAACCTTCGATTGTCGATTTGCTCGTTTTTTCGCTTGCCACCATGCAACGGATTCCGCCGGGGAGAAGCAACAAGACTGAGGATCTCGATTCAAATAGTCGGTTATCGCATCCCGCGCATCGCCTACGATTGGTATCGCTCTAGCCTTTCCTTTCCCGGCGGTCTTGTGCTTGACTGGTCGATACATCCAGACGGGTCCAGAACGATCGATATCGCATGGGCGCAGTCTGCAAAGTTCGCTCGGTCTCATTCCAGTTGCAACGTGAACGATCAACATCGATTTCAGAACTGGGGAAAGTTCTGTTGCCGTTTTTCGAACAACATCGATTGAAACGGGTGTAACCGCGTCCGTCTCAGGGGCTTCGGTCTGACCGCATCGCAGGGCCTCGACTGCTTTCAGCCTAGTCCATGTTGATTCCGTCACCAATTCCTCAGCAACACCCCACTTGAACATGCGACGGGTGCAATTCACAAGCCGATTCACGTAGACTCTAGCCATCCCGGAATCGATCCACCTTTTTCGCTGTCGCTGGAGTGCTCTTGGCCCGTACTCTTCAATGAGCAAATCCCCGTCAAACTCCTTGATCTCGTCGCAAACCTGATTTAGCCGGTGGAATTCGGCCTTGCTGTCTGCATAGCGTTTGGTGAGAAACACTCGGTACGATTCTGCGAGGTGCTTGATCTGCAAAGGAGATTCCGCCTGATGGGTTTCGATTCTTGAACCCAATCCGAAAATCGCTTCCTTTGCTCGATCTGCTCGTTCGTTGATCTCTTTGGCGCCAAAGCCATCAGGAAGCCTACAACCGTTTTTTTGGTACTCGGCCAGAATGACCGTATATCGCGCATACGCTTCTGGCGAATTGTGCTTGCCGAGATAGTAGTCCTGACCGTTTACACGAACTACAGATTGCCCACTGATGTGAGCTTGGATGCGAGGTGCATCAGACTTTGGTCTTGCCAAAATACGAACCCTTTCACGTTGTCGCCCATACTAAACGTGTACTAGTCGCCTAGAACAGTTTTTCAGTATGAACTTCAGGTTTGCGGGGTCGCTCGTCGTTTTGACGGTAAGCCCTTTTGGGGCAACCGACCAATGAAATCATTGGGAATTTGTTTAGTACACCCATCAGGATTCGAACCTGAAACCCTCGGTTCCGAAGACCGATGCGCTATCCAGTTGCGCCATGGGTGCAAAACTATTGTTTCGCAAGGAATTAATGCAAAAACACTACCGAATTGGCCATCGCCACCATACCGATTGTCTCTGAATTCTACCGTTTTTTTCGGCTGCGTGAAGCCCTATCTCTGACAATCTCTGACAGAGCGATCCGCTAGTAAAACAGGAGATCTAGGCAATTTTTCCGTCGTCGAATTCTGCATCCAGTTCGACCATTTTGACTTCCCGCAAGCATTGTTATGGCGTTACCCCCTGTTTTACCACGCTCGAGTATTTGAGACTGTCGTTCTTCATCGTAACTCATCATCCGAAAGGAGATTGCATAAGTACAGCAGAAGAAACGCTTTTCGCGAAGACTCTCGTGGCAGCCGTTGTTCCGAGAGCAGACAACGGCATGGAGTTTCTCAAAGACTCGCCAAAGCTTTCGCATTATTGCGGTAGTGTGCTCTCGCACGCACGACAATGGGTAGACGCATCAACCATTGCTTGAATCGAAGCCACGAAGGTCTTTGTGCAGGAGCCGGACAAAGCGAAGGAACTCTTTGCCGCGAAGGCAGACATCGCGCGCGGGAGGAGCCACTGCCCACCGGGGCCATCTGCTATACTGCCATCCATGAAACACGCACACCCAACCCCATCCAACTCCGCTTCTACAAAGACAACACCGAGTGGCAAGGCTTCGCCGAACCCTATGGAATGAACATCGTCACCGACGACCGGGCAACGCTCTTGGGCCGCATGATCGAGTTCTTCCTACTCCCCAAACGCGATTTGGCCATTCCATCCGAAAGCCCTTTGTATTCAATATTCGACGGTGTTTTCCTTCAGCAAAAGGCCAAGTAGCGGGAATCGAACCCAGTCCAGGAAATGGCCTGCATGATTTAACCCTAGCAAGAACAATGAAACAAACGCTTACACTCATTTCCGCTCTTCTGCTTGCACCGCTCGCTGTGCTTCAAGCCGCCGAAGCGCCAGCGAAGAAACCCAACATCCTATACATCATGGCCGACGAGCTTGGCTACTATGAGCCAGGGTTCATGGGTGGGATGACTATCAAGACGCCTAACCTCGACCGCATGGCGAAGGAGGGCGTCGTGTTTCGTAGTCTCTTCGCCGGTTCCTCCGTGTGTGCACCGACGCGGTGCTCGCTTCTTACCGGCAAACACAGCGGGCACATGTCCGTGCGCTCGAATGGCGGCGGCACGCCGCTGCGCGCGGACGAGACGACCATCGCTTCGATGCTCAAGCCGCTTGGCTACGCGACAGGCGGCTACGGCAAGTGGGGCTGCGGCGGACGCGACTCGACTGGCGTTCCGGAGAAGCACGGGTTTGATGAGTTCCTCGGCTACTACGATCAGGTCCACGCGCACACCTATTTCCCGCCCTACCTCATCCGCAACAGCGAGGAAGTGCCACTCGCGGGCAACAATGGCGGCAGAGACGGTAAGACTTACTCGCAATACGTCATCCACGAGGCGGCATTGAAATTCATCCGCCTCAACAAGGACAAGCCCTTCTTCGCCTACCTGCCCTACACACCGCCGCACGGGAATTTCGACATTCCTGACAGCGACCCAGCCTGGGCGATTTACAAGGACAAGCCGTGGACCGAGCCCGCGCGGCGTTACGCAGCGATGGTCTCGATGATGGACCGCCACGTCGGCGAAGTTCTCGCGCTGCTCAAGGAGCTCGGCCTCGACGAAAACACGCTCGTCTTCTTCAGTGGCGACAATGGTGGCGCCGATTACTTCACCTCCGCCGAGCATCCGCGCGGCATTCACACCGCAAACAAGCATCCGCAGACGGGCGTCGAGTATCGCGGCAAGAAGGGCACGCTCTACGAGGGCGGATTGCGAGTCCCCTTCATCGCGCGCTGGCCTGGCAAAATCGCGCCGGGCCGCGTGAGCGAGCATCTCGGCTATTTCCCAGACATTCTCCCGACGGTTGCCGAAGTAACTGGAGCAAAGGCGACTGCGGACGTTGATGGCATCAGCATTCTGCCCGAACTGGTCGGCGAGAAAGCGGCGGGTCGCGGGCAGAAGCAGCACGAGTATCTTTATTGGGAAATCAACCAATGGACCGCGATCCGGCAAGGCCCCTGGCGGGCCGTTCGACCCAAGGGCAACGCGGCATGGGAGCTCTACGACCTCGCCGCCGACCCGAGCGAATCAAAGGATATCGCGAAAGCGAATCCAGGCGTGCTCGTAAAGCTCACCGCGCTCGCGGAGAAGGCGCACGAACCGGTACGGGAGGGCACTTTCACCAGCAATGACCGCCACAATCGCGACCAGCGCGCGAAGTTCGGCAAGCAGGACGAAGCGGAAGCGCCGTAGGGGAATGCGAAAGGACATTCGGCTGGGACAAGCACCTAGCTTTTCATGGCTACCATACCGGTAGCGCTAACTTCGCCATGTGCGATGGGTCGATCCAATTCATCAGCGAGAACATTCTGCACACCAACACAGACTTTGTGGCCGTCGCCGCCCCAGTTTTCGGATTGTATCAACGACTTGGTTCGATGAACGACGGGTTGGTTGCAGGAATTGAGAACTAGCTAGTTAGCGATTCCGGCAAAAGAGGTGTTTGGAAACACCGATACACTATGTCGAAAGCATGCAAGCAATAAACCTGAGCAAAACTGTTGTTGCTTCGCGTTGCCTAACGAGGCGCCCTTTCAGGTCCTCCAAATCCGACACCCTCGGCGATGTTAGTTTAATCGCAAGTGTTTTGGTCGATTTTTCTGAAATCTTGCGTTTAAATGCACAATAAATCTGACCGTCCATTTCCGATGAGATACCCGGTCCGAGATGTCCTGTTATGGCTGCAGCCACCGTTGATTCAGGAGTCTTCTCAAGGATCGCGTGGACCAACGCCACCGTTGTTTGTTCGCTCACAGGTCCAATCGCAGGATCGTTCAAGAAGTCCGGTGGAACTCCAAGCCAATCCGACTTGGATTGGGTTCGATAAACAACCATCGACCCACAAAAGTGCTCCGAGATACCAGGGACTTGGCCTAGTTCCGCTGCCACCAATCCTGAGGTACAACTCTCTGCTAGAACCAGCCGATCGCCCCGTTGTTTAAGTTCGTTGCGCACTTGCAGCAACAATGGATAGAATGATGTGCTGGGGTCGAACGAAATCTCGCTATTCATTATTGCAGCATGAGTCTCCATCAAGTCGAAAACACCGCGAAGTCGCAACCGCGTGCGCGGCCGGTTTCAGGAACCAACATACCATCTTTCTGCTTCGAAACGATTCAGGAGCTTTCACACTATGCCGCGCATCTTGTCGCCGGCCTAGTTCGGGAGCGAGCCGCATTGGGGCAGCGCACTGTTATCGGCCTACCCGCTGGATCAACACCCTTGACAACGTTTCGAGAGCTTATTCGCATCCATCGCGAAGAAGGTCTCGATCTTTCCGGTGTCGTCTTGTTCTCGTTGGACGAGTATTACGGATTGCCCGCGAACAGCCCTCAATCCCACCGAGGTTGGCTTCAGGAACAATTGCTCAATCATGTAAATATTCCAGCGGACCAAGTCTATTTCTTGGATGGTCAGCTTCATCTGAGCGATATCGATCTCCATTGCCGGCGTTACGATGAAGCCATACAGCATGCCGGCGGACTCGACCTAGTTATTCTCGGGATTGGTCTTAATGGTCATATCGGCTTCAATGAGCCCTTTTCGGTGCGACGCAGTAGAACGCGTCTCTGCACACTCGACCCTATTACCCGTCGAAGCGTAGCGAGTGATTTCTTTGGCGAAGAAAATGTACCCATTCAGGGACTCACCGTTGGTTTGGGTGGAATCCTCTCGGCCCGTCGGATTTTATTGCTAGCAATTGGTGAGCACAAATCGAAAATCGTTGTCGAAGCGCTTGAGAAGCCTGTAAACGATCGCGTACCAGCTTCGTACCTTCAGGAGCATGGGGACGTTCGCGTTTTGCTCGATGGCCCTGCTGCATGCTTACTCAAGGGGGCCTCAACCCCTTGGTTGCTCGGCAACGTGACATGGAATGACGAGTTGATTAAGCGTGCGACTCTTTGGCTTTGCGCCCAATCCGGCAAAGCCCTTTTGAAGCTAGATGCCGACGATTTTCGTGCTCATGATCTGCATCAACTGCTGCGGCATCATGGTCCAGCCGAGTCAATCTCGCAAAAAGTATTTCGCTGGATGTTGGACACCATCGACTATCATCCTGCGGGAACCGAACCCAAGAAAATCATTTGCTTTAGTCCGCATCCGGACGACGACGTGATTAGCATGGGCGGTACGTTAATTCGACTGAACGAAGACAAACATGAAGTGCATGTCGCCTACATGACCAGCGGTAATATCGCTGTTTTCGATCACGATGCGCTTAGGGTCGCAGAGCTCGTCGCCGACTACAATCAGCTCTTCGAGATTGAGCGCGACAAGTCGAACGAACTGGCCGATCATGTGCGAGATGCGATCGCCCAGAAAAAACCAGGCCAACCCGACTTGGAGACGATCCTTCGCATTAAAGGGCTGATCCGACAGAGCGAAGCACGGGCGGGTGCGATTGCGATAGGCTGCAAGGCTTCCAACTTGCATTACCTGGACCTGCCCTTCTATAGAACCGGGACCATTGCCAAGAAACCGGTGGGTGAGCAAGACATTCAGATTATAGACGCATTACTTACATTGCTGAAACCGGATCAAATCTACGTTGCTGGCGATTTGGCCGATCCACATGGAACCCATCGTGTTTGTGCCGAAGCAATATTTGCAGCCTTAATGAGAAAGACATCCAGAGGAGAAAAATTGCCTGAGGTATTGCTTTATCGGGGTGCTTGGCAAGAGTATCCGCTACACGAAATTGAAATTGCAGTACCACTGAGTCCTGGCGACCTTTCGCTAAAGCGTCAATCCATTTTTATGCACGAAAGCCAGAAGGACAAGGCTTTGTTTCCGGGGAGCGACCCTCGCGAGTTTTGGCAACGAGCCGAAGACCGAAATCGAGGTACCGCCGACTCTTACAATCGGATCGGGCTGCCAGAATTCTTTGCGTTGGAGGCCTTCGCGCGATGGAAGGGTAAGCCGATCTAGCTTTTGGCAGCCTCTAGTCGAAGCAACGTCGCCTCAACTGCTCGCAGGAGGGCTTTCGCTTTGTTAACCGTTTCCTGGTACTCGCTGGAAGCATCGCTATCGGCAACCAGTCCTGCGCCAGCTTGGATGTAGATCTTTCCGTTGCACATCACCATCGTTCTAAGCGTAATGCAAGTGTCCATATTGCCTCGGTAATCAAAGTATCCTACCGCTCCTGCATAGGGACCTCGACGCGTCGGTTCAAGTTCATCGATAATCTCCATTGCACGCACCTTGGGGGCGCCGCTCACCGTGCCTGCAGGCAAGCATGCCTTGAAGGCGTCCATTGCATCCATCCCTTCTCGCAAAACGCCTGTCACATTGGAAGAGATATGCATCACGTGTGAGTAGCGCTCGACCACCATCAAATCGCTGAGTCGGACCGAGCCAAACTTGGCGACTCGACCGATATCGTTGCGTCCTAAGTCTACCAACATCACGTGTTCGGCGCGCTCTTTTGGATCTGCTAACAATTCGCTGGCTAATTGTTCGTCCTCGTCCGCATTTTTGCCTCGTGGGCGTGTTCCTGCCAATGGACGAACTGTGGCAACTCGATCTACAACGCGCGACATTACTTCTGGACTACTACCAACCAAGGTACAATGCGGTGTCCGGACCAAAAACATGAAAGGGCTCGGGTTGATTACGCGAAGTGAGCGATAGACTTCTAACGGTTCGCAATCGAGTGCGATCTCAAAACGCTGACTTAACACTACTTGAAACACATCCCCAGCCTGAATGTACTCCCTGCATTTCTCAACGGCAGATTCAAATTCCGCCTGCGTGAAATTGGACTTGGGCTGGATACTAGGGGCCAGTCCAAGAACAATATCTGCGGCAGGGAGCGCCGGGACGGACTGGCACAGTCGATCGGTGACTTCATTGATGCGCACTACCGCTTCTTCGTACGCTCCTTTACTGTCACCCGACTCTGGTTTTGGAACCAAGTTCAGGACCATCACGGTTTTATTCACGTTGTCAAAGACAACTAGCAGATCGTAAAAACCAAAATCCAAGTCGGGCAAATTGCGGTCGTCGTTGGGCGAGTTCGGAAGAGACTCGACGTAGCGAACGACATCGTAGGCAGCATAGCCTATCGCCCCCCCGACGAATGGAGGCAAGTCCGGCAAAGTAGCAACGGACAAGCTTCCAAGTTTTTCACGCAGAAAGGCCAAAGGATCAGCTACCGATTGCGTATGAATTTCGCCATTGTGGTGCCATTGGACGTCATTTCGGAAAGCCACTACGCGGGAACGAGGTCCAATGGCAATAAAGCTATAGCGGCCAATTTTTTCTCCGCCGATAACGCTTTCAAACAGGCATGCAGGACTAAATCCGTCGTCGAGCAAACGGAAAGCAGAGACTGGGGTCAAATGATCGCTTAATAGACGTCTATAGACTGGTACCAAATCGAATTCTTTGGTCAAAGCCAGGTATCTTTCAAAACTAGGAAATGCACTCATCCCAAGGAGTTAGCTTTCAATAGCGCGAGAATCATTGCTTTAACCGCATCGCCGGATCGGCTGAAGATGCCTATACTACCAATGAACCTGTTTAACGCGAAGCTAGCACGCGAGAGAATTTCGAGATGAAGTGTCAACACTGTGAAAAACCCGCAACGTTTCATATTACAGAATTAACGGAGCCAACGGGCCCAAGCGTTCTGCACCTTTGCGAGGAACATGCGAAAAAATTCTTGTCCAACACGGGGACTGCCACGCCAGCATCCGCCCTTTCCAGTATGCTCGAAGATCAGTTAAAAATTCAGGAGGCTGCTGAGGAACTCGCGTCGGCTGATAAAAAAACTTGCCCCATTTGCGGCATTACTTTCGCAGACTTCCGAAAAGGGGGCCGACTGGGATGCGCCTACGACTACATTGCGTTCGAGGAGGGTTTGGAACTGCTTTTGGTGAACATCCATGGCTCGCTACAACATGTCGGAAAGGTCCCAACCAATCAAACCGGCTCGCCAGAACGACAGTTTCGGTTGATGCAACTCAAACTTGAAATGAAAGTAGCAATTGAGAAAGAAGACTACGAAGCCGCCAGCCGATTGCGCGATAAAATATCTGCGGTAGAATCAGGGGACGAAACCTCATGGAACGAGGAATCCCTCGAAAACTTGGACGATGACTTTCAATCGGAGCCACCCAATACCTAACCATTCGCTTCACACTTACTGGAATATTCTTGACCCACGTTTACCGCTTCTCCAACGAAAAAATCGACCGTGAAACTTGAGGAATTAGCAAACCAAAGCAGCGAATGGATGCGAGGCCAAGGTCCGGAATCTGACATTGTCATGAGTAGTCGAATTCGATTAGCTCGCAATCTGTCCGAGTTTCCGTTTATTCGCAAATGCACCCCAAAGGATCGAATTGCCATAGCGAATTCGGTTCATCGCGCACTGGACTCACTTCCGTTGGCTGCAGACACAGAATACGTCGACGTTGCAAAACTCGGCGACTTGGATCGCCAGTTCTTGATGGAGCGGCAGTTGATCAGCCACGAACTGAGCGAAAGCCAGGGCGCTCGGGCCGTCATTCTTGACCCCAAAGAACGGTTCAGCATCATGGTAAATGAAGAGGATCATTTAAGACTGCAAGTGATGCAGAGCGGATTGGATCTCGAATCTGCTTGGCAACGGATGGATCAACTTGACAACCAACTCGAAAGCAAACTTTCGTATTCCTTTAATTCCAGACTTGGCTATTTGACAGCCTGTCCCACCAACGTCGGAACAGGGTTGCGAGTAAGCGTGATGCTGCATCTACCCGCCTTGGTTGCTACAAAACAAATCGATAAAGTGTTCCGAGCATTGAACAAAATCAATGTCGCCGTGCGCGGTCTGTTTGGTGAAGGATCTCAGTTTATGGGCGATTTCTACCAAATCAGCAACCAAACGACCCTCGGCAAGAATGAATTGGCCTTGGTTGCGAAAGTTCGAGAAGTGGTCCCGAGGCTTATTGACTACGAACGCAAGGCCAGAGAGTTCCTGGTCAGTGAGAGCAGACAGGATTTGCACGACAACGTCAGTCGCGCACTGGGAATCCTATGCACTGCAAAAAAAATTAGCAGCGAAGAGACGATGCATTACTTGAGCAAAGTCCGTATGGGGGTTAACCTGGGCCTAATCGATGACGTCAAGATCCCGACCGTTAACAAACTATTCATACACACGCAACCGGCTCACCTTCAAAAACTCTGCGGGCACAAGCTCAGTGTCTCCGATCGCAATATCGAACGCGCGAATTACTTGCAATTGCATTTAACAAAGCGGCCAGAAAGCGAAATCAACTAGTGCTCTGTTCAGATGAGATTTTTTGGCAGCGAAACTGGTGGAGAGTTTCGGCAAATGCAATTCGCCGAAAGTCTTGACGACTTTCGCTACGAGATTTCGCTACGGCACAAAATCATCAAAGCCAATTTCTCCATGGGACAAAGCATTATCGCATCGAACGATCCGATGGATGTAATACCATGCTTGCGATTTTGTCGCCAAACAATTCTTCGACCGCGAAACAATTTCTCTAAGGTCGGCTTGCGAAATCGGTTCAAATCGATCCAAATTGTGGTTTATGAATTGAGCCTACCATTGGAGTCAGCCACATGCGATTTGCACGCGTCAACATTCTCTTTTCTGCCACTCTGTCCGCCTTTTCAACACCAATGCATTCGTTCGCCGAAGTGGGAGTTGGTGCAAAACCACTAGCCAAAGCCGAAGTCCTACTGGACGGCTCGCGTGGAATGCTCGATGAAAAGTGGATCTATTGGGAAGGGCCAAGGTTCGCCAGCAAGTTACCGATCAAATGGAAAATCGTGGAAGATCCAGTGGATAAAGGGACTGCTGTTATGACGGACGATCCAGCGGCTGCGGGCGGCAAATACGGTGCTGCTGACATTGTTACTAAAAAGGAATACACCGACTTTCGTTTGCATGTCGAATTCTTGATAATGAAGGCTGGGGGGAATAGTGGCGTTTACTTGCAGAACCGCTACGAGATTCAAGTCCTCGATGGAGATAAAACCAACCATGGAATGGCCGCTATCATCAACGAAGCGGTAACCGACTACGAACTTTACAACGGTTTAGGCAAATGGAACGCTTACGACATCACATTCCGCGCCGCGCGATTCCAAGATGGCAAGTTAAATGAGCAACCGATGGTCACCTTGTTTTTCAATGGTAAAAAAGCACATACGAATCACAAGATCTCGAAGGTGTGGGGTGGCCCCAATTCCGGCATCGATGGTGGCAATGATGGCGGACGCGGGATTACAAACGTTCCCGGTGGCATCAAACTGCAAGCAGAAGGACATGACGTCCGGTACCGCAATATTTGGATCAAAGAGCTAACGCTGGAAAAGCAAGATACAAATTTCAGCGAATAGGATTATTTTGGATCACAACAACGCGATATGGATGGAAATCGGCCGGGATGCAATGGCATGTCGATTTGAGGTCTTGCTCCTACCCGGTAGGCCCAACAATGGACCCGAGATCGCTTTTCACGCGCTCGATACGATTACCTATTTGGAACAGTTGCTGAGTGTCTATATCCCGACGAGCGAATTGAGTTTAATCAATCAGCAAGCGACCGCGAATTCAGTTCGCGTTTCTGAATCCACGTTCGCAATGCTCCAACTGGGACTCGCGGTCTTCGCGAAAACTGGTGGTACATTTGATATGACGTCGGCGAAGCTCTCCAAAACATGGGGGTTCTACCGCCGCCAGGGGAGGATGCCTACAGAACAACAGATCAAGGAGGCACTCGCAGAGATTGGATCCGAAAAGATTCTCTTGGACGTCGCCGAGAAAACCGTTCGATTTACCGAATCGTTAGAGGTCAACCCTGGAGGGATCGGAAAAGGATTTGCTATCGATTGTGCAGCCTCCATTTTGCAACGGAATGGTGTAAAAGACTTTGCATTCCATGGAGGCAAGAGCAGTGTACTTTGCAACGGTGACCAGTCTTCAAATCCTGGCGAGGGCTGGCGAATCGCGGTCCGCCATCCGGAACAATCCGAACGGATACTGGGTTGGCTCAAACTTCGCAACCAAGCGTTAGGAACTAGCGGTCCTGCAAACCAGTTTTTCTATTTTCGAGGCAAACGATTCGGGCATATCATCGATCCAAGGACAGGCTGGCCGGCTGAAGGAATTCTGAGCGTAACCGTCTTGCATCCCTCGGCAGGATGGGCGGACGCCTTGGCCACGGGCCTCTTTGTTGCCGGAGTCGACGACGCTATTCGTTATTGCAATCGTAATATGGAAACAGCAATGCTCGCAATATTGCCAGGAAGACGCGAAGGAGACTGTGAAATCGTTGCTTGCAATATGCAGCCAGATCAGTGGACACCCGCACGAGAGTGAGGCTGAGACGACACAGCCGACAAAAGTAGCAGGCACGCTCCGTCGTGCCGTATGCTTGCGTATATTGGCTGGGTATTCAGGCGGACGGCACATGGAATGTGCCTGCTACTTTGACTTTTGTTGGCTGTGTCTGCGACGATTTGCAGGCATTTGAAAAATGACTCCTCTCTTGGGTGCTGCTCGAGATTCTTAAGAAATTAGAGGGTTGCATCAAGTTTGCGGGTTGTTCCGTCGAAAACTCCTTTAGTGATTTTGTGGATCGTCGCGATGGGTGCTGGGCAACGTTGTCCACTACCTTGACGAACGAAGGGATGGAACCTAGACTGCTGACCGATTAAAGCCAGTCAGCAAAACGACTTAGGTCGTTCTGAAGTTCCTCCAGGAGTTCTGTCGTGACGAAAAAAGAGATCGTGAAAACGATTTCCGATGAGACCGGGCTAAACCAACAGCAGATCAAGACGATTGTTCAAAAGACATTCGATGCGATCGTGATGACATTGGTTGAAGAAGGTCGCATTGAGCTCCGCAATTTCGGAGTGTTCCAAGTGAGGCCGAGGGCAGCTAGGAAAGCACGCAATCCAAGGACGGGACGGCAAGTTGAAGTCCCTGAAAAGTTTGTGGTGACTTTCAAGCCTGGTAAGATCATGGAGCAAAAGGTCAATTCAATCGAAGGGACGCCGCTTGCACAACAGATTCGAGACGAAATCGCATCTGGAAAGATTCAAGTGTCGTTAGATGACGAAGACGAGGCAATCTCAGAATCGTAGTCGTAGGTTTCGGTGAATGAGAGAAACGGTTGATTCAGGGTCATTGCGAGACTTTTCACGGAGGATTGGTCATGCGTCGTAGAATTTGTTTGGCGTTATTGGTTTGTTGCTCATCTCTCCCTATGGTTGGATGCGCATTGCCGATCTACTCAGCCAATCCAGCAAAAAGAGCTGAGCAAATGATCTACACATCTGAGGACCTTCGCTCACTCGTGCAAGAATGGGAACGATTCTGGTTCCTGGATCAGCCGAGCCATATGACGCCTTACCGCGTTCACGGCGGCGTGATTTAGCTTTTTTCGGCGTCTAAAGGATGATATTTGCAACTGAGTACGAGTTGCAAAACCACGCCCGTGCGAATTGAGATCTTCCCTCAGCGCGGAGCTGACAACTCTTTCACAGGAATTGCGTCCAAAGAGGCCCCCGCGCATTGAAGTTTTGAGGGCGGGTGATCACAATAGGAGGTGGTTTCCTAGAGCGAAACAGAACCGCTCCTCCCACCCAAATTCACCCACCTCGATGCCCGTTTTCCATCCCATTCTCAAGGCATCCTGTCGAATTGGATTGTACTTTAGCGCATTGATCTGCCCACTAATGGGGTGTAAAGAAAAGGATCGCATCGCGCAGACGGAACCAGCTATTGAGGCGTCGGTCACAGGGATTGCGCTTACGATTGAATCCAAGCAATGGCCAAAGCTCGTCAAGTGTCAGGGAACACTGATTGCCGACGAAGTAACCACAATCGGAGCCAAAGTGCCCGGTCGTATTGCTGAGGTGACCGTCGATCTCGGCGATGTCGCATGTGAAAATGACGTCCTTGTTCGACTGGATCCGATTGAATACGAACTGATCTTAGAACAAGCGGACGCGCAGCTGCTTCAAGCCAGATCGGCTGTCGGTCTAAAACCAGGGGACCCAATTTCGGGCCTCAATCCCGACAATGCTCCCCCCGTCCGAGAAACCCGAGCTGTTTGGGACGAGGCAAAGAAAACAGTCGAACGTATCAGGCAATTATCAAACCGCGACGCCATAAGTGCTGCAGACCTAGACCTTGCAGAATCTGCAGAACGCGTCGCTTCCGCAAGATTCTCGTCAGCTCAAAACGGCGTGCGCGAGAAGATCGCTTTAATTGCCGTTCAGACAGCCCTTCGTGATCTAGCATCGCAACGACTGTCCGAATCCATAGTGCGCGCTCCCTACAAAGGAGCAATCGAATCCCGTTTGGTTTCTACCGGAACCTATGTTCAAGCTGGGCAGTCGCTCATGAGCATTGCAAAAACGACGGTCCTTCGATTTCGCGGTAGTGTTCCTGAACGATTCGCTCAACAATTAAAAATTGGCCAAGAAATCGAGTTGACCTTTGATCTGAGCGATCAAATTCGAACCGTTACGATCACTCGAATTAGCCCCAGTTTGGACCCGGTGAATCGCTCACTGGTCTTCGAAGCAAACATCGACAATGCGGATGGAGTACTACGCGTAGGATTATTTGCCGAAGGAGTGATTCAAATCGATTCCGAATCCCACGCCATTGTCATTCCGTCGTCCGCTTTGGTCCGATTTGCGGGAGTCGACAAAGTTTGGAAAATTGTAGATAGCAAACTGAAAGAACAGGTCGTCGGGCTTGGACGTCAAAAAGGGGATCTGCTTGAGATTCGTTCAGGTCTCATAGTTGGAGATCAAATTCTGTCCGAAGGACGCGATGGCAAACAAGGTCGCTTCGAACCGAAAAGCTAGCTGATCACTCTGTTTGCACGCAGGTTGAGCATTTCGGCCGCATTTGCATGCCAAATAGCAAGTTTTTGGCTTTTGTTTGTTTATAAATGCGGTTGCAAGAAGTTCGTCAGCCAATTTTCGATCAGCTACGTTACACTTGGCACACGAACCAAAGAATGTCCGGCCAACAATGTTTGACGGCGGCGTTCGGTTCTATTATTTGAAGGAAGAGTTGTTATGGCCGAAGGTAGCATCAAAAAGTTGACGGACAAGGGATTCGGGTTCATCAACGTCGGCGGCGGCAAAGATTTGTTTTTTCATTCGTCGAGCGTTAAAGGCGCAACTTTCAATGAGTTGCATGAAGGCCAAAAAGTCTCGTACACCGAAGGCAAGGGGCCTAAAGGACCTTGTGCTGAAAACGTGAAGCCAGTTTAGTTCGATTGATTTGTTCAAAAACGATATTGGGGCCGCTACGATCATTCAAGTCGGGCTCCAATAGTTCCGGCCGGTTTTTGCCAGCCAAAGCAGGACAAAATAGCTCATCGCCATTGTGGATCGTGCAGCTTTGGCTTTCTGTAATATGTCGAATCGATACTCTCGTTTTTTCATGATCGATCGAGCGGCCATCCTGTCGAGGATTTTGGAATTATTTGAATTTCCCCTGCATTTGAAATAGCCATTGAAGTGCGGTGTTCATCAATTGCTCTCCCGCACCTACGGCAGCAATCGCAACTTGACTATCTGCTCCGTATCCTCCCTCCGCAGCACCTTCGATCGTTGGGAAGTACTGATGGTATCCATTACAGTAACCAAAGAAAAACAATCGGTCTACGTTTGCCCTCTCCCGTAAGCGAATTGCGTGCGAGCAAAAGAACTCTCCGGAAGTCCCCACTAGCGCGACATCCCCATTGAGCAAAGCAACCGTCAACCTGGGTCGGACTCCATCGTCATACTCCTCGACAAAATTTGCGACGAGTTCGGGAAAAAAGGCCGCAGAATAAGCGAGTCGTACCATCGGGTTTTTCAAATCCGTGCGAGCGTCAAATCGGAACCTCTCCTCTCGAACGACTATCGAAGGAATGCCGGTGTGCCATGTCTTCGTTGCTAACGATAACTTGATCACTTCCCTGCCCAACGCATTACCGAATTCTACATGATCGCTATACCGTCCCTTGTTGACGGACAAATCCCCGGATGCGCCTTGCATAAAGATGGCAATACCCCCTAGCTCCTGTTCTACTGTTTGCTTCATTGCCCCAACATAATCGGCGGAAAACTCAAGTCGCTCCGCCGGCAGAGTTGTCGGATGCGCTGCGAAGTTCATTAGCAGCGAAATGGTCTTTCCGTTTGCGGCATCATTTAGGCGAAGAATAGTTAGTGATCCGTCGATCGGTGGCGATTGTTTTTTGCTATGTCGGTTGCGGTTGAACCCAACCAATGTCTGTGCCGCCGTAGCCAAATTCGCGGGGACAGCGGATTTATCAGCCGCAACGATCGTGGCTACGATCGCATCTTCAAGCTCTTGGTAATAACGTATTGCCGCGTCGAAGCGTCCTTTTCCTTTCGTCTTTGAATCGCTCAACTCCAATACAGGACCATGATGTGTGTGCGAACCAGCAATAAAAGAACTTTCGATTCCAGCATCTGCTGCAATTCGGGTGCGAATTCGCTGAAGTGAGATTTCGGAGGGAGATCTTCCCAAGTCCAGCCCAACTATGGCGAGCTTTTTTTCACCCACTTGAAGAACCAATGCAGAGGCTTGAAGTGGATCGATAGTTCCCTTGCTCAATTCCGCATGACGATCACCGTAACCCCACATCGGCAGTGGTTCTTTCGGCGTAATGTCTTGTTTAGCGGCGCCAGCCTTGAGAATGGGCTCGGCAGACTTGCCTACCTCCACCATCAATGCAATCAGCGATAGAGCCATACCGAGCGACTGTATAAATTTCATTTCGATCGATCGTCCTGTTGGTTTTTCAACTCATAAAAAGTGGGTTATCTCAGATCCAAGAATCTAAGATTACAGATTGAAGCCGTGGGATTTGAGTTCTCGAACTCCGTTTTCGGGTGATAGAATTTGCGATCAAGGTGTGATGTAGAGTGGATTGGAAAGAATCCAAAGCATAGGCTCACCTGCAATCTCAAGCCACGCTTCTACTCGGTAGTTTCCCGGTTGGTCCACCTTCATTTCAAAGGTTCGACCACTGGATTCCTTTACCACTTGTCCTCCCTGTAAAAGTCGCCATTTTACGGGGAGTGGGGCCACAGCATGCAAGTTTAACTCGTTCCGTAAAGAGAACTGGCTACCCATTTCAAATCGATCGTTGCCAAATACAGCAGCAAAATCAAATCCTGTCGAGTCTGCCATCCAGTCGAACGAAACAAAAGCGCGCCCCTCCACAAGTGATTGGCGAACACCTTGTTCCGTAAACTCTTTCAACAACAGGTGGGTACCGACATGTTTAAGGCTGTTCTCATAGTGATCGAACAGCAACCGAAACAGCTCGTCACCTTCCTTCTTGCTTTCGCGAGACAGAATACTCGAGGGGATAGTTGCGAGCGGCAATTCCGTGAGTACTTTCCCAAGCGGATCCTCGACCCTCAGTTTGTCACCTTCGACCCAACGAGCAATCATGCCTACATTTTGGTGGGCATCGTTGGCGGACACACCGGTATGAGGAGCGACTGCACAGAGCTCATCCCAACGCTTCAAATAGTCGCTAGGGTAGTCCTGGAGTGCAGAATACGATTCCTGTGGATACTTGCGAATCATCTCCGCCGCACGAACGATCCACAATGGTTTGCGAAGCGATTCGATGAGCTGTTTTTCATCTTTGAAGTCGGCATGCGTGTTGTATATCTCCACGCCGGTAATCCCTTGAATGTTCCAATCCATTCGCTCCTCTAGATGCGATACAAACATAAGTCCTCCTCTGCTAAGCACGAGGTCGGAAAATTCCTGCGGAGTTCCCGTCTTTAGACCTTGCAGGCTCATCGTCGGGTACGAAAGAAAGCCATTGGACTCTGCCCCGGGAATCAGCAACACACCTTCTACCGTGCCCCGATGCCCCTCCTTGTAGAAGTCATAGTGCTCCGCGGGGTGTTCGTTGAACAGCAGTACGCTTGTACCGACTTTCTTTGCTGCAGCAACAATTTCCTCAAGTGTCCCGCGGCTATCATGAGACCAACGCGAGTGAACATGAAGGTTGGCACGATGTTCTTGATAAGGTCCGAGTCGTGGAACGGCCCTCCATTCCAATTTCAAGGCTTCGATGGATTGGTGGACCGCTGCAAGCTTTTTGATCTCCAACTTTTCGAAGGCATCCGCACTTGCCTTCACCGACCAAATAGCCGCAAGACCCATCGCAGCGAGAACAAAAAAACACTTTGAGATTGGCATCGTTTTGAGGCATTCATTTAGTTGACATAAAAACTCGTACGCTCACTATAACTGACTTATTTCGTCAAAGCTCTTTTTGAGTGAGGAATACAGTCTCTGGTAAACAGGGAATGCCGCATCATACTTCTTTTGCGATGCCTTCTGTGGCGAGACCTTTTCGACAACATGAATGGTTGCCTTGCACGCTTCTTCGATGTTCTTGTAGGCTCCATCGCCGACAGCGGCAAGCAGCGCGACACCGTAGGCTGGGCCTTGCTCTGCGTTGATTGTGCAGGCCTTTTGTCCAAATGTATCGGCAAGAATCTGTTTCCACAAAGGGCTCTTTGCACCGCCGCCACTGACACGTATTTCCTTTACGGGAACTTGCAGTTCGCCCAGAATTTGCAGGCTCTCACGCAATGAGAAACCGACTCCTTCCATCACCGATCTCGCCATGTGTCCACGTGAATGCTTGTTGGTCAATCCGACGAAGCATCCCCTAGCATTTGGATTCGCATGCGGGGTACGCTCACCAGCCAAATAGGGCAAGAAAAACAATCCGTCGCAGCCTGGAGACACCCCAGCCGCTTCTTCGTTGATGATCTTGTAGGGATCCCCACCTTTCTTTCGCATTAGTTCAGTGCAAAGCTGACTAACAAACCATTGCAGTGAGCCGGCAGCGGAAAGTGTAACACCCATCATATGCCATTTGCCGTGCACCGCATGGCAGAACGTATGCAATCGTCCTTGTGCGTCGAATTGCGGCTCGTCGCTATGGCAAAACATGACGCCCGACGTCCCCAAGGACGCAGTCAGAATGCCCTGCTTGACGATTCCATTTCCAACCGCTCCCGCAGCGCAATCCCCGGCCCCTCCAACCACCTTACATTCCGGAGACAATCCAAGTTCGTCAGCCACGTCGGGCAAGAGCGTTCCTGTCACTTGTTCCGATTCATATACCGGCGCCAAGATCGAAATATCAATATCGAGCTTGGTCAGCAGCTCCTTAGACCATTTTCGATTCTTGACATCGAGCAAGAGCATTCCGCTCGCATCGCTCGCATCGGTTGCCAGCACGCCCGTCAATCGGCGTCGCACATCATCCTTGGGTAGAAGCAGATGCGAGAGTGCATCAAAGTTTTTTGGCTCCCGATTCCTCAACCAAAGTAGCTTGGGTGCCGTAAAGCCTGTCAATGCGGGATTCGCCACCATTTTTATGAGTGCGTCCCTGCCTCCAGCCTTGGTGGTGATTTCCTCGCATTCAGCTGCCGTACGTTGATCGTTCCAAAGCAACGCGGGCCTTATGACGTTTCCTTTTTTATTGAGAAAGACTGATCCATGCATTTGGCCCGAAAGCCCAATAGCCTTGATGTCGGACTTCTTGGCCTTACTCGTTTTGACTACGGCCTTGATTGTCTTCTTCACCGCTTGCCACCAGTCTTCAGGGTCCTGTTCGGTCCACAACGGTTTAGGCATATGAAGCGGGTATTCTGAGGTGGATTCGGCTAATATTTTGCCTTGTTCATCCATGATCAGGCTTTTGGTGCCAGAGGTGCCAATGTCAACGCCAATGTAGAGTGCCATGAAGTCGCCTTAACAAGGAATGAAGTGAAAATCGATTCGGAGAACTGAAAATCGCGAACCTCCGTTTTCGTCGAATGGATACTATACTGTTGCGATTCCAAGAACAAAATCGCCCCTCAATAATGACTAGGAATATGCCAAGAAAATCCGTGCAAAAGACATGTTTCCTTTCGATACTTTTTGGACTAATGAGCATCGTCGGATGTGGGCAAAGCTCGAAAGGTCCCTCCGATGCTGTCGAATCATCGGCTGCCTCACGCCCATCATTGAAGATCTGGATTGTAGACGCTCCGGAACTCGAAAAAGAACTTTCCGTGCGTTGGCAAGCCGCATCAGACCAAGCGTTGAAGATCGAGAACTTTTCAGCCCGCGATGCATTATCCCGAGAAGCATTCAATGCGGACGTGGTGATCTACCCGGGTACGCTGCTCGGAGACCTTGTAAAAAAAGATGCAATCAGTCGCTTGCCTCTAGAAGCGATCGCGACAAAAGAGTCGGAAAACTCACTTGATTCCATCGTGTATTCTTGGCCTGTTCGATGGCGAAATATCTCGACGTTTGGAAGTCATGTCTACGCAGTCCCCTTAGGTGCCACCAATCTCGGTGCGATCCTCTATGGAGTGGATTTTGCCCCATTGAACGAGCTTCAAACGCTGCTGAACGGGAGCACCGATCCCAAATCTCAATCGATCGGTCACTGGAATCAGCTTCTCACGGATGTCGAAAAGGCGTTGACCTCTAGTGCCCGTCAACGGGAGGAATGGCTTCTGAGCCGACTCGCGATGCTTGAGGACCACGAAAGAGCGGCCCTAGTCGACCGATTTCTTTTTATCGCTTCAACCACGAAATCGCGTAATCGCGGACTTTTTGATCTTTTGAAGATGGAATCTCGATTGAGTCAACCTGATTTCGTAAACGCATTGAACATCTTGTCGCGGATGGCTCGTTTGTTTCCTGAAACGATCGCAGAAGAACCCGGTAAGGCGTGGGAAACAGCGGTTTCTCGGAAAGATCAGGTGTCGTTCGCAATCGGTTGGCCAAGCTCTATTGCGACCAATCCAGATGATGGCGAAACCGCATCGACGAAAGGGGGGGTGACACCGATTTCTTGGAACCCTGGACGGGGGCTCATCGCCTCGGTCGGCCGAAAAACAAAGCAAACAGCGGTTTCGTGCCAGTTCCTACTTTGGCTCGGCGAACCAGAACAACGCGAGGCGCTTCGCGCAGTATGCCCTCGCATCGAACTGACGGCCGAGCAGTCGGATCGAAACAGCAGTGGAATTGGCTATCGTGCATTTCAATTGCTCAATAATCGAGACAATCGGGTAGAACCGATGGAGCTCTCTTTACGAATGGCGAATGCAGATCAATATAGATCGATCCTTGCCGACAGCTTGATTGCAGCGATCAAGTCTCCAGATCAAATCGAAACCATCCTGGGTGCCTGCTCAAGGCAATGGGACCAGCTGACGATCCAGCTTGGGGCGGATACCCAACGCATTTCCGAAGAGCAATCACTGGGATACCGCAAGTAATCCCCACTTTTATTTTGTATCCGGAACTTTGCATCCAAAACAACTTCAACAGAAAAACAACTCTAGTGTCGCCTCTCAGGCAGATCATTCTCAACACGGATAACAAACGGGGGTTCTCCGGTCGTCATCCATGGATTCTCTTCAGTTCCATTTTAGAACCCGCTTCCACGCCGCAGGTTGGCGAGCAAGTCGATCTTGTTAATTCAGAAAATAAGTGGATCGGCCGCGGCTTATACAATCCCAACAGCCGAATCCGCGTTCGTTTGTACACTTGGGATGAGTCCGAGCAAATCAACAAAGAACTGATCTCCAATCGCTTGGATCGAGCCATTCAATTGCGTTCAAGACTTGCCAATGGATCACACCAACAAGCGCTCCGAATTGTCTTTAGCGAAGCGGACCAACTTAGCGGACTAGTCGTCGACAAGTATGCCGAACACTTAGTCATTCAAGTGAACGCAGCAGCCCTCTATCCATTCCTCGACACCATCGTTGAGAGATTATTTCACCATTATCGACCGCTGAGCATCTCGCTTCAAGTGGACGAACGAACTGGCAAGAGCGAAGGCATGAACGCCGAACAACGCTTCCTAATCGGGAGTGCACCACTCGAGCCTGTTATCATCGAAGAAAATGGACTCCTTTGGAGTGTCGATATCGTCGGTGGCCAGAAAACAGGCTATTACTTGGACCAACGGGAGAATCGGTTGGCAGCCGCTAGATGGACACAGCCAAACGCGAGAGTACTCGACATCTGCACTTACGTTGGTGGCTTTGCACTGAACATCGCCAAACACTGCAATACAAGTGAGATTATTGCCGTCGACAGCAGTGACAAGGCATTGCAAAGCGCACAACAGCATGCAGTCCTAAATCATCTGGAAGGCCGAATTATTTGGGAACAAGCCGACTTCTTTGAATCGCTTTCAAGCAAACTGGACGCAAATGAAAAATTCGATACGATCGTATTGGACCCACCCCGCTTAGCGGGTTCGAGGGAGCATTTGCAACGTGCATTAAGCGCTTACCATCGATTAAATTTCCTAGCAGTGCGGATGCTCAACCCGGGCGGTACACTGGTGACTTGCAGTTGCTCCGGCAGAGTATCCCGTGACGACTTTCGCGATATGCTCCGAGGAGTCGGCACTCGGACGCGCCGCGAGATCCAAGTGCTCGAAGAACGAGGCGCAGCACCGGATCATCCTAGCTGCATGAGTTGTCCCGAAACCGATTATCTGAAATGCATCATCGCAAGAATCCTCTAAGTACAGAACAGTTGACTCAAGGTTGACTCAACTGTTTTTTCCAGCAGTACGGTCATCTTAAGAGTCACCCCCATGTAACGATGATTTTGTTTATTGACGTCTACGAAAAAAGGCCGAACGTGAGTTCGGCCTTTCGCAAGTTCGAGATCGCTGTGAAGCTCTTGAACGTCAGACGATTAATCCTGTGACTGAGTCACTTCGCCACCGATTGCGGATCCCATGGCACCCCATACGCCCCAATACGAAGGGCCGGTGTAATGGCGTGTATTCGAATCGTTGGCTGGCACCGGAACAACAAACGACGAATTGCCCGAATCGATGCTCGAGGAAACAAATCGAACCGATCCATCGCACATAGCTACATTGACCCCACCAGTATGGAAACTGCTGGCGGTTGGCATTGCATTGGATTCAGCGTTGTCATTGGAACAGGTAGGACTGTTAGGCGGAAGAATCGTAAAGAAGCAAGTAAATGCGTTCAACGAATCACCCCAACGACGACCTTTTCCCCAACCGGTATCGTCCCAAGTGTATTGGAGATTACCGATCATCGTGTTGTTCGGTCCCTTGGAGGTCAAGCAAAGCGATGGGGTGAAAGCTCCACCAACCGGCCCAATCTTGTCACGCGCTGTTCCTTCGATGATGTTGTCGCCACCCGATGTTCCATTGGTTCGACCGATGGCGAGTTCCGACAGCATCACAATGTTGGAGGAACCATCTTTAAGAGTTGCAAAGTTACCGACTCCTCGCTCTCCATTGGAAAAGGCTCCACGCCACTCCCAGTCGCCAGAATTCAAATAGAGGTCACCTCGGCAACAAACATAGTTTGTAGGTTTGCAGTCACTGATCTGGGTCTGTGTTCGATCCGAAGGACACTTGAAACCAGGAACATTTTGCGAATATGGACTCGGTCCGCCGCTGTTGGCACCGAAATTCCATGGCCGACCACCAGCCAAAGCGAACGGAGCAATTTGGTTGAACAAAGCTGTTTGCTCAATAAATGGCAATAGCCGTGTCAAGTAACTCAACCGTTCGTAGCTGTTGCCGCTACTTAATTGGCCCTTCCACTGAAGATCATGCGAAGAAGCCGAAAACTTCTTGTAAGCATCGTGATGGTTGTGCTGGGACAACGAAAGCTGTTTGAGGTTGTTGGAGCACTGCATTCGACGTGCGGCTTCGCGCGCCGATTGTACGGCAGGCAACAGTAGTCCAACTAGAATCCCAATAATTGCAATGACTACCAGCAATTCGACAAGCGTAAAGCCGGCAGAGAGCTTCCTTCGACGGAAGATTTTTGACATAAAACCCTATAGATCTAAAGACGAAAAAGAACGATCGCAAGGCAAGCACCTTGCGCATACGAGTCATAGAGTAGCCTAAATCGACAGCAACGGTTGATTATTCGCTTTTAATTCTGAGATTGCATCAAAACTCGTTGTTGCATTAGTCCCAAAATCACTTGTCTCCAAAATTCCAATCTCTTTAGACACAGCCGACAAAAGTCAAAGTAGCAGGCACATTCCATGTGCCGTCCGCCTGAAAACCCAGCCAATATACGCAAGGATACGGCACGGCGGAGCGTGCCTGATACTTTTGCTGGCTGTGTCTCGCATGCCATATGCTGCAGAATCAACGCAAAGAATCCTCTTGCGATAAATTTTTACTTCTTGCCGCCTTTGAATTTGCTATCCAATTCAAAGTCCTTCGTTGTGGCGCTGTTCGTGACCGTCAGCAACAATCCAGATGTTTCTGGATTTTGGTAGGCGGCGGGCAATAGCGAGTCGGGCCCGGTTGATTTGGTAGCCGTTGCTTTGTCGGCGTTCATCGAGGCATCGCCGGACCCCGAAGATCGGGAAGAGTCATTTGCACTCGGTTTGTACCAAAGGACCCCAACTTTGTAATCGCCAGCAACAGCACCTCCTCCGATATTCTTGCTGGTTGAATCCGTCACGGTGTAAACGCCTTCGGCATTGGTAACACCCACTGCTGACTTCCCAGTACCTCCCGCAACAGGTGATAACGTTATGGTCGCGTTGGGGATAGGTTTGCCATCAAGCTTTATGGTCCCTGTGACCATGGATACTTTTGGGCCAGAATCACAACCGGCAAAAAACAAAGCACCAACGCAAAAAAGTGCGCGATAAAACATAGTTAACTCTCGGTAGAAGGAAAACGAACTAAAGATTTAAAAAAAGAAGGCCGAACTCTGTGTTCGGCCTTCACGAATCTCGCGTTACTATAGCATCTAACGCAACTTGTGGATATTAATCCTGAGACTGGCTTACTTCGCCACCAATTGCTGAACCCATGGCACCCCAAACGCCCCAGTAGGATGGTCCAGCGTAGTGTCGCGTATTGGAGTCGTTCGGCGGGACGGGAACCACAAATGATGCGTTGCCCGCATCAATACTGGACGAGACGAATCGAATGGATCCATCGCACATGGCCAAGTTAACGCCACCGGTGTGGTAGCTGCTAGCTGTCGGCATGGCATTGGATTCAGCGTTGTCGTTGGAGCAAGTCGGGCTGTTCGGCGGAAGAATTGTAAAGAAGCAGGAAAATGCGTTCAACGAATCTCCCCAACGACGACCTTTCCCCCAACCGGTATCATCCCAAGTGTATTGGAGATTGCCAATCAACGTATTGTTTGGTCCCTTGGATGTCAAACATAGCGATGGCGTAAATGCTCCGCCAACAGGACCAATCTTGTCTCGCGCGGTTCCTTCGATGAGGCCGTCACCACCGGATGTCCCGTTAGTTCGTCCAATTGCAAGTTCGGAGAGCATGACGATGTTGGACGAGCCGTCCTTTAACGTGGAGAAGTTGCCTTGTCCTCGCTCGCCGTTGGAGAACGCTCCTCGCCATTCCCAGTCGCCAGAATTCAAATACAGGTCACCGCGGCAACAAACATAGTTGGTTGGCTTGCAGTCACTGATCTGGGTTTGAACGCGATCGGATGGACATCGGAAGGTTGGGATATTCTGCGAATACGGACTCGGTCCGCCGCTGTTGGCACCAAAGTTCCATGGTCTTCCACCAGCCAAAGCGAACGGAGCGATTTGATTAAAAAGTGCGGTTTGCTCAATGAAGGGCAAAAGCCGAGTCAGATAACTGAGTCGCTCGTAGCTGTTTCCGCTGTTTAGTTGCGTCTTCCATTGAAGATCGTGCGAAGAAGCTGAAAACTTCTTATACGCGTCATGGTGGTTGTGCTGTGACAACGACAATTGCTTTAAATTGTTCGAGCATTGCATGCGGCGTGCTGCTTCGCGCGCTGCTTGAACGGCTGGGAGCAAAAGCCCCACCAGAATACCAATAATGGCAATAACGACCAGCAATTCAACGAGCGTAAAACCACTCGCGAATTTCCGATGACCAATAGTCTTCGGCATAGTGTAAACCTCCTCAAAACGTGAAAATGGACAAATGCACACAATATCACACGAATTTTAGCCAATTGCAGCCATTATGGCAACATTAACGCCAGTCGGTGCTAGATAAATTGCGATAATTAACCCGTCTTATTTTCTCGCAACATAATGAAGTCTAATTGCATTTCTTGATTAGTGCGTCTTGATCTACTGGAAGTATTTGTGTGGCGTCGCCGAAAGTCTTGACGACTTTCGCTACGTTTCAAAACTATCGAATCCATAGTTAAATTGGATCGAAGCATTCTTATCAAAGCTAGCGTTTGCGGCTCAGGCCAACCAGAATTCCCATTTTGGGCAAAGCAGGAGGTAGTAAATTGTCCAACTTTAGTCTTTGGGTAGCGAAACTCGTCAAGAGTTTCGGCACATCCGCAAATCGCCGAAAGTCTTGGCGACTTTCGCTACGTTTCAAAAAAATCAACTCCATAGCCAATGTCCGCTGGGAGGGTGCACTGACTTGTCGATTGGCCGATCGCCATTGCCACTCAGTTGCACCGCGCAACGTCCCGCTAGCTGTAACGTTGATTGATGGGCTACAATTTTGTGCCAAACCGTCTCTTTTCGATTAGGATCTGTTTGATGAGCAAAAGTCCGATGAAAAAGACTTCTAAAGTTCCCGACGCAAAAAAGGTCGAAAAAGATAGGCTGTTTTCACGTTACGGAAAGCTGGTAGCTGTCGCTATTCTTTGCGCTGCTTCATGGCTCCTTTGCATTTACTTGCTCCCATTGCCGGAAGCGCCCGAGGAGAACGCGTCGAGCGGAGTCGTTGCGGAATCGATAAATGCATCCCAAACACCAACCGCTCTATCTGTCCCAATCGCAATTCTAGATTTGCCCAAGCAGAGCACGTATTCAGGTAGCGAAAAAGAAAAGAAACAACTTTTAAGCGATGTGGAAGCAGCCGTTACAAGCTACCCCAATAATTCCTCCGTCCTCCATATCGCTGGCTTGACCTACGCCGAATTGCAGCAATCGGAACGGGCGATCGAGCTCCTTAAAAAGTCGATCCAATCGGATCCGAATAAGGACGATGTGGCTAGTGCACTGGCCGATCTTTTGCTTCAAGTCGGCAAACCGGAGGATGCGATTGACGTTTTGGAGACGGCAATTGGCCGAGTTGGCGAAACGGAACCTTTGTTGTCTGCGCTCGGTGAATCTTGCAGTCAGGCTGGTCAACTCGAAAAAGCAGTCAAGACGCTCGAATTCGCTGTTGCCAAGCTCGGAGCGTCCACCGAAAAACAATCGTCAACGGCTAGATTGCGATTGGCACAAGCTCTTACTCAGGTAGGACGATTCGAAGAAGCGGAAAAGTATGCTCGTGAATCGCTTTCGCAAAACCCCTCAGATCTACCTTCGTTTGTAGCTTTATCCAATGCGCTGATGCGGCAGAACAAGCGAGAAGAAGCGATGGAGATTCGTAGTCGCATGCCAAAGATCGAACCGAACACGATGGCTGACGACCAAAAATACGAACTCTCATTTCGCGGATTTGCGAGCCATAACTATGCGATGTTGGGGACCGCATATGCCGCGCAAAACAAGTTGGACATTGCAGAGAAGTTCTATTTGCGATCCCTTGCGATTGTTCCGGAATCCAGCCAGACCGCATTGCTTTTAGCCGAAATGCTGCGGCGGAACGGACGCATCCAGGATGCAATGAGGGTCTACAACAGGCTGATTGAAATTCAGCCCGAAAATATCTTGAACTATCATAACCTAGCGAGCTTAGCGGTTTCCATTAGTGATTTGCAGACCGCCGAGCGTGTCCTGCGAAGCGCTGCTTCGGTTGACACAAGCGGGGCTGCTGATATGCAATTTGCTCAGTTCTTGCTCGCGATCGGCAACAAAAGCAATGTGGTGAAACATGCACAATTGGCTACCGAAAAATTAGGGACGGTGGATGCACATTTGGTCTTAATGGATGCATGTCGGGCAAGTGGTGACAGCGCTGCTGCGTTCAATGCCTATCTGAAAGCTAAGAAAATAGCTCCGAACGATCCTCGCCTCGCGAACTTCACTCCATGATGCGATTGCCTGATTTTCTGGTCCCGTTTATCGAACGCCAAGGAGTATCCGTACTCTTTGCGCTCCTCTTTCACTTCACGGCGTTTGGTCAAACCAGTTTCGATGCGAGAATCATGGATCTTGGGCCGTCGCTCACAGGCATCAACTTTGTGCATACCGACGGGAGTAGTGGCAGACATTACATGGTCGAAACAGTAATCGGCTCCATCGCCATTTTCGACTACGACAACGACGGGCTTTTGGACCTGTACTTTATTAATGGAGCTCCGTTGTTAGGTACGAAAACGTCCTACGAACCTAAGAACCAACTCTATCGAAACAATGGCGACTGGACCTTTACCGACGTTACGGATTTAGCCGGTGTCGGCGATCTACAATATGGAATGGGGGTAGTTGTCGGCGACTACGATCAAGACGGAGATGCCGATCTATTCCTGAGCAACTTCGGTACAAACGTCTTTTATGTCAATCAAGGTGATGGCACCTTCTACGAGCAGACGCAAACCTCGGGTCTTGTATCCGCGAAACGGGTCGGGGCCGGCAACTGCTTTCTTGACATGGACAATGACGGAGACCTCGATCTCTTCTGCGCGTCGTATGTCGAGTTCGACTATCCAATCAACAAAACCCGCCTGATCTCAGGGTATCAGTTTCACACAGGGCCAAATGACTACACTCCAGCCAAACACACTCTGTTTCGCAACAATGGCGACGGAAGTTTTGAGGATGTATCGGCTTGGTCGGGGATAGGGCAATTGCGTTCTCCAGGAATGGGGGTTCTCGGCGCTGACTTTGACTACGATGGCGATATTGACTTGTTCATTGCCAATGACCAGAAGCCAAATTTCTTGCTCGTCAATGATGGAACGGGCAAGTTTCTAGAGGAGGGGCTACTTCGCGGTCTGGCGTTGGATCGACTCGGTAGAAGCAATGGCAACATGGGGGCCGACTATGCGGACTTCGATGGAGATGGACTGCTTGATCTTGTGACTACGACCTATCAAGAAGAGATGCCGGTCCTTTACCAAGCAGTAGGCGCAGGGCTCTTTACCGATTCCACCAACATTGCAAGAATCGACACGAGCTTGAATCCGCACGTGAAGTGGGGTGTAGGTGGAATTGATTTCGACAATGATGGCGACCGAGACCTCTTTATCGCGTGCGGGCATTTTCTAGACAATATTCGATTCATTGATGACCGAACCGACGTCAAGGTCACCAACTATTTACTAGCCAATGATGGTCAAGGTCATTTTTCGAATGTGACCAAGTATGCCGGCAGCGCATTGCAAATCATCGAAAGCAGTCGCGGTGCTGGCTTCGACGATCTCGATAATGATGGGGACGTGGATTTGGCTGTGCTCAATATCAATGCGAGCCCGACGATCGGGAGAAACGATTCACCCGAAACTCACCATGGTTACTCTCTTAGGCTGATCGGTGTGAACGTCAATCGCGACGCCTTTGGTGCCAAGATTGTTGCGATATCGACATCGGGCAAGACTCAAACGCAAATTCTTACATCCGCCAGAGGTTACGAAAGTTCCTATGGTGTTCGACTGTATTTCGGTAGTGGAACGGAAGCCATTTCGAAGTACCAAGTCACTTGGCCAAATGGTTCAAAGGAGTCGTTTGATTGCAAGGCACCGTTTATGACGATCATTGAGGGACAGACAAAGTGAGCGATCGTCTTTTTATTTCGGCTGAATCCAATTTGATTGACTTGGTTCCTTAGCTCTCGTTTGGCACTCGCTTTGCGGCAAGGGGCGTGCCACACGTCATGGTTGCTCTTTCACCAATTCGCTCTACTTCGAGATCTTGAAACAAACCAGCTCGTCTTGATCGCGTATGTAGAGCTTGCCGGCAGCGATGACGGGATGGGGCCAACTCTCTGCGTTATGGGTCGGCAATTTGAATTTGCTGATCAAATCGTATTTGTCTTTGGTCGTGTTGATGAGTGCCATCGTGCTATCCTGATATCGAAAATAGAGCTTGCCATCGGCGAGAACAATGGCCGCAGAACCGGTCCCCGCACCGCGAGCTTTGTCCCATAGATTCTTGCCCGTCTTCCATTCGATGCAAGCGGGGAATCCATTGTTGTGACCATGTCCCATATAAACGTAGTCGCCAACCATGATCATTCCACCGTGATGGTTTTGGAGTTCTTTGTTGGTCTTGTAATAAACTTCCTTGGCCGAAAACCGCTTCCCCGACTTCGAGATTTCGAGCAAAGCGGTCCCACCGTCATCGTATCCCGTCGAACAAAAAATATAATTATTCTTGGCAATCGGCGTTGGGATGTTTGCGGTTCGATTAGCAATTCGATCGTAGTTCCAAAGCAGTGAGCCGTTGGCTGCGTCGTAGCTTACAATGCCGTGCCCGATCAATTGTACGTACTGTTTGACCCCCGCAGCATTGGAGACGATTGCAGACGAATACCCAGCTCCGTCGTTCCCGCGTAGTTTGCCTTCTGGTGCTTTGCCTTTCCAAACCACTTTGCCTGTCTTCTTATTGAGAGCTGCTACCATTGCATCCGCGGCCCCTGGTGTGCAAATGAGTAAGTCGCCATCCACTAGCGGCGATTCGCTATATCCCCAGCCAGATTCAATCTTGCCACCAAAATCCTTCGTGAAACTGGTTTGCCAAACGACCTCACCACCCTCTAATTTGCAGCAGACCAAGACTCCATCGTTGGATAGGGCGTAGACAAGTCCATCAACTAAATCGACCGTGGGACTGCAATTCGGATCGCTCTTGGCCGGCGTAAAGGGAGTTTTCCAATCGATCTCGCCGTTGCTCTGATCCAGGCAAATCACGTTCGTGTTTCCATCTCGATTGCCCATCGTGACAATCTTACCATTGGCGATCGCTACGCTCGCCATCCCCTTGCCGAGTCCTTTAACGCTGTAGACTACTTCGGGACCCTGTTCTGGCCAAACTTCGAGAAGCCCCTTTTCGTGTGAGATGCCGTCTCGGTTTGGACCTCGCCATTGAGCCCACTGCCCCGTCGTGTCTGCAGCGCAAATCAGGCAAATGTTTATCTGCAAAAGTGCTGCTACAAAAGAGAGGCGAATAAATCGATGTAAAAACAACATTGTTGACTCCAAGAAATCGATGATGATCGAAAGGTTTGAGACCGCGAGAAATGTTAATATTGATCAACGGCGCCTGAAAGTTGTTGTTCGACCTGATCGGCTTGCCATGCGATTGCAGAGATGATCTTAGCCATCTCGCCTGGATCGGTGAGATCGGCAAGTAGGTTGGATCGCAAGACCATCACTTCTCCATCTTGCATTCGACGAATGGCAAAGGCGCCGTGTACAACGGAATCATTGTTTCGAAGAACCGTTAAAGCGGCTGACGGGTTGATGGTTCCACAGGTGCTCCAAATTCCTACGACTCGATTCCCATCGTTATCTTTTCGATCCAATTCAACGTATACTTTTTGGCGTCGGGAAGAAGAAAGCGGGACGATCGCAGAAAATGTGTTTTGATCGGTTTCATCGAGCGTCCACCCGAGCTGTTTTGCCATTTGCTGCAGTTGTTTTAGGAGATCTTCGGCGCTTGTGGGCTTGGCGGATGAAAAATCGAGATGCTGTTGCGTTCCGGCAGCGGGCGATAGGTTGGTACCGGGAATTTGGCCCCCTTGTTGTTGCAAGATTTGTGGCAACATCATCCCAAGTCCAAAGCCGAGCGGCGAGCCAGCTCCCGATGCATTTCCAGCCGATTGGATCGCGTTGCCGGTAGCATACATCGTGTACGATCGCAAATCGCCTAGAACCATCATGCTGGATTTCGCATCGATCGCCTTTTGCACTTCTTCCGGTGGCGAAATGTTGCTGATAAAAAATTCCGTCAACTCCAGACCGTACTTCGAAAACTGATCGCCAAGTTTTACGCGAGCGGCTGCGCTGATATCGTCCATGCGCGATGCCATATCGAGCAAACCAATTCCGGAGGTTGCTAGCAAATCGGTTAAACCCGCAACAATGACATCGCGCAGGTAGTTCACGATCTCGTCTGTCGTGAACTTGCCTTGAGTTCCGACCAGCGTATTGAGCAATAACGCACCGTCGGAGACGCGATAAGCGAACTTGCCATAGCCACGCATTCGAACAACGCCAAACTGGGGGTCTCGCAGGGTGATTGGGTTTCGCGTCCCCCAACGTTGATCGATAAAGGTCTGTTTACCGATGAAGTAAACGCAGGCTTGGAACGGAGACTTTTCAAAAGGAGCAGTAAGTATGCGACCGATGATGGGCAGGTTTGCGGTAGTTAATGTGAATCGACCGGGCCCGAAGCAGTCCATCGCCCGTCCATCGCGAAAAAAAATCGCCTCTTGTGACTGCTGGACGATTAGTTGGGCACCGAACTGGATGGCGGCGGTTCCGGATTCTGGCACGCGAGCCACCAAAGACTGATTGGTTTGATCAATATGGTCAATAACTTCCAAACGGAACACGGCAACGCTCCTAAGCTCAGAATCAAAGTGAATACGCCCAAGGAAATGGTTCGAAGGGCGATATTGTAGCCAACCGCAAAAGAAGACAGATCGATCTTGAATCTTTTTTGAAAAGTAATCATTATTGCAACCGCCAAATCAGGAACGATTCCTATTTAGCGACACGATACTCGGGAGCAAGGAAGCACCCCAGCAATGCCATATATGCCGTACTGGTTTGAAACCCTGGGCTCTTTTTTGCCATGGGTCGTTCCCTGTCTTGCAATAGCAGGACTTTGGATGGCCAAAGGCTCGGAAAGCCTGCAGATTCAAAAAACAAGCGAGAGGGTGTATTTCGCCGCAATGCTATTAGTCGCTTGGGCCGCACTGCGAACAGTCATTTCAAATGAGGGATGTTGGCTAATCCATATGTCGAGCATTGGATTGATGGTGTTGGGTGCAACGTACCCTGCATCGGATACTGCCACTTCCGACATCGAAATAGAAAACGAGATGATGCTTTCGTAGTCCGTCGAATCGTCTTATCAACTTTGGGGTTGATGACTTTGTCTCATACGAAATCTCGTAGCGAAAGTCGTCAAGACTTTCGGCGACTTGCTCTTGCCGAAACTCTCAACGAGTTTCGCTACCCAAAAAATCTAATCTGGACAGAGTACTAGGCTGCTTTTCTGAACCGTTGGTAGGTCAGCAACACGTCGTAGAGGTCCTTTGTGATGAGAATCGGGTCGTCCTGAAAATCGTGAACCCATGCCAACCGAGCTGTCATAGATGCCTGCAGAGCGGGTAGAACATCCCCAAGCCTAACTCGTACGGTGTCCGGTTCGGACCGAAACATGGCAGAGTACTGGGGAGGCAGAATACTAGCGGCATTGGGCTTGGTACTCGTTTCAACGCCAGGATACTCATGGTCGCAAGTTGCGTGATCCAAACCGACAACCCGAAATACTGGCTTGTTCATAAAAATAGGACTTCTAAAAAGGAGAATGCGAATAACTTGAGGGAACATCTTCTGTGTCGCTTTGGATCGACTGGGAAGACTTTAACGCTTGAGTGTTTTCGTCATTTTTTTGCAAAATGGACACGCAACGCTACGAATCGGACCTATTTCTCGATTTCGAACGCTTCCCAGGTGTGGGAAATCAATGGAAAGCTTGACAATTTGGGGTGCCTCCCCTAGATTCCCAGTCTTAGCTTGCTTGCATGCACTACTTTGCACCAAAGTGCATTACGACACCCATTAACGTGAAGGACTTCAAACTTCGATTTCGGCCTCTAAGCAGGATGACCCTGTCATGCGTTTAGAACCAACGTGATTCGTAGAATGAACCGGTTTGCCTTATGAAAGACCTACATGCGATCGCGCGATACATGCGCCTTCCTGAAGACCAACTCAAATTCCCAATCGAGTTGCTCAACCAAGGGTACGAACCGAACTATCTAGCAAACTATCGGCCAGATGAGCTTGGCAATATTGATGAGCAGACTCTATCGATTCTGCGGAGAGCATTAAACTACTCTTCGCAGCTGAAAGCACATAAGGAAAAGGTGCAGCAGACGCTCGATCGAGAGCAGCAGTGGAACGAGACGGTCGCATCGGTGGTCTCTCAAGCCAATACGATTTCACAAGTCGACACGGTAACTCGCCATTTGCGTGCAAGAAAAAACTCTCGCACCGTTTCCGAAAAGTGTCCACAGGTGGAGACAGTTGGTCAAGCGATCTTGACTATGCAAGGAGACGTACCCAAAGACATGTTGGCCTGGGTTGCAGAAGTCGCGAGCGTTCCGCTCGAACAAGCGGCAGATGTGTTGGAACAAACGAAAAGATGGATGGTTTTCCTGCTTAGCGAAGATGTTCGGTTGATGCAGGAACTGCAACGAACTCTTCTACGCAAGGCAAGCGTATCGGTTAAGGTTTTGCCAGATCCACCAAAGGGGAGCGACGCAGAAAAACTACTCGATCGTGCCGAACCGAATCCAGCATTAGCCGGTAGTACTGACCAGACACCTGTGAGCCATGCCGCAGACGCTCCCGAAACTGCCGATTTGTCGGCGACAACATCGGATGCTGCACCAGTTCCAGATAACACTCTTAGCCATGTCGATGCGACTGCCCAGCCCGTGGAGAGCACGGTTGTACCAGCTATCGAAACTGAGACTTTAGAGGCTCCTGCCGTTGTTGGCGAGGAGAGCAAACCACCCGCAACTGACACTGTTGCCCCGATGATTGCTGAGTTTCATCAAGGTCGAAAACAAGGCAAGGGGATCAAGACCAAGACGCTCTCCGACAAACAACTCTCGCCGCGTCAACGTCGTCGCAAATGGTTAAGAAGCATTTTAGAGTCCTATGCAAGGCTGAAGAAGCCGCTGGCAGCGTTAACCCCCTACCAGATTTTAATGCTCTCGCGCGGTCAACGTTCACAAATCGTTTCGTTGCAATTCCAATATGACGAAAGGCCTCTGATTCAAGTCTGTCGCGAGTCGCTTTGTCCAGGCCGACATCCAATGCATCATTGGTTGTTGGAGGTTGCAGAGGACGGTCTGCGAAATCAAATTCTGCCTCGCTTGCATCAAGATGTGTTAAGCATCTTGGAGGAGGATGCACATACCGATCTGACTGAAGCAGCGGTCGTCCATTTGCAATCCTCATTGTTACAACGCCCTGTCCATGGACATCGAGTTCTAATCATCGACTCGATCGGTCCAAAGATGGCTGCAGTGGCTATCGTGGATGCCGACGGCAAAGTCATTTTCACCAACGAAATACCATGCAATAGCAACCGTGCAGACGTCGTTGCTCAAAATGTTGTCTCTCTTGGGCAGTGGATTCATGAGCACAAGGTGACCCTTCTTGCCATTTCGAATGGTCCCGCTCGACGTTATCTAATTCATACCGTTTCTGAATTATTGAAACAATCTTCGGATGGTTCATTGTACTGGACGATGGTCGATCGAGCCGGCGCTGATGCATACTGTATGTCCCGTGGCTGCTTAGTGGAATTGCCTAATATCTCGAGACGGCACCGCGCGGCGGTATGGTTGGCATTCCGATTGCAGGATCCATTGAAGCAAATACTAAAGGTAGATCCAGTCCGGCTACGACTTGGATCGTATCAGCGAGAGTTGCCGCAACGCGAACTGGAAGCTGCATTGCAGGATGCAGTATCTACTGCAATCACTCAAGCGGGAGTCGATATTTTCCATGCCGACGTCGATGTACTAAAGCGTATACCAGGGATGACGACCGACTCTGCAAAGGCGGTCGTGAAAGCTTGCCACGATGACAAGATTACAGACCGAGAGTCTTTGATGGTTGTTCTGCGTGAGCATTTAACAGAGATGCAGGCACGACAAGCGATTGGATTCCTTAAGGTCTATGGAAGCCCTGAACCTTTAGATGGTACAACGATTCATCCTGACGACTACCGATTAGCCCAACGATTGGTCGCTCACGCGAACCTCGAGTTGCCTGCAAATTGCCCCAACAATTGGATTAAGCCCAATTATGCGGAACTCGCAGTTGCGACCGCTGCAGCTATTGTCGAGCATGCCAAGCAAGAAGTGGAAAGACCATTTGGTGATGCGATCGACTTGGCGGAACACGCAGGGGACGAATCGTTGAGCCCGGATGCGATTGGCGAAAATCAAGTCGACATGTCACCACCCTCGGAGTCCGAAACTGCCGTTCTTACGGCCGAAGGAACTGAAACCGACGGAACAGCGGAAGTAACAAGCGAAGCGATTGCATCCGACTCGAGTACCGATGCAAATGTTGTAGGAACAGAAATAGCTGCTGCAGTCTCGACGGAAAAGCAGCCACCTCGCATCAATGTTCCCATGCCTTCAATACCAACCGGTCCCATGGAACGGCCTACCCATTCCATCGATGTCGAACGGCTTGCCCGAAGTTGGCAGGTTGGTCGTGAAAAGTTGAAGCGAGTGGCGAACTGTTTGCAATTTGCCTTCACGGACAGTCGAGACTTTCAGTATCCGCTCCCACTGCTTAGCAAAGTCCCCAAGCTGGAGGGCTTGCAAAGCGGAACAATGCTTCAGGCTTTGGTGATCGGCGTCGCAGATTTCGGAGTCTTCGTAGATCTTGGGCCAGAATGCAGTGGACTTATTCACATTAGCCGCCTCGCCCCCGACTTTATCGAGGACCCTCATCAATTCGTTCAAGTTGGGGATCTGGTCCCAGTTTGGGTGCTGAATGTCGATGAGAAGAAAAAGAGAGTCTCGTTGACTGCAATTCCACCGGGCACAGCTTCTCGCCGTAACGACTCGCAGCATCCATCGCAAGATAACGCTCAAGGGCGTGACAATGCAGGCAGGGAAAATCGCAATCCACGCAATGAGCGTCGAGAACCGGCCCCAGAGAATCGCAGTCCGATGCCAGCAGGTAGCGGAGGAGAGCGAGGCAGAGCCCCGGGCGGGAATCGACCAGGCGATAATCGTGGCGGCGGGGATAATCGTGGCGGTGGGGATAATCGTGGTGGCGCAAATCGCGGGGGACGCCCAGCGGGCGGCCGAGACAATAATCGCGATCGTTCTCGCAATTCCAGATCCGAGGAACAAGGTGCTCGCCGCCCAACGCGAGTAGATCCCCCAAAGCCGGTGACTCCAATCACGGACGCTATGCAAAACGGCAAGGAGCCGCTCCGCTCTTTCTCGGATCTTCTCCAATTTATGAAGAAGGAGCGAGATGAAACAGTCACAGAAAAAGTCGTTGTAAAACCATCAGACACCGCAGAGGCAAGTCAGGGAAAGACAGATTCGGCCAACGACAGTGTAGTTAACCAAGCCGATACAACAGAGCGCGGTGACGCGTCCGACACCTCCGCCTGAGATTCGAATGTCTGAATTTGACGAAAAATTAAAGCAAGCCGCTGCGCGCGGCGCAAACCGCGCCAATCAATCCCAATCGGAAGCGGAGCGAAAGAGAATTGAAACGGAAGAGTTTCGAAGCTTACACAGCAAGTCGAGGCTTGAGTTGTCTGATCGCATAGAAACCGTCATCAAAAAAGTGGCCGATTTATTCCCTGGTTTTCAGGTGACGACTGTATTCGGAGATGCAGGCTGGGGAGCCGCATGCATCCGTGACGATTTAATCATGGAAAGAGGGCAGCGAAAAAATAAATACAGCCGATTTGAGATGGCTGTGCGCCCCGTCAATGAGTTTTTTATCCTGGACTTGCAAGCCAAAGGCACAATCGCCAATCGAGAATTGATGACGAGGAGCTTTTATCAACCTCTTGGAGAAGTGGATCTCAACAAGTTTCGGGACCTTATCGATGCTTGGGCACTTACCTACGCCGAACTCTACACTGCCAACCGGTAACCATACCAGCGTAGACTTTTAGTGCTTCAATACAATTTACCTCTCTCCACGTATCCCGAGCCATTTTCCTTTACGCGACAAACAGCCCCTCAATCACGTTTGAGCTATCCGCAACCCCGATCAGCCGTTCCTGTCTTCCACTGTTGGTAAAATACAATTGATTCGCGTCGAGCCCGAAGGCGTGAAGGATGGTTGCGTGCAAATCCCGAACACTATAGGGACTTTCTTGTGCAAACAATCCGAACTCATCAGTCGCTCCGATCGTTCGTCCACCTTGAATCCCGCCTCCCGCCATCCATATGCTAAAGCCGAGTGGGTTGTGGTTTCGCCCAGCATCCGATCGAATACGGCCACTGCCGGAATCCCACATGGGCGTTCTACCGAACTCTCCACACCAAACCACCAACGTTTTGTCCAGTAATCCGCGTTGTTTGAGATCTCGCAGCAATGCAGCAATCGGTTTGTCGGTTCGTTTTGCATTATAACGATGGTTCTCTTCTAGTTTGGTATGTGCGTCCCAGCCATCCTTTGGGCTTGCAACGCCATTGTATAGCTGGACCACTCGAACTCCGCTTTCGACCAACCGTCTAGAGAGCAGACACATGCGGCCGTATTCAGCAGTTTCCTTGTCGTGAATTCCATACATATCAAGCGTCTCACCTGTCTCAGATTGTAGATCTCCCATCGACATTGCCTCTGCTTGCATCCGATAGGCAAGTTCGTACGATGCAATTCGACCATCCAACTCAGCATGCTCAGGGTGAGACGCTTGATGTATTCGATTAAGACGTTGAACTAAGTCAATGGTTTGCCGCTGCGTTCCTTCAAAAACAGACGGTGGAACAAGGTCTAAAACCGGCGGTCCCTGATCACGGAAATGAATTCCGCTGAAGGCAGGCTGCAAGAATCCATTTGCGAAATTCGCAGGGCCACCATAGGGGCCAACATTGTAAAGTACGACATATCCGGGAAGGTTTTGATTGACACTGCCAAGACCATAAGTTAACCAAGCACCCAAGCTAGGTTTACCCTCTATGAGAACTCCCGTGTTAATATTCAGCGATGCGGGAGCATGGTTATTGCTATCGGAAAACATCGAACGAACCACGCAAAGGTCGTCAGCTTGTTTGGCAACATGCGGGAATAGTTCGGAAACCCAAAGACCGTTTTGCCCATGTTGCTTCCAGGAAAACGGACTTGCCATCAACTCGCGTCCATAGGACAACGTGTGCTTTAGCTTGCTATCTGCGTAATAACTGTCGGGGAGCAGAAGCCCCTCGCGCTTTTGCAATTCGGGCTTGTAGTCAAACGTGTCCACTTGGCTTGGCGAACCGTACTGAAATAGAAAAATCATCCGATCGACCTTGGCAGAGAAATGAGTCGGGCGGGGCCTCTGCGGTTGAATCGGATCGATCGGAATCGAGTCTTCTTCTTGTTGAGGTAAATCGGCGTTCGCTCGATTGCCGATCATTGTTGCAAGCGCCAGACTGCTCACGCCCGAAGTTGCATTGTGTAAAAATCTACGTCGGGAGCAAATTAAATTCTGAAGTGCTTGGAGGTTAGCGGGACTATTCCGATTCGTGTAGGGCATGATCTAATTCAATCAATGAAGATGAACTCATTGGAGTTGAAGATAGCACGGCATAGCTCCGCTATCGCAGTACTTTCGATGGAAGCATTTTTGTTTGAATGGATTTCAGATTCAGGCTCAGCGGATGCGTGGCTTTCGTCCCCCGTGCGGCGCGCAAGCTGAGCCCTTATCATCTGCAAGGAATGGTGCAATTGCAATTGCTCTTCCGCGGTTACAGAGCGTCCAAATGCAAGCCAGTATGCGCTGTTCATTTGATCTGAAAAATGATCTGGGTTCGTCGACATCAAGCGAAACGCAAAGTAGCTTGCTGCACGAATACTCAGCGGGTTGTTGAGCAAAGAGAGAGCTTGTGGGGCGTTGTTCGTTACCTCACGTCGTCCGCATGTTCCGCTGGCGTCGGATAAATTGAAAACGGACAAGAACGGTAGGGGGACCGATCGTTTCCGGATCAGCAAGATGCTACGCACGTAGGTCAACGCGTCGGCGTCCGTGTAATAGGCTTGCAATCGACCGGAATTTTCATAAATTCCAGGTTGCGCCCGGAGCACCGATTCAGGAACTTCAGGCCAACGAGGTGCGCCTCCTGCCACCCGCTCCAACATTCCTGCAACCTCCAAAATGCAATCGCGCAGCGCTTCAGCCTCCATGCGTCGCATATTCTGGCGAGAAAAAAATCGATTGCTCGGGTCGGCTTCCAATCCCCGACGTTCCACACCACTCGCTTGTCGATACGTCGCTGAGAGCATTATCAATCGATGAATATGCTTGATCGACCAATCACTTTGCATAAACTCAATTGCGAGCCAATCTAGAAGCTCCGGGTGCGTCGGGGGCTGTCCGCTGTATCCGAAGTCGTCAGGCGAGGCAACGATTCCTTTGCCGAAATGATGATGCCAAATGCGGTTTACCATGACGCGCGCGGTCCATGGATTTTTTTTCGATGCAATCCACTGTGCTAGAGCTGTACGTCGCCCAGTCGACATACCCAGTTTCGGGCGAGCAATCTCAATTTGGTTTGGGTCGAGAAGTGAAAAAATACCCGGTTGCACTTCCTCCCTTCGATCGGTGAAAACGCCACCTTCTAGGATATAGGTTTGAGGGATTTCGGATTCTTTCTCTTTTGCACAATAGACAGTCGTGTATTCTCGCTTTTGTTTTTCGAGTGCTTCGACGTCGCGTTGTGCGGATTGATATGCTGGCTTTTCTTCCTCCGTCAACAATGCTGCGACGTCTTCATCGTAAAAATCGAGTTTTTGTAAATAGGGAGCAATCCTGTCCAAAGTTGCAGGGTCTAGTTTCTCTCGAGGATGTTGCAAAAGCGCCGCAATGTCAGCTGGGAACGTGTTGAGGGTGCGTGCGGTCAAGCGCTGTTTGCCAGGCCGGAGTACCATTTCGTACCGTGCACGCATCGGTTTCAAAAGTTCATCGATTTCGGAATTATGCTTCGTGGTCGACGCCTCGACGTCCGGTGAGTCAATGATCTTTTCGTTGTCTGCTTCTATTCCTGCAAAAAACGCCCTGAGCTTATAGTGGTCTGCTTGCAGCAAAGGATCCGTTTTGTGGTCGTGACATCGACAGCATCCCAAGGTTTGTCCTAAAAATGCCGCTCCAGTTGTATTGGTAAGATCCACCATCCATTCGTCACGGCCAGCCTCTTCGGTATCGAATTTCGATTTGGTCGTGTCCAGAGGTCCGAGTCGCAAATAGCCAGTTGCTGTGAGCTGACGTGCGCGTCGCGGATTGTCGGTCTCAGTTGACGCCATCTCATCGCCCGCAATTTGCTCAATGATGAATTGATCGTAGGGAAGATCGATATTGAATGAATTGACGACGTAATCGCGGTACCTCCACATCGTTGTTCGGAACTCGTCTCGTTCAAATCCGTTGGTGTCGGCATAGCGAACCACATCCAACCAATGACGCCCCCACCGCTTTCCATACTCTGGGCTAGACAATAGTCGGTCCACCAACAACTCGTACGCATTTGGAGATTCGTCGAGTTGAAATGCTTGCACTTCTTCCGGCGTGGGAAGCAACCCAATAAGGTCGAAAGTGATTCGGCGAATAAGTGTTCTCCGGTCGGCCTCATTGGATGGGGTAAGCCCTTTCTGAAGCACTTTCTCTAAGACAAAACAATCGACTGGCGTGCGTGCCCAATCCATCCCGTTTGGAACGCACGGCCTTGAGGGCAATTGCAATGCCCAGAGATCGAGCCGCTGTCCGTCCCAAAGTTGTGTAACAGGATTGCGACTATCCTGCCAAGCATTACCGATTTGTTCAACGAACTGTTGCGCGAAATCGGGTTTCGCATGCCAACCAAAAAGGAACACCCCGACAAGAAGTGTGTAAGGCAACGTTCGTGGCATTCATCAGTCTCCGAAGGGCGGTTTAAAGCACATTGCAAGCCGTTGTACAAGTCGACAATTGTAGCAGCCCAATCTCACTCGGATAATCGTCACTAAGATCAAACTCGGCACGATTCTCACAATGCACAAAGCAAATTGAACCAATGCTCAAAAATGACGTGAAAAAAAAGCGTTTTTGCGAAAAAACTCAAGTCCCTTCATTTCATCTAAAAATGCAAGCTACGGTTCAATTGACTGGGACCCCCAACCGGAGCTCGGGAAAACTATGTAATTTGGAATGCAATCTAGTGATCTTTGTGACCTGTATGAAACCATTAGCGTTAAAGACACCGCCAACCGAATCGCCTCGAAGTGGTGCTGCCGTCATTGAGTTTGCCGTTGTACTCCCTGTATTCGTGCTTATCGTTTTAGGCACGATCGAAACCTGCAACATGATTTTTCTACAACAATCGTTGAAAATTGCTGCCTACGAGGCTGCACGCGTAACACTGATCCCCACGGCGGATGACAACGACGTCACCGTTGCGGTCGACGATATCTTGACTTCTCGCCGAGTCAATAGCTATTCGGTGACAGTATCCCCAGCCAATTTTTCAGCTGCTGTTTACGGCACTTTCATACGTGTCGATGTTTCATCTCCGTGTGCCAGCAATACCGTTTTCCCGCTCCGGTTTTATGGGTCAAAGACTTTGACCGGTAGAGTGGAAATGATGAAGGAATAGTCGCAAACAACCACGCGTCGACGCTAGTTCCCCCGTCTGCGCTAAATACCAAGTTCCAAACGAGACAAACAATGAAATCTGTTCCAAATGGCGTCCTGCGAATTCTTGCCCCGCGCACGCACAATCGGCAGGGCGCAGTTGTCCCGATGCTTGCGATCCTGTTGCCCGTGATTCTGGTTCTTGCAGCATTTGCAATCAATATCGCCTACCTAGAATTGAATCGCACCGAAATGGTGATCGCCGCAGACGCCGCTTCGAGGGCCACAGCCAGAGAGTTCATGCTTTCAAATGACAAGGCTGCTGCGAGAGCCAAAGGACGTGATGCGGCCAGTCGCAATTTGATCGGTGGGAAACCTCTGCAATTAAAGAAGGGCGATTTCGTTTTTGGCCAATCTTCTCGATCGGACGTGACCAATCGCTATAGCTTTACTGCAGGCGGCACTTATCCCAATGCGGTTGAGGTAACTGCGAATAGAACCGATAGCTCCCTCGATGGTCCACTCAAGTTGTTGATGCCAAACCCCTTTTTAATTTCCAGCATTGAGTCTTCGCAAGTGTCTCGATCTAACCAAATCGAAGTTGACATCGCCTTGGTGATCGATCGATCAGGTTCTATGGCCTACGCAGCCAACGAACCTGCAGTTTATCCGCCTATCCCTGCTGCGGCACCATCGGGTTGGTTTTTTAACGGACCAGCCCCTAATCCGAGTCGTTGGCGAGATGCAGTCGGCGCAGTGAATGTTTTCCTAAATGAACTCTCGAACTCGCCAATTGACGAAATGGTTGGGCTCATTACCTACAACGGTAATGTCAATATCGACCAAACCTTGACCAACGACTACGACCAAATCCGAGCTTCATTGCAATCCTATTCGAACTTATTCACCTCTGGGCAAACCAACATCGGCGGTGGAATCGCTGCCGGACAAAATTGCTTCGCGATAAGCACGGGGCGCCCATTCGCTGCCAGGATCATGATTGTACTCACCGATGGCATTGATACTGCAGGCAGTGATCCCATCGGGGCTGCCATTGCAGCCAATAACGAAGACATCATGGTTTTCACCATTACCTTCGCGGACGAGGCTGATCAAGCAACCATGCAGACTGTTGCCAGCAGCGCTCAAGGCAAACATTACCATGCCGGCAACGCAACCAACCTTTCGGATGTCTTCAAAGACATCGCCAGGCAACTGCCAATCCTTATTTCCAAATAGTCTTCTTGCAAAGATAATTCTGTCCTATGAACCGATTTCATCGTCGCAAAAGACTCGGAGCGCATACCGTTGAGTTCGCACTAGTTCTGCCAATCATCCTGCTCCTGTTTCTCGCTGGGATCGAGTTTGCGAGAATGAACATGCTGCGTCACGCTGTCGACAACGCATCCTACGAGGCGGCAAGGCATGTTATTGTACCTGGGGCTACTCCCGCAGAAGCCATTACTCGAGCAAATGATATCTTGGCCGCAATGGGTGCAAGCAATGCAACGGTAACCATTACCCCGGCCACGATTGATGAAACCACCGAACGCGTTTCCGTGAACGTTTCGTTGCCTGCAAGCAATAATATGTGGTCCCTCTCCCTCTTTTCAAAAAACTTGAATTTCGTATCCGAAACAAGGCTACTCACAGAGCGAGGTCCTATGCAACAAGTGAGCGCCATTGGACCACCACCTCCACCTCCTCCTCCTCCACCACCTCCTTCTCCACCTCCTCCTTCTCCACCTCCTCCACCTCCTCCTTCGCCACCGCCACCGCCACCACCACCACCACCACCACCACCACCACCACCACCACCACCGGTTCAGTTATAAACCGGAACGACAACTGACCTGTAGGTCACTCTTGCCAAGAGTGACATACGGTGTGCCAAGAGTGACCTACGGTGTGATACGAGTTGGCAAAAAGATGGGTAGCAGTAGACTGTTTTTGCGGATCCAACGCACGCGTCATGAACGAACCAACGACTCCACCTCGACACCAACGACTGATCCTCAGCGGTTTTGTCGTGCTCAATTTGGCGACGGTCGGTTGGATTAACATGCCCGATACCGTGGGGAAGACTCTTTCTCAATGGCTTGATACTTCATCTTCACCTACGACATCGTATCGCATGAAGTACATAGGTTGGCGATGGCAACAATATGCGCACATCGTGGGCTTGGACAATCGTTGGCAAATGTTTGGCCGACAAAGCCGTTTCAACTGGTGGTATGACATTCGAGCTGTCTATTCCGACGGCCGTCATGAATGCTCGGTTCTCTTGCCGCTACCAAACCAATCTGCACGGTCCATTTCGCAGCGAATGCTCTTTGACCTCAAGGAGCGAAAGTTTGAGCTCAATCTGTATCCTAACACCTTAGCCAGAGAAGCATATTCACGTTATTTGGCGAGGCAATTCCCATTTCACAATGGTATGCCGATCCAAACAATCCGGTGGCATTTAGGGACCGAAGGTATTCTTCCTCCCTCCAAGGCGGTCCAGCAACAAAAGTTGCATACATCGCGAGTCCAGCTTTTTCACCTCAATGATTTTGCAATGCGACACAATGAGGATTCCGAAATAGTCAGGAGTCGTATTAAGCCCGTCGCAAATGTGCAATCGAAAGAGGATTTGCACGTGGAATCGGAATGCGAGATCAGTCCATGATTGCATGGAATCGTTTTTGGTTCTCACGGCAGGATCCAATGCCGCTCTCGATGACTCGAATCGGTGTTGGGATGCTATGGCTTCTATTTTTCATCGCGACAGCCCCGAATTGGGAAAGGCTCTATGGTTTTGATGGCGTCCTGTCGCTAGGTGAAAAAGATCTCAATGCATTCCGAACGATTAGTTCATTCTCCATTTTGAATTGGACAGATGGATATCTACCCATAGCATTTTGGTGGTGGCTTGGAGTCGTTTTGGCAATCAGCGTTATGCTGGGTTTGCAAACGCGAGCAGCAACCATCGCACTCTTTCTCTTTGTAAGTTCCTTGATTCAGCGAAATACAACCGCTGTCAATGGAGAAGAATTGGTTACGCGAATGCTGCTCTTTTACGGTTGCTTCTCTCCCTGGGGTGATCGATTGAGCTTGGATTGCTTCCTTCGCAAACACTTTGGATGCGAGAGCCAACAAACGCCTTTGATTTGGAGTTGGCGAATGATGCAGGTCAATTTCCTACTCATCTACGCGATCAGCCTTCCATACAAATTTGCGGATGATATCGATTGGCTGACGGGGGACGCTTTGCACTGGACCATTGCCAGCGACATGTGGTGGACTCGGGGATGGATGTCCGAATTGACGCTCGGTTACAACGGAGTCCTTCGTAAATTAATGACATGGGGCACCGTTTTAGTAGAAGGACTCTTTCCTATCCTCGTCTGTTTTCGCATAACGCGAGTGCCGATTACGCTTACTGTGATGGCTTTACACTTGAGCATCGCTTTCTGTATTCCCGGTGTAACATTGTTTACTCTTTCGATGGTTGTGGGTGCCACAATGCTGTTGCCTGCTGAAACCTACTCGCAACTCTGGTATTTCAGTTCAAAACGAATGCCTGCGAACTGCCTCACAAATTCCTTGTTCGGAACGCATTGAGAATTCTCGATTCCCACTTGCATCCTCACCAAACTCTTCGCTATATTTGGCGAACCAAATTGCGATAAGCAAATTTGCCTAACCAAACCAATCGAGATTTCCAATCACGGAGGAGTTGAAATGAACAGGCCGCCAGCCGAGGCGTTGACCGAGCGGGAACTGGAAGTCATGCACGTCTTCTGGGACACCGGAGAGCAGTCCGCGCAGGATGCCCGCGACAAACTCGAGATTCGCGGTCGTAATTTGACCTACACAACCGTCGCCACGCTCTGCAAAATCCTGTGGGAAAAAAAGTACCTCGAACGTATCGGGGGGGCTCGACCGTTTCAGTTTAGGCCAGCAAAATCCTTCCAAGATGTCTCAAAACATCTCGTTTCCGACCTGATTCATCGCGTTTTTCAAGGGTCACGCGAACAGTTGCTACTTAATGTTATCGGCAATAAAAAACTGTCGAAACAAAAACTCAAAATGCTTGAGGACTTGCTCCGCGAAGACGAGGGAGCCGAGTTATGAATATCAGTACTTTATCGATCGCTTGGGCATTCTTACAAATATCACTGCTTTGCTCGCTGGCCCTCGTTGTCGCTTGGTCGTTGGGAGGACGTAGACCGCAACTCGTCACAGCGATCCTTGCGGGCACATGCCTCGCATCGCTATTTCTTGCAGTGATTTCAGTGGTACCGAGGCTGCAGTGGACACTAGCGATCGACGAAGCCGCACCCGTAGTTACGATTGCGACCAATACGCCGAAAGCTATTGAGGCCGGTTCCAATCCCCCCATCTCGGCAACTACCGATGCAGGCGATACGCCGGTCAAGAGCGGTCAGCTTGAAATAAAAGGGCTGCGAGGGCAAACTGGCCCCAACGGCCTCGATGCAGTACGAACATTTCTTTCCAAATACCTTCGCCGCGTAGATCGCGAAGTACGCGACGCAGAAGCGTGGCAGCAACCGGTGTCAAAGGCTCGAAACTACAGCATATTGATTTTCGTTTCGACTGGGCTGATCGCAATGTCCTTGCTCTGGTGTACGAGTTGGTTTTATATGAAACGGATACTTCGGAGCAGCCTGAGAGTGGTAGATCCCGGCATGTTATGCTTAATTGCAACTCAAGCCCGCGGTTTTGGACTTAAGAGAATTCCGTCCGTTCGCGAATCGAATCTCGTTTCTATCGGCGCTACCGTGGGCTGGCGTCGCGTGACGGTCTTGCTTCATACCGATTGGCGAGAATGGTCGGGCGAAGAACAGATCGCGGTGATCGCTCATGAGTTGGCGCATGCAGCACGGCATGATTTCGCTTGGGTGATCGTCAGCAGCTGGACTCGCATTTTTTTGTTCTTTCATCCGATGGTTCACGCGTTGATCCATCGATTGCGATTGGAGCAAGAACTGGCAGCGGACCAGCTTGCGGCAGGTAAGGTAGGAAATGCCAGTGCTTACGGACGAGCGCTGGCTAGATTAGCGTTGCGTAGTCAGCAGAGCATGGGAACTTCGAATGCGAAGTTGGGCTCAATGTTGGCCGCAGGGCAGATTTGTGTAACCAGGAGAGTAACGATGTTAAGGCAAGGAAGCTTGAAACCCATTCCATCACGATCTCGATGGTCAAATTGGGCAGTGGTGGCGATCGCTTGTACGGCGATTCCGTTAGCGGGATTGCGTGGGACAACGGAGGAACCCGTTGCGAAAAAGAAAGCGACGATAGAATCGACAACCCAAATTGATTCGACCGAGCAAGAGAAACCGGCGACTCTATCGAGAGAATTTCTCGCCGCCTATCCCCCAGTTGAGTTCAAGGGATCGATGGTCTATCGTCCGGGACGATTTCGCGCCGGTGAATTTGGCCCCGAGGCAGCATGGTTTCAAGAGTGGTTTGCCATATCGGCATTTGGCAAACCCATGCCAGACCGAGCAGTAGCATATGGCGAGTGCAATGGGATCTTGCGATGGACAGACGAAGAGCGAGTTCATGGGCGTTTCGATTTGGCTGCAAGTTTCCGAGAAGGGGAGTCTACTCTCCCTGGTCAACTATCCAAGATGGCAGATCCGTTTAACTGGCTAGGCCGAAAAATGCGAGTTGTTTCGAAACAACAAGTCGGTGGCCGGACGATTACTGAAGTTGCCGATAGCACGGCGGACGAAAAGAGTTCTAAGTGGATGATCGATGATGAGCAAGGGTACTTTATCGGATCGAACGAACAAGCGGTGCGGTTTGCTAGTGGCCAGACATTTGCACTCGACTCGATTCCCGAGTACTTCCACGAGGACTACAAGAACGCTGCCTTCGCCATGGTCTATGACCATTGTGACCAATGGCAGAACAAGCTTGAAACGCACTTTAAGGACGCTCCAAATCTGGAGGCATCGCAAGTGTTCGCATTCAAGCAACAGATGGAGATTCTTAACGACCTCAAACAACTCGGGGTCTTCGTCGACGGTTGCAGCAAGCCTGCTTGCAGCATGCGAGCTGTCATGCGAAATGAGGACGCTGCAAAGCGGCTTGCCACTCAGATGACAACTTTGTTGGCACTCGGTAGAGTAGCGCTGGCAACCAAGCCAAGCAAGCAAGATAAATTGGAAGAGGAGGCAGCAAGCTCGATTCTTGATACCATGCAGATCACTGCGAAGGGATCCGAAGTCCTCTTTCAATTCGACATCTTTATTCCGTCATTGGGCGACGAATCGATGGCTTCCTTTCATTCTAAAGCTGGATGGATCAAAATTAATGTAGACGCAACGTGTGATACAACGGACGCTGTCAAGGTCCGTCCCGCCATGGGTTTTTCGACACCTCCCAGCTTGATGGGGCAAACCCTTGACGCGTCGGAGTATCGTGGCAAAGACGTTTTGCTGGAACTCGAAATGCAATGCAATCAAGACGCAGCAAGCGAAGCAGGTGCCTTTGTTTGGGCCAGCCGCCAGGAACCACTTCAAGCCGAAGCCAATTCTGGTCGTTTACCGCGACAAAGTGGATCTCCCTACGTTGGACATCGCGTTCTGGCCGCAAAGTCGGTTGCGGCGGATGGTTCTGCCGCTTGGACAGAATCGTTGAAATCCGAACGAAGGATGGAACGGGTTAGCTTATTGCCCGATGCACCAAGTCGCAAATTGACCGTTCCATTCACTGTCCCCAGCAATGCGGAACACATCTCCTTTGGCTTCTACATCAAGAACTCCGAGATTCGAGTTAGCAACGTGAAGTTTCAAGTCGCAGACGAAGTTGCAAACCAAACTGTTTCAAGTAGCATCGTCACGGATGCAACCGCTGATGTCCCGTACAACGTGATGGTGGTACCGGGTTACACTATTCGCAGGTTTCCACTCGACTTGAACTTCGAACAGTTTGTACCGAATAGCATTGAATTCGCGGCTCGTGCCGATGGCAACCAATCACGCTAGGTCCGGTTTAGGAACCCACCCTCTGGTTGGGTCGAGTTTAGCGAGGGGCAGGGATGCAGTTTCAGCAGCAATTGTGCAATGCATTACACCCTCGCTGGACGTTTGCCATGCCCCTTAAACTCCGTCGATTTTCTCATCGCGAACGCTTGGTTCTTGAAGTCGATTGTTTTCTGCGCTGGGATGGCTCTCTAGTCTACGTCATGAAACGCGTCATAAAGTGCGTAATCGTATGCTGCATTGCAAAACTTTGTCCGCCGCAAATTCTCGTTCGACGAACTGCATTTCACGACTCGTGGTCAGAGTTTTGTGTTACCGCCGGCTCATTTCCTGCTTCGACACGAGCCTCTTTATTGACAAAACATCGAACATTAAGGTATCTTCAAGGGCTACTTTGCCACTATTGCTATCGCCTTTTTCTTTTCTCAAAAGTGGAAATATCATGTCACGATTGCGACGCGTTTGTGATTCCCGTGGTTTTACCTTGGTAGAACTGCTGGTAGTAATTGCGATCATTGGAATCTTGGTGGGACTGCTTCTACCTGCAGTTCAAGCAGCACGTGAAGCGGCTCGGCGAATGTCTTGCAGCAATAACTTGAAACAACACGGGCTCGCACTGCACAACTACGAATCCGCATCCAAGCGATTTCCGATCGGATATCTCGATACAAGGCCAACGGGCAATCCGCTCAGAGACGGTGGTTGGTCATGGATGTGTGCTATTCTCCCCTACATGGAAGGAAACTCACTCTACAACACCTTGGATCTAACCTATCACCCGTACGGTACAGTTGGAACGATTAGCGACCCAGCGGGCCGCAACAATGCGGCGTGCCGCGTTTTGGTTCCCGGCTTCCGGTGTCCATCGGATATTGCGCCCGCAACTAGACCCATCAACAATGGGAATCCAGGTGGCACCGATGCGTTAGCAGTCACAAGTTATTGCGGAAACATCGGTCCATTTGATGGCGCATTATGTGTCAATGGGATCGGTCCAGATGTGAGAAACATCGGTGCATTAGTGGTAAACGCCACACGAAAAATCGGTGAGCTTACAGACGGAACCTCCAACGTCTTCTTAGCTGGCGAGGTTTCCTGGCGACCAGCTCAGACAATCGGTGGTGATCTTTACGCTTCCGATCGGCAGTTCATTCTGGGGAGCGTCACTTCGAATGGGGGGCCACTTTGTACGAACCGCGGACCCAACAATAACGGCGCTCACATGCATCTTCGCTCTACGCGAAAGAAACTCAATGGCCCGCTCCTTGGCGGTGACAAGCATCTTGCATTTCATAGTTACCACACGGGAGGTGCTCAATTCGTTTATGGCGATGGGTCCGTGAAATTCATCAGCAATGCAATTGAGCACACGGAAACTAATTTTACCGGATCCAACCAAGCGGGACCGTACGGTACTTACCAACGGCTTGCAGGCATTAATGACGGTCAGGTTGTTCAAGGGGACTTCTGATGCTACCGGTGCTGGTGCAACGTCCGATTCGATTTTTTTCTTTAGAAAGTTGTGAATCTATCAGCTTCGAACTTTCACCGGTCGCATTCCATTGCAGGCCGGATGACTAATGCAGGCCGGATGACTAAACACCTTTTTAGCAGTTCTTTGTTCCTTCGTTTCTTAGATCGCTTCGTCATGTGAGGTCTCGATGTTTTTCAGGATAGCTGTTTTGTTGTCACTAGCCGTTGTTGTGGGCTGTGGAGGCGGTATCGAATTGGGAACTGTCACAGGTACTGTGACCATAGATGGAAAGCCTGTTCCTAATGCAATGATTACCTTCTTTCCTGAGTTCAGTGGATCGACATCGTATGGCGTAACGGACAAGAACGGCAAATACTCACTCATGTTTACGGATCAAGATCGTGGTGCAATGATTGGTTCTTTTCGAGTGTCGATCACGACGAAGAAGCGATCCAAAGATGAAATGCCAGATGACGGTTCAGTAACCGAGGTCGACTTTGTCGAGATCCCAAAGCAATATCGAGCGGAAAAAGCACATACAGCGGAAGTGAAAAGAGGTGCGAATACTATCAACTTTCCTATGGTTTCCAAGTGATTCGCTAAGCGGGTGCTCAAAGCGTATCGACCAGAACCGACAAAATGCAGGTGAGCAAGTCGCTCTTCGGTGCAAGTGCATTGCAAACAAGTATTGTTCTATGTGTTCGTGCTGCTATGCTTCGATCAGTCCAGAGGTAAGTATAACCCAGCCGATTCAGCGATTGATTTGCAAGCGAAGCTATGCCTGTTAAGTCGTAATCGGAAACCGATCGGCCATCGCAAAATGCTAACGGGAAGCTTTTTGTTTGCGGAGTTACTCTGGTTCCATGCCAAACTACTGTTCGAATGGGTTGCCAAGTTTTTTGGATTCTTCTTGCACTTTTGCTACAAATCTTTGGTCTGCTAAACTCAATCTTGCCAATGGAACCGAAAGTTCTTTTCCATCGGGTTTCTTTAAAACAACCTTGTCTCCCTGCATACCCAGGTATGTGGCTTCCACAGTAAAGCTGCCAGAACTATCCGACCAGGTCCTTGGCGTTGCTGTCGAATCTGGATTGCTCGTTGGCTGCGTGCTGTTATCCGGTCGTTTGGGCTGAATGACCCCCTTATGTGCAAGCTGAATTTGATTGCGAAGCACAGTGGCTGCCTTTTGCCCCCAACCGCGATACCTCGCGGTCACTTTCCCGTCCGGACGCAGTTCGGTAATTTCCGCCGCGTACCATACGTGCCCACGCTCTCTTAACTGGACAATCTGACCGACAAAAAGGTCTGTTGAACTGTCAACAAGAAGTTCGGAGGACTCGAGGAATCCACTCCCTTCATACTGTTTGTTTATTCGGTGGATAGGATCCAGTTTCTGAAGGATTGAGTCTGCCAGTGAAGCGAAATGTTCCTCCGATTTCGTCAACTTGCGTACCGTTTCTACCAATTTTGGATCGGCGTCGAAGTTCTCCTTTTGCATCAATTTGATGAGTGCGGAATGCTTATCGTGCGCTTTGGGCGAGTTTAGTTGTGACAGCAGCTCCGCCAATTCCTCTCCAACAATCGGTGCTTGTGACGCCGCCTTCCGCTCCTCAAAAAGTCTTTGCGATTTTTCTTGATTCGATTTAGCCTCCGCTTGCATTGAAGTAAGCCGCTCCTCCGTGAGTTTCGCAAACTTGACCTTAATTGGAAAAGCTGTCGTCGTGTTCCCGTCTTTGATGTTGAGCGTATATTGCATGTCAGTCGAGGCAGGAAAGTGGTCTTTCGTGTCAAAACTCCAAACTCCATTGCCGGTCATGTGAAACGATTCACGATCGCCGGTATCTGGAGTTTTCATTTCATATTTTTTTTCTACCGTCACCACACCGGCTTCCGTGTTGCCAATGGTGTACTGTGAAATCTCTGAGGCCAACTGCATTCGTTCGGCGGGTTGAAAAGCGAAGGGTCCAAAAGGCCGAAAGGCAAATCGACTCGCATTCGAATCGTCCGTAATCGATACACCCGAGTCGCTTTTCCAAGTTTTGCTCTCCTCCACTGGAAGCTGCTCAAATGGGATCAATGATAAATTACCCAGCATAAACGGCAATTGTGATGTTCCGTCGAGCGTCAGCACTTGCCCTGAACGCGTCATGGCAATGGAATTTTTGGATTGCGTTTTGCCGGAAAAGCTGTTTCGTGTGAAGATACTGGGTAGCACTAGAGGGCGAGGAAATAGACGACCTTGATCAACTTCTCGATTTGAATTCGCTTTCGTTTGTTCCATGAGACCGCCGCTGAATGTCAATCGCACTAGTTGCTCAGAAACAGCGGTAACGTTGTAGTTCACTATCCCAGTGTAGCAAATCAAACCTCCCGAAGTTTCGACCTGGATATCGTACTCATAGGATGCTTTTTGGTCCTTTGCAAAGTCGTATTGCAAGTGTTGCGCCAACGAGCTTGCAGCACTGTAAGCAAACAATGTCAAGGCACCCAAGGCGGTAGAGAAAACTCTTTGCATTCTTGCCATCCCACGCATATGGTGTTCAAAGGTGTCATGGAGATCGATCAAACGTTACATTGTAGCTTTACTCGCGATGTTTTCCCACAACTCTTCTTTGACGTTAAGCCGTGCACACAGCTACCTTGTTTTGGCTTTTCCAGAGGACGAACGGATCTGCTTTTGAACCCTGACGCCTAACGGATGCCATGACTACACCGCCGATTGACCAGCAAAATCCTTACGCATCCAACAAACTTGGGCCTTCATCGCAGAACAGCGTTGGAACAAGTGGGGGCTTGAAAGGACTTCTTTTCGGCTCGATGTGTTCGGTGCTTTCGGCCTTTCCCATCGCAGGGTTCGTGGCACTTGTTTATCGTTTTCCGGTTCCACTACTAGGTTATTTGTCGGGTCGAGAGGCCGTGTTACCTGCAATGATTGGTGTACTGGTCTATGGTGTTTTATTGGGAGGATTTGTATTGCTTGGCGGGATGGGTGCATTGATCGCATTTGCAGTGCAAAAGTGTCCGATCTCAAATCCAAAGCATAGGTCATGGATCGTGGCGATCGCGGCTGTGGTTGGAACTCTTGGATGCATGATGTTGCTTTCTACGCTGGATAAGATCATAGGTCCATGGTGATCTTCAATTCACCAAACGAAAAAACGGCTGGTGTCTTTGGACATCAGCCGTTTCTTGTTTATCATCGCGACTTGCTTTTCGCTAGTCCGTCATCGCAACTCAGAGTCACAGATTCTGTGTTGCGATTCGTTCAAGCGTCGTTCTAGTCGTTCTATTGGTAATTAGCATCCGCAAGCTGGTGCTGCATTGCATCCGCAATCAGAAGCTGCTGCACAACCGCTGTTGCATCCGCCGTTGCATCGCAAACCACGGAGGAAGTTTCGGAGACGTCCGTTGAACAGACCGTTGCCCGAACCAATTCCGTTGCCTGATCCGTTACCACAAGCATTGCATCCATCGCCTGCACCGTTACCGCAGGATACGGTTACTGGAACTTCTTCGCAGACAGTCTTAGCAACGCATCGTGTGTAGGTGTAAGGTACTTGAACCTGTACGCACTTAGCAACTTTGACCGTTGTGCAGTGTGGAACTGCTTTGCATACGGTGTAAGGTACTAGTTTTGTACGGCATTCAGTTGTCATACGGCAAGTGGTGTAGGTGTAAGGAACGCTTTTTTGCTCGCAGACCATGCTGCAAGTTGTGTAGCAAACGTCCTTAGTTCTTTGCTCGCAAACCATATGGCAGGTCTTGTAGCATACAGTCTTTTGACGGCATTCTGGGACCATTCGGCAGGTTGTGTACGTGCAAACCTTGCTTCGTGGTTCGCAAACCATGGTGCAAGTTGTGTAGTTTACAGTCTTGGTGCGGCATTCTGGAACCATTTTGCAAGTTGTGTACGTGCAAACCTTGCTTCGGCACTCTGGAACCATTCGGCAAACATTGTGAGTGACCGTCTTGGTGCGGCACTCAGGAATGCATTTGGTTACAGTGTAGGGAACAACTTTGGTCAAGCACTGTGTTTCGTACTTTACGCAGTTGATTTCTTTGGTTTCGCAGGATGGAACCCAAACCTTCTTGCAGATCGTCTTTGGTGGGCACTGAACACATTCAACTCGGCACGCGCCTGGGCAGTATACGTTGCGGCATGTCGATGGGTCAAATGTCCACGTACCTGGCTCACGAACGGTCTTTCGAATGATTGGACCAGCAACTTCTTCCGAAGTCGTTTGCCAGCTGCCACCATTGACCGTAACTGTCTTGGTGTAGTTGACAGGGTTGGTTACTGTGTAGTTTACAGTTCGTTCCCTGGTCTCTGTCACTGGAACCATGACCGTGTAGTTGATTACTTGCTCACGGGCTTCCATGACTCGGTTCATAACCGTGTAGTTGACAACCTTTTCGTGTGTTTCACGAACTGGAGTCATCACGGTGTAGTTCACTTCCTTGGAGTGTGTTTCGTATACAGGTCGTTTGACCGTGTAGTTGATCACCTTCTCGTGTGTTTCGCGAACTGGAACGTTAACTGTATAGTTGATTACCTTGCTGTGTGTTTCGTACACTGGGCGCGATACGTTGTACGTAACTTGCTTCGTGTGCGTTTCATAGACAGGTCGTTTTACGGTGTAGTTGCGAACACCCGTGTGTGTTTCGCGAACTGGAACGTTGACCGAGTAGGAAACTTCCTTTTGGAGAGTTTCTCGCTCGTATCGAACGCTGTTTACCGTCTTGTCTTCGTAAACGACTTGGTTAACGGTCTTGGTACCGGTAACTGTCTCTGGTTCGTAGACGGTCTTCTTGACGGTTTTCATTACGGTGTAGGTTGATGGACCACAGGAGTCTACAACGTTACACCCACAGTTTTCATAGCTGATCGCGCCGTTATAAGCAGCTTGAACAGCACCAGCATTGAATGCAGCCATCATTGCTGCAATCGCTGGAAGAGCCAATAATTTTTTCATTCTCATTCTCCCTTGAACGTTTGCAAAACCACGCAGGACACTAGTATCAGACGGGACGATGCTTTGCGGCTCGCCACTCCGTTTTTGTTCGTTCGATTGTTTCATTCCTCCAAGAGTCCCGTTGCTCCGCAAAGTGCTGCCAACAAATATGCTCTGGTCGATCCCGTCCATGGACGCCCTCGCATCGCTGTTTTCCAAAACGTCTAGTTGCGGCTCTACGTTATGGAAAGTTTGCGTGCTTGGAGCGACTCGTCCGCTCGAAGTGTTTTCGAGGGCGTTCTTGACGAGACCGGAGCAACCAGCCCCTGGTTGGAACTGGACTCTTCGTGCTAGGAAACAATCTCCCGACAGGCGACATAGATCGACTGGTCAAGAAGCATGGACCAGGAAAAATGAACAGGCAGGGTAATTTACGTCAGCAACTAAAGAACGAATGAGGAGGTCTAACGACTGTAACGATTGGTGGTCTGACGTGCGTTCGGTTAACGTTGCCAAACAAACACAATACGCCGGTTAACCGCTTCCTACCGAATGCCCCGCTTTGCGCATCAATCGCTATAGCATTTCGTGGCGACCAAATGCCTGATTCTCCAAGCAAGGCCAAAAAAATAGGCGGACATGCGCGACATTTTCAAGTGACGATCCCAAGCCCGCCACTTGCACCCAAAACTTTTGTTCCAGCGCCCCATGTATGCTGGCGACGGCCAGCAATAAGAAAAAACGAATGCGGGGAACCAATCGTTCCCCGCATTCAAATTTTTGTAACGCGTTTAGATGCTGATCGCGTGAATCAGCCTAGCTGATCGAGAAGTTTGTCGAACGCTACTGAAAATTTTTCATCCGTGTCGTATTCCCCTTGTGCAATGGCCTCCCTCAGGCTTGCTACTTTGTCCGCTCGAAAGACTTCGCTCGACGACTGGGAGTTTGCAACGCTCAATGCCTCCGGGGAAAGTTCCAGTTGATCGACTGGATTCGTGATCGTGGAAGCAGTGGGGGCATTGGTCTGGGTTGGCGCATTGCTGCGCGATGCGGTTCGCGCAGAGTCAACTCCGGATACGGAGAAATTGCCTGAAATTTGCATAACTGATCTTCTTCCCTGTCTGATTAGGATAATTGGCCCGATCGAATGATCGAGGATTACATGGACTGCTACCGTGCTAATACGACGAAATGAGCCATTTCGTGCTCGATCCCTTTTTCCAACGCAGTCCGTGTCGCAGAAAAGACCTTCCGAATCCATCAGGTCAAGGCGACTTTGCGAAGACGCTGCTTTCGAGCGAAAGCATACCTGTTTATCGGGAGACTTACTCGACTAGACCAACGTTTCCAATCCTCTTCCTTGTGTAATGAATGGCCAATCAACAACGCCTTAATCGATTCTGTTGACTAGCAAAAATGCGACAGTCGCTTTGCCGTGCATTCGAGCCATCGGCATTCCTATCTATCGCAAAGCAATTGATGTGCCAATCGCGCAACAAGTACATTCCGTTGCACGATGATGTCATTTATAGCTGCCAACACGGGGGAAAATCAAGATCGGAAAACTGCAAACTCAAAATGCCATCATTCGTCGATGGCGTCCAAATGCAACTCGGTTACAAAGTTAGAAGTCGTTTTTTCAATGGTCTTCAAAATCGCTTTTCAAAAATATGAGAATCGCGATTGACCCGCCTGCATGTTCAAGTCTATCTTACCCCCGTCGCAACGAAAGCTGCTGACCAAGCGATTCAAGATGAGTCGAGGCACAAAACAGATCTTTCACAAACGAAACATTCTGGATTCACTTAGTTGGATCTACATCGAGCATAGAGCATGACTCGCTTGCACGATGTAGATCACTCCCAGACATCATCACACGGATGCGATGATGCCTAACCGAGTACCAAGTGGATCCTTGCGGGCATTTCACACGGATGCGTTATTGCCCGCTCGAACCTTGCTCCCGGAAATGTAGCTCTTGTCCTCAGCCCCCCTAGGACTCGTTCACTTCCGGGAGCTTTTTTTTTGCACGCTACGACTTGCCGCACCATCCGCTGAAAGTTGTGCAAAATCCGGGCGCCTCGCCCAAATTGTTGCATTTAGCAACTTGAGCGGCTATCATTTTTGTCCGGAATTCTAAGGAGGGTAAAGCGGCCCCTTTATCTTTCATCACCCGGTCCCTCTGTGATATTCCCTAATTTTTTCCTGTTTTAGTCGAGGAGAAGTAGTATGCGTATTCACGGGTTAAGTCGAAAAGCGTTTACACTCGTTGAGCTATTGGTGGTCATCGCGATTATCGGTATTTTAGTTGGCCTGCTTTTGCCGGCAGTACAGTCGGCGCGCGAGGCCGCGCGGCGAATGCAATGTTCCAACAATCTTAAGCAGCTTGGATTGGCGCTGCACAACTACCACGACACGTTTCGTGCCTTTCCAATCAACTACTCTATGTCGGCAGCTGGCCCAGGCGGGCCAGCTGGAAACTCAGGGAGCAACAACTCAAGGCAGTGTTCTTGGCTTGCGATGATTCTTCCTTTTATCGAACAATCGGCGCTTTACAACTCAATCGATTGGAATGTAGGTCTCAAAACTGCAAGTGGAACACCGACCGTGAATGTTGCCATAGCACAACGGGCTTTACCTGCCTTCCAATGTCCTTCCGATGGTTCGGGCAATCAAGGCCGATATGGCAATCGCGAATGGCTTGGACGTTGGCCTGTCGCAACATTTGGAGAGTTTGGAGGTACCAATTATAAGGGTTGTGTCGGATCCGATTGGAATTGGGGGCTCTTCGCGAATCCACTGGGTGGCCTACCAAACGGACTTGACGGAGGAAATGGGATGTTTGTTCGCGACGAGAATGTTCGGCCTGCAAACCCAAAAGACTTTCGCAAAATGGGATCCATTTCCGATGGCTTATCCAACACCTACGCGATAGGAGAAGCATTGCCTGAGCTCTGTTCGCATACTTTCTGGTATGGAATGAATGCATCGCTCGCCAATTCCGTAGTTCCACTGAATAACTACTTGAAAGTGTATAACAGGACCAACCCCAAAGTGCCAAATTACTTCGGTGACCAAAGCACGTTCGCTCCCTATTGGGATTGGGAAAACAACTATGCCTATGCAAGTAGACACACAGGAGGTGGACAATTCACAATGGGCGATGGCTCCGTTCGATTTGTATCCGAGAATATCGACCTTATCACCTATCGAGCAACAGGGAGTGCGAATGCGGGCGAAGTGGTTAATTCCGAACAGTAGTGCAAGCACAGTCGCACCCCTGGTGCTCTGAACAGATACGATTCTTGAGGTTTGCAAAAAAGCATACGAATCCAGTTTGCGTTCTTTCAGATTGGATTCGAGCCGACAAGCTGCCTGAAACACGTTTTATCTAGACAGAGTCTAGCGTTTTTGATTGCTTCCTCATTGGAGTGTTATCCATGTTTTGTTCGAGTTTTGCGAGTGTGTTCAAAGGAACTGCGACAGTTGCTGTTGCAACTCTTTTCCTGTGTGGGTGCTCCGACGATGGACCGAAACTGGAACCGTTATCGGGAAAAGTCCTTCGGGATGGAAAGCCTATGACCAACGTCGCAGTTGCGTTTGTTCCTATTTCATCTGGATTGGCAGCCATGGGAAACGCCGATGCTTCGGGCAACATTCAAATTCAAACGAATGGAAAAAACGGTGCCATGGTTGGTAAGTACAAGGTTGGAATTACCGAGCCGATGCGAAAGATGACCGCCGCGGATATCGCGTCTGGTTCGCCCCCACCTGTCAGTTTCGATCCGAAATTCCAATCACCCCAAACAAGCGGGATCGAGCATGAAGTTATTTCGGGTGGAGGCAAATTTGAGTTCACCGTGAAGAACAAGTAAGGAAACAAAATGAAGTAACCTAAATTTGGCTAAGCATCATCAGTGATGCTTGCCACAATCCGCTCCAAGAACTCTTCGAGGATAGGCCCCCCAGTTCGAAGCGTCAGCTCGACATCCAAGCTCCACAATTCAAATGGTCCGATGCGAGGCGAATCGATTTTCGCAAGATCCTTGCCAGTGCAAACAATCGCATCGCAGTGGATCTCGCATTCATTGGCTTGCTTTTCAAGCGATTGAATATCGTGCGAGGAATAGTTGTGGTGATCAGGGAAGATCAAGCTCGACACAACATTGGCACCGCAACTTCGAAGCGTTTGCATGAATCCCATTGGGTTTCCCAAACCGCATGTTCCCAATACATTTTTACCACAAAGCCAATCGATCGATTGGTATTGCCCAACGGAGTTTCTAAGACGAATTGGTCTATGCTCCGACTCGAGCCATGCGGCTTTGGGGTTGTAACGCTGAACTCGGGTTCGAATGTCTGCCAGACGCTGCGGATCCACTTGGTCGGCTCGAGTCGCCATGACAATGTCAGCGCGCCGCAAAGACCGCACAGGCTCACGCAATAAGCCACGAGGTAACATGTATCCAAAACCAAATGGTTCACGGGCATCAAGCAAAACTATTTCAAGGTCACGATGAATCTTTCGATGTTGAAAACCATCGTCCAGGAGCAGCAACTGCATCCCTAACTCCTCCGTAGCAATGAGAGCTGACGCAAGGCGATCGGGTTTTTGCAAATGAGGTACATCGGGAAGCAGCACTTCAAGCTCTTTCGCCTCATCGTTTCGGCCGTCGATTCCAGCCCCAAATCCCCTTGAGAGAATCCCAACACGAATGTTGCGATTCCGAAACCAACGTGCCAACATGGCGACAGCAGGCGTCTTTCCGGTCCCCCCTGCCGTCAAGTTCCCAATCGATACCACTGGCACTGTAGATTTACCAACCCGACTCCATCGTCTGTCATACGCTAGGTTTCTGGCCCACACTATCGCGGTGTAAGGTTGACTTAAACACCACAAACCAGCTCGCATAAGTATCGAGCTAACCGATATGGAACGGCCTGACAATAAATCTTCGAAGCGTCGCATGCACGGATTGTTGTATCTAGTAGTGTTCGTTCGAAGAAGAATCGTTCCGCTTCGGTTGTTAACGATCGCACTATCATAAGGTATGGGTTACCAGGGAGGCACCCGCCCTCGCTCAGGAAACTCATTAGGTAACATTAATCGCGAAGGAACTCCAAAAAAGGATGGACTTTGGGTCGAACAGCTCAAAGTTTCTCTCAATTGCAAGCGGTTGCACCAGCCAGAAACGCGGTTGAGAGCTATTATGCTGACACCTAGACCGAGGTTATTTGCCATGCTCCTATTTTTGGATTAGCGGTGTGTACGTAAACGAGCCTCAGCATGCCGCCCCATTTGATGATTCGCAAGAATGCCTGATCGATTTGACACTGCTCCGATTTCCCAATTAATTGGCTTTAAAGTACTACCGGCATCGGAGGAAGACAAAGAGACTGGCAGAGCCATCGTCGAACTGGAAATCGACTCTAGATTGCACAATCCGATGGGCCGAGTGCACGGTGGAGTTCTAGCGGCATTGTCAGACGCCGCAATGGGTATCGCATTTGGTAGGACCCTCGACGAAGGCCAAGACTTTTCCACCATAGATTTACACATTCACTTTATGCGCCCGGTTCGCGGCAAGAAGCTCATTGCGACAGGGGAAATGTTTCAGCGCGGGCTGCGAATTGGCTTTGTTCGCTGTATCGTGACCGATGATCGTGGAAAAGAAGTTGCAAGCAGTTCCTGTAGTTGTACCGTCTTGGACCAGATGTAGCTCATTTATCGAGTTTCGACTGCAAGATCTCAACGGCCCGTTCCAATTGCGGGTCGTCACGTAACGTTGGGTCTTTGTGCAACTTTGTCCCTTCGGTTTGGCTTTGTTCGACCGAGGATGAGAAAGACGCTTTGGGATCAGCGCGCTTTCGAAACCGCTCTACCGATTTTAGGAACGCCGCATCGTCTAATTTCACTTGACAGCCTTCGTCTGGCGCGACCCCCCATTTGTCCTCCGGTTTCGCATCCGGTTCGCGATGGATAAGTCTTCCGCTGGGTGGGTAATAGTACGCTGTTGTCAACCGCATTGCCGCCAAGCCAGCATCGAGTGGAATAACATTTTGAACGCTACCTTTGCCAAATGACCGTTCCCCAACAATTGTTGCTCTGCACCTGTCTTGCAAACAACCTGCAACCACCTCGCTCGCGCTTGCCGAATGCTCGTTGATCAATAAAACCATCGGTACACTATTGTCGATTTCAGTTCCTCTTTGAGCGGTGTACAGTTGGTCAATGCGGTCGTCACGACCTCGTGTACTCACAATGTCACCATCGTCTAGAAACATATCGCAAATCTCCTTGGCAGCGACTAGTAGTCCACCGGTATTGTCCCGAAGATCGATGATCAGTCCTTTGCACTGGCTGCGAACACTCGCCAAAGCCTTCTTTAGCTCCTCGGTTGTTTTCTCGCCGAAAAGTTCGAGTCGCATATAAGCGATCCGAGCATCCTCTTCCATGGCGAAATCCCAAGTACCGTTCATTCTGCGTCGGTCGCCGAGCACCGACTCCACCTCGATCCTCGCACGAACAATCTTGATACGAAGGGGTTCAGGGACATTCGCCCGTTCTACGGTCAACGTAACCGACGAGCCTTCTTTGCCTCGAAGTTTTTTGGAAACGGTTTCGACCTCCGCATTTACGCAACTGGATCCATCTATTTCTAAAATGATGTCGCCAGGTTTTATTCCGGCGCGATAAGCGGGGGAGTCAAAAAGCGCAGCCACGATGGTCAACTGCTCCTTCCTCGGCCGTCCGTCGATGCTAACCCCAAGACCTCCAAATTCTTGGTCAAAGACCGCCTGGAATGGCTTGAGCGATTCGATTGGGATATAGCTGGAATAGGGGTCCAAGGAATCGATCATTCCCTTCATGGCAGCTTGATACAGCTTCGCCTTGTCGGGCTTCCTCACGTACTCCTGCTCGATGATTTCCATGGCCAAGGACAAATCACCGAGATTTCGGTTTCGCTGAGCATTTGAAAAGCAAAAAAGACTACCGATCAACACAATCATCAGAATTTTAAGGTTCTTAGTCGTCACGAAGGTTGACCTTGGTTTGGCGGCGTTTGAGCTAAATTTTGACGTCCGTGCTTTGTGCCCCGATTCGTCTCAATTGCTAAGTTTCCAATCGACGTTACTTTCGATCGATGGCACTAGTTATAATAATGGAACCTATCCATCCTTGCACTCCAATGCGAAACTTATGCCTGCCTCAAGAGTATTGAATTTTTTCGTTTATGCATTTATTCTGCCGGCAGGCCACCTGTGGGCTGACGATGTGCCCCCAGATTCTCGGCAGGCACAGCCTGGCCACTCGTTGCATGCCGATGCGTTCAATGAGGGGCCTCGACAGGCCGCCTATTTAATGAACGGTATGGGGAATGTCCATTGGGAAATCTCTACGAAAACCCCGATGGCTCAACGGTTTTTTGATCAGGGCATCGCGCAATTGCATGGCTTTTGGTATTTCGAAGCCGAGCGTTCGTTTCGTCAGGCAGCGGCCTTCGACCCCGACTGCGCTATCCTATATTGGGGCATGGCACGAGCAAATGTCGAAAACCCATCGCGTTCCAAAGGGTTCAGCGAACAGGCAATGAAGAAACTGGAAAAAGCCACGGATAAAGAAAAACGACTTGTAGAAGCCTGGCATAATCGCGTCAAAGATACAAAAGATGATCCGATAGCAAGCGACGACCTGAAACCCAAGACAGAGGCTCAGAAAAAAGCGGCTGCAAAAGCCAAACGTCGCGACGATGAAAAAGGGAAAAAAGATCAACAAGAACGCTTGAAACAATACGTCAAAGCGATCGAATCCATCGCATACGATTATCCAGATGATATCGAACTAAAAGCGATGTTGGTGCTGCAATACTGGCAAAACAATGGGGCTGGGATCGAAATTCAAAGCCATTTTGCGATCAACTCCATCATGGCCGACATTTTCCATTCCAATCCAAAGCACCCTGCACACCATTTTCGTATTCACCTGTGGGACTACAAAAAAGACAAGCTGGCGATCGACGCTGCTGGAAAATGTGGCCCAAGCTCCCCCGGAATCGCGCATATGTGGCATATGCCAGGCCATACTTACTCGAGATTGCATCGATATGCAGATGCCGCATGGCAACAAGAAGCATCCGCTAGGGTGGATCATGCACATATGATGCGAGACCAAGTGATGCCCGATCAGATCCACAATTACGCGCATAATAACGAATGGCTCATTCGAGATCTCATGCTGATCGGGCGGGTTAAGGAAGCGGTCGATCTGGCCAAAAACATGATCGAGTTGCCGCGGCATCCAAAATACAACGCGATAGGTGGCCGCGGGAGTGCCTCTCTCGGCCGCGAACGCCTGCTCGGAGTACTGACCAACTACCGACTTTGGCCACATTTGATCGAACTTGCAAACTCCACCTATTTGGAGCCCACAGCCGATGAACTGAAGCAAGACGAACGTCAAGCTTGGTTGGCGATTGCGCACAGCCAAACGGGTGACATTTCAAAATGCATGAAACTACTTAACGAAATGACTATCACGATCGCTGAGCTTCGAGTTAAAGTTATCGAGGGGCGCCAAACGCTTAGCGAACTTGGAGAAGCGGCAAAAAAGGATGCTAAGAAAAGTGGTCTCAGACCACCCACATTGCTGGAGCCGTACGAGTTGAACGACGACCCATTTGGCGAGGAAAATGACCCCAGCCTTCCGAAAATCCCAAGCAGGGAATTCGATGATTCGCAGGCAAAAGACTGGTCCGATGATAGAAAAGAGAAGGCCAGCAACCAAGCGGAGTCAGAGCATCGGCTTGCAAAACTCGGCCAGTGGAAATACGCAGTCGAAGCGTACATTGCTGCAAGTGAAAGCGAGTTCAAGAAGGCGCTCGATCTATCACATCAATGCCGACCGATGATCAGCGCCATGACGCGAATGGAATGGCTCGCACAAGCTGGTTACCCCAAAAAAGCGTTGGACCGAATCAAACAAAAAATCGAAGACGCAACCGGTGAATTTCTGCCACTAGCTGTCGGAATTTGGATCGCATCGCAAAACAACGTGAGTGATGAAGCGGTCAGGTCGGTCGCTAAGAAGTGGATCGGCACGTTGTCGCCGATCGCAGCGTCCTCGGATCCGGATTTGCCAATTCTAGACCGACTTAGTCCGTTCGTGGAACTGATGGGTGAAAAGGACAAATGGAGAAGCCCGGTAGATCCACCGTCCGATCTTGGCGAGCGTCCATCTCTTGATTCGCTAGGACCATTTCGTTGGGCCCCACCATTGGCCCCAGTTTGGTCAGCAACGGACTCAGAAGGGGAAACAAAATCAACCAAGCAGTTTGCAAAACGACCGCTGGTCTTAATTTTGTACCTGGGGTTCGGATGTGTTCATTGCGCGGAACAACTCAAAGAGTTTTCCCCTTTCGTCGCTCAGTACAATGCGGCTGGCATCGATGTCGCTGGCATCACTACTGAAACGCTTGCCCAATTGCAAAGCGGCTTAAGGAAATACGACGACGAAATGAAGATCACCCTAATCGCAAATCCAGAAGTCGACATTTTCAAAGCGTTTCGTTGTTATGACGATTTCGAAGGAACTCCGCTGCATGGTACCTTTCTGATCGATACCAACGGTCGCATTCGTTGGCAGGACATCGGGTACAAGCCCTTTATGGATCCGAAGTTCCTGCTCGAAGAGTCTACGAGATTGCTAAAGCTTTAAGGCGCTCATTCAGGACCGAGTCGTTAGCGCGGTCCAGCCAAAGAGATCGACGGGCTTGGGATAGGGAATGCCGCCTAGAGCTTGGGATCGAGCCCCTGAGAGTGTATATTTGGCGTCTGGCAAGGTTGGGAATATGATTCCCACACGTCGCGCACCCGTTAATCCTGCAACTGTCGAGTGTTTTTTAGATGTCGGACATCACCATTGCTACTGAGCTTCCACCGGTTACGAAACGACTCTACATCGAGACCGTGGGATGCCAAATGAACGTTTTGGACAGCGAAATGGTTGTCGCTGCCTTGCGAAAATCCGGTTATGGCATCACCAAAAGCGCTGCGGAGGCCGACGCGATTTTGTTCAATACCTGTTCCGTTCGCGAACATGCGGAAGAGAAGGCGTACAACAATCTGTTTCATCTGAAACAGCTCAAGCTAGCCAATCCCAAGAAGATCATTGGAGTGATGGGCTGCATGGCACAAAAGGACCAGAAGGCAATCTTTGATCGCGTACCTTTCGTCGATCTGGTGGTTGGACCAGGCCAACTTCATCGAATCCCAGAAATGATAGCAAACGCCCAAGCGGGTGAGAGACAGCAGCTTGCAGTCAGCCTTTCTCGACGAGAAGGCAATGTAGAAGAAATCAAGCGGTCGCACGAAACATTTGATCCGCTGCGTGATCCGGAAATGCGCCCAACTCCGTTTCAAGCTTACTTGCGCATTCAAATCGGTTGCGACAAATTTTGCACTTATTGTATCGTCCCTATGACCCGAGGCCCAGAACAAGGTCGTGCACCAGAGCAAATTCTCGCAGAGGCTCGTGTGCTAGCTGACCAAGGTTGCAAAGAGATTGTGCTATTGGGCCAAACGGTCAACTCATACAAATACTCCCAAGGGAACAAAACCACGCGGCTTTCCGATTTGCTTCATTCGTTGCATTCCATCGATGGCATCGAGCGAATCAAGTTTGTGACGAACTATCCCAAGGACATGACTCGCGAGCTTTTGGAGACGGTACGCGATCTTCCTAAATGCTCGCCTTACCTACACGTCCCAGCTCAGAGCGGCAGCGACAACGTTCTAAAGCGAATGAAACGCGGTTATACGGCCGGCGACTACTATGCCATGATGGACCGGATCAACGAAATTATTCCACATGCTGCCGTTTCAAGCGACTTCATCGTAGGCTTTTGCGGAGAGACCGAAGAGGAGTTTCAAATGACGATCGACATGGTTAAGCGCTGTCGATTCAAGAATAGCTTTATTTTTCAATACAGCGTCCGACCCGGCACCAAAGGGGCCGAGATCTACCAAGACGATATCTCGGAGGAGGTTAAGCATCGACGCAATCAAGAACTGCTAGAAGTGCAAAATCAGATCTGCCTCGAGGAGAATATGAAGTTCCTGGGCAAGACAGCGCAGATCTTGGTCGAGGGTCCGAGCAAGTGGGCGATTCGTAAAGGAGAGATTGGTGATTTGTGCCAGATGACAGGACGCACACATTGCGATCGGATCGTTGTCTGGCAAGGCAACATTCGACAAGCAGGTCAAATACTGCCGGTGCACATCGACGACGTTTTTGCGTTCACGCTTTTCGGTACCGTTGAGACGAACGAGATAGTGCCTGAACTGGTGCAAATGCGACTTAGCTAGCGTTGGACATAGAAGAAATGCGTCCTACAAAGAGCCACTCCGCGCTTGAGGTGCGCTCCCTCCTGCGATCGTCCGATCTAGCAACTCTGCCGGCCTCCGGCCGCCCCTCACCGAGCAAGGGTGGCCTCTCTTAAAAATCCTTGGGAAACAAAACGGACGGACTCCGTAAAGGCGAGCGTCAGGATGAACACTACCTTCCACGGCTACAAAGGAACCTTGGCATTGGTTCGGCGGGAGCCTCTCACTCCCGGTATAAACAATGCTCCCGCTCAAAGTATCTACTTGTCGTTGGCCTTCACAACAACGTTGTCGATGTAGAACTCAGCATCAGAGGACTTTCCAAAGAGACCAGGGCTGCCCACGGTATTGGGCAGCAAGTCTTCGGCCTCAATGGTCCATGCCTCAGGTTCTTTATCGCTGGTTTTCCAAACTTTACCCTTCAGGACCGCTTTCCCATCTTTGTTTTCGCTTTGGAATTTCAGTGTATACCATGTCTTTGCTTCCCACTCGAAAGGAATGGTTTTGGCAAAGCGATCTTCCAGCAATGAGACCCACGATCGGATTTGAAGCTTTTGAGATCCTTCGAGCGACAGCGTGTAGCGTTGGTTAACGACCCCCATGTCCGGAAGGTTTGTCGTGGGGACTTTGTTTTTCTGATCGGTTGCGTAGACGTCGGCTATGATCGTGTAGTCGTGGCTTGATGGCTTACCCATAAAGGCTTGACTTCGAGTCCCTTTAGGGATGGTACTCACTTTAACAAGTCCATTTCCACCCGTAGGCAGTTCGATCGGTTGGTGACGATACGCGGCACCAATCCAAAAGAGCGGCACCTTTTTGTCTTCAAAATCGTACTTCCATGGCAGGGCTGCGATGACGCGTCCACGGGCAATACTCTTCAACTCTCCGGATGTGGCGGTTAAGAAAACGCCGGTACCGGTTGTGTCCGACGGTGCGGTGTAGACCATATCGTCGCTCACTGCACCACCACCTTCGACGGTTATTGCGGCGTCGGTTAGATTTTTGATGTACTGCCCAGCTGCGTTATAAGCACGCACTTGAAGCTTTGCCTTTTGGCCAGCCGAAAGAAGCATTTCGACCGGACAGATTTGGATATGCGAGACTTTTTTGTCGTCGGATTGCAATTCAACCAATTGCTTTGGCATTGGATCAGCGTCGACTTTGACCTCTTTCTTACCGATGCAATAGAGGGCTTTGTTGGTTGGGAGGTAAAGTCTGCCGTTCGCTATTGCAAACGACCCAAACACTTCGCCGCCATCTCTCAATCTGGCTTGGCCAAGCACTTCGAATCCAGTTTCGGTTGGTTTAAGCGTGTAGATCTTGCCTGTGTTTTCACCGATGTAGATTTTGCCTTCCGATACGACCGGAGAACCAAACATAATGTTTCCCAGATCTTTTTCTGATTCGAGTGTACCTGTTTTGGCGTTGATACCAAACATGTTACCGCCGTCTTCCACAAAATAGACTCTCTCCCCGACTTTAACTGGGGAACTTCTGCCAATCGCTTTGCCAGGTATCTTCCAAAGCAATTTATCTTCGGGGATGTCCCCGGTCGTGTTGCCGTCGAAAGCGAAAATGCATCCAAGAATGGTTCGATCGGTTTCATTTTGTTCCCCGTGGGCACAGTAAATGATGCCGTTGTCAACCAAAGGCGTTACGTTGATACCTCTTGGAGACGCTTGGTACTTCCATATGACTTTCCCGGTTCTGGGTTGGAGTGCATAAACAGCACCATCTGCAGCGCCGAGTACCATGGCCGATTGGCCATTCAACACGGTGAAGATGGGAGTGCTATACGTAGTGTCTTCAGGACGAGGTCTCGTGCTCATTGTCCAAATCGGAGCGCCTGTCGATTTGTCCATTGCGATAATTCGGTGGGCAGGTACAGCAGTCTGATCCCAACCTGTCGTTACTCCGGAAACAATCAGCATGTCTTCAAAAACAACTGGAAAATTGGTGCGGCCTCCGTACGTGGATAGCATTCCATACTCCTCTAGCATGGACTTTTCCCACAGGATTTTCCCTGTCTTCCCTTCTAGGCACTGAAGCGCACAACCAATACCAAGCATGTAGACCTTGTCGGTCTCGGGGTCACCACAAAGACTGGCCCAACCAATGCGTTCCGACGGTGCGTCGGACAAATAGATGTTGTGAATACTCTCCCAGATAAGTGCGCCGGTTTCCGCATCAACACAAACTGTTTTTTCCGCTTCTTTTTTCGTCTCTGGCTCAGATCGGCAAATGGTATAAACCCTGCCATTCATTACGATTGGCGTAGCTCGCGTTGCATACTCCGTTTTCTTCCACAGTTGATTCTCGCCATCCACTTTGAAGGAATCGGGTAGTCCCTTTTCCAACGAATTGCCATTCTGCATAGGACCGCGCCAGTGGTACCAATCAGTCGGCTTACCCTTGTTCCCCGTTAAACTTGCCTCTTTGGTATCGTCAGCCCAAACCAGACAACTAAACAAGCACAAAGTGGCTACAAGTGCATTGGAATGAAACAGCATCTGGCGGACGAACCGCGCGGTCGTAATGTGAGCAGACATTGTGCTTTTGTTTTTAGAGGGTGGAGAATCCAAGGAAAGGAATTTCAATATACCAAAAAAGAGTTCGTCATAGAACTGGCAGCAAACGCACCCCAGCGATCTCCGCCGTAATTGTGGCTCTATGTGAATTCTTGATCACGAACTCCGAATCGCTCCTTGAAAATCTATCCCGACACAGCCGACAAAAGTCAAAGTAGTTCCGCCTGAAAACCCAGCCAATATACGCAAGCATACGGCACCGCGGAGCGTGCCTGCTACTTTCGTCGGCTGTGTCTATCCCACCTACTTGTTTGCAGGATTGTCCGTTTAAATCACCGGTGGGGCGTGAAACTCGACATTTGGGATGATGGTTTTGAATCATGGCGAAAATCTGGCATGGATCGTAAGTCGGGCTGAACCGGACGGTAGCGAGTTTCGGCTGATTAGCCATTGAGCGCTGGCCCACGGTTTTCGGCCAATGTGTGATCGATGCCGAAAATCTAATCTGGATAAAGTACCAGTGTTTCGTGGAACTGCTCTTCACCTCGCAACCGGGAATTTCGTATTGTCGAGTTCGAATAACCCAAATTAACATTTGAATATGGCTCGATTTCAAAATGGCACGCGTCTTTTGCATCGCAAATCAGAAAGGTGGAGTCGGAAAAACAACGACCGCGATCAATCTGGCATGGGCGATGGCTAAATCCGGGAACAAAACACTCGTTGTCGATCTGGATCCGCAATGCAATGCAACGAGCGGCTTGGGCCATGAGCCGTCCAACCGTCATCCGCTTTTGATTGATTCCCCGATTCGTGATAGCATTCTCGATACAACTCTACCGAATCTGTATTTGATGCCCGGCTGCCGTTCCTTTCAGGACGTGGATCGACTCGAAAAGGGGGAGCTTTCGCAGGGTACACTGCTCCGACAGCATCTGGAAGCTGGCATGGGCGGCTACGACGCCGTCTTCATTGATTGTCCGCCATCACTCGGAGAGCTAACCCAAGCAGCTCTTGCCTCAAGCACTGAAGTACTGATGCCCATTCAATGCGAGTACTACGCAATGGAGGGACTGACTCAAATGATTCACGTCATTCGAGACATTATGCAAAAACACCCAGGTAGACTCACCTTTGGCGGGATCCTGTTGACAATGTACGACCCTCGCTTTGAACTTACTCACGAAGTAGACAGCGAAGTCAGAGAGTTTTTCGGTGATATCGTTTTTGATACCGTAATACCGCGAGATATTGCGATTAGCGAAGCACCCAGCCATGGGCAAAGTGTTTTGGCTTATTCGCCACGCTCACGTGGAACACGGTCCTATATTGAACTATGCATGGAGGTATTGGAACGTGACTAAAGATCGAAGACTTGGACGTGGTTTGGCTGCTCTACTCGGAACGCAGATCGAAGAAGGAGCGATGGATGGATCGCACGCTTCGGATAGTCCAAGCGTTTCCGAACCCAGCCATGAAAACGCAGCGGCCCGCAATGATACGATTCGCAAACTGTCCGCCGACGCTCACGCTCGGACCGTTTCCAACCGATCTGGCTTGTCCCCCATCATGATCCCTCTAGCAAATTCGCATGATACGACCACAGGATTGACAAACACACTCGATATCCATACCGGTCTCATCGACCCCAATCCATTTCAGCCAAGACGCCAGTTTAATCCGTCTGAGCTCGAGTCCCTTGCCGAGTCTCTAAAAGAACATAAACAGCTACAACCAATTCTGGTCCGCCGTGCTGGGGAACGCTTCCAACTCATCAGTGGTGAACGTCGGTTGCGTGCAACGGTTCTCGCTGGCTTGCCAACGATTCGGGCCGAAGTCCGCGAGGCAGATGACCGCCTTGTCGCTGAGCTTGCGATCATTGAAAACCTGCAGCGGAAAGACCTTAATGCAATTGAAAAGGCGTTATCCTTCAAACGCTACATTTCGGAACATAAATGCACGCAAGACGAACTAGCACAGCGTCTGAAAATCGATCGAAGTACTATTGCAAATATGATGCGATTGCTCGAATTGCCAGATGCGATCACCGACGCCGTTCAAAAGGATCAAATCTCTGCGGGGCACGCCAAAGCTCTGCTCAGTCTCGGAAGCACTCGCGAACAGATCAGTTTCCTAAAGAAGATTCAGGAAGAGGGTTGGAGTGTTCGAGAGACCGAAGCGAGGGTTGCAGATGCCATCGCAGAAGCCGCCGCATCGGAAGAAGGCTTCCTAGGTGCCTTACCAAGACGCAAATCAACAAAATCGGATTTGCTCGCCGCCCTCGAAAGCGAAATGAAAATGAAACTTGGTACACGTGTTGACATTAGCCAAACTAGCCGAGGCCGCGGTCGAATCACGATTCACTTTACGAGCATCGAAGAATTTGAGCGTCTAAAGCATATGCTAGCAAACGACACGAGAAGGAAGGCAGCGTAGCCTTTTTGATGTTCAGTGAGATAACAATCGCTTGGGTTGTATGGGGAATCGTTGTCTTCATAGCCTTGCGCAGTCTGATATCGCTTGCGATTCTGTTAAGAGATCGGTTGCAGGGTCTACTGATTGCCCACGTCAAGAAGCAGCAAATTGAGTCGCAGAAACGCCAGCGCATCAAAGAGCTGCGGGAGAAAATTCGGGCGAAAAAGGCAAATGAAGGAACGGTTGAATCCAAGCCTAGTAAGGCAGCTTAAAGTACCTCGGAGTGTGGCTGGGTCGCGAGCCTCGTGAATCTCCTGCAAAACTTCCGTCAACCTCTCATCGCATTTGAGAAGGGGATTTTGCAGTTGCTAGCATTTCTACTATGTCAATGGCCTGTTTTAGCCCTCGCGAACGATCGATTTTTGCGGCCACGGCTTTGCATCGCGATTCCATAGTTGTTGAGTCGAGCATTTGGCTAAGAGCGAGCGACAGCGACTTTGGCGTAAACTGATTCATTTTGAGGCAAAGACCTATTCCTAGCTCCACGATTCGCTTCGCATTGTCGAATTGATCGTGCGCTTGAGGACGTATCAATTGGGGGATCCCCGCAGACATCGCCTGTGCAGCTGAACCAATGCCGCCATGGTGTACAAAAGCAGCGCATCGAGGCAACAAGAGGCTAAGCGGTGCAAATGGAATGTGGATGATGGATTTGGGCAACGAGTTGGGAACCTGTTCTGGAAATCGCGTGAGAAAAATGGCGCGACGATTGATTCGCTCGCATGCGATTGCTGCTGTTTCGAAGAACTTGTGGCCAAATAGGTTGGCGGATCCCGGTGTGAATGCAATGGGTGGTGGACCATCGGCCAAAAAGGGTTCAAGTACTTTTTGTGTATCAGCTGAGAATGAATTCTGGTCCGAATCACGTTCATCCCACAACGGAAAATCAACTTGGTAAAACGGGCTTGGCCAATCCCTTTGTGGTGGGCAAAACCAGTCCGGAAACAAGCATAGGATTTGGGTTTTTGAGTGCCACCACTGCATGACGTGCTTGACTGGTTTCAACCCCAAATCGCTTCGAATGGCATTGAGGCTAGGCAGAACGATGGGATCAATTACCAATCGCTGAGCCATATTGTATGAAAATTGTTGGAACCAATTCGGCCCAACGACTCCGGGAAACTTCGGTGGCTTTGTTTTGCTCCAAAGCATCACTGGTTGCAGATGGACTGATATGAGTGTTACGCCGTCCTTGTCTTGAGCATTCAGGGCACCAAACCCAAAACAATTGGACAGCACAACAGTTTTTCGCTTGGAAGACTCCTTTGTGACAACTTCGTATTGTGGCCGAATCGTCGGCTCAATCATGTTGCGGTATAGAAAACCGAACGCTCGGAAAGGATGCCATAAATTTGGGTTCTCGATCCCCGAGCGAAACGTTGCTTCGGATCCGATTTCTATAAAATCCAGTTGAAATCGATTTGCCAGGCTAGCGAAATAACCGTTGGTGGCCAGCGTGACGTCGTGGCCTCTACGTTTGAGTTCAATCGCCAAGCCGACGAATGGATGGACATCGCCCGCGCTACCTAAGGGCATAACCAAATAGTGCATACTTAGTTCGAAGTTGTTTTAGAGGCAAGTATTTTCAGGCACGACACTGGTAATTACAGGTTTAAGAACCAGATACCATCCACTGGGAATGACCAAATGTCATTTGCATTCAGAGGGGGACCAAAACAGATTGGCAATCAATCTAGCAGCCAGTCGCATGGTTATAGCACCTTGTATCGATCGGGTATTCTCAATTGGGGTTTTCGATCGACCGGTACCAAGTCTGTTGCAAAAAAAGGACGGGACAAAGGCAATTCTCGCGACTGAATTGAATAAAGGATACGGCCGCTGCTTTTGTGGAATCGTATTTCTGTAATCACGCCCAAGCAAGCTTCGTTTTCCAGGAAGTGCGAAAGCACTTCAACGCGTTCGCCAACGGAAAATCCTTCGTCTTCGACGTGGCACCACATCGTCGGTTTGACGCGTATGGTTTGCTTGCCGTATTGCAATTCGTAGTAAACACCGTCGAAATTGAGCCGACGAAAAACGCGTGTGCTCGGTATCCACGTTTCTACGATTGCAAGATCCTCGGGGTGAATCCAGTCGATGCCGTCACAGGGCCAAACCAAATACACGCCGCAGTCAGGCATCGTTGGTCAAATGGTCATGGGTGGAAAGGACCTATTTTAAGTTGTTGATATCTTGGACGCTTTGCCAAGCTTGGAGTTGCACAGTCGATACAGGCATTAGCTTCAACTCAAACCGCAAGCTCCTTTCGAAATCATACACTTTTTCTATCTGACATTCTCGCATGAATCGAGTTACCGCGCAAGCTTACGCAGACAATTGGACCTTGATTCATGAGACATGGTAATGACCAGCCCAAAACCGCACTATCTACTCTTCTGTGATGGCAACGTCTCAGCCCATGGTGAGAGTGTTGGGACGCAGCGAGGTCGATGGCGGTTTGTGCTTGAAGACCTCGCATCTGGAGAACGGATCGAGGCGACAGATCAAGAGGTCGCTTGTGCGCCCGATCGCTCTGCGTTAGTGGCCGTGTTGCGAGGCCTTGAAGCGTTGGAGCAGCCCAGTCGAGTAACCTTGGTGACCACGAGTCGCTATGTAACCAGGGGGCTCCAGTATGGATTGTCGGAATGGCGAGACAACGACTATTCCTGGGAGCACTTTGGAACGGTTCAGCCCATACGCAATGCAGATATCTGGAAACGCATCGATCGTGCTCTCGCCTTTCATCAAGTCCAGTGTCGTTGGATGGCTCAAGAAGTGGGAACAGAACCCCACGAGGAACCGGTTTTAGAAAGCGATTCGCCGAATTCGTCAGTTGCTGCAGAATCAAACGCGAGAATAGCAGTTCCAGTCGCTAACTTGTCCGCGGTGAAACAATCCCATCGGACAACCAAAAAGGGGGACCACACGCGATCGATCGTCTCTGCGTCCAAATATCAAAGGGTTTATGTGGACACACCCCTTACCGAATCGGTGCCGTTGGAAACGAATCGTCCCGAGCTCCACTTGAATAAGCAGCAAAAACAACGAAGAGAAGAATCGTTTTTCAAAAAAATCAGTTGGAACTCAAATCGCATCGTCTTTTTGTTCCTTTTGCCCATCCGATTGATTTTTCGAGGCCCTCTTTGGCTTTGCAGACACTTTTGGGCGGCCATCCTTGCCGTAGATGAGTGGCTTGAGTCGTTTCTGCGTTGCCTGTTTCTATTCGACCCTGGCAAACGACCTACGCGGCATTAGCTGAATCGTTTCACCAGCATACTCAGCGATACACGTAATCATTTTCATTCGGTATAACCATTGGAGAAATTGTGCATACCCAGCTCAACCTGAATTCCTTGTACAGCATCATCGACGGAGTGAGTGCGGACCCAGCCAGTGTTTTGGGCCCTCATTCGATTCATGTCGATGGCAAAAACGCGACGGCTGTTCGAGGATACTTCCCAGGGTTTGATCAAGCATGGTTGCTTGACGAACGCAATGCGGCAACTCGACCGATGCGACGCATACACCCTTCTGGATTGTACGAAGGACTGATCCCACAGCCAGATTCCACTCCTCCCCAATACCGATTTCGGCTTTCGAATTCGAGCGGAAAGACTATAGAAATGCAAGATCCTTACGCTGTACCGAGCATGATCAGCGACTTTGACAGGCACTTATTCAATGCTGGTCAGCATTGGAAAATCTATGAGAAACTAGGATCCCACATCCGCGATGTCGATGGTAATTCCGGCGTAAATTTTGCAGTTTGGGCTCCCAATGCGCAAAGTGTTCAAGTCATCGGCGACTTCAATCATTGGGATGGACGATCCCACAGCATGCAAAAGCAGATACCATCCGGAATTTGGGAATTGTTTGTGCCTCAAATCGGTGTGGGCCAAAAATACAAATACCGAGTGCGTATGCAGGATGGGCAGGTCGTTGACAAGACGGATCCATATGGCGTTTTTGCGGAATTGCCCCCAAGAACCGCGTCCATCGTTCAGTCGCTCGACGACTACCAATGGAACGATTCCCATTGGCTCGAGAGACGCAAAAATGAAAACCAACTTGAAAAGCCGATGTCGGTCTACGAGGTGCACCTCGGCTCGTGGAAAAAGTGCGAAAAAGGAGTTCACGGATGGATGAACTACCGAGAGATCGCGCACCAGTTGGTTCAATACTGCAAAGATATGGGCTTCACACATTTGGAGTTGATGCCGGTTTCTGAGCATCCATTCACGGGTTCGTGGGGATACCAGACGGTCGGATACTTTTCTGCAACAAGCCGGTACGGCACCCCCGAAGATTTCATGTATTTCGTCGACCATTGCCACCAAAATGGCCTGGGAGTGATTATCGATTGGGTCCCCGCACACTTCCCTAAAGATGCGCACGGACTCAGGCAATTCGATGGATCAGCTCTGTACGAGCACGCAGATCCTCGTCAGGGTGAACACCCGGATTGGGGCACGATGATCTTCAATTTCGGCCGAAATGAAGTCCGAAATTTCTTGATCGCCAACGCTTTGTTTTGGCTCGAGAAATATCACATCGACGGTCTGCGCGTCGACGCGGTCGCTTCTATGCTCTATCTCGATTATTCTCGCAAACAAGGTGAGTGGCTACCCAACGTTCATGGCGGACGAGAAAACCTCGAAGCGATTCATTTGCTTCGCGAGTTCAATATTCAAGCTCACTCTCAACATCCAGGCGTACTGACAATTGCCGAAGAGTCAACTGCTTGGCCAGGCGTAAGCCGTCCAACCGAATACGGTGGATTGGGCTTTTCGCTGAAATGGAACATGGGTTGGATGAATGATACGCTTCGCTATATGCGTAACGACCCTATTCATAGGCAATACCATCACAATGAGCTCACGTTTAGTCTGATCTACGCGTTCACGGAAAACTTTACCCTGCCGCTCTCGCATGACGAAGTGGTACACGGCAAAGGCGCATTGATCGCACAGATGGCGGGAGACCTATGGCAGAAATTCGCTAATCTCCGGCTGTTGTACTCCAGCATGTGGACCCATCCGGGAAAGAAGCTTCTCTTTATGGGTTGCGAAATCGCCCAGTGGCATGAATGGAACTATGACAATTCGATTCAATGGGATCTCTTGGATTGGGAAACGCATCGAGGCATGCAAAAACTTGTCTCGGATCTGAATCACTTAGTGCAACGCGAACCCGCACTGCATCAACTCGACTTCACTTCGGATGGTTTTGAATGGATTGATTGCATGAATGCCAACGACAGCGTTTTGGGTTATATCCGAAAGGCCAAGGATCCTAACGATTTCCTGGTAGTTTGTAGTAATTTCACACCTGTCGTTCGCAAGTATCGCCTTGGAGTACCAAAGGTTGGCTACTACCAAGAAGTATTTAATAGCGACTCAGTGCATTACGCCGGAACCAACATCGGGAACTATCCGGGTATCATGGCAGATGCAGGCATCCCTCAGCATGGTCGCCCAGCGTCGATCGAGCTGAATCTACCACCGTTGGCAACCGTGGTTTTCAAGCCAGTGTAGTCGTGGTTTTCAAGCCAGTGCAGTCAGTTGTCTCAACCGTTCATTACTAGGTACAGAATTCGGCCGCCATGGAATTGCCTATGGCGGCATGTATCTTCCCAACTCCGAATCGAGCGGAGTTGGATGCGCAGAGAGTAAGCAATTGAGCCAATGGTTCGATTCTCGCTGTCAATCAGATAGCAAGTTTTGTGGTTTTCACTAAGCCGACACTAAATCTAGTCGACTCTCGCTTGCCAGCGCCGAATCGGTAAAATGCGGAACGTTACTGATGCAGCAGTGACATGGATCCCTCATCAAGCCGGTGTATTCGCATGGTTACCGAACAAAAGCGTTTCCGCAAAGACGATTCGTCCAAAGGCAAAAAACTGCCCAGTACGAATATCCTAGACAGGTCGCCCCCATTCGACTTAGCTTCTGAGATGGGCGTGTTGGGCAGCATGATTTTGAATCCAGACATCTGCAATGATTTGGCCTTGGAATTGCGTGCAGACGACTTTTATGACGATGCACATCGCAAGCTTTACGCAGCGATGATGAACTTGTTTGATAGCGGACGCAAGATGGATCCGACGCTGTTGGTAAGCGACTTGAAAGCCGCCGGAGACTTTGATTTGATTGGCGGAACGGCCTACTTGATCAAGCTTTCGAATTGCGTACCCAACCCCGCGCATGCCAAGTATTACGCTCAAATTGTTCGGAGCAAAGCGACAATACGCCGACTTATCGATGCCTCTACTTCCATCCTGTCCGACGCGTACGAAGAGAGCGCCGACGCCAAAGAACTGGTGTCGCAGGCCGAGGCCAAGATTTTCAGTATTCAAGACGAGCGGAATGCGAACACAGCCACCTCGGTCTCTGAGGTGCTCAAAGCGGCAATGACTCGTATCGACCAGCGCATGCAAGGGGAGCAACTCCAAAGTGGCGTACTCACCCACTTCACCGATTTCGATCAAATGACCGGCGGACTGCACAACGGAGAATTGATCATCCTCGCCGCTCGCCCGAGTATGGGGAAAACAGCGTTTGCCATGAATATTGCGGAGCACGTGGCGATGAAGGAGAATGCTCCGACGCTCTTCGTAAGCCTGGAAATGAACGCGATTGAATTGGTCGACCGAATGCTCTGCTCTATCGCCAAAGTGGACGGCCAGCGGCTTAAAGTCGGAACGATTACCAAGGATGATCAAAAGAGGCTACTTGCCAACGCGGCCAAGATCAGTGAAGCACCGTTGTACATAGACGATGCGCCTAGCCGAACGGTAAGCGAGGTTGCGGCAGTCGCTCGACGAATTTCACAGCAGGAGATGCGTAAACCGAACGGACGAAAAATAGGATTGATCGTGATCGACTATTTGCAATTGCTCGACCCAGACAACCCGAAAGATCCACGTCAGGAACAGGTTGCAAAAATGGCGAGACGTCTCAAAATGCTTGCTCGTGAACAAGACGTCCCAATTCTCTGCCTATCGCAACTCAATCGTCAATCCGAAGAGGGCAAGGACCACCGTCCCAAGCTCAGTCATTTGCGGGAATCGGGTGCTATCGAGCAAGATGCGGACGTGGTCATGTTTGTGCACCGCGAAGGATACTACCACCGCAACGCAGAAGATGCAGAACAGTACGCCGGACAAGCAGAGATCATCATTGCCAAGCAGCGAAACGGCCCAGTGGGCGATATCGAGCTGGTCTGGGAAAGCAGCTACACCCGGTTTCTTAACAAGATCGGAAATCGGCACGAAGAATTCAATACGTACAGCGATTTCTCAACTCCAGGCGGTTACTAGTCCTATATGAGTTTGCCAGGAATGAATTGAATCCAGCGCGTGCTATTTGACGTGCAATTTGACGTGCTATTTTACTGGGATTCGATTAAGCTTTCCGGAACAAACCCAACTTTCCGGCATCGATCGTAAATTGGGCTGAACCGGACGCTAGCGCGTTCCGGCTGATTAGCCGCAGGGCGCTAGCCCACGGTTTTCGGCCCATGTTGTAATCGATGTCAACTTTCCGTACTCCAATCAAGCTCGTCGATGAAACTGAAAACACTACCCGAAGACTTTCGGGTCGAAGAAATCACCGACGTCACTCCCTCCAGAGGTCCGTTCGGTTTGTATCGATTGGACAAGTGCGGGCTTGGAACTCCCGAAGCGATGCAGTACATCTTGCATAAGTGGCAGATCGCACGCAAAGATCTCAGCTACGGTGGGATGAAGGACCGGCATGCGGATACGACCCAATATCTGACCATTTATCGCGGCCCCCACTCGGGGCTGACGGACAAGTCGTTTCAGCTCGAATACCTTGGCCAGATTCCGCAACCGTATCACGCAAAGGACATCGTTTCCAACCGATTTGAAATTCGTTTGCGACGGATCACCGACGATCAAATTCCGAAGTTGACGGAACGTTGCAGATACATTCAACAAACGGGGGTCGTGAACTACTTCGACGACCAACGCTTCGGCTCGATCGGGTTTTGCGGTGAGTTGATAGCGGTCCCGTGGTGCTTGACCAACTACGAACGAGCCCTCTATTTGTCGATGGCGGAGCCCAACATCCATGATCGACCGCGAGAGAAAGAGCAAAAGCAAATCCTTCGCGATTATTGGGGGGACTGGATCAAGTGCAAAGCACTACTCGATCGATCGCATCGCCGAAGTATCGTTACCTATTTGTGCGATCACCCAACGGATTTCAAGCGAGCGGTTGCGCTGATTCGACAGGATCTACGTGGAATCTATATTTCGGCATTTCAAAGTTGGGTTTGGAATCGATGGTTGAGTCAATTGATTATCGATAATGCAGGCACTGCGCCGCTGGATAGATTGGATTCCCTTTGTGGACCATTAGCCATTCCGATCTCAAAACTAGAGTGCTTGATTGGCCATAAGAGCATCTACGATTTGAAATTGCCATTGCCATCGGCGCGTCAGCACGACTGGCCGAGCGGCACGTTGGAAACGTTGGAGAAGATCCTTTTGCCACTGCAGCTGGATGTTCGGCAGATGCGTTTGAAGTACCCTCGCGATACGTTTTTCTCCAAGGGAACGCGGATGGCATGGCTTACGGCTGAGGACATGACGTTTGAATGGGAACCCGATTCGTTGAACCCAAACTTCCAGTCGCTGAAGTTATCTTTTGTGTTGCAACGCGGAGCCTACGCAACGATGGTCGTGCGCTATCTCTTCAACGAAGCGATCGCGACCGAACCGGACGAAACATTGGACGAGGACGAAGAAGTGCCGACCGATGTCGCATAGGCTGGCTGCCTCCGTCCTACTTACCCTGGCGCATGCCAAGGGTTGTAGTTGATGTGCCGCATCACTTAGAAATGGATAACCGAGTCGAGAAGCATCGTTCGCCTCAGTCAATCCACATAGCGAAATCCTCTTCATCTCCTGGCCCATAGTAGCGATCAATGAATACCACTGCTTCTATCGTTGCTGGTGCTGGCCCAGGAACATAAAAACCCTCATCCCTAATTGGGTATACGTTCTGTCCTTCATCAAGAAACACTGGCCATTTCGTCACCCCATCTGGGACTCCATTTGTATACCACTTCCAACCGTAATCGTATTCCTCCCAATGCGAACCATCGGATATTGGAGGTCCATGCATTTCAAAGCTTGCTAAAATACCTATTTCATCACCAGCGTTGTAGGAGTATTGACTCGGTGAACCGTTAACAGATTGTATGACACCTAAGATTATGCAAATCTTTCCGAACGCAATACTACTTCCTACCATACAGATTGCAAACGCCAATAAAAATCTCATTTCCAGCACCTATCAAAAAGAGTTGACACATTCTAACAACCGCAATTTACTTCTTCTCATCGAGTTTAAAGGGCTTCCCTAGCAGTTTTGTCAATTCTTGTCGTTGCGTATTGGTCAGATGGCTTAGAAGCTTCCTTCGTGTCGCCTCTTCCAATTCGTCTAGAACGGCTTTTGTCTGCCCAACTATTTCCTTGGCTTTCTCTCGCAACTGTGGTCTTTGCGAATCGCTAATGTCAATTGCTTTGCCTAAATAGCCATCCGCGATCGCAACACCGAATCCACTCCGGGCTACTTCTAACTGGTAGACAATTTGCTTCAACCTCTCCAGTTGCGACGGTTCAAATTTCGACCTGAACGTGCCTTCCATCGATTCTCCATCTGACTTTCTGGTGAGAATTGCCCCCATTGAGAACACAAGCTGCTCGTTGGTAAGCTTTAGTTCGTCAACGACGCTCTGATTTTTTAAGAGAATGCGCGAATCGATGAGGGATTCCGGATCCGGCACAATGCCACTAACTTTCTCGGTCGCCAGGCGACGCAACTTTTCAATTGGCTCTTCGTGCATCTCGAAAGGCTTGCCCAGCAAGCGTGGAATCCGCAATCTCTGATCTTCGGACAGTAGTGACAGGAGTTCTTTTTGGGATTCGTTCGCAATCGCAGCTCTCAGTCTGGCATACTCGGATTTGATAGCGTCAAAGGAAATCTCCAAGGCAGGTTTCTCGTTGTCTTGAACCCCTGCATCTTGCCCTAAGAAACCTTGCAGAATTGCGTTTGCGAATCCGACTCTTGAGACTTCCACCTGGCGAACGATTTGTTCAAGCCTAGCGATTTGAATTGGATCAAGGATTTCCTTCGCCCTGGTTTCACGACGCTTAATAATAGAATTGGCCCAAGCTTCCATATCTTCCTTCGTCGCATGCTTTTCGCGAGGACGCTCCTGAATTATCGATGGTTGGCCGGAAGTTTCATCTAGCAGAGCTTTGATTTCCCTACGCTGAGCGTCATCCAACCGCAATTCATTAACGATCGATTCATCTCGCAAGAATCCTACTGTTCTCAGTACGAAATTCGGATTCGGAATGGACTTGCCTGTCGCAAGAAGGATCGTTTCTCCTTTGGGATCGCTGCGGCCAGGACCCGAACTACTCGCATACTGACCGTAAGCAGCACCATTTGCGACAGTAAGCAGAAGTAAAACAATCAAGTTCGTTCGCATGAGCAGATCCCCAGTCGATCTTTTGTGGATGCTAAGCAAAAGTCATACCCATTACAATCAAGAAACAACTGCCGAGGTCAATCTTCCCCGATCAACTATTTGTGAATTGTTGTGATGGCCACCTATTAAACAAATCAACTTTTTTCCGAAGTTGCGACAAAGAAAAATAGAATTTTTTCAAATAACGGTGGTCAACCTTTGAACTTCTTTGCTCTTTGCTCTTTGCTCTTTGCTCTTTGCGGTTGGCGGTTGGCGGTTGGCGGTTGGTTCAATATTTGCTATGCATGTCCCTGTTCTTCCCTGTTCTTACATCTATGCATGTCCCTGTTCTTACCCCTATTCTCCTACAAAACAGGTTTCAAAAGATAAAACGTCCTTGCAATTATGGCAATTTACTTCTTGCCGTCAGGTCTATATGGTTTTCCGAGTAAGGCTGTTACGGCCTGACGCTGTGCCATGGAGAGATTTCCCAAAAGCTTCCTTCGTGCCGCCTCTTCCAATTCAACTAGAACGAACTTAGCCTTCGACTCGATTTCCTTGGCTTTCTTTCGTATTGCTGTTCGTTGCGAATCGCTTATGTCAATTGCTTTGCCTAAATAACCATCCGCAATCGCAGAACCGAATCCAAGCCTCGTCACTTCCAACTGGTATACAATCTGCTTTAACCTACCTACTTGAGAAGGCTCAAATCTCGACCGTAATTCTATTTCAGCCGAAGACGTTTCGCCTGAGTTTTGTGGCTTTCCAAGATTCGGAACATAAGAAAGTTGTTCTTTAGTTAGCTTCAATTCATCAACGATACTCTGATGATTTAAGAGAATGCATGAATCAAAGACAGATTCAGGATTCGGTACAATTCCGTTTACACGTTCGGACGACAGTCGTCGCAACTTTTGAAGTGGTTTCTCATGCAACTCGAAATGTTTTCCCATTAGGGGAGGTATCAGTTGTCGTTGCTCTTCATTCAAGAGCGATAGAACTTCTTTCTGGGCCTCTTTTGCAATCGCAGTTTTCGACTTTTCTAACTCGGACTTAACTGCGTCAAAGGAAATTTCTAATGCAGGTTTTTCAATCTCTTGAACCCCTGCATCCTGCCCCAAGAATCCCTGAAGAATTGCGTTTGCGAATCCTACTCTTGAGATCTCTACGTGACGAACGACCTGCTCAAGTCTATCTATTTGCGACGGGTCAAGGATCTCTCTCACCTTGGCTTCCCGATCGTTGCGCATAACAGCATATAAGGCCACCTTCTCTTCTCTTGTCAATAGCTTTCCGTCCGCGACTTCAACCGAAAACACTCCCGGTTGACCTGATGTTCCATCCAGCAACGCTTTGATTTCCCGGCACTGTATATCATCCAATCGCAATTCCTTCGCAATTGCTTCGTCGCGCAAGAACGCTACCGTTTTAAGCACTGAATTTGGATTCGGAATTGACTTACCAGTTGCAACCAAGATCGCATCTTGTTTTAAACCGCCCCCCGCATTGGAAAACCCAAGTTGCCCCTGAGCATTGCCGTTCCAGTAGTTCCGTGAAAGCGGTTTGCCCAAGTCAGACGTCGCTTCCTGACCATATACAACACTATTCGCGCATGCAACCAAGACCATCGCAATTAAATTAACTTGCATGAGCAAATCCTCTTTCGGTTTATTGCGTCTACTAGGACTAGGCGAGAGTTGACTTCAATACAATTGCCAAACTTGATATTCCGCAATCGCACATCATCAATAAATTGGGGAAATGTCAACCCATTTACTAGATCAACTTTTTTCCGAATTTGCGACAAAGAAAAATAGAATTGTTTCAAATAACGGTAGTCAACCTTTGAACTTCGTTGCTCGTTGCTCGTTGCTCGTTGCTCGTTGCTCGTTGCGGTTGGCGGTTGGTTCAATACCAGTTCGCAAATCATCGGTTCAATCTTGTCGAGCCTTCGCTCTATGGAGCGTTTCGAGACTCCTTGTTCTAGGGCAATCTCGCGATTGCTCCAGCCATCAAGCTTCCTCGAAACGATGTGCGAAAGATCTGGCGCCAATATTTTCAAAATCTTCTGCTTCAATTCGGTCAGTGCGACAATCGACTCTGGGCCGTACTCTTGCTTCTCGATCGCAGTTGAGTTTGCATCGATTCCACTGTGATCCGAAGTCCTCTTTTGTCGATGGTAATGTTTGTAAGCGTTGATCACAGAACACTTGGTCAAGGTATAGGCTACGCGGACCAACTCGTCCGACTCCAATTCGACTTCTAGTCCGGCTCGTAGTCGATGCAACCCAAAGAGGACATCGTTCACCAATTGTTCCGTATCGATGGCCGAGCGATATTGTGGGTAAACGCGAATGAGTATCCAGTTCCTAATCAATGATTGCAACTCATTGAAATCGCCCGCACCTACACCGACAGTGGGTTGCGCGGGTTGCGTGGGCTGCCAGCATTTGGCGAGAGTCATTTTGCGCATCAGATCGGGCTCCTTTGAATCCTCAGACGTTAGTTGAGTTTTGAACACTAGAACGAGTTCGGTTGAGGAAAGCAATAGTCTGGGTGCGGTTTTTGGCAACGCCAGATCTAGCCGGATGAGAAACCAATCGCATTGGACTGCCCGCGAATCACGCGAATCGAAGCGAAGAGAGTAAGAACGAGAGCATGAGCGCAAACGAGCATGAGCGCAAACGAGGACAGGCATTGTACTTCGCCATACTGCTTCGGAATTTGTTACAATCGAGCCCTATAAGATTGGCCCTTTCTTTCAATAGTTCAGAGGCATGCCATGACCATCGCTCGCTCTCGAATCGTCGATCTCCAGTCCACTCGCTGGTACCACTGCATCAGTCGATGTGCCCGAAAATCATTCCTCCTGGCCGATGAAGTCCATGACCGAAAGTCTTGGATCGACAATCGCTTGAAAAAACTAGAAGCCATCTTCGCTATCTCCGTCGGAGGGTTCTCGACCATGGATAACCACCTCCACCTCCTCTTGCGTGTCGATCCAGATATCGCGCGTGATTGGTCCGCTCAAGAAGTCGCAATTCGTTGGTTGACGCTTTACACGCCTCGTGACGTCAAGCGACAGCCTATCGCGCCCACCCAAGACATGATCCAAAACCTAGCCGAGAATGCGTCATGGGTTCAAACCGCTCGCGAGCGACTCGCTTCGTTGAGCTGGTTCATGAAGTGCCTCAAAGAGCCGTTGTCTCGGTTGGCGAACAAGCAAGACAATTGCAAAGGGACTTTCTTCGAGGCACGCTTCAAATCCATTGCGATTCTTGATGAAGAATCCTTGTTAACCGTGGCTGCATACATC
>JANMGH010000208.1:0-19801 GCA_031374515.1 Pirellula sp. | reverse complement strand
CACAAATCCGTCTTCAATTACCGATACCTTTGTCTTTACGAACAACCCAACACCGATACGCGGCAAGGTGGATATGGTCACATCGAAGATTTTCTTCAGGGGGTCCCTGTGTCAGGGCTCTACGATATCGAAGTGCATGCTCAAGCCATGCATCGCGACACGCACTATGATCCCAAGATCTTTCGGATCGACTTTTCTGAACCGTTTCAGCTGGCCGTTGTACCAGGCGACATCAAGCGAGGTCACATTCATTATCCGCAATCCATCGAGCCAATTCTTGGACAAGCAGTTGTTCCAGACAAAGAAGCGGAGTGGATCCCATTTCGAGTTTGGCTGGAAGAAGGTCAGACACCTCGTTTCATTTTTCCCAATGGACCTTATGAGTCGCGCGCTTCGGTCCTCGAAACCAATAAGAAATACAAAGAGGAACTGAAAGTCGAGAAAGACCCAGGCGTGAGCCGTGCCAAGTTGCTGACGGATGGTGCATTGCCCCATATCCGGATTGATGAAGTCAAGATTCGGGGACCATTGCCGGAGCCAAACGGCACGGCCGAAGAGATCGCAGTCTTTGGACAAAAAGGTTTTCAATCTGAGCATGCGATCGAACAGCTTTGTGCATTTGCGGAGCGCGCTTTCCGCCGGCCAATCCAACAACCAGATCGATCCCGCATTGAAAAGATCTATCGTAAGCGAATAGATGAAAGAGCCTCTGAACGCCAAGCGGCTTTGGATGCAATCAAAATGATCCTCTGCTCACCTTCCTTTGTCTATCTTTGCGAACCTACGCCAGAGGAGAATCCTAAGCTGGGACCTTATGATCTTGCGTCGAGGCTATCGTACACGCTCTGGGGAATTCCGCCCGACGATGCTTTATTGCAGTCTGCCGCAGCTGGACAGCTCGCGGAACCTACCGTATTCAAGCAGCACGTGCTCCGAATGTTAGCCGACCCTCGATCCGACGAATTCGTTCGACGGTTCCTTGATAGTTGGTTGAATCTGCGCGCTATCGGTTCTCTGCCTCCTCCTCGACAAACAGCAAATGAGTACTACTCCGAAGATTTACCCACTTCGATGAAAGAAGAAGCGAAGCACTTTTTTCGCCATCTACTGGATTCGAATGGTCCGGTGACCGACTTCATCGACTCCGACTACACCTTCGTGGATAAGAAACTGGCAAAGCTCTACAAGTTGCCACAGAAAGACACGTTGCGATTGGCCGATGGATTTCAAAAAGCTCCATTGGCCGATCGAAATCGACGTGGTGGTGTGCTTGGAATGGCAGGAGTGTTAACCGCGAGTGCAAACGGAGTGGACACATCCCCTGTAACTCGGGGCGTTTGGGTCATGGAGAACATGTTGGGCACGCCACCACCACCGCCGCCTGACGAAGTCCCCGCAATTGAATCCGACGTGAGTGGCGCTACCACTATTCGGGAGCGTCTTGACAAACACAGAACCGACGCAACCTGCAACGTATGCCATCGCAAGATCGATCCCATGGGCTTTGCACTGGAACACTTCGATCCGATCGGACGCTTTCGTGACCAATACGGAAAGCCCAAGGGGGACAAGCCGACGCCCAATGTCGATCCTTCCGGAATGTTTCCTTCCGGTGAGAAGTACGCGGACTTTGCGGAGTTCAAACGATTGTTAACCGAAACACGCAGTGATTTTTTTGTTCGCCACATGGTCGAAACGATGCTGTCGTACGCTACCGGAAGGCATATGGAGCATACCGATCGATCGGAAATCGAGGAGATCATGCAACGGGTTAAAGAAGATGCTTTCGGTCTTCGAAACATGGTTGTCGAAGTACTGACGAGCGAGATCTTTCGTTCGCGCTAAACGAATAGCATTTCCGTGGTGACCACCCCATGGAGGTAGGCAGGCAAGGCTCCTATTCAAGCGTACCGCTACTCTATTGTCCCGACCTTTCATTCAAGTGAAATCGACTTCCGCGTTGCCCTGAGTCCATCTGTCAAGCGGCCGGAGGCAGAACAGGATATGTAGCTCCTTGCGGCTGCCGTTGGCACAATTGATTAGGGGTTCTCGATGCGACGACTTTGAGGAAATCGTCTGCCACTTCGCCGATGCTTGTTACATCGGCGAAGTGTGGCAAATTCATGCGGCTCTGACCGATTCCCAAAGAGTGTAGAATGTTCGTTTCTTAAATGGGCTTCCGAACCAGAGTCACGCAAATGCAACGCTTGTACAACCGAACTGCCACTAGCTTTCTCGCTTGCCTGTTAACGACATTGGCTGCAGCGGTTTGGGTGGAGGAGCCATCTGTCATTCTCGAACCTGGTCCGACTTGGAAGCGGCATGTTATTGACAACTCTTCGGAGGGAGCGGATGGCGTGAAACTGGGTGATATCAATCGGGACGGTTTGCCAGATATTGTCACTGGTTGGGAAGAGGGTGGCGAGGTGCGGGTGTACCTAAACCCCGGACCTGCCAAATCGCGATTCTCGTGGCCTCGCGTAACTGTCGGCAAAGTGAATGATGCTGAGGACGCCCTATTTGTTGACCTTGATGGCGATGGTTGGCTGGACGTGGTCAGTTGCACAGAGGGAAAAATTCGGACGGTTTTTTGGCATCGATTCAAAGGCAGTGCTGGGAGTGTCACTGACTCGTTGAGTTGGAACACCTTGGCCTTTTCAACCACCCTCAAAACGCAGTGGTGGATGCAGGCCGCAGCGATGGACGTGGATGGCATGCACGGTGTAGACTTGATTCTGGCCTCGAAGAATGAGGGAGGTGGCATAGGCTGGTTGCAGGCGCCTCCGTCTGCCGACAATCTGGACGATTGGAAATACCACCGGCTTCGCGAGGCGGGATGGGTGATGTCGCTCTCGCCACAGGACATGGATGGCGATGGCGATCTTGACGTTGTGTTTACTGATCGCAAAGGACCTCGCACGGGAGTTTACTGGTTGGAAAATCCCGGTGTGGAAGCGAATCGCCAGCATGCACAATGGACGGAGCACACCATCGGCGCAGTGGGACGCCAAGTGATGTTTGCCGATGTGGCGGATATCAATGGCGACGGCCTACTGGACATAGCCGTAGCTGTGAAGCCGGTCGAGGTAAGCCTGTTTTTGCAACGGCCCGGAGGCCGTTGGCTGGAACAGGTCATACGCCTCGACACGACAAATCTTGGCGATGCCAAGGCAGTTAAGGCCGCCGATGTGAACGGTGACGGATTGATGGATCTTTTCTTCACATGCGAAAACGCCAAAGGGAAACTTGAGGGTATCGTTTGGCTAGATCAACAACGAGTTGGTCCATGGCGACAGCATCCGCTCGGCGGCCCAGATGGAATGAAGTATGATTTAATGCAGGTTCTGGACCTGGACGGAGACGGAGACCAAGACGTCATAACCTGCGAAGAACGCGATCAACTCGGGGTGGTCTGGTATGAAAACCCGCATCGTTGATTTCAGTCGAGAAAAATCCATCGCAAGTTCAAGCCAAAACGCCTCCTGCAGGAGTACGCGACTTTCATGCCGGCTGCTCTGGCATCGTTACGAAAGTAATGAGCTAAGCTGAAAACCAAAAGCCCGCGAGTTTTTCAATAAACCCGCAGGCGTTTCTGTTTTAACATCAATCTCCATACTTAGCGAGAAATCGGTTGGAGATCGTTTTAAACGAGATTCGATCGTTGCCCGCTCCGTGAACCCAAACAAGTCCTTCCCTCTCGGTTTCGGCAAACTGCCAGTTGCTTCCACACACTCCGAACTCGCCATTTGAGTAGAACGCCGTGAAGGATGTTCCGTCGATCTTCTCAGAAACATAGAACGACTTTCCGCGATACGAGTCGTATTCATCCAATAGGTTTTGTATCCGTTCCTCATCTGTCTTCGATACGAACGACGGAAAAGGACCAATGACTTCGCCGCCAAGACAAGCCGGAATAGGAGCCTCGTACTTCACAATCCCTAGTTCCACGGTCACGTCTTCACCGATTGTAAACGGTCGCCCAAGTATCGCGGGGTTTATTAGTAGTCCTTGCGAAATTTGTCCTCGCAATTTGACCGTTCGAAGCCGGAATCCCTCTCGATCATCCATTTTCTTAAACGACGACTTCCGCAGAAACTCGAAGTCTTCTCGCACCGGAAGAAGCGAATCAATTTCGCAATAGATGACCGAATCACCGACCGCAAACTCGCCTTTCTTCGTTACACACTTCCAACCGTCGACAACTGCTAATTCGATTAAGTCCGCACCATCAATAGATTTTATTTCGTGAACCGTACGGATCGTTGCCAGTTTCCTCATCGTGGCCTCTCTTCTTTTTGGAACTCAAAGCGTCATGTGTAGCGGCAGGACACGAGGACCTATCCAGTGGTTCATCGTATGCAACGTAGCAATCCCGCAGGCTCGTCCTGCGGATAGTTCGGCTTTTCGCTACACACAGAACGTCGCCCAGCTAGGTTCGTGGAGGAAAGTAATAGCGTCTACGGCGAGCGGTCTGCTTAGCAAAGATCGGTAGCTTGGATTCGATCAAGCGATAACGGTCGCTAAGCGTTTGCAAATAGCCTCCGATCTGATTCGTTGTAACACCGCTTGATTGACGCATCGCGTCAATTAGGTCACCGTGGCTGCTGCCATTATGCCGTAAGTGCAGACTCTCATTGGGTTTGCAAACGAATCGACTTCTGGAAGGCAGCCATGGAAGGGCCTGCCTGACGATTCAAACCGGAAGGTGAAGTGCCACGTGCAATTGAACAATTCGATTCACCTCCTCGGCCAAAGGCCGATCCTCACAATCGGGAGGGTTACTTGCGCAAAACATCTAGCCAAGTAGTCCAGACGTATTTTTGGTGATGAATCACTTGCGAGTATTGGCGCCAGCTTACCAATAATCAAGCCAAAGTGAGTCGCTGATTGGCAGACCCTGTGGTGTCAAGCGAATGCGGCCTTCGTGCCATTCGATGAATCCCAACGCTATGTGTTTGGGCAGTTGCCGTGCGATGGCTTCAACGGACCGCGGTTCACCCGAGTTGGCGAGCGAACTCCATTCGACTCCTTTTAGCTGACGCATCCCGAAGATAAATCGCTCGCGAGTTCGTGTTGACCAGTCTAGGGTTTGCGACTCTCCGACAGGTGACTGTCCGGTCTCTATTCTTTGAAGGTACTTGAGAGTGCTTCGGTGATTGACCGAACGTGTGCCATCCACAAAGGCCGCGGCGCCTGGTCCAAAACCGAGCCACGAAGCACCTTGCCAATAGGTCTGGTTGTGGAGACACTCGCTTCCTGGTTTAGCGAAATTCGAAATTTCGTAATGATTTATGCCATGCTGAGTGAGTGTTTCAATGGCATAGAGATACATCTCCAACTCTGTATCTTCCGCGACAGCGACGATCTGACCTTTCTGAAGTTGCGACCAATAGTGTGCACCCTTCTCGTAGGTCAGGCCATAGGTGGAGAGATGGTTTACACCGCGCGACGTAGCCATTCGCAAGTCCGACTTCCAAACTTGCATGTCTTCACCGGGTACCCCGAAAATCAGGTCGACCGAGACTTCATTGAACCATTCGGATGCGATGTCAATAGACGTGGCCAGTTGATCGCCGGTATGATCGCGGCCGAGCATCTTCAGTTTGGCCGTATCAAAGGATTGGCCCCCGAGGCTAATGCGGTTGATGCCCTGATCGCGAAGCAGCAGGCACAGATTCCGATTCACGTCTTGAGGATTCGCTTCAATACTCCATTCGCCATCGTCTGCTAGAGGAAGCCAGCGATGGATCGCCTCCAGCAATCGCACCATCGGTTCGCGCGGTAGCATGGTCGGTGTTCCACCACCAATGAAGATTGTGTCTACGTTGTTTGGGCGATCAAGAGCGGTTAGCTCGCGAATGACGGCCTCCACGTAGCGATCCACCAAGTCCAACCGATTCGCCACAACAGTAAAGTTACAGTAGGGGCAACGCGAGTGGCAGAATGGAACATGGATGTAAGCTGCCTTCGGAGTTGATAAGTGCTCAGTTACGTTGTCGTAGGATGCCATAGTTTAGGTCATAAGGGGCTGTGTTGGTGGCGATCAAGAAGAGCCTTATCCGCTTAGCGGTTGCTTCGCGAAACGCGGGACATCATGAAGAGCATTTCGGTACAGATTTGAGCGGAATACTCGTCGTATCGCTGGGCTTCGAACTCAGTGTCGTCCGCAACCTTCGGATCTTCGTAACGCATTGGCCTGCGGAGTCGCAACCCATCACAAGCGGGCAGGCTTCGTCGGCTTGAGAACAAGTCATCACTGCACAGTAGGCTTTGTTTGGGTTAGGTGGATCGCCATAAGCCTTTGAAAAGCATACCTGCGGAACGGATGAATCGGAAGTAGCGACGCGGTAGCGAGGGTTGGTCGCTGAGGGATCATCGGCAACGATTTTGAGTCCGCATGATTGGTTCAGATAATGGCTCATCGAAGCCAAGGCTACCGAGCGATATGCAATTGTCGTCGAGAGAAAGCACGAAATCTCAGTTAATCGACCAAGTCACCCCAATACAGGTGTGCCATAGATCCTGACATCGGCTCTAGTAGAAACGATCTTCTGGTCACGTTTTCGCCTTCGGCCGCGAAGGGCCGCGGCAAATCTTCACACGACAACATTCAATATTAGTTTTCCAGAAATGGACGTCTTTTATTGCTGTTGATCACTTCGATATTCTTGAAGGTTAGTCATTTCTAAAATGACTCATTCTTCAAGGCTTAGGGCCGTGGCGTGAAACTGATCTACCGAAGTAACCTTGTCAATTACTTTTTTGCGTGCGGCGTCGGTTAAGGTAGGCATGCCCAATCTCACGGCGATTTCGGACAGTTCATTTGCCTGGGCGTTCCTGAGAATGCCGTTTTGAAGCTCACGATTAACTTCCATTACTTCATAAATCCCAATGCGTCCGAAGTAACCTGAGTGGAAGTTGTCGTCGTGAGGTATTCCACGCACCAGGGTGTAACGATGAGCTTCAGCAGGGTCGATATTCAGTATTCGGCAATCGGCCTCGTTGGGTTGGTATTCCTGACGATGTTTGGGACAAACCTGCAGTAACAATCGTTGGGAAACAATAGCTCGCAAGCTGTTTGCAAGAATGGGTGAGGGAACGCCAAAATTCTTGAGTACATCAATGGCTGCTACAGAAGTACTAGCATGCAGGGTACTGAGAACAAGTACGCCGGTCAGTGCCGATCGGCAGGCAATTTGCGCCGTTTCTGCGTCGCGAATTTCACCGACCATCATGATATCCGGGTCTTGTCGAAGTACGCAACGAAGAGCACTGGCGAATTCGAAACCGATCTTGGGGTCGACTTGAATCTGGCAAACATCGGCCATCCGCCGCTCCACAGGATCCTCAATGGTTACGATGCTATAGTGGGGACTGTTCAACTCGCGCAAGAAGGAATAAACCGAAGTTGATTTACCGGAGCCGACTGGACCGACCGCCAAAATCAAGCCATAGGGTGAAGCTAAACAGCGTTTTAAAGAAGTGGTATCATGCTGATCCATTCCCAAGTCATCCAATCCATGAAACTGATGCGGGTCTGGCTGTAGCCGCAAAATGATCCGTTCACCGTAAACTGTCGGACCACTACCCAAGCGAACATCGCGAGCGATATTCTGATAAATATAGGACAAATGTCCATCCTGGGCCGTCCGCCGTTCTGCGATGTCCATGCCTGCTATTACTTTAAATCTCGAAATCAGTGGTGCGGCAGCCGAATTTGGCAATCTCGCTAAATCATGCAAGAGACCATCGACTCGCATCCTTATCCTTAGTCCGTTGCCGGTCGGCTCGAAATGCAAATCGGTCGCATTTAGCGATAACGCTCGATTCAATACCACTTCGCCTAACTGCCCCGGCCCCACTACGTCCAGCAACTCATTGAGTTCGTCTCTGAGTCCAGCATGTGCTGTTGGATGGGACCCAGGGTTTGACCCTCCGTCATCACTTCGTCCGTTATTTACAAATAATTCTGGTTGATCACTCATATGGTTTCAATCCTTCAGACTGCGTCGGGGGATCCGTGGTAAGGGTACCGCTCGTCGCAGGGCTTATATCGGAAGCGTTGGGTGGAGAAGTTGGTCGATCGATGGAGCTGTTTGTTGGTGAGCTTTCCGATGGTGGCTTCAACTCACCGGAACCCTCTGCAGAAGCCGGTCCTTCAGAAGTGTTAGCAGGGGCAGGTGTTTGTGGCCCATCTTGTTTTGTAGTGGAGGGTTCCTTAGATACGTTTTCACCAGTGTCTTGCATCAGATTGTTAGATGCTTCATCAGACTCTTTATTATTGGCTTTCTTATCACCAGAACCGACCGCCTTGCCCTTCTCTTGCGAGCTTGAGTCAGGCTCGGGTGGAGCAGCTGTCCAAATCAGCCAGCCGAGCAAGGTTCCAGCTACAAGAAAAACAAATACAGATAGCCATCTCCGCCACGAATGCTCTCTGAAAATGGAAATACCTGATGTTATGACCGCAACGGTAATGAGTGAATACGCAATCCAGTCGGAAGGATGTGAGAGCGCTGCCAGCTTAGGTATTCGGATGAGAGCGACCGCAATTCCGCCAACCAACAAAGTTGCCGGTCCAACAAAGGCAAGCAACCGAAGCTCTCTTTTTACGATCTTTGCTTGGGAAGAAAATCCTAATTCATGTAGCGCAGTGTCGTAACTGCTCTTAATCGTCCATACTCGGTTGAGCCCAGTTACTCGCAAAACTTCGCGAACACCGATGCTTGATACCGCAACCACCATACGGCCTTGATTAGCCTCGATCGCTTTCCATATTCGAACGATGGAAGCAACCATCGAACTGCCCATGTAATCCAAAGCTGTTAGGTCAACAAGACATTGGGGAGCTTTATGATTGGCAAGCTCACTGACGACCTGTTCGCCCGTCTCGCGAATCTCAGCGAGAGACGCTTTGCATAACTCCTTGGGAAAGGTCACTACCGAGTAACCGTCTAGGTGCGAGCAGTAGGATTTTGTCTGGCCGGACAAGAGTTCATCTCCAAGGGGCGTTGGTAAGCTGATATCTGTAGATTGGGGGTGCATAATATACCACAAATAAACGGTCGCGCTGACTAGTCGGAACTATGGTTTGTTTGTTACCAGCTTGCACCGTGTTTTTTGACAATACGCTATTACTCGACAACGCAATTTAATGGAGTGTTTCTAGGTTTCGCGGTAGAATTACCTCCATTTGCAAGAAATCGCATATTGCCTATTCATGCGAAGCTATCCATTTGATTGGTGGCTGAAGCAAAACGCGGTGATGAGATCTCCTTTGACTAGCTCCATGCTCGCCTAAGAACTGCCCGTTACGGTGGGATGGAAGCGAACCCGCGGCGACACCAATATGAACTACCCGTCCCCAGCAATTGGCTTAAGTAGTCGCAGCGATTGCGAAGTTGCGAGTGGAGTAAGGAGTTGAATGCAACTGCTGCGGAACCCAAAATAACCGAAACCGATCGTTACCGCACAATAAAATATTATCGACGTAGGCCATGCTCCTGCAGCAATCAAGCGAGGTGTATCAAGAAAGCGATCCCCTGAGATCCATGCGGTTGCGATGTAGGATCCATTTGCAAGTAAACAAAAGTTGGAGACGAACCAAATCCAAGTGCGTCGGAATGCGAACGCGCACACAGCGGGAACGATTGCGCCGATGATTGGTCCAGACCAAAGCGTAAGCAGCGGGATGGGATCAGGTTCGTACAGGCTATGGGGTAAATGCCATGGTAAAAGGTCAGCTTCAACCAGTGTAGCGCCACCCAGCCACCCTCCAATGATATGTCCACATTCGTGTGTTATTGTCATCGTGCACCACCCTACTACAAGAAGTCCAGCAAATTTGATCCAACGGTTTAGCTGTACCTTGCGACAGATGTTCATTGCAACCCTTTCAATGCTAGAGCACCCATCAAGTTCAATACCGTTTCGATGCACTGCTGATACCTGCGACCAGTTCTATGGATTTTGACATACATGTCTCGCAAATCGCATGTGACTTTTGGATTCCAAAAAAATGCATTTTCCTGGATTGCTTTTGACAGAATGAACATTGTTGAGCAATCAATGCTAGGGCAACAAACGGATTGGGATCATCTGTAGTCACCGACCATCGAGAACCAAGCGTTACCGCCAAGCGTTGTAGGCAGTTTTTACAGAGGAATACGCTGTCCAAGCCTTCAACAAATGGAGTCGAATTCTTCCAAGTTGTATTGCAATGTGAGCAGCGAGCAACCTTTCGAGAGCCGTGCCCCATCGCGATTCGTAAAAGCCATTGAAGCATAAGACACAAACTTTTGTCTAAGCATAAATTTCATTCTGTCCACCGGCAAAGGGAAATTCGATCCAATCTGCTCCAAACCAACACGCTTCCCCGCCGCTGGGAACTACAGTCTATCCTATACAGCAGGCGATAGCTCCCATGTCCAATTGGTTTTGGTCAAACGGGCGGCCGATCCTGCAGGCGACGAACGCGTCTCGATTCCAGCGCCGAATCGTTCCTCGACGAATCGTGGCTAGCTCATTGAGAGCGGAACCGAGGTTCTTGGCGAATCGGACCAGCGGTTCTTCTCGCGCTGAGTTAGACTAATGCGGTCAGGTGATCCACTATGCTGCAACTGATTCTCCGCCTTCAATATGCCTTTCCACGAAAACTCATGTGATGATTTTTCACCACGCCATTCGCCCACTGTTGTTTCGCTTGGATGCGGAAACGGTGCACCATACGACTGTGGAAGCGTGTCGTTGGGCTGGTGCGATTCCCGGTCTCACAACGATCTCGCGAGCGTTAATGGAAGTCCATGATCCCGCGTTGCAAAGCGTGGTGGCGGGAATTCATTTTGAAAACCCAATCGGTCTCGCAGCTGGCTGGGACAAAAGCGCACGCGCGTTGCCGATGCTGGACTCAATGGGTTTTGGCTTTGTGGAGATCGGTTCAATATCGGCGAGGGCGTCGGTTGGCAATCCAAAGCCGCGTCTGTTTCGCAGTGTACAGGATCAAGCTATTATTGTGAACTATGGGCTCCCCAATGACGGTGCCACGGTTGTCTCGAAGCGTCTCGCCGTTCATCGTTCGCGGCATCCGTTAGGAGTCAATGTCGTCAAAACGAATGACGGTCCAAACGCAGCTCATTGTACCGATGACGACATCTTGGACGACTATGTGCAGAGCGTGGCCCTCACGCACCAACATGCGAGCTATCTCATGTTGAACCTGAGTTGCCCAAACGCTGAAGGAGGCAAGGACTTTTTTTCTCAGCGTGGCAATATCGCACGTTTGATGGAACGGTTGGGTCCGCTCTGCATCGCGTTACCAGTCTTCCTCAAGATTGCGCCAAACGACGATCTCGGTTCGATTGAACGACTGCTCGAGGAATGCGATGAGTTCAAGTGCGTGCGTGGATTTTGCTTCAATCTTGCCGCAGGTAAACCTGCCACGCTAGCGCTCACGACACCGCTGGGAGCATTGAGAGATAGGCCGGGGGCTGTTTCCGGAAAGCCGGTTGCTGCATTAATAAACCGGTGTATTTCCAGTTTGTATTCGCGCATGGACCGCCAACGATACAGCATTATCGGCACCGGAGGAATATTCACCGCAGAAGATGCGTACGAAAAAATACGTCTCGGTGCGTCGCTGGTGCAGCTCTATACTGCTTTGATTTACGAAGGCCCCTGCGTTGTCAAACACATTGGCCAGGGATTGGTTAAACTGCTTAAGCGAGATGGATACGATCATGTGGGACAAGCCGTCGGCACCGCTTCCTCCAATTCTGATTAGACGATAACTTTCAAGGGTTTCTAGCTAGCACAGCTCTAAACGCATCGCATGCCAACCAGCGATGAATACCCAACTGAGTCGGCGGAACGCGGTAGGCGTCGATAACGAACACAACCCACATGCCCCTCATGTTCCCCGCAATGAGGGTGCTGTTGTTTGTGCCGTGATATGCAATTCTCCCTGATGGAAAACGATTTCTACAGAGCCTGGAGAGACCGGGATAATGGAAAGCGATTCAGCAAAGGTGGCAGTTCAATCGGACAAAGTAGATTCCTAGCAAGCTCGCCCCGTGTCCTCAACGCAGACTTCTTCCGGTCTGACCAATGTACGCCAAGGATTCCTGTTGCTTCTCGCGTATCGGATAGTAAGCCGGTGGCTAAATCTTCCACTCAACGTCATCCGGCAAAGTTGTGCATAAATAATCGTTGGACGCTTGCTGCCTCCAGCGTTCAAAGCTCACGGCAATCTTGTCCACGTAATCCTCGTCCAACATGGACAGGAATTTTTCAGTGGTTCGTAATCGTGCAGACTCATTCCGTTTCAATTTCTGCCCGCAACTCAATCAGTTGCAATTCCCGCACGATCATTCTACGAAACCTGTCCATTACTGTGGCATGGTATCCTCATTCGAGTAATGGGCCCAATCCACTGGTCGTTGGCGAACCGTTCTAGTTCGGATGCTAGGCCGAACTTGTCGACTTCGCCGTGGTGGATTGTTGTGAATACGAATGCCTTTTTGATTTCTCCGTCAATCTAACTGCGTCAGTCGCGGCCGCCTATTGTCTGAGGTTAGATTTAGGAACGATAGTTAGTTCGTTGATCGTTGGATCTGTCCTAAGGAGTCCAATGGAGTTTTTCGCGATCACCTTGACATCATAAATTCCCACAGGCAGAGCGGCAATTTTATCGCCTAGCAGTTTCCAGGTGCCATTCTGGTTATCAACCCCTTGGTAAACCTGCCCCGCGATTTCGACGGAGAGGCTTTCTGTGACACTGCCCAAAGTACCGGTGAGTTCGGCAGACTGGCCAATTTCAACCGTAAGTGTGTTCACGCTGACATCTGGTGGCAGACGATCGAATTTGAAGTCGCCCAATTCGTAACCGATCTTAAACTTCCGTGATTCCAGAACCTGTCGCACTCTGGGAATCAGCCGGGCGGCGTTCCAATAGTAAATGTGATTGAGAACCGGATTCGGCAGTTTGAATCCTTCCAGCTTTGGACCTCCGTGCACACCGTTGATCACCTGATCAGTTTCGAGTACGTCGCGTTCTTTCAAGAATGCCAGCCCATTTGCACCTGCAGCAAAGACATCGGAGCCGAAAAGAATTCGGTCGCAGTATTTGATGTAGAACTCTCTGGCTTTACTTACTGTATAATTGGCTGGCTGTCGCGCATTGTGCACGAATGCGACATCAATAAAGACGTTGGGACACTGATCAAAAATCCCCGCCAGCTTGGTCATGCCCTCATCGTTTTGTAGCATGAAGAGCCCATGAGCAAAGATAAACGTGGTTTGCGGATGGGCCTTAACGATCTCAATGGTATCGTCTTCAAATTTGGGAAATGCAGCGTTGTTTCCTTTTGTAGTGCCAGGGTCACCGGTGTGGTAGCCGACCAAGGGCATGCCCTGCAGTCCGGCTTCATCAATCTGTTCGTGTATTCGCGGGATCTTGCTGGTTAAAATCGCTCCATGGGGCCACAATTTAAGACCGACGAAGCCCTGCTCCTTAAACGTTTTGATTTCATCGACGCCCCACCAGATGCCATCCTTTGGAATCGTGAAGGCACCTGGGACAAAGAGTATCCGGTCGTCCAATTCTTCCTTCACATAGACCATATCACGGGCCGGGATCTGTCTCACGCTGGCCGGGCTGGCATTTAGGTCGTTGTTGTCCTTCACCCAGAACAATCCAGCCAACGAGATGCTGATGGTTCCGCCCCATTGGTCCATAGCCTCTACGCAATTCACATACTGATTTTGGGCATCCATGTGGGTGTGCATGTCCACACGCGGCATAGCGGACGCCTGGTAAATCACTTGCTGATCCGCCACTGAGGTAGCTGTCAGTGCAAGAAACAGGCTAAGAGAAGTACAGGTCACTTGTTTTTTCGTCATTTGGGTTCCGTGGTGAATTCGTTTCGGCTTGGCCTGGCTGTAGCGATCTATCCAGCAGCATCGCAGCTTGCTCCATCGCCGTATCGCCTATGCTACAATTGCCGGAATGAAAAAACTACTTTGCGCAATTTTATCCGTATTGATCTTGCTTCCGCCACTCCCAGCTAATGCATGGTCAGGAGGTGGTAACGCTGCCGATCATTCCGTGGTCCCAGAAAAGTCTATCGCCCAAAAGAAGGAGTTGTTGTTTTCAGATGACTTCGAGGGAACGGAACCAGCCAAGGAATGGCATAAGGTTGTCCCAACGTTTGTTGTCGAGAATGGTGTGATCAAAGGAACCCAGACTCGTGACAAGGACATCGAAGCTACTGGCGGAAAGCCAGCGATTAAAGCTCATGCTGCTGTACATGGCCTGGAGATTCCAACTAAGGACAGTATTGTCGAAGTTAGGATTCGGTTTGAAGGGGCGACTATGATCGATGTTGAATTCGACGATCGTAAGTTCACGGGAGCGCACTATGGCCACATTTGTCGCGCACAAGTACGACTTACTGGCGTCACAATCATAGATGAGCGGGACGGAGGCATGCGCAGTGATATTTATGAAATGAAGAAGGACCCTGCGAAGAAAGCCGAGGTTGCAAAGCTGCTCATTGGTCGTAGTGCCACGTATCCCAAAAAACTCGAAGCTGGGAAATGGTATGCGCTTGTTGTCGAGACAATAGGCGACGAGATGCGAGTCACAATCGATGGGGAGCCTTCTGGTTATCTCAAGTCGTCAGGCATTGGGCACGCGAGCAAGTCCAAGATCGAGATCGGCGTCGCAGGAAAAGACGGATTGTTCGACGACATTAAAGTTTGGAACGCGGAACCCGCCAAGCAATGACTCTCAGTTTGCAGAAGCGGAGCATGTCAAAGTGTCGATAATTGCATGACGACCATCAAAACGATTTCAAAATGGCTTTTGGCGTTCCTGATGGTCTTTGCAGGCGTGATGCACTTCATCAGTCCAAAATTCTTCCTCAAAATCATGCCGCCCTATTTGCCACTTCACCTGGAGTTGGTCTACCTGAGCGGTGTCTTTGAGCTTGGGTTGGGAGTTTGTCTGCTCATCCCCCGATTCTCGCGATTTGCGGCTTGGGGCATCATTGCCTTGTTGATCGCCGTCTTTCCCGCAAACATCTACGTTTACCAGCATCAGGAAATTATCCCCGCATCGCCGACCGCTCACCTTTTACGCCTGTTATTCCAAGGCGTACTGATCTGGATGGCGTTTTGTCAGACTCGAAAAAGCGAATAAACCGCGGTCCGCACGCGTCGTTTTCGTATAAAGTATTATTGTAGTTTGGTTGACGTCCAAAACCGTTTTGCGTGGAGAGGAAATGCCAATAGTACATCTGTCGCGTTGCCTTAAGCTTGCTTTGATTGTTGCAATGACGCTATACCAGTGCGCAATTGGAGGTGGCGAGGTCACTCCGTCGCTATTGGCACCGAATGGAATTGTGCGCTTGTTGGACGGCACTTTGTTGATTTCGGATATCGAATCTCATCGCATATTCCAACTAGATTCATCAGGTCACTTGACGTTCTGGGGTGGAACAGGCCAAGCAAGATATTCCGGTGACGGACAACTCGTGTCAGAGGCGTCGTTCAATGCCCCCAATGATCTCAAACTGGATGTTGTTAACAACGCAGTTTTGATTGCAGACTCAAACAACCATCGTATTCGTAAGGTGGATCTGCGAACACTTATCATCACGACCATTGCAGGCAATGGGGCATCGGAGATGAGCGGCGATAGAGGATCTGCTATTCAGTTTGCGTTGAATAACCCGCAAGGTATCGCGGTCGATCGTTTGGGAAATATGCTCATTGCGGACACTTACAATCATGTCATTCGGCGCGTCGGAATCGACGGCATGGTTACAACGGTGGCTGGTTCGACAGGCGGACTCTCGGGCGATGAAGGACCCGCTACGTCAGCTCAATTGAGCCTACCAACCGCGGTTGCATTCGACCGCGACGAACAAGGGTTCTTCATCAGCGATTTGGGCAATAGCCGGATTCGACGCGTCTCGCCCAATGGAAAAATCGAAACCGTTTGCGGAGTTGGGAAAGGATCAGACGATGCAGGTGCCGGGTTCGCAGGTGACGGCGAACGAGCCAACAAAGCTAAGATCTTTTCGCCATTCGATTTGGTACTTGCCTCACCCAATGTTCTCTATTTTTCTGATAGCGGGAACCATCGCATCCGCTGTGTGGTACACGGCGTCGTACTGTCTGTCGCTGGCACCGGTCACCCTAGCAGTGCGAGCCAGGCCATTGGTACAGGCCAGCCCAAGACTTTGGGCAAGGTGCTTGACAATTCTGAGCTGAGTGCAATAGCCACAACACTATCTGTACCCGCAAAGATGGCTCTCGCTCCCGATGGCGGCTTGTATTTTTGTGATCGAGGAAATCGATCCATTCGGCTCCTCAAGAACGATGGTGAAATTGAGACGTTGCCCCTACGAACATTTTCTATCAATGTGCCTTGGTCGTCGAAAGATCGCAAAGTGGAAAAGGAAGACTCGAAATGAAACCCCTGCAAATCGGATGGAACATGTTCGTCTTCTTTTTTTGCTTGGCGATTTCTGCTTTCGCCCAAGAAAATGCAACTTCGCACAAGCTTATTCCTCAGCTACCAAAAGATGCCGAGCACACGCCTGATAAAGTTTCGCGAGCTCAACCCGATTTGGAAGTCAGCGATCAAACTGGTGCAGTTGTCGCAAAACTGCCAAAGCCAGCAAGCTCAAAACCTGACGAAATCGCGAACCATGAAATCGCATGCCGGAACTTTATCGATAAGCATTTGTTTGCGGTCATGCATCGGGACAAGATCCCCCATGCCGTGTTGGCGGATGACCACACTTTTTTGCGTCGCGTACACCTCGATCTGACTGGAAGAATACCGACACCAGATCAGATATCAACGTTTGTCAACGACAATGCTACGAACAAGCGAGATCGGGAGATTGATCGCTTGCTGGATTCTGATGCGTGGGTTGATAAATGGGCCTACTGGTATGGTGATCTGTTTCGCAATTGCGCCAATCGGATTGGCAATCCTGCGACGGAGAACTTCGACAAATGGATTCGACAGTCCCTTCGAGAAGACAAACCCTACAATCAAATGGTAACGGAGTTGTTGACGGCAACTGCATCGGGCTCGGTTTGGATGCCCGACGCTGCACCCTCAGGGTACTTAGCTCGATTGCATATTCCGGGCGACACGATGTATTCCGATCGGCACGAGGATACCTCAGACGAAATTGTCGTTCAATCTTCGAAGATATTCCTAGGTATCAACTTCCAATGCATTTCATGCCACGGAGGAGCGGGGTTTTTGGAGAAAGTTGATTTGGGACTTTCGACAAAGAAACGCGAAGACCTTTGGGCAATGGCGGCTTTCTTCGGAAAGACACGTGTTCGCATCGTCCCATTTCAAGATCGATTTACGATTTCGGAGGATGGTAAAGGATACGATTGCAAGTCGGCCAGTTCGGTCCGATTGCATCGAGACGGTGAATCTGTCCAACCGACGTTCATGTTGTCTGGTGAAACCGCAGATCAAGATCGTCCTTTACGCTCACAATTCGCGAAGCTTCTCACATCACATCCTCAATTTGCAAAAGCTACTGCCAATCTGTTTTGGAAGGAGTTCTTTGGAATGGGAATTGTCGAACCTGTTGATGGCTTTGATTTAGCAAGACAGGACCCTGCCAAACCGCCACCTTCCCCTTGGACTATTCAACCCACTAACCCAAAACTTCTCGAAGACCTCGGCAACTATTTTACAGACAACGGCTTTAGTCTCCGATCGTTGATGAGAGCCATGACTCAATCGTCAGCATATCAACTCTCATCGCATTATGACGGCGAGTGGCAAGCTTCCTACACGCCGTATTTCGCCAGGCACTTTGTTCGCAGTTTGAGCTCGGAAGAACTTCACGACGCCATTGTCGAAGCTACTGGAGTGTATGCGGACTACCCTCGAAAGCACATGCTTTATGGAACAACGCAACAAGCCATTCGCTATTGGACACAAGCGGCTTCGCCCGAAAACATTGGCGACGGGGACGCGAAACAACTGCTAAGAACGTTTGGGCAATCGAATCGCGAATGGGCGAACCCTGTCAAGCATGGCTCGATTCTCCAAGCGATGATGATGATGAATAGCAAGTTCATTACAAGTCGCGTGACAGTCTCTCGTGAAAGTTTCGCAAAAACGATGTTCGATTCAACACTTACCGATGAACAGATTTTGGAAGTCATGTATTTGAGGTCGCTTTCGCGTAAGCCGACAGATCAAGAACGCAGCATCGCTCAATCGTGGATCGCTGAAGATCGCAAAGTCGGTATTGAGGATCTTCAATGGAGCCTGCTAAACAAGCTCGACTTTTTATTCAACTACTGAGTACCCTTGAACCTTTTGAGCCGCCTAGGGCTCTTGCCGAAAACTTCATCGCGATCGGCTAGCGTCTCAGGCTAAATCTGTACTTTTCAATCCTCCATTCACCATAGCTCCTTATAGGTTTTCGATCGTGACACCGTTTCACAATAAAAGATCTCCCTTCTATCTTCAGCGTCGTGAACTGCTTCGACTAGGTGGGTTGAGCCTCGTCGGTGGAACGTTGCCCTGGATGGCCAACACACGCATCAAGGCAAGCGAGGATCGAACGCCGCACAAGACTGCCCGTCAAGTGATCTTCATCAATCTTGAGGGGGGCATGAGCCAGTTGGATTCGCTCGATGCTAAACAGGGACCGTGGACCCCGGATTACTTTGATATTCAAAAGTGCGGTAATGGATTGATGTTACCGATGGGAGTATTTCCAAATCTTCCGAAGATTTTGGATAAGGTTAGTTTTGTACGATCGATGGCCGCTTGGGACGCCGTTCACGGACGCGCTCAGTATTACCTTCAAACGGGCCATCCGCTTAACCCGGCGCTTTCCAAGGAAGTGCCGGCTGTAGGTGCAGTGATTTGTCATGAATTGGCTTATGAGCGCCGAGCGACCGATTCACTTCCGGCATACATCTCCATGAATATGGCTGGGAATCAAGCAGGGCTAATCAACAATGGCTTTCTTTCCGCTGAATTTGGTCCGCTCAATCTTTCGTTCGACAAAGGGCCACCCGACCTGGCGCCTCCAAAGGACATGGCACAAACGATGCAACGGCGCTGGAGTCGGCTTCAATCGTTGGATCAAGGGCTGAGGGAAAGTCGGCCTGGAGTTGACCGCAGTTTCTACGACTACGATCAATACTATCGTGGGGCGTGGAAATTAATGAATGATCCTCGCGTTCCAGAAATTTTTTCACTCACAGAAGAGGATAAGACGCGATATGGCCAATCGTCGATTGGAACATCGCTGGCACTTGCAAGGAACTTGATGCGAGCCGATGCCGGAACTCGATTTGTCCTCGCTAGTCACGGAGGCTGGGATCACCATAGCGATATCTACAAGCATGGGACTCGCAATCACCCTGTGCTTATGGGTGAATTGGACAAGGCGTTTACTTCGCTTGTTCTAGACTTGGAAGCCTTGCCTGGAAGCCGTGATGGTTCGAAGTCGCTCTTGGATGAAACGCTCATTGTTTGTATGAGTGAATTTGGGAGAACACCTGGTGACATCAGTGCAACACGTGCTGGTCGCGAACACTACATACACGCGCATAGCGGCATGTTTGTTGGGGGAGGAATCGCGCGTGGCGGCGTTATCGGTCAGACAGACGCTGTCGGCGGGACAATTACCGATTTCGGCTGGTCTCCAGGTAGACCGATCTACATGGAGGACGTTGTTTGTACTATCTATTCCGCGATGGGTATCGACTGGACCAACAAAGTCGAGGAAACCCCATCCGG
>JANMGH010000197.1:0-26428 GCA_031374515.1 Pirellula sp. | reverse complement strand
GGCAAATCCAAGTGGAACGAGCCAATGCCCGGGAACAGCGGCGACAACTTTATGCGGCAGAGGTGAAACAAGCGTTGGAGGCGTGGAAGAATGATGACTTAGCGCAGATGCAGAAAACGCTGGAGCGGTGGCAATTGCCATTAGGCGAAGAAGACTTGCGCGGCTTTGAATGGCACTACTGGTATAGGTATCTGACCCAGGCAAAAGTACTTCGCCGCTTCGAAAATTTTAGGTATGGCGAACCTGATTCCGTTGGCGCGATTCTGCCCGGCGGTGAGCTCGTCGCAATCACGGAGGGCAAAGAAACGCGTGTCGTGGATATTGCTTCGGGCAATGTTGAGCAGACCATTCCCGATCAACTGCAGATTCTCGTCAATAGAACATGCTTTTCTGCGAACGGGCATTCCGTTTTTGGAATCGCGTCTTCGATCGAAGCCTTCGGTCGTACTCCCCCTGCTTTGCACGGCTCCCGCAAATCCAACGGTTTCTCTGTCTACGGCCCTAATCAAAGAAAACTTGAGTTTGCGTATCCATTGGGTGCGTTTTCGCATGTGAGTCAATTCAGCATCAGCGAAAACGGACGATTCGTTGCCGTCGTAGGAAATGACTTTGACCATCAACCCAATGCCGCGGCAACGCGTTTGTTAGTATGGAATATTGAGTCACAAGAGATCGTGATGAACAAAGTGGAGAAACGCGAATGGAATCGTGTCGCAATGAATGGAGATGGCAGTCGACTCGCTGCCTACGTCGCGCACAGCAGTCGCCGCCACTCCGATGATCAGCGGGATGTTGTTGCGACCTTCGATGTTGCCAAAGGTACGGAACTCAAGACGCTACGACACAATGACGAAGTTGACTCGCTTGCGTGGCACCCTGAGCGAGAGCTGATTTTTCTAACAACTCTTGGCTTTAGCGGTCGAAACCATAAGGAGTTCATGACCTGGGACATGCGATCGGACTCGGCAGAACGTCTCTCTAACGAATCCATCCCCAACTTTGTGAAGATGGCCATAAGGCCGGACGGTGCCGAGATCGCCATCGCTAGTCATGGAACATCAACGATTCGATTGATTGATACGCAAAATGGCCAACGAGTGAATACGCTTCACAATGAAGCCGCCAACATTGAAAGTCTCACTTATTCGAAAGACGGACTTGGTCTCGTGGCTTTGGCGACGTCGGGAGAATTGCTCCGCTGGGAACTCGCGCCGACGGGTGATCTTTTTGGATTGCGCACTGCATCCGTTAAATCTGATTACGGGAATTTGGATTGGATTGCTGCCAATGGGATGCAGCGAATTGCCTTCACGGATTCCGCAGGAAGAAATATCTGGATGCGTGAACGCGACGGAAGTCAAACCATCGTTAAGAAACTTGAGCTAGGTACAAAAAAGATTTACTTGCGATTTAGCAACGATGATCGCATGTTGTCCATATTCGTTTCAAAGTCCAATGGAAGCAATTCACTTTCTGTCTACGACACAATGAAGCATTCATTCCTGTGGGAAAGAACTGTGGTCGGAGAACCCTATGGAATCGGAACCGTGACCTGTTTTTCGCCCGATCACTCTCAGCTATTGGTTAGCCTCAAGAGCAAGCTACATCGCTTCGACCTTTCCACCGGAGACGATATGTCTAGTGCGGAAGAACTGGCTGAAACGGATGCACAAGCAATGTGCCGAGATCTGGTCCCGTCGGCTGACCGACAACGCCTATGGAGGGGATTCGTGGCAACGGATCTTGCTGAGAAGAATATCACTTTTCAGATCCGGGATGCAATGAGCGAAGAGGTTGTATCATCCTTATCGGTAGACTCCAACGAAGGGCAGAAGTTTGCAGGACGAATGATCCCATCACCAGATGGAATCACTCTAGCAATCGCTGGCATAAGTTCTGTTCGAGCCTGGGATCTTCGTCAGAAAGAGCAAATCATGGAAATAGAGGGAATCTATGTCCAAGATGGAAGTTTGCACTTCAGCGACGATGGACACAAGTTAATTGCCATCGAAAGGGAAGCGGCTAAAAGAATCACAACGTCTAGCGGATCTTATCAGCGAGTTGCGCGAGTACATATCCTGGACATTCCAAGTCGGGGAGCGAATCGTACCATTTCCTTTTCCGGCGACTACGCAGATGACGTAAAGCTCAGCCCCGATGGCAAGCGACTTCTTTCTCTTCACGGAAGGAACCCGTATGGCGCTCTCGACACATCTGCCAAAGGTAAGCTGTGGGACGCGGACTCTGGCCGAGAAATCCTGACTTTGCCCGTCGCGGATAGGAATCTTTATCGGTGGGACATGTTCTTTGATCCGGAATATCAGTCGCTCGTCGCATTGGTCTTCAACAAAGCCGATGGGACTCTGACCCATGGCAATTCACTTGCGTTCGATGGAACGCCAATTCCGGCGCAACAGGACAAACGGTTGATTGCGCAATATCTGGTGCAGCATCATTTAAAGAAGTCGCCCATTCCATTTGAAATTGCATCACTGATTCAAGAGAACTCAAAACTCGACGAGAGCGTGCGTCAACTTGCATTGGAGATGGTGGGCCAAATTGCGTTCGATTCCGACAAGATCGCTAAGGCATGTTTGGACATGATTCAAACCCTGCTACTCTCGACGGAAAAGTACGAAAGATCTCTTGCCTGGGCGCGAGCGATTGCCGCAAGAGAGGCGGATTCGATACGATCTCGATCACTCATTGGGGCCGCTCTTTATCGGTTGGGGAATACGCGGGAGGCATTGGCCTCAGTGAAGCAGTACCGCAATGGTAGCGATGTGAAATCGCTGAACGATTTTCAATTTGAAGTGTTAAGGCGATCGGTGGAAGTACTTTGCCAAAACAAACTAGAAGAGAAAATGGTAGCCCATCGCAGCGCTATCGCGCTCGCTGATTTCGTTCATGACTACCATCTAGTCAACACGGACACAAGACTCGCATGGCCCAATCTGTCCAATGAAGCACTTGAGACACAAGGGAAAGACTTCGCGACCGTTCAACGAAAACAGAGGCCGAAACTGAACAAAACCAAGCCCATTGCAGCCGCAACCGCAAGCGATAATGCGCAGTTCGCAAATTTGTCATTTCAAAAAGCGGATACCAATCTCGACGGGCAGATTTCCCAAAAGGAGATGTTGCCAGGGGGCTGGGATCGTTTGAAGAATTTCGATAACAACCGCGACGAGCAACTCGATCTTGTCGAATTCAAAACCGGAACGATATGGACGACGGCGGTCGATTCCGTTCAATCGAATACCTTCAGTAAAGCGTTTGCTCGCGCGGACTTAAATCAAGACATGCAAATCTCAGCCGATGAGGCAGGCGAAACGCCATGGAAGTCACTTACGACATTCGATCTAGACGAAAGTGGGGAAATCTCTTTGGTCGAATGGAATGCTTACGGGCGGAAGAAGGATCTCATGAAGAAGATCGAGTCGCTTTTGCCGTCACTCGAACTCGAAGTGCAGCTCAGCGTCATCGAGCATGCTCTGTCCATGTATCCCTCCGAGCTTAAAATGCTCAATTCAAGAGCTTGGATCTACGCAACTTCGATCAACGAAAAGTTGAGAAATGGGCCGAAAGCCGTCCATGATGCGACTATCGCGTGTGAAGCTAGTGACTGGAAGGTCGCATCTCCGATCGATACTTTAGCTGCTGCGTATGCCGAGTCCGGCGATTTTTCCAAGGCCGTCGATGTTCAACAGAAAGGTATTGCGCTATCGCCTAAGTCCGATGCGATGCATGCGCGTTTACGATTGTACGAACAGGGGAAGCCATTTCGCGACGAAAAGGAAGCTCTGCGAGAGTCACCTGCGCTCTCAAAACCAACAGCGAATTCGCTAATGAGCTCAAAGGAATATGTAAATTCCCGCCGCATTCGTGGCGGCGAGCCTTGCTGGTCTCCTGACAGCAAACAACTACTGTATTCACTCTCTGGATTCGGAGCATCGACAACCTACTTTGAGATATTGGATCTCGCCACTGGTAATGCAAAGATTCTATCCAATGGAGGAGAGCAACCTGTCTGGTCGAGTCAACACGATGAAAGCATTGCCGTTACACGCGTTGGTACAGGTGGAAGCGAAGTCTGGCTATTGAATAGGATGGGTCAGTATGAAAGGAAGATCGCCAATGGAACGAATCCAAGGTGGACCACGAATGGACGGTTGTACTTCGAGTCGATCACGACCACTGCTTCGAGGCAGCTAATGAGCTGCGATCCAATCAATCCCGGTGAAGAGAAGAAAGTCTTCCAGGGAACTTTTAGCAATTTAGCTGTTTCGAGAGACGGAACGAGGTTGGCATTCAGCAAGTCTGGACAATGGTATTTTTCGCCAACGGATACTCCAACTGCCGAGGCAACAGGGTTCGTTCACTACCTCGACATGGGATCCTCAGATTGGTCTTACGACGGCAAGTACATTGTATTCGGATCCTCTTCACCAAGCAGTCCTGGCCTATGGTTGATCGAAACCAATACTGGCAAGCGTCGCTTGCTCGTCGCCGATGTCCTTGCAGATCCTCGATGGTCGCCTGATGGAAGAACGATCGCGGCCGGATTTCGCACTTCCAATGAAATCGTGTTGCTCGATCTATCCTCGCTGGATCTCGCAAAGGCCTTTGCATCGGAGTAAGACATGGAATACCTGCGGTAGCAGGTCTGCATCGACTTGAATCTCGCGATGCATGTTTCCTGCTCATTGCTTGCCGTCTGCTAGAGGACTTTTTTCAATGTCACTGATTGTTAAGGCATCCTGACAAGCACGCCTTGCGGTCAACACATGAACTTCAAGCGGTTTAATGGTAAAGACGGCGCGATAGCTTGGACGACTACCAACGCCAAGCGGCATTTCTCGAATTTCTACCTCCACTGAACCATTCTCCGGTGCGAGAGGAAATCGCTCTGGCATCATTCGAAGGCTCTCAAGTTGCTCATAGATCGAGTCAAACCATGCAATCGCCTGATCAGGCGATTGGTCCTCCGCCCACCATTCTGCGTTGCGGAAAATGTTTGCTCTTGCCCGAGTTGCTTGGACCAACTCATACATCATTGAGAAAAACGCCCGATTAGGTTAGGGCAACTCGATCGGTCGTTCTCGCTTGATCTATGGGAACTGAGCGTCCCGCGTGCATGTCAGCGATGCCTGCTCGAACAGCATCCAAATCGGAGCGGCGTTCCAATTCGGCTAACAAACCACTATCGATCACGTAATAGACGCGACGTGTAATTGGATCGACAATTTGCATCGGGGCGTTCCCGGCCGCATGCAGTGCTGACGCTTGTTCTGGAGTTAGGTAAGAAATCATGAGCTAGAGTATAAAGCACCGGCAGGTCAGATGCAAACATCGGCAACCCGTCTATTCGAGAGTCGCTTGTTAAGTGAGCATGCGTAGCAATTCAGACATTGTTACGCCAACAACTACTCCAGGGGAACGAAAGCCAACTGCATACGAGTCTGTTCTGCCCGACTGATGGCGTTGACCATGCTTTTTTCGTGGTTCATTTTTCTTCACTTAGAATCGAGTTCGAATTGCCTTCCGTCCAACTTGTCAGGGCGGAGGCTGCAATTGGTAGCTACTCTGAAACGCCAACCCGTTCAAGCTCTCCGATGACCTTGTGCCATTGGAAGCATATGACCGACACTCTCAAAAACGTTATACGCACGTATGCAGAAGTTTTCGATCAAAATGAATGAACATGGATCGACAGGATGCGCAGGATGATTTCGAGTCGCTGATAAATTCCCTTGTGTCGCGTGAGTGCCACAATTGATAGGAGGCCGACCTTGACCTCAGTAGCCATCAGCAAGTCAATCATCTGTAAGTCAAATCAGAAATCATCCTACATATCCTGTTTATCCATGTTCTTTTCTCCAGTTGTGTCTTAGGATCTTAGGTAGAAATGGGCTGGCAATGGCATTGCCGTTTTGCTTGTGAATGCGTGCTTGCCATCCGGTAAAACGGATGTAGTGCGACGAACGGTCCGTTGCCATTAGTGTAGCTGCCAATTGTGGTCCCGCTGGCGTGAAGCCAGGGGAAACCTACTCGCTAATCCCAGGAGACACCCGAACAAAAGTTGCGAATGGCATTTTGTCAAAGATCGCGTCGAATCAACGGGTCATTTCTCGAATAAGCCAAGCTTTGGCGAAGCTCCAAAGGCGGTTGAAGACGATTAGGCATAGAGACTCTAACTTACAAAAACAGCGATTTGACTGCGTTCTTGAGTACTTTCCCCATCGCATTGCGAGGCAACTCGTCCACGCTTTTAACTACTTTAGGGATCTTGTAGGGTGACAAACGATCACGGCACCAATTTCGCAATGCGGCAACATCCATTGTTTCACCGTTTCGTATCACAACTGCTGTCGCAACCATTTCTCCCCATGTTTCGTCCGGCATTCCCACGACTGCACATTGTAAAATCTGAGGGTGCTGTAAAAGTATGTCCTCAATCTCAAGGGCCGATAGCTTATAGCCGCCCGACTTGATGATGTCCACGGAGAGTCGGCCCATGATGCGGTAGTAACCTTTCTCTAGAACTGCCATATCGCCGGTTCGAAACCACTCGACATCAAACGACTCAAGGGTAGCCTCCGACTGATTCCAGTACTCTTGGAAAACAGACGGCCCACGCACTTGAATCTCGCCAGGGACGTTCTCGGAATCAATGACGATTCCGGATTCACTTTTGAGCCGAACGTCAACCGATGGCAACGCAATGCCAACTGAGCCAGGACGGCGTTCCCCCGCGAGCGGATTGGAAATTGCCATCCCAATTTCCGTCATGCCATATCGCTCCAACAACACTTGCCCGGTCAAGTTTGTCCAATGCAAATGAACACTAGCCGGCAATGCTGCGGATCCAGATACCATTAATCGCATGGCGGAAAATCCCTCGATCCATTCCGTGCGGACATTGGTTTCTGCCATTTCTATTTCTTGAATCAGCCGGACGTAAATCGTCGGCACTGCCATGAACAATGAGTAAGTCTTGTCCGCAATTCTGGACAAAATCATGGGCAATTCAAACGAACCAAGAGCATCAATTCGCGCGCCGCACCAAAGCGCACAGGACAAGACATTGATTATCCCATGAATATGGTGCAGTGGTAGGAAAAGAGGAATGTGATCCTCCTGGCACCAGTCCCAAGCTGAAACCAGCGATTGAATCTGTGCTTCGATATTTCGATGCGTTGTCACGACCCCCTTGGGTCTGTTTGTAGTCCCACTTGTGTACAGGATCATCGCGTTGCGTTTCGAGTCAACCTCAGGCAGGTCCACCAGCTCACTCTTGACAGCGTCCTCGAGCATCACAAGAACAACTCCGAGTCGATCGCATATAGGCTGCAACCGACCCGAATACTTTTGTTGCGTCAACACATATTGCGGCGACGAATCTAGGAGTAGATACTCCAGTTCAGATTGGGTTGCGGAACTACTCAAAGGAATACACACTCCTCCAGCACGCCAAATGCCCCATTGGCTAATTGCAAACTCTATCCCGTCGGGACAAAGCAATGCGACTCGCCGCTCGTCGAGATCGATCGTGCCGCCGAGCAATTCCGATGCTATACGCGCAGAATTGGAAAGCAAATCGCGGTACGTGAACTCCCTCGCACCTTGGCCAATGGAGACTCTGTCACCAAATGTTTTTGCACGGTCGACCAACATTATGCAACTCAAAACTCAACCTCATTGCAGTGAACTCTCAACCGACCAAATACCGAATGATAACGAAAAAAAAGGATGGACCAAGGAGACAGCCTATCCCCGTATAAAAGGTTGCAGTCATTGCACCATAGGGCACCAACGCAGGATTCGTTGCAGCTAAGCCACCCGCGACGCCGCTGGTGGTTCCCATCATGCCGCCGAATATCATTGCTGTGCGAGGGTTGTCTAAGCCAATCCATTTTGCAACCCATGGCGTGAAAACCATGACCAAAATCGCTTTGAACAACCCAGCAGCAATACTCAAGGCAATCACCTCAGATGAGGCACCGATTGCGGCACCTGTTACTGGGCCGACAATGTAGGTCGCTGCACCGCCGCCTATCGTCGTGATGCTGACCGAGTCGGTGTATCCAAAAGCGTACGCGATCGATGCGCCCAGGAAGAACGAAATAGAGACGCCGAGCAGCAAGGAGACCGCACCGCTAATTCCTGTTCTGCGAATTTCGCTAAATTGGATTCCAAAAGCAGTCGAGATAATTGCAAAATCTCGCAACATGGCGCCGCCAAGTAAGCCAACTCCAGCGAATACCGGTATGTCCGCGATACCTTTTTTGCCCCCCGTCAGCCAACCACCTACGTACGCCAAAATCAGACCGATCAAGATTGCGATCGCTGAACCATGCAATCGCCCTTTGGTAAGGTGATAAGAAATCTGATATGCCAACCATACAATCAAACCGATCACCGCAAACGCGGTAACCAAATCATGTTTAACCAAAACAATTATCAGCGAATCTAGATATTCAATCATCCACTCGATTCTCCGATTCCTCAATCGTGTGTTCCGGTTCTCTTTGGCTCAAGCGATCTAGCACGGGCACCATTGCAAAGCATGCCAAGGTCACGAGCCCACCCACAAACAATGCAATGGGTCCTCCACGAATGGCGGACAGTACGTCTTGGCTTGCAGCCATTGCAACAACGATTGGAATATAGATCGAACTCCAAAAAACAATTCCTTGTTGCGATATCTCCTTGAGTCTACCTTTTCCCCTGAGCAATTCTGTAGCTGCAATCAAAGCCAACATGCCAATGCCAACACCACCGACGTTCGCTTGAACCCCAATCAATAAGCCGATAGCCTGCCCCAGTACCAGCCCACCGAGCATACATAAAGCTAACAATGCAACACCGTAGATAACCACCGGATCCCCTTGCGAAACATGTCTCAAAATGGCCATTTGAGCCGTCAGAAGCCATCGGAGTATCGCGGAAACCTGATGCTAAATCAATCCATCGAAACAAGGGATGTCGTATTTGCGTACTCGCTTTCGTATTTCAGACGACTTTCTTGAATCCAATGCAGACCGATTCACGAATCTAACAATGGCTCCCTTGTTCCGCAGAAACGGTTGTGAATTTCCAATTTCAAGAAAGACAAATGATGAATCGTTTATTTCGAAGATGTATTTTGGTCGCATCGCTTTGCCTAACCACGGTTAGTGGTTATTCGGCAGACATCGTTGACACCGCTCTCAAAGCGGGTAACTTCAAAACTCTTGCGGCCGCCTTGCAAGCAGCGGATTTGGTAACAGCATTGAAAGGCTCCGGTCCGTTCACTGTATTTGCACCAACCGACGAGGCATTCGCAAAACTGCCGGAAAGTGCCATCCAAAGTTTGCTCAAACCAGAAAACAAAGGAAAATTAGCTGGAATTCTAACTTATCATGTGGTTGCCGGCAAAGTGTTTGCAAAACAGGTGGTCAGCATGAAAGGATCCAAGACAATCAATGGGCAGCGAGTCGATATCAAGTCCGCCGATTCCATTGTGATGGTTGATGGAGCCAAGGTTGTCGTTACCGACATTGAATGCGATAACGGTATAATCCACGTCATCGATTCGGTACTATTACCTTCGGATAGGACTATCCCCGAAGTCGCAATGGAAGCTGGAAAGTTTACAACGTTGATTGCCGCTGCTAAGGCAGCTGGAATTGTGGATGTGTTGTCCGGTCCTGGTCCGTTCACGGTGTTTGCTCCCACTGACGAAGCCTTTGCGAATTTGCCGAAAAACGCTGTTCAAGATCTATTGAAGCCAGAGAACAAACAAAAACTGGCGGAAATTCTGAAATATCATGTCGTTTCCGGTCGGGTCTATTCGGAAGATGTTTTGAAATTGAAAACAGCTACCACCTTGGCTGGCTTGCCAGTAGCAATCGCTGTGTCAAATGACAAAGTCTCGATCAACAATGCGAAACTATTGGCAACGGATGTTGACGCTGCCAATGGAGTCATTCATATCGTAGACGCCGTCTTGATGCCGCCCGCGAAGACCGTTGATGCTCGTCGTACGCTCGAGCATGCAGTCACTTTAGGATCTGGCTTGTTCAATGCAGGCCATCATGAAGCTTGTGCACAGCTGTACGAGGGCACTATGCAGTCGCTCTCGAATTCTGACATGAGTCCAGTTTTGAAAAGACACATGAGCACGGTTTTAAAGGCCGCCAGTAATCAAGCTTGCCCTACAGACCGCGCTTGGACATTGCGACGTGGGATGGATCAAATGTATGGTCAAATTGGTTCGAACCTTTAATCGACATGGACTGTTCCAGTTGGAACTGGATTTCAATTCTGATTTCTGAGACCAGCTAGCGATCGCTAGCTAAGAAAAAATCGATTCCTGTGTAAATTTTTTGTAATTAGCTTTGCTGGCATCGAATCGACATTGGCAGAGACTATCTATTTCAACTAAACTTCCCACTTGTCGCGACCCAACATCCGTACGCTAGCGAAACATTGAGACGGAGTCGCGATACACTTCTGCAACGAAGCAGACTGTTCGAATCGAATCCACAGGGAGGGTGGCCATGGGCAAGGAATCCATACGCTTTATTCACGCAGGGGATTTTCACCTCGAGCGTCCAATGCAGGATCTTATCGATCTGCCGGAACACCTAAAGCAATCGCTGGTCGATGCCCCATGGAAGGCCGCCGAAGCGATTTTTGAAACCGCAGTAGTCGAAAATGTAGACTTTGTTCTTCTGGCGGGGGATTTGCTTAATCCGGTTTCTTGCGGAGCGGCTGGTCCGGCGTTCTTGTTAGAGCAGTTCGAGCAACTCGAAAAACGCAATATACAAGTCTTTTGGGCGGGCGGGCAAGTCGATGATCCCGACCGTTGGCCCGAGGCAGTCGCTCTCCCAAGCAATGTCCATTTGTTTTCTAAGAGGCAGCTTGAGCCTGTCGTCTATCGTCGCAACGGTTTCCCTCTAGCAACAATTCTTGGCAGATCCAGCGACGGAAGAGAATCGATTCGAGCTGCCGAGTTTCAGCTTGAGGCCGACGATACGTATGTTATTGCATTGGCGCATGGAATAGCCGATCGCGACACTTTGCTCAGTCAACGCATCGATTATTGGGCGCTGGGTGGCAATCATCAGCGGCAAACGCTTCATGGCGAAGCCCCGCATATGCGTATTTGCGGCACTCCGCAGGGGAGGTCCTTTTCCGAGGATGGAGCGCATGGGTATTGGACCGTAGAAGTGGACGGCAACCATGATGCACAAATTACAGCGCAAGACGTAGACGTATTTCGCTATGTAACCCAGACACTTGATACGGAAGATTTGGCTCTTGGTCGAGACGTACGTCAATTGATGACCAAAAGGGTCTCACGACTCCAATCGGAGAATGGGACTCGCAATCTAATAGTAAACTGGCGCATTGAAATGGACCTGGAGAACGCATCGCAGGTTGGACCGGCAGCGCTCGAAGAAATCCTTTCGTGGCTTCGTCGCGAGTATGGGCATGGTTCCTGCGCGGTTTGGTCGACCGACATCGAAGTTCTCTCGCCAAAAGAATTCCCGAAGAAATGGCAAGATGAAGAGACGATTTTAGGTGACTTTTTGAGAACCTGTTCCGACAGTCGGAAGAGCCTTGGAAAAAACATCAATCTCAAGACACTGGTCGAAAGTGAGACTCCAGGTAGCCCGACTTGGCAATCGCTCCTGGTCAACGACGACGCGAATCACGTCACGGGAATGCTCGACCGTGCTACATTATTGGGGGTTGATCTGCTTCGGGGGCATAAGATTGATCTGCTAGCATCTACAAGGAAATTTGGAGGTACCAAAGCATGAAGGTACGAGACATACAGATAGATGGCTTTGGTGTATGGTCTGGACTCTCCGTGGACTCACTCCCCGACGGGATGACGGTATTTTATGGTCCGAACGAAGCTGGCAAAACGACATTAATGCAATTCCTACGCACGATGCTCTACGGCTTCACAGCAGAGCGTAGGCAGCGATACTTACCACCTGTTTTTCCCGGTAAGCCGGGCGGTGCGATGCGTGTTAGTGGACCTGGTGGCGGTTACGAAATCGCGAGACGCGCAACCCTAAATGACCCAAGTATTGTTGGCCAATTGACCGTTACAAGCAGCGACGGAGTGACCCAAGGGCAACATCGACTAACTTCATTGTTAGGAAGCGTCGATGAATCCATCTTTACCAATGTGTTTGCGATTGGTTTACGAGAACTCCAGGAACTCAGCACGCTCGATGACACCGCGGCGGCAGACGAACTTTACAAACTATCGAGTGGGCTCGACCGCGTTTCTCTTGTCGATGTTATGCGACAACTGAAGACAGCCCGGGGCCAAATCGTCTCGACCGCTGCCGATTCGGGACAAATGTCGACCATGTTGGCTAAGCGCGAGAAGCTTCGCGACGAGTTGGAACAATTTACAGCCAAAGGCCGTCGATGGGGTGAACTAGCCGCTCATCGCAAAAACCAACAGACGGAAATCGACGAATTGCGTCAACGAACGGATCAATGGGAACTCGAATCGAGAGCGGTTGAAACAGCGCTACAAGTTCGAGAGCCCTGGGTACAACGAGACAACCTTCGCAGTCGCCTCAAGTCACTCAACGCAAGAGTTGACTTACCCGAAAACGCTATCGAAAAACTGAAGGAGATCCAAGAACAAATCGAAGACAAACGTCGTCAGATCCAAACGGTTAAAGACGAACGCAAACAAATCCGACAGCGGGCAAGCGAAATGCCTGTCAGCAAAGGAATTCTATCTCTGGCAGGAAAGATCGAAGCTGCTGGCGAGCAAGGGCCTTGGATCATTTCGCTCCAAAAGCAAATCCAACGGCTTGAATCGGATTACCAATTGACTCAGGGCCAATTGATTGACGACGCCAAGAGATTGGGGCTGAGCGAACAGGACCAAGAAGCTTTGCTCAACGACAAGCGATTGGCGAACATGCCCGACTTGTCGCGACAAGCAATCGGTCAACTTGCAGGACCTGCTCGCGACGTTCGAACCCATATGGTCCGCCTAAAGCAAGCCAAAGAGCGCGGACGGACAGACCGAAAAGAAGGTGAACGACTGGCTGCGGAGATCAATGAATTTCTCGCCCTCCGAAATGAAAAAGACCTCCAGAAAGCAATTAGGAACTCTAACGAACTGCTAGGCTCGTTGCGAAAAAGCCAAACTCTGGAAGAGCGCCTTGAAAAGAACTTGATGCACAAGCGTGAAATTGAGGAGCGTGCGGTCAACATGGAGAGCGAAGAGGGCTTGCCCATCGACCATGTTTTTCGATTGGCCGTTCCGTTTATCTTTGGCGCAATCATGTTGGTGTTGGGACTGGGTAAAACCTTGCATTGGCAATGGACAACTCAAGCAAAGAACATTCCATCCTATGTTCTTACTGCCATAGAAAAACAAAAAGAGGACGCCACCAATCAGAACGCAGGGATACTTCTTTTTCTCCTAGGAATCGCAGTTCTAGTTGGAACATACTATTACTGGAAACAACTGGAAGACGGATCAAGCAATGAACTAATGGATTGCGACGCAGAGCTCGAAGCCATCAGCATGCAAGTTCGAAGAACCGAAGAAGAACGTGAAGAACTTCTCAAGATGTTACCCGAAAACAACAGCTCGCTTGAGCAGAGGATTCGCGAAGCAGAACATGAAGTGAAACAGTGCGAAAGTTATTTACCGGTCTTCCACAATCTCCAAGCGGCAAAACAGCGTTTCAAGGCCGTTCGGCAGCAAGGAATGGAAGCGGCAGCTGGCCTCAAATCGGCCAAGAATCAATGGAGGAAGACGCTCAGCCAATTAGGACTAGCGGACTCACTTTCTCCCAAAAACATTCGATTGCTTGCAGAAGGTTACGAGTCTCTGTTGCAAACGCGACGCCGGTTGAAAGCACACGAAGACGAACTGGACCAAAGAAAATTGGAGCTCTCCACCGGTCTTCAACGCATCGAAGCGCTCTCCTTGCAATTGAAAGTGGCTACCGATGACGCAAACCATGAGTACAAGGACCCAGCCGCCCGTTCTCTCCTGGAACGGGTCGAACAGTCTCGCGAAAACACCCAAGGGAATGCAATCAAATCCGCGGATCGAGACCGTCGTGATTCACGCGATCGAGTCGAAAAACGAGATCAACGCAATCGAGACGACCAAATTGCGTTGAGAGCCGCCGCTGCGAACACCCATTCCAAAGACGGCGTGGTCGAGGGGCCACTGTTAAAACTCCAAGAACTCTCGAACACTCTTGCACAACATCAGCAGTACATTACCCTGCGTCGCCAGTTACGGACTGACGACGAAGAGCTATCCAAGAAGCAAAAATCGCTTCAGCGACTCATGGACCGTTGGATTCGCGCTCGTCAAACGCACTTGGCCGATATGGGCGTTGAAAATCAACAACAACTCGAGGAGCAATTATCGCTTAAGCACCAGTTCTTGAAGATTAGGCAAGAAATCGCGGATCTTGATTCTCGGATCAGCGCCATCATCGGTGGGCATGTTCCGTATGAGTCCATATCGCGACTTCTTGAAAATGCACCTGTTGGAGAGCTGGAAAAGAGATGGGACACACTTGGACAGCGAACTCAACAAGCCGACGAACGTGTTTCGCAGTTGCTTCAACGGCAAGGTGAAACGGCTCAGGAAATGAAAAGCCTTGCCGCAGACAGAAGATTAGCCGAGGTGAAATTGGAACTGGCATGCCTTGAAAAGCAATTGGCAGCGTGTTCGGAACATTGGAGAACATTAGGAGCAACCACGAGCATGCTCGAAAAGGTTTGCGAAGTTTATGAAACAGAGAGGCAACCAGAGACTTTGCGAGAGGCGTCAGCATTTCTCAAACAATTGACCGATGGCAAGTATGTTCGAGTTTGGACTCCACTGGGCAAGAATGCTCTTCGTATCGACAATGAGAAAAATCAGAGCCTACCGCTTGAAGTGCTGAGTCGTGGTACACGCGAAGCAGTGTTCATCGCCTTGCGACTGTCGTTGGCTGCTGCGTATTCCCGGAGAGGAGTCACGCTCCCGTTGGTATTAGACGACGTGCTGGTGAACTTCGACTCAATTCGTGCAACCCATGCTGCAAAGGTACTTCGTGACTTTGCATCGCTCGGACATCAAGTCATCATGTTTACTTGCCATGAACATATCATGCGAATCTTCCATCAAATAGACGTGCAGGTGCGTGTATTGCCGGCTCAGGGGCAAATTGGGGATGCTCGAATTTACCAACCGCATGATGTGCCCGTTGAGAAAATAGCCCGGCGGGTACCCGAAGTCGTACTCGAAGAGAAAATAGCCGAAAGACCAATGGCGGCTGTTCCTGTTTCAACGAGGGTCGAATTTGTTGCACCCGCGGTCCTGGAGCTTGCACCTCAGCCACCATCACCGACCCCCATTGATTTTCCGCTGCCACAACCAATACCAACCTTCAAGCCGAGTGCAATCGAATTGCCTCATCCACCGAGAATAGATCCGATTGTTCGCAAACCGAGAAGTCAACCGGTGCCGGAAAAAGTGGAGTTGGTGGAGCGTGAGCCTGTCGGTATCGATCGCCTGTGGTACGATTATGACGACGAGCCTGTCGAAGAAACGGTCCAAAGGCTTTGGAACGAGATCGACCAAATCGATTTGCCGCTCGTCGGCGAACCGCATGATCTGTGGTGGAGCACTGCCAACGGAAACGCAGATTAAATCACACTCCCGACAACACGCTTAAAGCATGAATCAGTCAATCGTTTTTCTTGGTTTCGTCTGGTTCTTGATGGGCGGATTGCAGGCGGACGAAGTTCGATCGGGCTCAAAACCGAATTTCGTCATTTTTATCAATGATGACCACAGTATGGTGGACTCGCAAGCTTATGGGGCCGACGATATCCGCACCCCTAACATGCAACGGCTAGCGTCCAACGGAATTAAATTCACCCATGCGTTTGTGGCATCGCCTTCCTGTGGACCAAGCCGGACTGCCATGCTAACCGGTCTCTGGCCCGCTCGAAATGGTGCGGAACCCAATCATCGCCCCAAGAATCAGGACGTTGCATCGTTGCCTCCCGTCCTCCGAGCCCTCGGATATGAAGTCGCTGCGATCGGGAAAGTTGCGCACGCCGATTACGCCAAGAACCACGGATTTGACTATGTTGACGGTCCAAACAAAGGGGTAACGGTTGCCGCCGATGTTGAACTTTTTTTGAATGCACGCGACGCTTCGAAACCGCTCTGCCTTTTTGTTGGGACGCGTCACCCACATACACCTTGGAGTGAAACGACTTCTTACGATCCTGCGAAAATCAAATTGCCTCCAACCCACGTTGACTCACCAGAAACGCGAACGATGCGTGCAAGATACCTCGAGGATGTAACAAACGCAGACACGTTGCTGGGAGAAGTTCACAAACTTGCGCGAAGTAAAGTCGCGGGCGATACGCTCTTTGCCTGTACTGCGGACCATGGAAGCGCTTGGCCATTCAGTAAATGGACTCTATACGACGCTGGCATTCGCGTACCGTTCATCGTCGAATGGCCCGGGCATGTGAAACCCAACTCCACTACCAATGCGATGATATGCTGGCCAGACTTACTCCCCACATTGATCGAAATCGCTGGCGGGACAGTTCCACTTGGGATCGATGGCAAATCGTTTGCTAATGTGTTGCTGGGCAAGTCCCAAGTGCATAGGGATAAGGTTTTTAGCACACACAGTGGCGATGGTGATTTCAACGTCTATCCCATTCGAAGCGTGCGAACAAAGGAGTGGAAGTATATCTGTAACCTTCATCCCGAATTCCAGCAACACACCCATATATCCAGATCGTCAGGCCCTAGCGGTCGCGAATACTGGCAGTCGTGGCTCGAGTCAGCCAAAACGAATCCAAAGGCAGCTGCCACGGTAAGTCGCTACATCGATCATCCCGCCGAAGAGCTATACAATCTGGAAACGGATCCGTTCGAACAACACAATCTCGCCTCCGAACCAAAGGAAGCCAATAGATTGTTGGCGATGCGGACTGAGCTTGACGCGTGGTTGCGAGAACAAGGCGATCAACGAATGGTCTTCGGTGAGCCTTTGCTGTTAGGACAGCCCGTAACTACAATCGCTCCAGGCCAACAAAACAGTTCCAAGAAATAGAGCGGCCTAGGCTTTTTGCATCCCCTCATGATAGCTCAAAACATGACCACTAAAGTCGATGACATTCCGAACCCGTCGCCATTGCAATTGGCGGAGTTGCCTCGCAAGATTGGATTTGTTCCTTGCGAGACTAAATCCTCTAAAACGTTGAGCGCCTCGCAGATTCAATTCTACAATGACTTCGGATATTTGATGCCGTTCCAGGGACTCGATCAAGATGAATCGAGAGAAGTCCGTGCCTTCTTTGATGGCGTTCTAGCTGCGTTTATCGAGTTGGGACGATCCAGTTATTCGATCAACACGGCACACTTGAGATTTGCACGCATCTATCAATTGGTTCAACACAAGAGAATAGTAGATGTCGTTTCGGACTTGTTAGGTCCCAACGTGGTCTGCTGGGGCTCGCACTTTTTCTGTAAAATACCCCATGATGGAAAGCGAGTACCCTGGCATCAGGACAGCACTTACTGGCCGCTAAGCCCCACTAAGACAGTGACCGTTTGGCTTGCGATCGATGATGCGGACCCTGAAAATGCAAACATGAAGTTCATACCGCGTTCTCATATTCACGGCTTAATCGACTACGATCAAACGCAGGATGCGAATACCGTACTGGATCTTGCGGTGAAGAATCCGCATTCGTACGGAGACGCAGAAGTTGACGTCCAGCTCGCTGCCGGTAGTTTTTCAATGCATTCGGATCTATTGCTGCACGGTTCCGAGGCGAATGAATCGAATCGACGACGCTGTGGCTTGACAATCCGTTATGCAGCTGCGGACGTAACAACTTGGTTTGATTGGCACAAGAAGGGGTTCGTGGTACGTGGTGTGGACACAAGCGGTAAATGGGCCAATCCGCCAATTCCAGACCATTAGCACGGACATGGCTTTGAGCCATTGAGCAAATCGAAAACTGCTACCGGTTTGTTCAACTTAAGAACGGAGCGGGAGTTCCAAGTTACCATAGAGTCCAAGTGCTTCGTCCCGATTGGATTTTTCAGTAGCGAAACTCGTCAAGAGTTACGGCACGTGCAAATCGCCAAAAGTCTTGACGACTTTCGCTACGTGTCAAATTTCGCTACGTGTCAAAACCATCAATTGCAATTTCTTAGTTGGACAAAGGACTGGTGCTTTCAGGCTGTGAATTGCAATGAATCCACAAGCAGGATGCCAAGTCTGCAGTTTCTCACGACCTATTACGGATTGGCATGTGACTATTCCGCGTCCGTTTTCTTTCCAACATACTTCGATGCCGCTGCGAAGGTTTCGTCGCTTTGCTCGTTCGGCTTGGCAAGCAACTCAATGCCTAGCTTTCGAAGATTTGGCTTTGTCGCAGCGATTTGATCGACTGGCACGCGTCGATTATTCTCGACGAGAACGAACTGTCTGTCGATTCCGTGCAACTCGACGCCTCGCAAGCAATCAAACGTATTAGAACGCACGATGTTCCCAAGTGGCGTCGCTGGATCCTTTTGCAATAGCGAGAGAAGTTCTGGATAACGACTTCCATATACCGGGTTATTCTCCAGCACAGTCCTGCACAACTTGACGATCCGCGAATCTTCAGTTGCAATTTGGTCGCTTGCCCAAGTCAATCCACGAGCATCCAATTGTATGGGGGCAATCGAATTCACAATGATATTTCCTTCGACACGATTATCGCGGCCACCTCCAATGGCAATTCCGCGGATAGTACTAACCAAAAGATTGTTTTCCACCACCGTTCCACTTGCGAAATCATCGAGGTAAATACCTACGATGCCGATTCGACTGAATCCACCTAGGTTATGTACATAGTTCTTTCGAATAATATTTCCTCGATAAGTTGGGTCAAAGGAAAGATGGATGGCAGCGGAGTCATCCGTTTCCTTGCATACCGATTCAATTTCGTTGTTTTCAATGAGATGTTCGTTTCCGTGAATTGCGATAGCAACATCTGGACCATCATGGATATGATTGGTCGTCACGTGGATTCCAACTCCATGGAGAGCTATGGCGGCTCGCCCCCCTAAATAATGCTGACAAAAATTGTGAATCCTGCAGTTTTCAACGACATGATCGCATGGTTCCAGCGTGTCTCTATTGCCGGCTTCGATTCGAATCGCGCTCGATCCAGTACAAGCGACTTCGCAATTGACCACTTTATGTTCAAATCCGCCGACAATGTGAACTCCGACTGTTCCTGATTGGCCGATGCTGCAGTTGCTTACGCAGACACTCTGTCCACCAGCAATTTCAATATTCATGGACCGTGCGGACTCAATGCGAAAGCCGTCAAGTGTTAGGAATTCGGAATCGTATATTGAAAACAATGTTTCGACTACGGAAACCGATTCGACAGCGCCGTTTCCAACCGGCCAATACAAGAGCAGTTGTGAGTCTTCGTCAACAAACCACTCCCCTGGGCTATCCAACTCGCCAAGAACATTGCTCAATCGATAGCGTGCTCCCTCGCGTACTTTTTTGGGGCACAGCGGCTCCGAGGAGCTCAGGGACATCCGGTTCGATAGGTGATCGATCGCGACGGGTTCCAATGAACTGCTCCAGTCCGCCTCCCAAAACCCAATCGCCCAGACATTTTGCTTATCGCGGGCATGGATATTGCGGTCTGCTTTCCAAGAGGTAGCGCCAACAGTTTTTGCGAAAGCCCATCCCTCATTTGGCCAGCCTGAACGGGGAAGTCTGTGTTGATTGGCAAACAACTCTAACGGGCAAGCATGCATTGGTTGGTGTAACCGATGTGAGTGCAAAACACCGCTGGAGATGCCTACCTTGCTCAGTTCGGCGCAGACAACTTGCTCGTGAGCAATTGCAGGTAGTCTTTCCAGCTCTGCGTCGGTCGGCTTTCGCCAATCTCGAATCTCAATGCCACCGGAAAGCAGCACTTCGCCGCCGACGGATCGGTAGGTCACCGGGAAGTCCCTTGTTCCGGAATCCTCTGCGGTGAACTTGAGGGTCGCAAGCTGATCGTATCTTCCTGAATGAACAAGTACATTGACCGAAGTGTTGTCGAGCAATCCCTCACCACGAAGTTGGCGAATATGGTCGCGTGCTTGCTGTATCGATGAAAACGGGTCCGATTCAGAGCCTTGAGACTGTGTACGACCATTCGTTGCAACGTGAAGAATCAGTTCTTCCGCAAAGACATTGGTGGATACTAGAATTAGAAAAAGGGAGTACAAGCATCGATACATTTTTGCTTCACCATTATCGCAAAGTTGTGGGTTCGCTGAATACAACGTAATGTTGCTTTTTTGCAACAAGTTGCATAATAGCAACGTCCAAAAATTGGGTTGCCAATAACCTTAGCTTTGAAAACAGGTCGACAATTTCGCACGAAAAAGATTTTGCAATTAATTAGAGTACTGCATCGAAAACATGGCAAAAACACTCCAACTGCCCTGCAAATGCCTTGTGCGAAATATCGTTTGGGAAAAGTTCGACTAGGCTGCCTCGGTTCTCTTGCTCAGCAGGGCCCTATTTCGGTATGGTTATTGCATTTACAAACCGCATCCAAAGTAGGTTATGTCCTTGAACTGGAGCCAAAACTATGTTGAGAATTCTAGCTGTTGTCGTTGTTGCGTCTGTAATGCTTGTCGTCAGCATCGAAGCAAGTGCTGTTTCGGTCCCTGGCAAAGGATCAATCGACGCAAGCCAATCCATAGCGGCACGTTATCCGCTTCGTTCGCGCACGCCTGACTTTTTCGGCAGGTCTATGGGCCGACCGAGTAACGCAGGTCGGTATCGTGCTTAAACGCTGCCAATTACAAAACGACCTCAAATCGTAGCCCAGCCACGATCGTGTCTTTATACATGCCGCCAGGGCTAGAAATGTATTGCATGTCCGGCTGTAGGGAGATGAACCGGGAATGCTGATACTTGTAAAACAACTCGTAGTCTGTTTCAAAGCGTGTGATGTCAATGTTGGCTGCAGCGTTTTGTGTTCGGAATCCTGAACTGAACATTGCTGCTGCGATACCGAAACCGATGAGGTCGCTGTCGCGACCGGTCAATAGTCCTTTGTAGACAGCGCCACCACCGTAGTACTCTTGAAGGAGATTGCGATCTCCGGGCGCCCATCCGAATTGCCCAAAGACCCCCAGCCCTTGATCGTCATCGGCCGAATCGGATTCCTTCCAGATCATTTGGTCGGCCGTGGTCCATACACCATAGTTTTGGTTAAAGGTTACTGGATTGGGATTTGCGGACAATTCAACCCACACGTCTTTGTCCGAATGATGCCAGATGCCGGTGCGAAGGGTCGTGGGGAGTTGACCATCTGCTCCCAAGGCAGGTTTCCACTCTAATTGGTAGAGACTAATCATGCCGTTATGTCCGAGCGTATCAAATCCCCATCGAACTCCCTGCGGCCCAGATGGCAATGTTCCATCGAGAGCTCCTAATCCAAAGGTCAGTTCATCGGTCAAGTTAAGGAAGCATGACATTCCAAGCGCCTGACTAGGAAACGTAGGAAAGGGGATCATGGGAGGAAATCCGAAGGACGAGTTCACAAAGTCCCCGCCCAAGTCTGACAGTGCGAAGTCGACGTTGGAATCCTGCTTACCAACCTTGAAACGCATTTTGCCATCGAGCAACAAGTGTTCATACCAGTATTCCGCAATAGTGGTGAAATTGGGCCGCTCTGTATCGCTGATCGTCGAATCCAAATTGCTGAATAACTGCACGTCGCCGACATCTTCTTTGGAAAGTGGCCGACCGCTTACATTCTGACCGTAAACAAACAAACGACCATTGTCCCACCAACCCATTTTGGAGGTATTAAGCATCCCAACCAAGTCAAAATTGCTCCGATAATTGGTACTGCGCGTTGACGACAATCCACCGCGATCTTTGGTAAAGGACTCGCCCGTGTAAATGTATTCAAACGTGATTCCACCATTGCGAAATTGATGTGGAACGAAGGAGAGTTGACCCATGTTTTCTAAGTCGGCTGACTCGGAAGCTTCGGAATCGAGTTCATCTAACGGAACGAGTCCACGGCCGGGTTTGCCTGGCACGGGCATTTCTCTAGTGCGTGATCCTTGCTTCTGAACCAGCATACGTGAATCGCGATTTGGCTGGGATTCTTGCGGTCGTGTCATCTCCGGCGTCTCTGGGGTTCGACCAGCATGTTGAGGCAACGGCAATGGAGGTAAAGGATCTCCATATGCCAAACCTGTTTCCGTGTCCTGAGCCGATACCGTCACGGCAGTCGTGCTCGAAAAACAGAGAAATACAAAAGAAAAACAGGAACACACAAGAGTCTGCGAGCGAGTTGGTAGCCGCCATCGCCAGTTCGATCCAATCATCTATCAACCGCCATGTCTTGAATGAAGAATTGAAGTGCAATTACTACATCAGGAAAATATCACAGGAAAAATCAAGAACCAAATCTGGCCACTTCCCTTTGTACACCTCTGGCTCTTCTTCGGAATCAATGTACGACTACCATCCGAAAAAAAAACGAACTCCCCCAAACTACGCAGACTGTCGCTGAAGATTTGGGGAATACTTACGTCGGGAATGCGGATGACAGAAAGTTTGCCGACCGAAACTTCATTTCCGAACGGAAAACTCCAACTCCGGCATTAAGCTGGAGGCATACCCTGGCCGCCCAATCGTTAAAGCTTTATTTGCGATTGCTAAGGCGATTTGCCTGTGTTCGATCTTCTTCAAACATCATGACCCTAAGCGTCTGACCCTCGCATTGGACGTTCAAGTCACGGACAACAATCGCGTTGGATAAATGAAAATCGAAGTTTTGGCCCGTTGTCACCGATGGGAGTGAGAGAAAGGACGGACAGGGAACTTGGCCCTTGATGTTTCCACCGATCATGTTCGTCAGCTCGGCAAAGGCATCGCGGAGGTCATCCTCCGTAATGTCGGCTTGATTCAATTCGAAAAACTTGCTTGCAAAGGTTTTTGCTAAACTTTCAGGCGATTGAATGACAACGGCTCCCTGCCATTCACCGCTGATTTGAATGCACCCGGAAACATTCCCGGACACATTTGCAAAGGCCGTCCGCTCGCATGCAAAAGATTCCAGTTCCAACGTGGTAGCGAGAATGCTCTGTACGATGGAAACAATGTCTTGGTTTGTGATCATAGGTATCACCCCTTGGTTTAGATTTATTTACGGTTGCCTGTTTTAGCAAAATTGGTTTAGTAACTTGCCTACATCGGTTGTTAGCCAGGTCGGTAACAGGTTGTTTTGCCAACTGGTGACCGCACGAATTTGGTATCAAGATTGATAGTGGTTTCAGCCCCCCCTAGAAATAAACATCCATCAGGCTTCAATATGCGATGCGCTTTGTTGAGGATGCTCGTTTTCGTTTCCGGCGAAAAGTAGATAAGCACATTTCGAAGAAATATAATGTCCATCGTCGGCAAAGTTGGTGGCCAACTTTCGATCAAATTGACCTCCCGAAACTCTATCGACTTCCGAATTTCATCCCTAATTTGCCACTGAAGTCCCGACTTCGTAAAGTGCTTGAGAAGCATTGGCATTGGTAAACCGCGGTTGACTTCGGTTTGATTGAAAATCCCCTCCTGCGCTTTCTTAAGGATAGAGGTCGATAGATCGCTCGCAATCAATCGAACTTTCCAACCTGCGAGTGCAGGAAAGCTTTCGCGTAACATCATCGCAATGCTATAGACTTCCTGTCCACTCGAGCAAGCGTTTGACCAAATGTTGAGAGTTCGCTCTTTGGAACGTCTTTCCATAAGCTCCGGAATGATGACGGTTTTAAGCGCTTCGAACGGTTGTAAGTCCCTAAAAAAGCTCGACTCATTCGTCGTCATTGCATCGATGACCTTTGTCGCTAAATCTCGACTGCCTGGCTTCTTTAAAGCGGCAACGAGTTCATCCAGCGACGATAGACCATTCTCGCGAGCAACCGGATTCAATCGCGATTCGACCAAATAGGCTTTACTTGGTTCCAAAACAATGGCTGATTTCTCACGAACAAAGTTGCAGAGGAAGTCGAAGGCGTTGGTGTTAACGGGGGCAGAGGCTACGCTCATCTCAGGTTCCTGCCTTTTCTAAGGTTCGTACGGTCCGGCCCGATTGGGTATGAAGAATGATCTCGTCAGCAATCCTTTGAAGCGGGACGATCTGGTGTGCGTACCCTGCGTTCGCAACCGAACCGGGCATACCCCAGACAACCGATGTCGCTTCATCCTGAACCATGACTCGCCCGCCAACTTGTCGTACAATTCCGCAGCCACGTTGGCCATCTTGTCCCATTCCGGTCATCACAACGGAAAGAACGTTTGAACCGAATAGTTCAGCCGCAGATCGGAAGAGGACATCGACCGCAGGCCGGCATGAATTTTCGGGCTGCTCTTGATTGAGCACTGCCTTGAGTTGCGTTCCTTGACGACGCATCGTCAAATGGAAATTTCCGGGAGCTACCCAAGCACCGCCTGGTTCTAAAGAGTCGCCGTGTGCTGCTTCGTGAACGTGAAGCTTCGATTGCTGATTCAAACGCTCCGCCAAATGCGTCGTAAAAATCGGTGGCATGTGCTGAACGATTACGATCGGAACCGGAAAATCAGCTGGAATCCTAGGGAGTACCGTCGATAAAGCGTTAGGCCCACCAGTGGATGTTCCAATGACGACGATATCCACGCGACTGGGCTTCGCTCCGGTCTGGAGACTCAACGCCGAATTTCCGCTGAGCCGGTTGATCAGATTCGATGGCTTAGCCGTATTCGCGATAGTCGGGATAGCCCACTTACAAAACTGCTTGATCTTCGGCAGCAATTCGTTCTGGACACTCTGAATCGCAGCATTGACACTGCCGACGTTCGCAGGCTTCGTCACGTAGTCGTTAGCTCCCTTAGCAAGTGCTTCGAGTGTCGACTCGGCACCGCGTTGGGTGAGCGTGCTGAACATGATTACCGGCAGCTTTGGATAGAGCTTGCGAAGCTCGACCAACGTCGTCAGCCCATCCATCTCGGGCATCTCCATGTCCAAGGTGATAATGTCTGGATTCAGTTGTGGGATCTTGGATAGCGCAATCTTGCCGTTAGCGGCAATCCCTGCGATCTCAATGGCTGGATCGGCAGCTAGAGCGTCGGACAACAATCGACGGATAACCGTCGAGTCGTCGACTATAAGGACTCTTATCTTTCGCACGATGATTTACGCTCCCAGTCCGATTCCGAGGAGTTGTAGCTTCTCAAGAATGATCGTTTTGTCGAACGGCTTCATGACGTACTCGTTGACGCCAGCCACGAAGGCTTGAGCCATCTTTTCCATCTCTGTTTCGGTCGTCACCATCATGATCGGCATATCGTAGTATGCAGGAATGGCACGAGCCACCTTGATGAACTCGAGGCCGTTCATGTTTGGCATGTTCCAGTCGACCAGGACGATATCCTGCGGACCATGGGCATCTAGTTGTGCCAAACCCTCAAGGCCATCACCGGCTTCGATAACTTCGTAGCCCAACTCTTTCATGATGTTTCCGATGATCCGACGAACGGCTCGGGAATCGTCGATGACTAACGCTCGCATGGGAATGTCCCTGTGTTAAAAATGGGTCGACTGTTTGCAATATACGGCTGTATTTTCCGTTTGAGCCTGAGGCGATAGCCGATTTCTTGCGGCGTGGCTCGGCTAGCGCCTCAGGCTCAGGTAATCGTTTTCAGCCTGCCGCTCACTCTTTAGGATCTAAGCGGCATTTTTCCACGCTGGTTCCCAGGTTTGAAACCTGGGAACCAGAATGATTTCTCTCAAATACCTTTACACGTTCTGATAGCTTCCGAACGATGATCCGGTGTGGGTTACCGGAGCTGGGCGTTGCTTGGTTGCATGGCTTTCCAAAGTGTCTTTCTGATACTTGAATTGGCTGACCAACTGTTGTAGATCAGAAGCCATGCGGCTCAATTCGCTCGCCGCCTGTTGAGTGTTGTTGGCTCCCTGTGTCGTATTTTGAGCAGCAGTCGCAACAGCATTAATGTTCTGAGCAATTTCGCCCGAACCCTTCGAAGCTTCGCTGACGTTGCGTCCCATTTCGTTCGCGGTCGCAGTCTGTTCTTCAACAGCGCTGGCTATCGTGTTCGAGATATCGTTGATTTGGTTGATGACATCGCTGATCTCGCGAATCGCGGCGACAGCACCTTGCGTGTCTGTTTGAATGGTTGCAATCTTAGCGCTGATATCTTCCGTGGCCTTGGCTGTTTCCTTGGCCAGTTCTTTGACTTCGTTCGCGACCACAGCAAAGCCTTTGCCAGCCTCACCGGCACGGGCGGCTTCAATCGTTGCGTTGAGAGCCAGTAGATTGGTCTGC